>NZ_GG749298.1 GCF_000160555.1 Centipeda noxia ATCC 43541
ACTGGGTAGGGGAGCGTTCTTATCTGGACGAAGGCAGACCGGAAGGACTGCTGGACGGGTAAGAAGTGAGAATGCCGGTATGAGTAGCGAAACGACAGGTGAGAATCCTGTCCACCGAAAGCCTAAGGGATCCTGGGCAACGCTCGTCGCCCCAGGGTAAGTCGGGACCTAAGCCGAGGCGAAAAGCATAGGCGATGGACAACTGGCGAAAATTCCAGTACCGGGCGTCTTCGTTTAAGGATGGAGTGACGCAGGAAGGAAGCTGAGCGCGCGAATGGTTGGGCGCGTCGAAGGCGGTAGGCTTGTATGGAGGCAAATCCCCATACTATAAGGCCGAGAACCGATAGATAGGAAAGACTACGGTCAATCTGAATTCAGCTGCACTACACTGCCAAGAAAAGCTTCTAACGAGAAGACGTCTGCCCGTACCAAAACCGACACAGGTAGGCGGGGAGAGAATCCTAAGGTGCGCGGGAAAACCCTCGTTAAGGAACTCGGCAAAATGCATCCGTAACTTCGGGAAAAGGATGGCCG
>NZ_GG749297.1 GCF_000160555.1 Centipeda noxia ATCC 43541
AGGCTCTGCCGTCACCATGGTGACGGATAGCAACGGCGTAGCACTTCATGATGAGACTGCAGTACGCAAGACACTGAACGCGCTCGCCGGGAAGCTCTACTACGACGGCTACGTCGGCGGGGAGCGGAATCTCTCGGGCAAGGCGATGATCGTCGAGGGTCTGACCGGATCCTCCAAAAGCTTGAAAGTGGCGGATATGGGTTGGGCAGCAACTGGACAAGGAACCCTGCAGGGAACCGGGCCAGTGTCTCCGGCACAGCCGGAAAATCCGAATCCCAACCCCAATCCGAATCCCAATCCCAATCCGAATACGCAGATCGAATACGGTGACTATGAGACAAAGCTCATGAGCGGCGTCAAATCCGCGATGACCGCATCCTCGATGGCTTGGCGGGCTGAGGCGAACGACCTCATGAAGCGTATGGGCGACCTCCGTCTCTCTCCGCAGGATACCGGTATCTGGGCACGTGCCTACCGCGGCAAGGCCACCAGCAACAAGGACAACGCCAACTTCCGCATGAACTATTCCACCATTCAGGTCGGCTATGACAAGAAGGTTGGAAATGACTGGCGCGTT
>NZ_GG749296.1 GCF_000160555.1 Centipeda noxia ATCC 43541
AACGCTCCGCTTCGATGAGGGGAACACCGCATATCCTGCCGCCTGCTGTGTCGGCTCAGTCAACGTAGCGAACTACGTTTCCTTGCGCCTCCTTGCATCCAGTAGAATCTTCGGCGTCGATCTCACATCGGCGCAGAACTCAACTTTTCATGATTTCTCACGAAAGTCATCATCTTGCGATAAAAGGTATTTTCGCTTTATCCTAATTTGCTTGGGAAAATCTATTCTGTTACTTTCTACCGATTCCTCAGTAGAAGACCTCAGTGAGGAAAACATCGCGTACATGAGAACGCTTCGTTTCCCTTCCTTAGATTTTCTTGTTTCTTCTGTGCAGTTTTCAGTGAACAGCGGTCAACGTCTTCCAATCAGCTTCGCCCTTCAGGCTTGCTTCTTGGGACGTTTTCCCATCCGACCTGTTACCCGCTCATCTTCGCCTTGCGGCTCGATTCTCGGACAGGTCAGGAAAGAGGTCACACTAAGATACACTCTCGTGTTCTCGATGCGCCCTCAAAACTAGACAATGCAAAACGTTAGCCAAATGACCGACCTAAGATTTAAGCTCATATTCAGCTCGCCTTAGCGGTCAACGTCTTCCAATCA
>NZ_GG749295.1 GCF_000160555.1 Centipeda noxia ATCC 43541
GGGAAAATCTATTCTGTTACTTTCTACTGATCACTCAGTAGAAGACCTCAGTGAGGAAAACGTTGTGTACATGAGTTCACTCCGTCTCCCTTTCTTAGATTTTCTTGTTTCTTCTGTGCAGTTTTCAGTGAACAATAAATGGTGGGCCTAAGTAGACTTGAACTACTGACCTCACGCTTATCAGGCGTGCGCTCTAACCAGCTGAGCTATAGGCCCATTATAAGGCGCAAGAGCAAGATCTTTGCGTCTAACTTCGTCATGTCGTCAAATTCTGCGGTCGACGTACCTTTCGGTATGACTCCCTTGAATTTGCCGTCATTCCTTGTTATACATCAAAGCTTTTGCTTTGCTTAGTACAACCTATATCGGGTTACACCCGATAAGAAAAAATGGTGGAGACGAGGAGAATCGAACTCCTGACCCCCTGCTTGCAAGGCAGGTGCTCTCCCAGCTGAGCTACGCCCCCATTTTATGATGGATGTTACCCTCAAAACTAGACAATGCAAAACGTTGGCGGTCAACGTCAGCCAATCACGCTTCGCTTGCGCTTGCGTTCTTGGGACGTTTTCGCAGACGACCTGTTTCCCAATCATCTCACCTTGCGGCTCGATTCTTGGACAGGTCAGCCCCAAATGC
>NZ_GG749294.1 GCF_000160555.1 Centipeda noxia ATCC 43541
TCACGGCGATTTATGCCGCCTCGGCGAGCACATGGAACGGGTTGGCATGGATTGTAGGCGCCGCCCTATACCTTGTCTGCCTCCCCGCGTTGCGTCGCGGTGCATGGAGCCGGGCCACCTCGACCTGAATGGAAGCCGGCGGCACCTCGCTAACGGATTCACCACTCCAAGAATTGGAGCCAATCAATTCTTGCGGAGAACTGTGAATGCGCAAACCAACCCTTGGCAGAACATATCCATCGCGTCCGCCATCTCCAGCAGCCGCACGCGGCGCATCTCGGGCAGCGTTGGGTCCTGGCCACGGGTGCGCATGATCGTGCTCCTGTCGTTGAGGACCCGGCTAGGCTGGCGGGGTTGCCTTACTGGTTAGCAGAATGAATCACCGATACGCGAGCGAACGTGAAGCGACTGCTGCTGCAAAACGTCTGCGACCTGAGCAACAACATGAATGGTCTTCGGTTTCCGTGTTTCGTAAAGTCTGGAAACGCGGAAGTCAGCGCCCTGCACCATTATGTTCCGGATCTGCATCGCAGGATGCTGCTGGCTACCCTGTGGAACACCTACATCTGTATTAACGAAGCGCTGGCATTGACCCTGAGTGATTTTTCTCTGGTCCCGCCGCATCCATACCGCCAGTTGTTTACCCTCACAACGTT
>NZ_GG749293.1 GCF_000160555.1 Centipeda noxia ATCC 43541
AGAAGCTCCAGCGCATACCGGCATCCATGCGCCATGCGGTTTTGATGTCGCCGCCGAAGGTCTTCTCGAAGTTGCCGTACAGGTTCGTGCGGTCGTTGAGTTTCACCGTGCCGCCGAGCTGCACGCCGACCCACGTATCGCTGCCGTTCTGCATCGTGCTCTTCGGTGTAAAGCCGTCCGAGTAGTCCGTATGCAGGTCGCCTGCGAACTCGTGGTAGAGCGAGACTCTCGCATAGTACGTGCTGCGCTCGGTCTCCTTGCCAAAGCCAAGGCCGAGACGCCCGATGAAGCTGTCAAACGGCTTCTGGTGCACATACATGTTCATGCCGATGTAGTCTGTGCTGCCGGTATAGCTTACACCGTTCAGATGGCTGTAAATCAGCTCAACCTGCGGCTCAATGAAGGTTCCTCCCTTCATCGCGATGCGCTTGCCGTACTCTGCCGAGAGCGAACCGCCCCATGTGCTGTAATCACCCTTCACATAGTGGCCGAAGTCGTTGTAGACGGTGTACTCGTTGTTCAGGCGGCCGACCTTTGCAATGAGATCGACATACTGTCCGGATTTGCCCGTCCATGTGCCGTAGATGCCGAGGTTGCCCTCTTTGTTCTTGCCGCTGCCGGCTGCGTAGGTGGAGGAGCCCTTCATGTAGCTTCCTGCAATACC
>NZ_GG749292.1 GCF_000160555.1 Centipeda noxia ATCC 43541
CCTCCAATGGTAACGGTTCGATCAGCAATTTTAGCCGTACGGGTAGTCACTCTTGTAAGCGCTCCCATTTTGGACAATACTCTTAATCCTTTTGCTCCTCCTCGTATAACAACGCTTCCTCCACCTATCATCAACGCTAGATTGAAAACGAAATCTCCGGCAAGTTCCCCTCTTTCGTAAGATGTTCCGTTTGCGGCTGTATCCTTGACTTTCTCCAGATATGCATTTAATTTTTCTTTTGCTGTATCTGACGCTTGCGTTGGGTCTGCAAGGATTTCTCCTATCGCAGTCGCGATATCTGTGATTGTTGTGACTGGATGGGAGGCCATGTCATATAGGTCGTCTACCATCTCTACGCTGTTATCGGCCAACGCTTTTTGGAACCCATCACTAAAAGTTAACGGACTGGTTATGTGCCCATCGAAGTCTCCCCACTTAAATTCTGCCTGTTCTCCGGTTTTTTGTGCATTTGATGTCCCATAATGATCCATTTTATCGATGACATATACGTTTCCTTTTTTCGTTAGAGGATTCCCACGAAGCGTCATCCGATCAATGCCACCGTCACGTATCACTTCTAGATCAGATACCTGACCGTTTTTATCAATTGCAACAGCGACTTTTTTCCCGTCTACCATTGCATATCGAATGAAATATTCGCCGTCTCCCAGCTTCTTATAGTCTTCCGATTTATTTAATGCGCTGAGCTGGTCTATGATTTCCGGCAACTTTTCATATTTGTTCCACTTCGTCCCTGTCGCTGCCGCAGATGCCCCTGCAGCGGCACTTCCTCCGGCAACTTTC
>NZ_GG749291.1 GCF_000160555.1 Centipeda noxia ATCC 43541
CGGCAAGAGTCGGCGGGAACCTCAATATTGAGACCCTCCAGGAGAAAGAGACCTATGAGGAGCAGAATACCTCTGCGGGCTTTGGCATCTCTTGGAATGTCAACCTCTTTGATGGAAAGACCAAACAACTGGCTACACCGGACTCTAAGAACGTCTACCGCAAATTCTCCATGCCCAATATCGGAGGCTCCTTCAGCAAGGGAAACATCTCCTCCCACTACAGGAGTGCAAGAGATCAGGCGGGTATCTTTGCAGGAAGCGGCGGCTTTGATCTCTTGGTCGGGAAGAATACCGATCTGAAGGGCGCACTCATCGCAAGTAAGGCAACAGCGGACAAGAACAAACTCTCTACCGGCACACTCTCCTTCAGCGATCTGGAGAATGAGGCGGATTACAGTGCAAAGAGCATCGGTGCCGCCTACCATAAGTACGGCAACTATGACAATATGACGGAGGATGAAAAGAATAAGGTCTACAACACCAAAGGCCTTGCCCCGAACATCTCCATGCCCGTCAAAGGCAATGCGAGCAGCAGGACAACGTCTGCCGTTGCAGAGGGAACCATCGACATTAGGGAGAATCCGACGCAGGATATCTCGGCGCTCAGTCGTAACACAGAGAATGCCCTCAATGAGCTCGGCAGAATCTTTGACAAGAAGAAGATCGAGGAGCAGCAGGAACTTGCCGCGGTCTTTGGTGAGGAGGCATTCCGTCTCGCCCACAACATGAAGGACGATGGGAGCGGACGAAAGATTGCCGTGCACGCGATCATCGGCGGCATTATGAGCCAGATCACGGGTGCCGGCTTTGCTTCGGGTGCCGTTGGCGCAGGACTCAACGAAGCGCTGATTAACGCCG
>NZ_GG749290.1 GCF_000160555.1 Centipeda noxia ATCC 43541
CCCTGCCGCGGCTTCGGTTCTGTGCTTTAGCCCCGGATATTTTCGGCGCAGGGCCTCTCGACCAGTGAGCTATTACGCACTCTTTTAATGGTGGCTGCTTCTGAGCCAACATCCTGGTTGTTTTCGAAGTCCTACATCCTTCTCCACTTAGCACAGCATTTGGGACCTTAGCCGGCGGTCTGGGCTGTTTCCCTCTTGAATACGGGTCTTATCACTCGCATTCTGACTCCCAGGCTGCCCATATGAGCCATTCGTAGTTTGACTGGGGTCGGTAGGCTTTACGCCCCCTTGCCCGATCAGTGCTCTACCGTCTCTATGGTGATTCGCCTGAGGCTAGCCCTAAAGCTATTTCGGGGAGAACCAGCTATCTCCACGTTCGATTGGCATTTCACCCCTATGCACACCTCATCCCAACGTTTTTCAACACGCACGGGTTCGGTCCTCCACTCATTTTTACCTGAGCTTCAACCTGGACATGCATAGATCACTGTGGTTTCGGGTCTAATCCATGCTACTAACAGCCCTCTTAAGACTCGCTTTCGCTTCGGCTCCGCGTCGCCCGCTTAACCTCGCAGCATAAATTAACTCGCCGGTTCATTCTTCAATAGGCACGCCGTCGCACGTTAAATTGTGCTTCGACTGTTTGTAGACATACGGTTTCAGGTTCTTTTGCACTCCCCTCCCGGGGTTCTTTTCACCTTTCCCTCACGGTACTTTCCACTATCGGTCGTTTCGATGTATTTAGCCTTGGATGGTGGTCCACCCTGCTTCCCACTGGGTTCCTCGTGCCCTGTGGTACTCTGGATCCCTGCCCGCCTTTCACTCTTTCGTGTACGAGGGTCTCACTCTCTTTGCCGCACCTTCCCAGATGCTTCCACTAAAGTGTCCGGTTTGTTGCAGGTCCGCAACCCCAAGAAACCGAAGTCTCTTGGTTTGGGCTCTTCCCGTTTCGCTCGCCGCTACTCAGGGAATCTCTTTGATTTCTTTTCCTCCGACTACTTAGATGTTTCAGTTCATCGGGTGTTTTCTCC
>NZ_GG749288.1 GCF_000160555.1 Centipeda noxia ATCC 43541
CCCTTTTGATCTCTCTCCCAATATCCTAGATATTAAATACAAGCCCCGTACAAATCCTTTGTTGGACTTTAAGGAGCAATGGAGTCAAGAAGGTACCGCAAATAGCCCTAGAGAGAATATATTTTTCTCTAATAATGGTAATTTAACACCAGAAGAAATTATAAAAAGGGAGAAAAAAGGCTCTATTCGTCAGGTATTCCCTGGGCAATGGCTAGGGAAGCCCTTATGAGAAATAGAAGCCGCAGCAAAAAAAAGGAGATGCTTCCGCTAGAACTGCAAAGAAGCTACTAAAAGATAAGAGGTTCGATAAAAATGACAACAGGAAGTAATAACATTATAGATGATTTAGTTTGTCTAATTCATCAATATTATCCTACAGGAATTCCGTTTAATGATCCATTATACCAATCCTCTGATGAGTATAAGAAATTAAAGGAAAAACAACAACAAATGGCCGAGAATGCGGATTATTTAGCTTTTATTGAAAAAAACTTGAAAAAAATTTTTTCACAGTATGCTGTTATTAACTGGACATACATGGAGGAGTATCCAGATATTGAATATCATATTTTGTTGCATAAAAATCAAGATATACTGGATGACGATATCCGTCTTTTAGAAAGATTAAATGGAGAAAGACGAGATTTGTTCCTATACATTAGTATCATTGGAAAATATTATTTTTTTACCATAAATAAAACAGAAAAAAAGAATGAAAAAGCTATTTTTTCTTTTGACGAATTACATGGTTGTGAAGAACAAGAACGGATAGCAGAATTGGAAGAGTTTTTTTCATCTCAAGGGTATATTCAAATAGATAAAGCTACTGCGAATTTTGTAATTGATAATGTGGAAACGGAGTGTTCTGAAATGGGGCATACGACAATATTTAAATGTCTCTTTAATGGTCTGTGGCCGATTGATAAATAGAATACCATCGACATCAGGAAGAATCCCACGCAGGACATCTCGGCTCTGAGCCGTGACAAAGAGAATGCCCTCAATGAGCTCGGCAGAATCTTTGACAAGAAGAAGATCGAGGAGCAGCAGGAGCTTGCCGCCGTCTTCGGTGAGGAGGCATTCCGTCTCGCCCACAACATGAAGGACGACGGAAGCGGACGAAAGATTGCCGTGCACGCGATCATCGGCGGCATTATGAGTCAGATCACAGGTGCCGGCTTTGCCTCCGGTGCCGTCGGCGCAGGACTCAACGAAGCGCTGATCAACGCTGTCAAGGGCAAAGACCCT
>NZ_GG749286.1 GCF_000160555.1 Centipeda noxia ATCC 43541
GGAGGGGAAGGATACGGCGCGCTTCTCCGCTGCGGGGGCAGAGGCCGTTGCTGTGAGTGCACCGGATGGTTACTTTATTCTCCAAAAAACGCGTGAACGGCAGGATTTTCAGGACATTATAGAGAAATTAGACGATGTGGATTTATATATTACCGAAAGCCGGTCGCGCGGCGTTCTGCCGACACTGATACTGGACCGCGGCCTTGCCGCACCGGAGATTGACGAGCGCACGGCAGCGCTCTTTGCAAAGGAGAAATCGGCACAGGACACCGAAGAAATCCTGTGCTGCGATCTCGACGATCCGGAGACAGCGGCGCAGATCACTCTCTTTCTTATGGGGCGGCCGCTCTATGGGGCAGACGGCATAATGTTTTTGACGATGTAGGTGCTCGCGTGAGAGCATGCAGTATACGAATGGAAGAATAGAAACGATGGAAATTCAGCGCAGTGACTTTATCGACGTACCCGTGACCCGCTATGTCTCTGAGGAGAATGCGTTTGTCGCGGATCATAAATATACCTCGGAGGAGGTCTTCTTCGACATCGATCTCAACGGGGAGAACTTTACGACGGCGTTCTGTTCACCCGTCGACTTCGAGGATCTCATCGTCGGGATGCTCGCTCAGATGGGACGCATCCGCAGCTTTGACGATATCGTGGAAATGACGGTGGACGCAGAGCATCTGCGCGCCGCGGTCAAGACGACGACGGATGCGCAGTGGTGGGCGGCGGACGCAGTGAAAAATCCGCGCTACTTCTCGGCACGGCGCATCCTGAAACTGCGCCCCGAGGAAATCTTTGAGCGGCCGCGCGACGTGCGCTTCAGCGCGAAGGACATCCTCGCGACAGCGGATGAGCTGCTCGCACATCTCTCCAAGACCCACGATACGACGAACGGCGTCCACAGCGGCGTCCTGTTCGATCAGGCAAACAAGAAAATCCTTGTCTTCCGTGAGGACGTCGGCCGCCATAACGTCTTTGACAAGCTCTATGGCTGGGCGCTCAGGAATCACGTGGAGATTTCCGATAAAATCATCATCTTCAGCGGGCGCTGCTCCTCGGAAATGATGCTCAAACTGGGGCGGATGGGGATCTCCACGGTTGCGGCGAAGTCCGTTCCGACCACCCTCTCGCTCAACATCGCGCGCAAACTCGGCATCACGCTCTGCGCGCGCATGGCGCCGGGCTCGTTCTGCATCTACGCAAACCCTGAGCGCATCACCCTCTGACGGTGTACCTCTGTACATTGCTGAAACCGGGGATATCCTCGTTTCATATAGAAGTTTAGGAGAGCCTGTCGGCGGAATCCCGCCGATACGAAAGGAGAATCACGATGAACCTTAGCAGACGTGACTTTTTGAAAGCCACCGGGCTAAGCGGCGTCGGGCTGGCACTCGCCAGTCTCGGACTTGACGTCGCAACGGTCTCGGCGGCGGCAAAAGAGTACAAGCTGACAGGCGGTCGCGAATT
>NZ_GG749285.1 GCF_000160555.1 Centipeda noxia ATCC 43541
AAGTGGTAAACTAAAACTGGACACAGAGGGGGTAGAAAATGGACACTGTTTGCAGTATCCTGTACACAGGATGACAGGCAGCGGACAGCCTATCTCCCGATGCAGACAGGAGGTTGCCACGTGAAGTACACCAAGGAGCAACGTTTGGACATAGGCCGTCGGATCTACGACGGCGAGCTTACGAGATATGAAGCAGCAGAAGAATATGGGATCAGCGAGCAGACCGCACGGGATTACATGCGCCACTACCGGGATGCCAACCAGCTCCCGCCGAAAAGGGGTGTGCGCAGCTGCTTGGGTCTTGCCAAGACCAAATCCATACCAGTTCCCACCGGCCTGGAAGATCTCCAGTCCATGACGAAAGAAGAACTCATCGACGCCCTCGTTATGGCAAGGATCACAGAGGCACGCTTAAAAAAAGGTTATCTGGTGGAAGGAGTTGGTGCGGAAAAGACGTTCATTCCTATCGGCAGGAAGAATACCAAGTAGTCATGGAGCTTTCCGGACAGTTCCCCATCCGGCTGCTCTGTACAAAGACCGGAATCCCACGCAGCAGCTTCTACAACTGGAAGAAGAGCGTGGAACATCCACCCGAACAGAAGAAACGGCTTGTGCAGAGCATCGGATTGTTTCAGGAATACCATGGGCGCTTTCCCTCCCATGGCTACCGCTGGCTGAATGCCAAGATCCGATTGGACAAAGGAATCGTATTTTCCGATCCCTATGCCCATAAATGCTGTAAGATCGCAGGGATCAAGAGCCTTTGCAAACATTACAGCTACAAGAAGGAGGGCGATCCGTCCAGAACCTATCCGAACTTGTTGCTTGCAGGAATCAACATCACCGGCCCCATGGAATGTGTGGTGAGTGATATGACCGCTTTTTATGTGGAGCGCACATACTACGAGCTCACACTATATATGGATTTGTGGAATGACGAGCTCATTGCCCACGCGCTCTCATCCAAGCGCGGCGATCGCATGACCTACCTCGACGGCTTGCAGGACGTGCTTGCGTTCAAGAAGCAGTATCCGAATCAGAAGCTCATCCTGCACAGCGATCAAGGCTCTGTTTACGCATCCAAGAGCTACAACGAACTCCTGCCCATGTACAACATTGTCAGGTCAATGTCCAGAGCCGGCACACCGACAGACAATGCCGCGATGGAGGCGATTAATGGTTGGATCAAGGCCGAACTCTTTACAGATTTCCATATTACTTCGCCGGAGAATGTCCCCGCTCAGGTATCCGACTACATTCGCTTCTTCAACGCGGAGCGCCCTGCATATGCCCTTGGATACCTTACGCCGAAGCAGTATCGGGAGCAGTTCGCGCCAAAGCACGAAGGTGCGGCTCCTTGATACGTGTCCTTTGAATGGAGGTCATGGATATTCTGTGTATCACATCTTCGATGAATATGTACAGTATCTCAATTCTAATGACTAATTTTTAGGTTTTTGTGTCCAGTTTTTGTTGACTAGTGCA
>NZ_GG749284.1 GCF_000160555.1 Centipeda noxia ATCC 43541
TGACCTTGTCTCCCTGCACCTTGCTCCCGAGGATATCCGTATCTTTGCCGGAGACAATAACCGCATTCTCCTCTGCACGGATGAGGGCAGAGGAGTAGGAGGTGTGGGTCTCCTTGCTGTTGCCTTTGGCTCTGTTTACATTGACGCTGATGTCGCTGAGTCCGTTTATGCCAAAGGAGGCCCCGACGCTTGCCGAGCTGTATTTATTCGCGGTGGTGGTAACGCTCGTGTTTTCTCCCGCTTCCAGGCGCACGTTCCCCTTGGCTGCGAGGGAGACGTCCTTGCTCTCGACGGTGGAACCCTTGACGGTGAGGTCGCGCTCTGCAGCAGTGAGATTTGCAAGCTCTCCTGCGCGGATCATGCTGCCCGCATATTCTCTCGTGACGTTCTCGCTCCGATTGTAGGATCTGCTCGTGCCAAGGCTGAGATTGAGCGAGGGAGTATAGGATTTGTCTAGGGCAAGGGCATTCTTCCCGAAGTAGTCGTGGATGAGGCGTCCGGTTCTCCATGCATAGGCGGCTTTCAGACGATCATCCTCAACCTCGCCCATGCGCTTTAAGGGGGCATAGAATTCCTGTCCGAGATCGATGAGGCCGTGTCCGAAGCTGACGGTAAGGCCGGAGGTCTTCACCTCCTTGGTATAGCTCTCGCGGTAGACGTTCTCCCTGCCGTCGATGGTGGTCTCCTTTGCGGTGACGGATGCTTCTTTTCCTGCGAGCACATTGGCAGAGGTCAGATGCGCCGTCTCTCCTGCGGTGAGGGAGACATTTCCGCCAAGGGCAGCAATATTTGTTCCCTGTTGGGTTGTCGCTTCTCTGTCATGATCGGTCTTCGTGCGCTGTGTGCCGATCGTAAAGCCGAGTCCGCCGGAGGAGAAGATGCCGGATTTCTTGACCTCCTTGTAGTGATCGAGCCGTGCATAGTTCTCGGCAGAGCTTAAGGTCAGGTTCCGCGTTGCAGAGATGTTTGCACTGCCGTCTGCGATGACATTTGCCGCCTGGAGCTCTGCATCTTTTGCCGCGGAGATATGGATGTTCTTTCCGGAGATGTTGGCAGAGAGTGCCGAACGCTCCTCGCTGTCGGTGCGGATGGTGGTGGTCTTGCTGGAGAATAGGCCGCGCTCTTTGTACCGTATGGCGTAGTGATCTTCGGCAGTCTCGGTACCTGCGGTGATGTTTACATCGTTTCCGGCGGTAAGGGAGACGTCTGCATTCTTGCTTGCAATAGCTGCCGCTCTTGCGCTCAGGTCATTTCCTGCGGCAAGACTTACATTGCCGTCTGCTTGGATCTCTGTCACAAACTCGGTGCCGCGCTTTGTCCGCAGATAGTTCGAAGAGTCGAGGGTCATGTCCTTTTCGCTTTGGAGTCTCTTGGTATCGAGGACGATGTCGTTTCCTGCCGTGAGCTGAATGCTGCCGTTTTTGCCCTGTGCGGAAAGATTTGCGCCCGTGAGCTCAATGTTCCTTCCTGCGCGCATCAAAAGGGTGCCCTCATCGTTTTTGACGGAAATGTTTGCCGTCTGATCAAGGGCGTCCTGATGGGGCAGTTTCTCTGTGGTGCTCTCTGCGTAGATATTATCCTTCGCATCAAGGAGAACAGAGGACTCTCCCTGAATGGTGCCGGTGGTCTTTAGGTCGGTATCTGAGGTAAGGGTTACATCTTTGGCAAGAATCAGCCCTTCGTTTTCGATGTCTCCTGCATGTGCGCGGATGTTCTCGGCGTAGAGGGTGCCGGCATTTTTGAGTGCTTTTGTTGTTTCGACACTGATGTTTTTCGCGGAGATGAGACTGCCGCCTGCGGTGAGTCTCAGACCGTTTGTGTTTTTCATATAGAGAACGGGATAGACGGCGCGTTCTTTTTTGCCGCGGACATAGACCTCGCGCTCCTCGAGCCAGATCATGTCGGAGGTGAGCGCCTCGATCTGCTCTTTGGTCAGTGCAACGCCGGGGGCGATGTTCATCTCCGCGGCATACGAAATACCCGCATCCATGAGTGCCTGGAATGCGGCTTCATCGTCGGTATAGCCGTCGAGGTGCCGTTTGCCGGTCCGGCGGAGGATTTGCTCAGCGAGAAGCTGCTGCTCGTAGAAGCCGTCGCCGATTCTCTTGGGGACTTTGTCGGGATCCCATCTGAGGCGCTGGTACATGTAGTCGGAGGAGAGGAATTTACGCCGGTCGGTGAAGGCGGGATCGGTCTCGATGAGATATTTGGCCGTGCTCTCGGGGTGCACGCGGTAGAGGGCGCTGACGAGGAGATGTTCGGGACCCTCGGCGCCGCTCCCTTTGGCAAAACCGTCCGGTGCAAGACCGAAGGGGGAGAGGGCGTTATGGATGCGCCTTCTCTGCTCGTCGGTGAGATTCTCGCGGGCGATGCCGCCCTCATAGAGACCAACACCGATGGGGGAAGGTTCGCTGCGGGCAACTTCGGGCGTCATAAAGACAGGGGACTTGTAGCGGCGCTGACGTCCTTTGCGCGGCCAGGGCGGTCTCCTCGTGTAGCTGAACTGTGTGGTACCGAGTGCGACGGTCTGTGCCTGCTGTTTCTTTGCCTCCTGTGTGAGGGCGCCTGTTGTATGGAGCGTTCCGCCCGCGATGATGTTGCTGTCACGGTTTACTGTATCGCCGTGCAGCTCGATGCTGCCGCCCGCGCGGATGTTGCCGGGCATGGATGAGGTGACCTGTTCCTCTGAGGTCTGCGCATAGGTCTCGATGACGGTGAGAAGATCGATCTTTTGCCCCGCGGCCTCCTCAATGGGCGCATTGTATTTCTTCGCCGCTTCGTTGTGGGCGGCGATTTTTTCGTTGAGCTGCGCGAGGATGCCTTGGTACTGCGTGTCCCAGGCTGCCTGTGCAGGATCTCCGTTTTTGGGGCGCGGCGTGTTCATGGACGTGACGCCGAGTTCCTTGAAGATGGGATCGTCGTAGTCGTAGTTCGGCGCAAGGGTGCCGATGAGTTCCTCGGGGACAGGGGCCTCGCCGTTTGCGATCTCCTCGGGCGTGAGCGGGCGGATCTTTTCGTAGGCCGCAGGTTCATAGATGGGTTTTAGGGGCACTTCGCTGTGATAGGCGCCGTAGCCGCTGCCAAGGTCGCTGAACTCACTTGCGGGAAATACCTTTCCCTCTTCTTTGTGCCCCTGCTCATTGATAAGAATCTTGGTAGGATTGTAGTGGCTCTCGGTGACGACGCGCTTTGCCGCAAAGGCGGCGTTCTCGTTCCTCACGACGGGCGCGGTGATGGTCATATTTCCCTGTGCTTCGATGCGCGCGCCGTGGTTCTTTAGTTCTTCGTTTGCCGTGAGAGAGAGATCTCCGCCGGAGTAGAGGAGGGCGCTGCCGCTGTTCTTGATGCTCTCTGCACTGAGCGTCAGCTCTTTTCGTGCGGCAATGACGCCCGCGGGTTTTTCCGCAAGGGCAGTCTTGGTCTTCTCGACGATGGCCTGCTGCACGTCGTAGGCTCCATGTGCTGCACCGATCTCTTCGTTGTAGCGGTCAACAATGGAATGGAGGTTTCTCCCTCCAAACTTTCTTCTGGCTGGCTCGTGCATTAGGATGCTCTGGTGCGCTTCTTCGACTGCAGCTTCTCTTTCTTTGAGCACTTTCATTTCTTTTGCAAGGCGCTCCTCAAGGGCTGCATCGGTTTCGTTGGTGATGGTCTTTGCCTGGATGCGGATCGTGTCGCCGTAGATTCTGCCGTCTGCGCTGTTCGTGAGTGCTGCCGCTGTGACGGTGGTGTCTTTGCCGCCGTAGATGAGGCCATGGTTTTCGATATCCTCGGCGCGGACGGAGGCGGTCCCGTCGCTGTAGAGGCTGCCGGAGGTTCTGAGGTTGCCGTTTACATCGAGGGAGACGGCGCGCGTGGCGCTGACTGTTCCCCGGAGGTTGACGCCGAGTCCTTTCTCGGTGCCGACGAGTTCGACACGGCTTGCATACATGCCGCCGATGTCTGCAAGGTCGATGGCATAGGAGGGCGCAGAGCGAAGTGCGCTGTCCGAGGAAGTAATGGGCGTAACACTTCCGTCTCTGCCGATGTCGTTTATTCCTGCGACGATCTTTGCATGGTTCGCCCAAATACCTGCGTTGACCTCAATGGCACGCGCATAGATCTCGGCGGAATCCGCACCGCGCGCGTCAAGTCCCTTCCCGGTGATGAGGGCGTGCCCGTCCTCCACGCGAATCCCGGTGAAGTTTCCTGCAGCATCGATCTGACTGCGTCCGGTGGCAAGGATGGCGCGGGAGGTATTTAAAAAACCAGCGCCGTCTGCGAGGATTCCGTTCGGATTCGCAATGACGACGCTGGCTTTGGCTCCCGCGACCTCGAGGAAGCCGCGGAGTTCGGAGGGATTTTTGCTTGTTACCTCGTTGACGATGATGCGCGCCGGCCCGCCGATAAGGTTCGGATTGCCCTCGATGTACCCGGCGAGCTGTGTATTGGCGAAGAGGAAGGCGTTATTGAGGATGGCACCGCGCTCCGGGACGCTGAAGGTGTCGTAGCGGTTGAGGGAGACCTCACCGGAGGGCGCCGTGATCTGAACAAGAGGAATGCCGCTGCTGCCCGCCTCGGTGACGACGGGGCGCTGGGCTGCGGGGGCGGAAGGATCAGCGACGATGTCCTCCGCAAAAACAAGAACCGGCTGCACCGTGAAGATCCCAAGCGT
>NZ_GG749283.1 GCF_000160555.1 Centipeda noxia ATCC 43541
ACAAGAACTTCCGTCAAGGACATTTTTTATTTTCTCTGTTCGCATAAAAATAACTGTGTTATAATCGTCTCGTTATAGATGAAGGGAGCGTCTTATGTACGAACTCAAACACAATCTCATACTCCCTGATCTCCGTGCCGCACTCCCATACACTCCGTCGCAGGAGCTGATATTTATCGCAGGCGGACGTCCGCCTGCGAAGAATTGGCTCACGGATCTGGCAGGACAAAACAAAAAAGGCGGTACGAATCGTCCTGTCTGGGCGATTGATCGCGGGGTAAATGTATGCCGAGCTTCTGCCCTTTCTCCCGCCTGCCTGATCGGTGACGGCGACAGTGCAGATAAGGCTGCATGGACATGGGCAACAGAACGAGGCGCAAGGGTGTATCGCTATCCGCCCGAGAAAGATTTCACAGATACAGAACTCGCGCTCAATATTGCCGTACAGAACATTTCTTGCCCTCTTGTCATTTTAACGGCGGGGTTTGGCGGACGGCTCGATCATCTCATAAGTACGGCCGCGGTTGCTGCGCATGCTTCCGTTTTCTGTGTCCTCGCGGACGAACGGGAAGCCCTTTTCTATCTTCATGCAGGCGAATCTTTGGCAATCGAATGCCAAGTGCCGCCATGCGCAATTTCCCTTCTTCCTTTCTCAGAGGAGTGCACTGGCGTATCGACCACGGGGCTCTATTGGGAGTTGACCGATGCCCGCATCACGAATAGTTCCTCACTTGCAATCAGCAATGTGCTTGCTCCAGATAATACCGAAAAAACTTTTACTGTTTCCACCCGCAGCGGCATCCTTGGAGTCTATCTCTGTCATATAAAATAAGGATTTTTATTTCATGAACATCAATATTCCGCAATCCTATTTCAGCAAGCTCATGCGCGCCGTTGTAGAGTTCGAACTCATTGAAAACGGTGACCGTATTCTGATTGGTGTATCCGGCGGAAAAGACAGCATTTTTCTCACCTATGCGCTTGCAATTCTGCGTGAACGGTTGAAAAAGGATTTTTACATTGCAGCGTTTACCGTCAACCCGCAGTTCGACAAAGTATTCGATACAGGCTCTATTGCGGCCTTCTGCAAAAATCTCAATATCCCCTATGAAGTGGTGGATGTAGACATCGCGGGTGCGATTGCTGCGCAGAATGATAAAAGTCCCTGCTTTACCTGCGCATTCTTCCGGCGCGGCGCGGTTAACCGCTATGCTGTGGCGCACAAAATGAATAAGGTTGCTTATGCGCATCATCACGATGATGCAGTGGAGACTTTTCTCATGAGTTTGTTTTATTCGGGCCAGCTGAGCACGTTCCGACCCAAGACTTATCTGGATAAGACCGATATCACAGTCATCCGCCCTCTTGTCTACTTTCGTGAACAGGAGATCATCAATGCAGTCCAGTACCACGGCTTCACACCGATTCCATCGCCCTGTCCGCACAACGGAAATACGACACGGCAGACCGTCAAGGAGCTGATTGCAAAGCTTTGTACGGATAATCCGAACCTCTACCATCACCTCGCTGCAGGAATGCGCGAGAGCGCTCTCGGCGAACTCTGGCCGGCAAGCAAGACGCGCAGAGAGATGGAGCACACCTACCAGGCATTTATGCAAAGGACATAAATACACTTGTATTCATTCACCATAGCAAAGGAGCCGGACGATGGAGTGAAAATCACTTCATTGTCCGACTCCTATTTATGCGCTCTTATTAATCTCGTCCAAGTTTATCACGCAGAATAACATCGTGCGCCCCCCCCTCAACAATGCTGGTCGAGGAGACAAGCGTGAGCTTCGCCTTATCACGGAACTCGGGGAGTGTGAGCGCACCGCAGTTACACATGGTGGAACGTATCTTGGAGAGTGTCGTCTGAACGTTTTCTTTGAGCGGTCCCGCATAGGGAACGTAGGAATCTACCCCTTCCTCAAAGGACAGTTTCTTGCTGCCGCCAAGATCGTAACGCTGCCAGTTGCGCGCACGGTTCGAACCCTCGCCCCAATACTCCTTATAGTACGTTCCGTTCACCATGACGCGATCCGTCGGGCTCTCGTCAAAACGCGAGAAGTAACGTCCGAGCATGAGGAAGTCCGCGCCCATCGCAAGCGCAAGCGTCATATGGTAGTCATAGACGATGCCGCCGTCCGAGCAGATGGGGATGTAGACGCCAGTTTCCTTAAAATATTTGTCGCGCTCGGCACACACGTCAATGAGCGCGGTCGCCTGCCCGCGCCCAATTCCTTTAGTCTCACGTGTAATACAGATCGAACCGCCGCCGATGCCGACCTTGATAAAGTCCGCGCCTGCGTTTGCAAGGAAACGGAATCCCTCGCCATCAACGACGTTGCCCGCACCGACTTTGACCGTATCACCGTACTGCTCGCGGATGTGCTGGATGGTCATACGCTGCCACTCGGAGAATCCCTCGGAGGAGTCGATGCAAAGAACATCTACACCCGCGGCAATGAGGGCCGGGACGCGATCCGCATAATCGCGCGTATTAATGCCGGCGCCGACAATGTAGCTTTTATTATCGTCCGTCAGCTCAAGCTCATTTTCCTTGTTGTCCGTATAGTCCTTGCGAAAGACCATATAGCGCAGACGTTGATTCTTGTCAATCAGCGGAAGCATATTCAATTTGCGCTCCCAGATGAGATCGTTTGCCTGTGTAAGACTAGTCGAGTCCGCGTCTGCCCAGATAAGTTTCTCAAAGGGTGTCATGAAGGTGCTGACCTTTGTATCGAGAGACATGCGCGAGACACGGTAGTCACGGCTCGTCACGATGCCGACGAGTTTTCCGTTCGCTGTTCCATCCTCCGTGACTGCCATCGTGGAGTGCCCGGTCTTTGCGAGGAGATCGAGCACGCCGCCAAGACTTGTTGTGGGACTGATATTGGAATCGCTGCTGACAAAGCCGGACTTATAGTTTTTCACACGAGAGACCATCGCCGCCTCTGCTTCGATGGACTGGGAACCATAGATGAACGAAATGCCCCCCTGTTTGGCAAGTGCGATCGCCATCGTATCGTTGGAGACTGCCTGCATGATTGCAGATGTCAGCGGTATATTCATCGTGAGCTCCGGTTCCTCATCGCGATGAAACTTGACCAGCGGTGTGCGAAGTGAGACATTCGCGGGGAAACACGCTTCGGAAGAATATCCGGGGATGAGCAGATACTCTCCAAATGTGTGCGATGGTTCTTTGTAATAATGCGCCAAGGGAACCCTCTTCCTTTCTATTTCCGCTACAAAATTATTGTCGTATAATATACGCGCTTCCGGCGATACTGTCAACCCCGCAGAAAAGCAACGGATCATCCGCCCTGGAAAATGACAATATTGTCAAAAAATCCCTAAGAGTTTCACGTTCACTCTTAGGGAAATCAGTGCCGCACCGGCATAATTTACGATGGTGCCGAAGGCCGGGGTCGAACCGGCACGTTGTTGCCAACGGCAGATTTTGAGTCTGCTGCGTCTGCCAATTCCGCCACTTCGGCATGGGAAATTGGAGTCTGTTCCGTGTATTATAGCATCCTGCAGAGTTCGTTGTCAACGTCAGCAGAGATCAGCTTCCAAGCGGTGGATAAGCCCCATATCCGCCGCAAACCAAGGGACGGTATAAAGATCGCTCCGTCCAAACCACCGTCCCTCCGAATGTACGCTGAGCTGCGGCTCACCCGCAATATGACGGCATATGTAGAGGCGCATATTCATATGATATTCGGGATAGTCGTGATCTACAGTGCCAAGCAGGCGCTCTACTGCAATTTCGACATCAAGTTCCTCACGTATCTCACGAATAAGTGCCTCCTCGTCGCTCTCTCCCGGCTCGACTTTCCCGCCTGCGAACTCCCATGTCCCGGTATAGGCACCGTAACTGCGGCAGGCGCCGAACACTTTACCATCGCGCAGGATAGCGCCCGCAACGACATCGATATGCTTTCGCTCACTCATACCTTCCTCGCTATTCCTTTTCACTCTTTGTTGCACGCAAAAAAAGTCGTGTCAACTGCTCGCTCGGATCACTTCCCTGCGCGACGATCTCATAGACGGTTTCGGAGATGGGCAGATCAACATGGTACTGCTTTGAGAGCGCCATCAAAGCCTCTGCTGTATAAACGCCTTCGGCAATCTTGTGGAAAGCCCCTGCCGTGCCGCGTACAACCGCCTCGCCATAGCGGCGATTGTTGCTGTGCGGTGAAAAGAGCGTTGCCTCATAGTCACCGAGATGCGAGAGTCCGTAGATCGTCTCTCCGTCTCCGCCCATTGAACGCACGAGGCGAAACAGTTCTCGCGTTCCGCGCGCCATTAAAGCTCCTTTGAGACTGGCATAGGAAAGCCCGTCCAGCATTCCCGCTGCAAGGCCAATGACATTCTTCGCGGCCGCACCGACCTCCGTTCCAAGGAGGTCCTCTCCATAATAGAAACGAATAAGAGGGCTGCCAAGCACATCCACAAGTTCCCGCAAAGTCTCCCTATCCTCGCCCGCGAGCACCATGCAGTTCGGAATACCGCGCACGAAGTCCTGCACGTGTCCGGGCCCAACCCAGACGACAGGCTTTATCGCCGGCCCAAGCTCCTCGCGCACAACAGTGGTGAGGCGCTTGCCCGTACCGATTTCCAATCCCTTCATACAGAGAATGACACGCCGATACGCGAGTTCTTCTGCTTGTCCATGCTCACATAGACCACGTAGGAAGGAACGAAATGCCTGTGCGTGAATGGAAATTATTACAATCTCTGCCGTACGAATTGCCTCTGTCAAATCATCCGTCAGCCGAATCTCCTCGGGCAGCGTCAGAAATTCATTGCGCCGAGCTGCACGCAGTTCGGCAAGATGCTCCGAACCCGTGCGTCCCCAAAGCGTGACCTCGTGCCCAACCCGATACGCATACCATGCGTGAAATGTCCCCCAACGGCCGCAGCCCAGCACCGAAACTCTCACGCTGATACCTCCGCATGTATATGAACAAGATCACAAACGACTGCTCCCGCCATAATCATTCCCGCAACCGGTGGGACAAAGGATACGCTGCCTGGCACCGTATGACGTCCCGGGGGAGGCGTCCCGCCATCGGTGACAGTGGAGCGCGGGCGCTCACGCGAACAAACGACCTTGAGCTTTGGAATGCATAGTTCCTTCAGTTTCTTTCGCAGAATTCGTGCAAGAGGGTCGCCTTTTGTCTGATAGATATCCATCACCTCGAACATTGTCGGATCAATTTTATTCGCTGCCCCCATACTCGCGATCTCAGGAATTCCTCGTATATGACACTGCATCGCGAGATCGATCTTTGCCGTCACATTATCCACTGCATCCAATATATAATCGTACGGCTCCTGAAAGAACGCATCGGCAGTCTCCGGCAAGTAGAATGCTCTCATCTCCTGTACCTCGCAAATAGGATTGATCGCACGGATGCGCGCCGCCATAACTTCAGTCTTTGCCGCACCGACGGTCTCCGTCACTGCGTGGATCTGCCGATTGATATTCGTCACATCGATCGTATCATGATCAATCAGAGTCAGCCTCCCAACACCGGCGCGTGCAAGGGCCTCAGCAGCATAGGAACCGACGCCGCCGATGCCGAACACTGCCACAGAGCTTTCTGCGAGCCGCGCAAGTCCTTTTTCCCCCAGCAGCATCTCTGTCCGTATGAAGCGCTGATCCTTCATATCCGTCCGCCTTCCTCACAATAACGCATAGGAAAAAGCTGCCGCAAAAGCATCGCTCCGCAGCAGCTCCTTTCATACGCACATCTTCGTCCAAATTTTATTTAACCACCAAAACCGGACACTTGGACTGTTCCACAACATATTGGCTAACGCTGCCGAGCAGCACGCCTTTGACAACGCCAAGCCCGCGGCTGCCCATGACAATAAGGTCAATGTCATTCGTCTCCGCAAAATCGAGGATGACCACTGCCGGCGATCCCGTATCCGAGAACGACTCCTTCGCAACGCCCTCAGGAACCATCTCCAGCGCACGGTCGAGGATGACGTTCCCCGCCTTCGTCACGGAGTCGAGAATGGCATCCGACAGCACAGCATTAATCGCAAGTTGGTTGATGTTTGCAACATAGAGAAAGTTCAATTTCGCCGCACAGATTTGTGCAAGCATTACAGCCTTTTCAATTGCACGGTCGGCTCCCTCAGAGCCATCCACCGGAACCAAAATATTCTTGATCATGGCAGTTCCTCCTCACTTCTATAAAAGAACATAAACCATATAAGCCGTTATCCATTTCCTGCAATCAGTACGTTGGAATGCGCATGTTCCAAGACGGTCTGTGTGACGCTCCCGAGAAGCATCCCACGCACACGTGAACGTTTGCGTCTGCCAATGACCACCAGCCCACTCCCCATCTCATCAATAAACTGCAGGATTTCATCTGCCGGCGCTCCCGTACGGTGATGGCGCACAGAAGAAATATTGTTCGGCAATAGAGACTCTGCTCCTATGAAGATTTCATGCGCCTCCTCAGCTGCGGGGCGTACAACGCTTTGCGGAAGCCATGGAACGTCCCCTTCATCTGTGCTCTCATCAAAGGGAGACACATAGAGAAGATCCACGATCGACTGCGTCGCGCATGCAAGCTCTCCTGCCAAACGAACAGCGCGCAGAGTCTCCTCCGTTCCGTCCACAGGAACAAGTATGCGCGTGTACTTCGTGGAATGTCCCATCGGGCACCTCCCGTCCCGCCTTCTTTGTTGTATCTATTCGCGGAATTCTGTCAAACTCCTTCTTTATCTCAGCGACTTTTCCTCAGATCGAAAATAAATTGACGTGTTCCGCTGAAAATGATAGACTGACTCTACGAAAGCAGTAATGGAGGCAATCACAATGGGAGAAGAACAAACCGAGCAGACAGATGAAAATGTCGTTGCATCGACAGGCATTTCCGATATTTATGCTGCAGCCAAACAATTGGAAGGCATTGTACGCAAGACCCCGCTGATTTACAGCGACTTCTTCTCCGACATCTCAGGAAACGCAACCTACCTCAAACTTGAAAACCTCCAGACCACAGGTGCATTCAAGCTGCGCGGCGCATACAACCGCATCAGCATGCTCACGGATGAAGAGAAGGCCCGCGGTGTCATCACCGCCTCAGCCGGTAATCATGCACAGGGAGTTGCATATGCCGCGCAGAAACTCGGCGTACGCGCTGTCATCTGCATGCCCGCAACGACCCCAATCCTTAAGGTGGAAGCGACACGTGCGCTTGGTGCTGCTGTCATCCTGCACGGCAACGGTTTCGATGACGCCTACACGCACAGCCTTGAATTGCAGAAGAAAAATGGATACGTCTATATTCACCCCTTCAACGACCGCGATGTGATCGTCGGCCAAGGAACCATCGCTCTCGAAGTGATTGACGCACTCAAGGACGTGGATGCCATTCTTGTCCCGATCGGCGGCGGCGGACTCGCCTCCGGCATTTCCTTTGCCGCCAAGCTGGTCAATCCGCAGATAAAAATCATTGGCGTTGAACCCGAAAACGCAGCCTGCATGAAAGCTGCTCTCTCCTGCGGACGGACGATCACACTCCCTTCTGCCGATACGGTCGCCGACGGCTGCGCGGTACGTACCGCAGGAAAACTCACACTTGCGTTTTGCCGCCGTTATCTCGACGAAATCATCACCGTCTCTGAGATGGACATCATGAGTGCTCTTCTCTCGCTCATCGAAAAGCACAAACTCATCGCAGAGGGTGCAGGCGTCCTGTCACTCGCCGCGCTCGGCAAGCTGCACATGAAGGGAAAAAAGGTCGCCGTCCTCATCAGCGGCGGCAACATCGACATCTCTACCATCTCCGCACTGATCTCAAAGGCGCTCATCTCACGAGGGCGCGTCTTCCGCTTCTCCGTTCAACTCCCCGACAAACCGGGGCAGCTTCTTACTGTCGCGCAAATCCTCACCGACCAAGATGCAAACGTCATTCGTCTCGACCACGATCAGACGATGGTGACAGACAGCTTCCAAAAAGTCCAGCTTACCGTCACGGTCGAAGCACACGGGCAGGAACACATCGACCGCATCGTCCGTGCGCTCTCCGAGAACGGATTTGAAATCAATAAGATTTACTGAAGAAAGGATATCCCGAAGAATGACTGCCGGCCCATTGAAATGCATTGATCCCGATACGGCGCAGCACCTTGCCGATCTGTTTAAGACCCTCGGTGATCCTACCCGCATCAAGATTCTCTCCCTCCTCGCCGCAGCGGAGGAGCTGCGCGTCTACGACATTGCAGACGGTCTCGACATGGGGCAGTCCGCGATCTCACATCAGCTGCGCGTACTCCGCACCTCTCGTCTCGTAAAGTTCCGCAGAGACGGCAAAGAAGTGCTCTATTCGATTGACGACGACCACGTACTGAAACTGCTTGGACAGGGACTTGAACACGTTCAGCACGCTTAAGGAAATGCCACGAAAGGAAGATCTTTTATGAAAGGCCTGCCCCGACTTCTCGTCTGTACCGGCATCCTTTTCGCCTTTGCAGCCGGAACAGCATTCGCTTCTCCTACTCTGCGCGAGGGCGCTCATGGGCACGATGTGCTCATTCTGCAGCAGGCTCTTCAAAAAGCGGGCTACAAGATCAAAAATGCCGACGGCGTCTTTGGCAAGGACACGGAACGAGCCGTGGCCGAGTTCCAACGAGACAATAAGATCAAGATCACAGGCGTTGTCAATAATGCAACCTGGCGTGCATTAAAGAATGCACCGTCCACACGCCCCTGGGGGGTGGACATCGCACCGCCGACAAAGAAGAATCTCCCGCTTGCCCCCAACGGGAAGCCCATTCTCCCCGTAAGCAAGGTATCTGATGTCATCAAAACGGCAAAGTCATATATGGGCACTCCCTATATCTTTGGCGGCGCAACGCCAAAGGGCTTTGACTGCTCTGGCTATCTCCAGTATGTATTCCAAAAGCACGGCATCGCTATCCCGCGCACGGCAGACGAACAGTATAAACTCGGACTGCGTACGAAAAGCACAAAGGAACTTGTGCCCGGCGATCTCGTCTTCTTCGAGACCTACGAAAAGGGCGCATCACACTGCGGCATCTATCTCGGCAAGGGCGAGTTCATCCATGCCTCGACCAGCAAAGGCGTCCGTATTGACAAACTCTCCAACAGCTACTGGCAGCCGAGATTCCTTGGCGGAAAGCACATCGTGAAGTAACACCTGGAGTACTGCGCAGCCATATTGACTTTTCACCTGCCGCTCATTATAATAGGTCGGTATCGGGATGTAGCGCAGTTTGGTAGCGCGCTTGCTTTGGGAGCAAGATGTCGCAGGTTCGAATCCTGTCATCCCGACCACTCACTGCGCCTGTAGCTCAGTTGGATAGAGCAACGGCCTTCTAAGCCGTGGGTCGAGGGTTCGAATCCCCCCAGGTGCACCATCGCAGGTAAACCGTATCGCCAACGGGCGGTGCGGTTTTTTGATGCGCAAAAGCAAAAACGGATGTGAGATTCGATTCTCACATCCGCTGATATCCGATATGGTGGAGACAAGGGGGATCGAACCCCTGACCTCTTGCATGCCATGCAAGCGCTCTCCCAGCTGAGCTATGCCCCCGCGCATCCGCGCTGACAAAGGGTAGTATATCGAAAAGCATACATGTTGTCAAGACAGATTTTTAGCGCATACCCGCACCGTTGTGGCACATTCTATACTTTCTCGTTGCGAACCTGATACGTCCCGCTGAGAATATCCTTCCACCATGTCTCATGTTCCCGATACCACGTGATGGTGCTCTGGATGCCATCGGCAAATGTTGTGGTGGGCTTCCAGCCGAGTTCACGTTCCATCTTCGCCGGATCAATCGCGTAGCGCCGATCATGTCCCTTGCGGTCCGCAACATAGGAGATCTGTTCCTCGCTCCTGCCGAGCGCGTGCAGGATTGTTCGGACAACCTCAATGTTTGAGCGCTCATTGTGCCCGCCAACATTATAAACCTCGCCAAGTTGTCCCCTGCGCACGATAGAGTCAATCGCCGCACAGTGATCATCGACATGCAGCCAATCACGCACATTGAGCCCATCGCCATAGACGGGCAACTTCGCCCCCTGCATCGCGCGAATGATCATGAGGGGGATGAGTTTCTCGGGGAACTGGAAGGCTCCGTAATTGTTGGAACAACGCGAGATCGTAATCGGTAGGTCGTAGGTGCGTGCATACGCCTGCACGAGAAGATCTGCGGATGCCTTGGATGAGGAATACGGGCTTGATGCGTGAAGAGGTGTCTCCTCTGTGAACAGGAGATCAGTCCGGTTGAGCGGCAGATCACCGTAGACCTCGTCCGTAGATACCTGATGATAGCGCTGAATACCGTATTTACGACAGGCATCAAGCAGAACGCTCGTCCCGATGATATTTGTCTGAAGGAAAATCTCAGGATTCTCAATGGATCGGTCAACATGGGACTCCGCGGCAAAATTCACGATGATATCCGGCTGCGTGCATTCAAAGGTCGTATAGACAGCTCTCCGATCCGCGATATCGCCACGCACAAACGAGAACTGTGAATACTCTTTGGCCGCATCGAGCGTCGCAAGGTTTCCCGCGTATGTCAGCGCATCATAACAGATAATCTGATCTTCTGGATGCGTGCGCAGCTCATAGTAGATGAAATTCGCGCCGATAAATCCTGCGCCGCCGGTGACGATGATCTTCATAGTCTCTGCTCCTTTTCTCTTCACTTTGTAGAGTATTCGACATACATGGGCTTTTCCCTTTTCGTCCGATTGGCGTGAAAAGTGATTTACACAAGCCAAACGCACGTGCTATAATCTTTTTAAGGAGGGATAAGAATGCGTGAGCGTACATACATTGCCATTGATCTCAAGGCATTCTATGCCTCGGTTGAATGCATGGAACGCGGACTGAATCCACTGACCACGCATCTTATCGTTGCGGATGAGAGCCGCACGAGCAAGACCATCTGTCTCGCTGTCTCTCCTGCCCTTAAAGCACACGGCATTGGCGGACGCCCGCGTCTCTTCGAGGTCATCCGCGCCATAGAACGGGCAAATGCCCGCCGCCGCAGCCGCGCTCCGCAACATACGCTTGCGGGGGAAACGACAGACGCACAGGAACTTGCGGCAAATCCGGCCCTTGCCATTGCCTATCATATTGCTCCCCCGCGAATGTCACTCTATATGGACTACAGTATGCGCATCTACGAGACCTACCTGCGCCGTATTTCGCCGGAAGACATTCACATCTACTCCATTGATGAGGTCTTTATTGATGTGACGAGCTATCTAGAGACAGAGAGGATCTCGGCGCATGCGTTCACCATCCGCCTCATCCACGATGTTCTGCGGGAGACGGGCATCACGGCGACAGCAGGAATCGGCCCAAATCTCTACCTTGCTAAGGTCGCGATGGACATCGTAGCAAAACATATCCTGCCGGATTCCGACGGCGTTCGGATCGCAGAACTGGATGAAATGAGCTACCGGAGACAACTTTGGACGCATCGTCCGCTCACAGACTTTTGGCGGATTGGAAGAGGTTACACAAGGAAGCTCGAGGAACACGGTCTCTATACGATGGGCGATATCGCACGCTGTTCTCTTGGCAAGGCGAATGAGCGTCACAATGAGGATCTCCTCTATCACCTCTTCGGCATTCAGGCAGAGCTGCTGATCGATCACGCATGGGGATGGGAACCCACGCGTATGGAGGATATCAAAAGCTACCGTCCAAAGGCGCGCAGCACCCATATGGGACAGGTGCTTCAAATGCCGTATACAGCAGAAAAAGCGCGCCTCGTTGTCTGGGAAATGGCAGACGCACTCTCTACCGAACTTGCTGAGAAACGTCTCACGAGTGATCGGCTGGAACTGACAATCGGCTATGATATCGAATGCCTGACGAGACCTGATATCCGCGATCTCTATCGCGGACGCGTACGCACGGATCGATACGGCAGGCGCATTCCATGGCCGGCACATGGCAAGGTTCTCATCAAACGGAGCGCATCAATGCACATGATCATGGATGCGGTAACTTCTCTGTATGATGAGATCATAAATCCCACACTCCTCATCCGCCGCATTACACTTGCGGCACATCATCTGATAACGGAGGAGCAGCACAATTCTGCTGCCAAGCAGATGAGCCTTTTCTCTGCAGAGGAAACTGCTCAGAACATGCGCACGGAAGCGGAGAGAACTGCGCAGGAAAAGGAAATGGCACTGCAGCAGGCGCTTGTCGCGATCAAAAAAATATATGGAAAAAACGCCATCCTGCGCGGAGCAAATTTGGTTGACGGTGCTACCGCGCGTCTGCGCAATAGCCAGATCGGCGGACACAAAGCATAGGAATAGGAAAGGAGAACCTTTTGCAGCACAGAATAGAGGACTATGCCGACATCATTGACATGGTGCGCCCGGCTTCGAAGACACATCCGCCGATGTCACTGCGCGACCGTGCGGGACAGTTCGCCCCATTCTCGGCGCTCACAGGCCTCCATGTCGCTGCAGATCGCACTGAAAAGCACAATAACGCGCAATACGACGGGCATCATTCTCCCCCGCACCGCAGTTGACAAAGGCACTATAGATCGTTAGAATATTATCCATATCGGGGTGTGGCTCTGCTGTTGACAAAGCACATCGTCTCCAAATGATGCGTCTTCGAACACGCGCCCAGTGAGCCCGATCATTTATACGTCATAGGAGCCAGAAACCCTGGGTGGGCTGGCTTTTTCTTATTCTGGAGGAACTATGGGAAACGAAAGCAGGCGCTGCAGCTGGGTCAATCCGAATGATCCGATGTATGTGAAGTACCATGATGAGGAGTGGAGCAAGCCGCTTCACGACGAGCGAGCACTCTACGAACTATTTATCCTCGAGACGTTTCAGGCGGGGCTGTCGTGGGCAACCATCCTGCACAAGCGTGAGAACTTTCGGCGCGCATACGAGGGATTCATCCCCGAACGGGTTGCTGCCTTTGATGCAGCAAAAATTGAAGAGTTGATGCAGGATGCCGGGATTATCCGCAACCGCCGCAAAATCGAGGCAAGCATTATAAATTCCCGCATATTTCTCGAGATCGCACGCGAGTTCGGCTCATTCGACCGCTATATCTGGGGCTTTACGAATGGAAAGTCCGTGCGCGAAAGCTGCGAACTTCGCACAACGTCGCCGCTCTCGGATGAAATCTCAAAGGATCTCAAACGACGCGGCATGAAATTCGTTGGTTCAATCTGCGTCTATTCAACCCTGCAGGCAATCGGCGTACTTGCCGCACATACCGACGAGTGTGATTGGAGTAAATAATGACGCGTACAGACAATACTCTGCTCGCGGCACTGCGCGCTGCCTACCCCTATACACTCCCGATCCTCGCCGGCTTCCTGTTTCTCGGACTTGCCTACGGGATCTATACCAATGTCTCGGGCTTCTCGTTCTGGTATCCGATGGCGATGAGTACTCTCATTTTCGGCGGATCACTCGAATTCATTGCAACGGCACTCCTCCTCAGTCCGTTTGCACCGCTCCAAACCTTCCTCCTCGCATTTATGGTTCAGGCACGCCATATCTTCTACGGGATCTCAATGTTTGAAAAGTACCGCGGCACGGGCTGGAAGAAGCCCTATCTCATCTATGGCATGTGCGATGAGTCCTTCTCGATCAACTATACGGCAAAGATCCCGCAAAACATTGATGCAGGCTGGTTTATGTTCTTCGTAACCTTGCTGAACCAGATCTATTGGGTTGCAGGCGCGACCATCGGCGGTCTCGTCGGTGCAAACCTCCCCATCAATACGGAGGGCATCGAGTTTGCGATGACGGCGCTCTTTGTCGTCATCTTTTTGGAACAGTGGCTGAACGATCCGCAGCACTATACAGGCATCCTCGGACTTGCCGCAACAGGTGCTTCCCTCATAATCTTCGGCAGAGATGCATTTATGATTCCGTCCATGCTCATCATTCTCACAGGCTGTCTCGCCGCACGCCCGTTCATTGAGGGGAGGACGACAGCATGAGTTTCCCAGAGGAATGCATCACCATTGGTCTTTGTGCCCTTGCGAGTATACTCACACGCGCACTTCCCTTTCTTCTCCTCTCAGAGAAGAAGCCGACACCGCCCATCGTCCGCTACCTCGGCAATGTTCTCCCTGCTGCGGTCTTTGGGATGCTCATCATCTACTGTCTCAAAGACACCTCCTTTCTGAACGGCAGCCATGGCCTGCCAGAAATTGCCGGCATCATTGCAACGGTCCTGCTGCATCTCAAGTTCCGCCAGATGCTCCTCTCCATTGGGGGCGGCACCGCAGTCTATATGACTCTGATTCAATTTATATTTATTCCATAGAACATAGAAGACCTCTCTGCAGAAAATCTGCAGAGAGGTCTTTTCATATGTCTGATGATTTCTTACATGTAATCATCCGCAGTGCGTGTCTTTGCCTTCTTGCTGACGCCAAGCATCCGTGCGATGCGGTCAACAATGACGTAGAGCACGGGGATGAGGAAGATACCGAAAATGGTGGCAAAGAGCATGCCCCCGACAACGGCAACACCCATACCGTTACGCGCTGCAGCTCCGGCGCCGGATGCCATGCAGAGCGGCAGACAGCCGATGATAAATGCAAAGGATGTCATGAGGATCGGGCGCAAACGCAACCCCGCCGCCTGAATCGCCGCTTTCAGCGGATCCATGCCGCGGTCCACGCGCACCTTTGCAAACTCGACAATCAGAATTGCATTCTTTGCTGCAAGACCGATGACCATGATGACGCCGATCTGCATGTAGACACTGTTCTGATAGCCCGCCGCAGGGATGCCAATCGTACCAAAAATCAGCGCAAGGATATACTCAGAGAAGAGCGCCCCAAAGATGCCCGTCGGTACAGTAAAGAGAACTGCAAACGGCACGCTCCAGCTCTCATAGAGCGCTGCAAGGCAGAGAAAGACAAACACGAGTGCAAGTGCAAGCACCTGCATGGTCGAATCCGCAGATTTCTGCTCCTCGCGGCTCTGTCCCGACCACTCGATGTTAAAGCCGGAGCCCGCATGTTTCTGCACAATCTCGGTGATGGCTGCCATCGCCTCACCCGAGCTGTATCCGCTGCCGGAACTTCCCTGGAACGTGATCGAACGCGCACCGTTGAAGCGGCTGATCTGAGTCGGACCTGTTGTAAGTTTCGGCTTCAGGAGCGTATCAAGCGGAACCATGCCGCCCTGAGAGTTGCGGACAAACACGAACTTCGCCGCCTCTGCCTCGGTGCGGTAGAGCACGTCAGACTGGAGGACAACCTTGTAGGTACGCCCGAACTGGTTAAAGTCATTCACTTCGTAGCCGCCAAAGTTGACCTGCAGCGCCGTGAATACATCCGAGAGCTGAACGCCGAGGTTCTTGACCTTTTCGCGGTCGATCTCGTATTGATAGCTCGGCGCATTGATCTTAAACGTCGTTCGAACCCCCTGCAGCTCTGGACGTTTATTCGCCTCGGCAAGGATTGCATTTACGATATCGTTGAGTTCAAGATCTGTATGTCCGCTCATGTCCTGGAGCTCAAGTGACCAACCGCCGACATTACCAAGGCCCGGCAGTGCAGGAGGATTGATCGCAATGACGAGTGCTTCCGGTGCCTCCATCGCCCCTACCCGGAACATTGTTCCAACGGCGGCAGCAACGGATTCGTACAGACTTGTGCGCTGCGACCAGTCCTTCATGCCGACGAAGACAACCGCGCCGTTGGAGTTCGCTCCGCCCGCGAGGATGTCGAAACCGTTGATGGACATGACAGCACTCTGCCCCTTGATCTCGCGCTGTGCCGCCTGCTGGATCTTGTCCACGGTCTTCTGTGTCTGGTTCGTGGACGTGCCCGGCGGCAGCTGAATCGCGATCATCAGATACCCCTGATCTTCCTCGGGGACAAATGTGGTCGGCAAATTCCGATAGATGATCGCTGTGAGCCCGCAGACAATGAGCAAAAAGACAATAGCTATCCGTGATTTGCGGATAAAGTTCGTAACAATCCCGATATAGCCCTTGCGCGTACGATCAAACCAGTTGTTAAATCTGTCGAAGAAGCGGCCGAGAATGCCATTTTTCTCATTTCCCTTCTTCGGCTTCAACATCATCGCGCAGAGCGCAGGAGTCAGCGTCAGAGCGACAAACGCAGAAAGTGCCATCGAGATCGCAATGGTGAGCGCGAACTGCTTATAGAGAACGCCCATCATACCGCCAAGGAAGGCAACAGGAACAAAGACAGCTGCAAGCACAAATGCAATAGCAACGACCGGTCCCTGAACCTCGTCCATCGCACGCTCTGTCGCGTCAATCGGAGAGAGTCCGCTCTCCATATGGTGCTCGACATTCTCAATGACGACGATCGCATCATCGACAACGAGACCGATCGCAAGCACCATAGCAAAGAGGGTCAGTGTATTGATGGAAAAATCCAGCAGCACAAATGCACCGAATGTTCCAATGAGAGATACCGGTACCGCAAGCAGAGGTATAAGCGTTGCGCGCCAACTTTGCAAAAAGAGGAAGATAACAAGCACAACAAGCAGCAGGGCCTCTACAAAGGTATGAACAACCTCTGTGATGGACGCATTGATGTAATCCGTACTGTCAAAGACCGACTTCATCTTGAGACCGGGCGGGAAGGTTTTCTCCGCATCCTCGAGTATCTTGCGCACCTCGGCAAGAGTTGTCATCGCATTCGCATCGGAGGTCAGCTGAATACCGAAACCGACGGCAGGATAGCCGTTGAATTTTGCAACGATATTGTTGCTTCGTTCCCCGGTCTCAATGCGCGCAACATCTTTTAGGCGGACGAATGTACCGTCCTTGCCCGAAGCGATGATGACATTGCCGAACTCCTCCGGCGTCGTGAGTCGTCCCTGCACCTTGCCAGTGAACTGCTTCTCCTGTCCGTTCACCGTCGGCATACCGCCGACCGTACCTGCAGGTGCCTGCACATTCTGCTCGTTGATCGCCGTCGTGATGTCTGCAACGGTCAGCCCGAGCTCTGCGAGGCGATCCGGATTCATCCAGACGCGCATCGCATAGTCCGCACCGAATACCTGCACCTCGCCCACACCGTTGACACGCTTGATCGCGTCGAGGAAGTAGAGCGTCGCATAGTTCTTCATGAATGCACGATCATACGTGCCGTCCTCAGAGTACATCGAAACAAAGTATGCCATCTGTCCCGAGGACTTGCGCGTTGTAACGCCCGCCGCCTGAACGGAGGACGGAAGGCTCGCATTTGCACCTGCCGCATTGTTCTGTACCTTGACAGCGTCCATGTCGCCGTCTGTACCGACTTCGAAGGTGACGGAGAGGCTGTACCGTCCCGTATCATCGGAGGTGGAGCTCATATAGTCCATCCCCTGGGTGCCGTTGATCTGCTCCTCGATGACCTGCGCCACCGTCTCATTGACAACAGCGGCACTTGCGCCGACATAGTTTGCCGAAACGGCAACGGTCGGCGGCGAAATCTGCGGGTACTGCGCAATCGGCAGCGAGAATCCTGCAATCGTACCGACGATGACAATCATCACCGCAATGACGATTGCAAAGATCGGCCGATGTATGAAAAATTTTGCCAAAGGATTCCCTCCTTACTGCGCGGGCGTAAGTGCGCTCGTGTTGAAGCTGGAGGAATCCCCCTCGATTGAGAAGCCCATCTCGTCCGCAGTCACCATAGTCACTGCAAGATCGCCGCCCTCCTGAAGGGTCGTAAGTCCCTCGACCACGACAATATCCGAAGCATCGAGACCATCCTTGACCACATAGTAGCTGCCGATCTTATCCCCGACGGTGATCGTGCGTGCCACGGCCTTGTTGTCCTCTCCTACCAGCATGACAAAGGACTTGCCGAGCAACTGCTGAACAGCGCGCTCCGGAACGAGGATTGCATTCGGAAGGGTATCTCCGATGAGGCTGACACGGGCAAACATACCCGGCAGCAAAAGACCATCGGGATTATCAAAGATTGCTTTGACCGTCAGTGTTCCCGTCTGCGCGGCAAGCGCCCGGTCTACTGTTGCAATATGCCCGATAATCGGATACTTTGATCCGTTAGAGAGTGTAAGCCCCACTACAACCGCACTGATGCCTCCTGTCTTTGCCGCCTGTTCGACAAATGTGAGATACTCATTCTCCGAGAGACTGAACTGCGCATAGATCGGATTGGATGTCCCCATCGAGACCAGCGTCGTCGTTCCCGCAGAAACGAATGTGCCGAGAGCAACATCATCTACGGAAAGCTGCCCCGCCATCGGTGCATAGATCGTCGTATCGTCAAGGTTCTCCTGTGCCTGGCGCAGAAGTGCGGTATTCGCTGCAACGGCAGCCTCATAAGCATTGACCTGAGCCTGCTGTGTAGAGAGGGTCTGCTCTGAGATGGCTGCACTGGCATAGAGCTGCTGATAGCGGCTAAGGTCCATGCGGGCATTATTGAGCGTCGCCTCGGACTGGGCAAGTGTCGCCTTCGCCTGAAGAACCGCACTCTCATACTGACGCGAATCAATACGGTAAAGCGGCTGTCCTGCCGCAACGAACTGTCCGCCGGTAATATACTTCTCGACAATATTGCCGGAGACGCGTGACTGGATTTTCACCTCGTCCGTACCTGCGATTTGTCCTGCATAGACATACGTAAGCGGTGTGTCTTGGCACAGGACATTCATTGCCTTCACCTGCGTTGGGCGCCCGCCTGCCGGCTGCTGAGCTCCGCAGCCGGTAAGAAAAGAACTCAGTGCCAGAACACCAACAACGGCGAGAACACGAACCTCTTTCCGAATACCAAACAAATAAAAGACCTCCTCTTTTCCCATTCCCAAGGCCGATGGCATTTTCAAAACGCTCTTTTATGAAGAAAGGGCAGGAATCCGCATGCGGGAACTCCTGCCATAGCGTCTTTATCTTATCGGAGTCTCCTGTAAAAGTCAAGAAATGATGTAAACTCCAAAGTAGGGTTTAACACAAATTTAACTATACCCGAGATATGCAAGCGCAGCTGCCGCTGCCTGCTGTTCAGCTTCCTTTTTGCTGCGTCCAGCGCCCTCTCCTATTGGTTGATTGTCGACAAGGACGCGCATTGTAAAGCGCTTGTCGTGGTCAGGACCGCTTTCATCAATCAATTCATATACAATGCCTTTATTCCGCCTTTGTTGGATGTGCTCCTGCAGAGTTGTTTTGTAGTCATGAACGACCTGAGCCTTCTTTATATGATCTGCCTCACGGGAAAGCTGACGTGCCACGTATTCCTTTGCAGTCTCCCACCCGGCATCCAGATAAACAGCGCCAATAACGGCTTCAAAAGCATTCTCGAGATTGTTCTGCCGATCTGCTCCGCCATTGTGAAATTCCCCGCGTCCGAGACGGAGACAGCTGCCAAGATCAAGAGCACGTGCCAAGCGAGCAAGTGTATTGCTCTGCACGAGACTTGCCCGCATCTTCGTCAACTCTCCCTCGGAACAATCGGGGAAGCGTGCATACAAATACGTGCTGGAGGCAAGCTCCAGCACGGCATCGCCAAGAAATTCCAGACGCTCGTTATGCGGTATGGTGTCTTTCGCTTCATTCGTATAAGAGGGATGGGTCAGCGCCTCATCAAGAAGTGCGAAGTCGTTGAAGGAAACCCCCATCTCTGCAGAAAGACGCATGAGCTGCGCGAGCCTTTCGTCCTTCATGTGATATGCCATTGTATTACTTCTGATATTTCTTGACAACAAGGCAGGCGTTGTGACCGCCGAAACCAAAGGAGTTGGAAATCGCCGCGCGGACCTTCTTGGCACGCGAAGCATTCGGCACATAATCCAAATCAAGGCCCTCATCCGGAGTATCGTAGTTGATGGTCGGCGGGAGCATATCATTCTCTACTGCAAGCGCTGTTGCGATCAGCTCGACGCTGCCCGCTGCACCAAGGAGATGCCCCGTCATCGACTTGATGGAGGAGACCGCCACATTCTTCGCCGCATTGCCCCAGACGGTCTTGATCGCCTCAGTCTCACATAAATCATTCATATGTGTGGATGTTCCATGTGCATTGATATAATCCACATCTTCCGGCTTCAGCCCAGCATCATCCAACGCAAGCTGCATGCACTTCGCCTGATACTCACCGTGCGGTGCAGGGCTTGTGATATGATAGCCGTCCGAGTTTGAGCCGTAGCCGACCAGCTCGGCATAAATATGTGCGCCGCGCGCTTCAGCATGCTCGAGTGTCTCAAGTACGACAAGGCCCGCACCCTCGCCCATAACGAAGCCCGAGCGGTTCTTATCAAACGGACGCGATGCATGCGCCGGATCATTATTGTGATCCGTGCAGAGTGCCTTCATCGCTGCAAATCCTGCGCTTGCCGCCTCAGAGATACTTGCCTCCGTGCCGCCCGCAATCATAATATCCGCCTCGCCGCGCTGCATCACGCGATAGGCATCACCAACACAGTTCGCCCCCGTTGCACATGCTGTCACAACACAGGATACGGGACCATGCAGGCCATAGTTAATTGCGACCTGCCCCGCCGCCATGTTGGCAATCATCATGGGAATGAAAAACGGACTCACGCGCTCCGGGCCTTTATCAAAGAGGCGCTCATATGTGCTGTGCATCGTCTCGATGCCGCCAATCCCCGCACCAACATATGCGCCGATCCGGTCGCGATCCACCTTTTCCAGATCAATCCCTGCATCCTTAAGTGCCATCCCTGCAGATACAACAGCAAACTGCGCATAACGGTCCATGCGCTTCGCTTCCTTCTTATCGATATAGCCATCGACATCAAAGTCCTTGACCTCGCCAGCAATCTGCGCAGCATAGTTCGTCGCGTCAAATCGGGTGATGCGTTCAATGCCGTTCTTGCCTGCGAGCAGGGCATCCCAGAAGGCTTGCTTGCCAATGCCGATCGGCGTGATCGGGCCAACCCCTGTAACGACAATTCTCTTCTTCAAACCAATCGACTCCTTTCCTAGAGCATACGCCCTAGTTCGCTGCCTCAAGCTGCTGTTTCAGCTCCTCAAATATCTCATGAACAGTTAAAATCCGATCGATACGCGGCATAAATTCGCCGGTAAAGACGAGCCCGGTCTCGAGGTCCCCCTGCTGTGCACGCGAGAGCGCTCGAATGATGCAGAAGTGATGATCGCACTGCTTGAGGCAGCGGTCACAGACCGTCGGCGGCACAGGCCCCTCCATGATACGCGAGGAGAAAGGGGTGCGGACAGCACGCCCCGGAAGCCCCACGGGGCTGTGGATGATAACAATATCATCCTTCTTTGATTTCAGATAATATTGTTTAAGCGACGGCGCAGCATTTGACTCAACACAGGCGGCAAAGCGCGAGCCAAGCTGCACGCCGTTTGCCCCCATCTTGTACAGATCGGCAATATCCTGCCCTGTGAGGATGCCTCCAGCCGCAAAGACGGGGATCTTCACCGCCGCACGAACATCGGAGATGATATTTCGTACAGACTGATCTGTACCGAGGTGTCCGCCTGCTTCCTTTCCTTCGACAACAACTGCCGCTGCACCAAGCTTTTCGGCAATCTTGGCAAGTTTTGCCGTAGAGACGATCGGAACAATCGGCGTACCGGACTCCTTGCCAAGCTGGAACATATCGCGGGAGAACCCCGCACCGGCGACTACGAGGTCAATGCCCTCGTCAATCGCAATTTTAACAGCATCAGCGAAGTCGCTTGCGGCGACCATCTCATTGATGCCAATAATCCCATTGGGAGAGAGTGAGCGCGCAAGTCGAATCTCATAACGCAGTTCCTTCGGCTTCATGCCGGAGGCTGCTATGAGTCCGATTCCGCCCTCGTTTGCAACGGCGGCTGCGAGCCGCGCCGTGGTGATGCGAATCGCCATACCGCCCTGAATGATGGGGACGGTGGCAATTTTGCTGCCAATCCTCACCTCAGGTAGTCTCATATAAGCCCTCCAATCGGGAGAGCACGCCACACAGCGGCGCCATGTCAGTCAGACATTTCTCTCCACAAGAAGTTTTGGCTCCCCCTCCAACCATTGTTATCCAAATATCCCGCCGGATGGAAGGCGGATCTATTACAGCAGGGCATTCACCAGCCCTGGTTTTATGCGTTATCAATGTGCCTTTTGAGAAAAATCCCGTGCGCCTGAGCTGTCACGGGATTTCCCTAAAAGACCAGTTTTGTGCACAAATGCGATTGTTATCGCTGCGCTTTACTTATTCTGATCGATGTAATTGACGACATCCTGAACCGTCTTAATCTTCTCAGCAGCCTCATCGGGGATTTCTACATTGAACTCCTCCTCGAAAGCCATGATGAGCTCAACGATATCGAGAGAATCTGCTCCAAGATCGTCAATGAAGGTGGACTCGAGTGTGACTTCATCAGCCTCCGAGCCAAGCTGTTCCACGACGATGTCGCGAACCTTGTCAAACGTTGCCATGCGTTTTCACCTCCTTTAAATGAATTGATTGTATGCTACATAACCATGCCGCCATCTACATTCAGCGTCTGGCCAGTAATGTACGATGCCGCATCACTTACGAAAAAGAGAACGGCATCGGCAACATGCTCCGGTTTTCCGAGTGCTCCAAGCGGAATTCCCTCAACAAGTTTTTCACGGATGCTGTCCTTGAGGACTGCCGTCATATCAGTGGCAATGAACCCAGGAGCGACCACGTTAACAGTAATCCCACGCGGAGCGAGTTCCTTTGCCGCCGCTTTGGAAAAACCGATCACGCCCGCTTTAGCGGCGGCATAGTTTGTCTGCCCTACATTGCCGATTTCACCAACAACAGAGGAAAGATTCACAATGCGTCCGCTGCGCTGTTTTGTCATAAACTTTGCAGCAGCTTTCGTGCAGGCATAGATGCCCTTGAGATTTGTACTGATGACTGCGTCAAAGTCCTCGTCCTTCATACGTACGAGCAATGTATCTCGCGTGATGCCTGCGTTATTGACGAGAATATCCAAGCCGCCGAGTTCTTCATGAACGCGTACAACCATTTCTGCCGCAGCGGCACTGTCCGACACATCAGTCTGAACGAGGAGCGCAGTACCGCCCTGTTGTTCAATGGCGGACTTGACCTCCTCGGCAGCCGAGCGGTTGCCTGCATAGTTGACGGCTACTACCGCGCCCTCCTTTGCAAGGCGTATAGCGACGGCGCGTCCGATGCCGCGGGATCCGCCCGTAACAAGAGCAACTTTCCCCTCAAGAAGCATGGATACCCTCCTTACTCATAGCCGAATTCATTTAATCATTACTTCTTTAGCGTGTCAAGTGTTTTTTGCAGGGACGCAACATTCTCGACGTTAAGACTCGTAAGCGCCTTATCGATGCGCTTGTTAAAGCCGGCAAGTGTTTTGCCCGGCCCGCATTCGACATACGTATCCGCACCAAACGTACGCATCGTATTGACGCATGCAATCCAGCGGACGGGATGATCGGCCTGTGCGACGAGATTCGCTTTGATCTCCGCGGCAGTCTGCTGAAGCCCGCCTGTGTAGTTCGAGACCACAGGGAACGCGGCATCGTGTAGCTGCACCTTGTCGAGCTCTGCGGCGAGTTTCTTTGCAGCCGGCTCCATGAGTGTCGAATGGAATGGTGCAGAGACCGGCAGGATAACCGCCTTCTTTGCTCCCTTTTCCTGAAGCAGTTCAACGGCTTGCTCTACGCCCTTTACTGTGCCTGCAATAACAGTCTGCCCAGGGCAGTTAAAGTTGACGGCCTGAACGGCGCCTGCTGCGCTTGCCTCAGCACAAACGGCAACGATTGTGTCATCATCAAGACCGATGACTGCAGCCATTGCCCCTTCGCCTACAGGTACAGCTTCCTGCATATAGGCACCGCGCTTGTGTACGAGAGCCACCGCATCCTGGAAGGAGAGCACACCCGCCAACACGAGTGCAGAGTATTCGCCGAGACTGTGCCCCGCTGCGATCTCCGGTGCAATCCCCTCTTCGCGCAGAAGTTCTGCTGCAATGACAGAGACGGTGAGAATTGCAGGCTGTGTATGCTCCGTCAGCTGAAGCTGATCGGCAGGGCCCTCAAAGCACAACTTGCTGATGGAGTAGCCCAGAGCCTCATCGGCCTCTGCAAAGCGTTTTTTGGCCAGATCATAGGCATCGAAGAAATCCTTCCCCATACCGACAACCTGCGCCCCCTGTCCGGGGAATAAAAATGCCAGCTTTCCCATAATAGCATTCCTCACTGATAGGTTTTGCGTGCAGCATCCATCGCGCTGGGGAGTCCGCTCACAATATCTTCGATGATCTGTTTTACAGGCTTGATATCCGCCAACATGCCGGAGATTTCACCGATCATAACAGACCCATTATCCACGTCTCCATCATGCGTTGCGCGACGCAGACTGCCAACGCCCAGCTGCTCAAGCTCTTCATTCGAGGCACCTGCAGCCTCCATCTCTTCATACTTTCGGGAGAGCTTATTCTGCAGGACGCGTGCCGGATGTCCGAGCGAACGTCCTGTGACAACCGTCGAGCGATCCTTTGCCTTGAGCACCGCATTCTTATAGTTCGGATGTGCAATGCACTCCTCACTGAGGACAAAGCGCGACCCCATTTGGATTGCTTTTGCTCCGAGCGCAAATGCCGCCGCCATGCCGCGTGAATCACCGATACCACCGGCGCCGATGACAGGAACATCCACGGCATCAACAACCTGCGGGAGCAATGCCATCGTCGTGATCTCGCCAATATGCCCGCCGGACTCCGTCCCTTCAGCGATTACGGCATCTACACCCGTACGCACGAGACGGCGCGCGAGAGCCACCGATGCCACAACGGGGATGACCTTTGAGCCGATCTCCTTGAGTGCCGGTACATATTCGCCAGGGTTTCCCGCACCGGTGGTGATAACGGGAACACGTTCCTCCAGAATGACCTGCATGACTTCCTTGACAAAGGGGCTCATGAGCATCACATTGACGCCGAAAGGCTTGTCTGTCCAGCCTTTGGCTTTGTGGATCTCGTTTCTCAGCGCATCCGGCGGCATATGTCCGGCGCCGATGAGGCCAAGGCCCCCTGCGTTAGAGACAGCAGAGGCAAGCTCAGCTGTGCCGATCCATGCCATACCGCCTTGAAAAATTGGATACTTGATGCCAAGCATTTGACAGATCGGATTATTTTCAAACATTAACCGTTTTCCTCCTTCGCCCACTTCATAATACACGACGCCCATGTAAGTCCCGCACCGAAACCTGCGAGGGCAATGATATCTCCCTTTTTGAACTGATGCGCGTGTGCCGCCTCCGCTAGGGCGACAGGGATGGATGCGGCAGACATATTGCCGTAACGATGAATATTTATAATAACTTTGTCCATCGGCATGTCAAGACGCTTGGCAGCCGCCTGGATAATACGGATATTCGCCTGATGAGGCACGAGGAAATCAAGATCCTCCCGGCGCATTCCTGCGCGCTCCAAGGAGGTCTCTACTGTCTTCCCCATGATCTTGGTTGCAAAGCGGAACACCGCCTTGCCGTCCATATGGACGAAGTTAAGCCTTTGCTTGATCGTCTCCGGGGTAACAGGACAAAGGCTGCCGCTCGATGGGATATCGAGCGCATCGCCCCCCGAGCCGTCGCTGCCGAGGTCAAAGGAACGCATGCCATAGCCTTCCTCGACCGGTCCAAACAGGGCCGCTCCCGCACCATCACCGAAGAGAACACAGGTATTGCGATCCTGCCAGTCAATGACTTTCGACAATATTTCGCCGCCGATGACAAGAACATGGCGATAAATGCCGCTCTCAATGAACTGCGTTGCAATTGACGCAGCGTATACAAAGCCGGAACACGCCGCCGAGAGATCGAAGGCCGCTGCGTGTTTTGCACCGAGACGGTCTTGGAGCACACATGCCGTGGCTGGAATAATGCGATCTGAAGTAAGCGTCGCCATAATGATGAGATCAAGCTTTTCTGCCGCAACTCCTGCATCTGCGAGCGCCATCTCGGCAGCACGCTGAGCGAGTACAGATACGGGTTCATCCTCAGCGGCGATGCGCCGCTCGTGGATACCGGTACGCTCGACGATCCATGCATCGTTCGTCTGTACCATCTTCTCAAGGTCGAAATTCGTCAGTACGTGCTCCGGAACGCAGTACCCCGTTCCAAGGATGCCTGCACTAATCTTGGGCATGATTCGAATCTCCCTCCTTTGCCAGGGCATCGCGGATCTGATCCAACACCTTCCCGTTTACATAATCCACGGTGACGCCAATCGCACTTGCGATAGACCTTGCATCCGATGATCCGTGTCCAATCACGCAGCAGCCATTGACGCCCAGGAGAGGCGCACCGCCGTACTCCCTCACGTCAAGGCGCTTTCCAAGGCGGCGCAGCGTCGGCATAAGGAGCAGCGCACCAAGCTTTGCCATGATGCCGGCCCCATGAATCTCCTCTTGAATCAACCCAAGAATTGTCTTCGCCAGCCCTTCTGCAAATTTTAGCACAACATTTCCAACAAAGCCATCGCAGACGACGACATCGAAATTCCCCTTAGGTACGTCTCTGCCCTCCGCATTTCCTGTAAAATGAATATTCGGTTCCGCCTTGAGCAGTTGGTATGTTTCTTTCGCCTGTTCGTTCCCCTTCGTCTCTTCTTCACCGATATTGAGGAGACCAACACGCGGATGTTCAACGCCAAAGACATACTGCGCATAAAGAGAGCCCATGACCGCGCTCTGCACCAAATGTTCTGGTTTGGAGTCCACATTTGCTCCGGAATCGAGCATAAGGGTCACACCGTCAGGAGTCGGCATCGGAGTCGCGATAGCGGGGCGGCCGACTCCGCGAATCCGATGCAGGATGAGCTGGGCTGCTGCTACAGCAGCTCCTGTAGAGCCGGCAGAAAGTACAGCGTCGCAGTTGCCTTCCTTAACGAGACGCGTAGCGACGACAATTGAGGAATCCTTCTTAGAACGCACTGCCTCTGCCGGATGCTCATTCATGCCGATGACTTCGGCCGCGTGTACAATGGAGATGCGCAGGGCTTCATAATCCTCGCCCTGCAGTTCAGTGCGGATCTTCTGCTCGTTGCCGATCAGCACGATCTCGCAGTCATATTTCTTCGCTGCATCCACAGCGCCCCGCACAATTTCCTTCGGAGCGAAATCACCGCCCATCGCATCGACCGCTATACGCATCCTGCACTCCCTTCCCTCATCCTACTGTTGTTACTGATCGAGCGAAACGACAATAAATTTTGCACGAAAAACCTCTTTACCCTCACGAAGCGTTTTGACCCATATGAATATCTTATTGCCGCGCACCTTTACAATTTCAGCATGCGCAATTACGGTGTCTCCTTTTCGAATGGGGACCTTATACTTCACATTTGCAACCCCTGTTATTGCAAGGGGCGCATCAATGATCGCAAGAGCGAGCGAGTTTGCCTGGGAAAAGAGCGCTGTGCCGCGCGCAATCTCCGATTCCGCAAAGATAAGATCATCCGTCACCTTGAGGGCTGATGTACCCCGCACGCCCAACTCGAGGGAAAGAAGATCGCCGATCACTTCCGTGTGGGGAATGGCACGCACCTTCTCCCGCGCATTTTCCGCGAGTGTGCGGACGCGGGCGCGCAGCTCCGGGATTCCGAGCTCTGTACGGTCAAGACGTACTGTCTGCACGCTCACAGCAAGCCTTTTGGCAAGCGCCTCATCCGTCAGAAACGGTTCTTTGCGCACCGCTTCGACCAAGGTCTCCTGCCGCCGGCGTTTTTTCTCCGTCATCGCACCACTCCTCTCTCAGAAATATGCTTGATTGCCGCACTCATATTTCTTTTATTTTTTAGCACCTGCTGCTATCAGTATGAACGCATTATACTAGGTGCTAAAAAAAAATGCAAGAGGAAATGCAAAAAAATAAAAGAGCTGCCGCAAAAAGTCGACTGACTTCTTACAGCAGCTCGTACGGTCCTCATTCAGCCGCCTCGACCACAGGTTTTCCGTCATAATAGCCGCACTCCAGGCACACATGGTGAGGGAGCTTGGGCTCATGACACTGCGGGCACGATACATAGTGCGGTGATTCGAGCTTCCAATTTGCACGACGACGATCACGGCGTGCTTTCGATGTTTTTCTCTTTGGTACTGCCATTTTGGATACACCTCCTTAATTGTTTTTCAATAGGCTCTCTAAAGCCGCCAATCGGGGATCCGGCACGAACGCATCGCACTCGCATATCCCCTCATTCAAGTTCTGTCCGCAAACCGGACAAAGCCCCTTGCAATCAGACTTACACAGCTCACGCAGCGGCTCAGCCACAAGGAGGGTATCACGTACAAGGTCATCGATAACGATTGCATCACCGTCATAAGATGACTCATCCGCTTCTCCCGGGGTCTTCGCATAGTCCTCAGAAAAATCAAGCGCCTCCTTCCGCTGTCCTTGCGCAAGACAGCGGTCACAGACAAAGCTCCGGCAGGCACTGACCACACCTGCAACGCGGAATGAGAGCCCCGTATTCATCACAGTGCCTTCGACGTGAATATCGCCGCAGAAGCACGGCATATCTCCCCCCATATCGAGGGATTCCGGCGACACCAAAAATGAAAAACTGCGGCTCTCACCGAGAGCAAAGTTCGTTGCCGCAACATCAAGCTTCATCATGACGCATGACCTCTCACATTATAGCGGCGGTTCCCGGCATTGTCAAGGAGGCCTCTCAGAGTTCCTGTCCCTCGCCCTGCGGTGCATTCATCTGAGCCTTTGCCGTGCGCAGGACGTTCATCGCTTGGTTCAGCCCCGCCTCTGCCTGCTGCACGCCCTTGAATGTGCTGCCGACATGTGCAATCAGCTGCTCGAACACCTGATTCGCATAAGCGTCTGCATCGCTCTGAAGGCGCGCGGCGTTTGCCTGCGTCTGCTCCATCAGTTCACGCGCCTGTTCTTGTGTCTGATGCATGATGGCACGAGCACGCTCCTTCGCTTGAATGACAATCTCGCTTTCCTCAAGGAGCTGGTTTGCGCGCGTCTGCGCCGAATCTACAATATCCTTTGCCTCTTCCCGCGCGCGCCCGATGATATTTTCCTGTTCCTGCATAATCTCTGCCGCGCGGTTCAGCTCTTTGGGAAGATCCATGCGCAGCTCTTCTACAAGATGCACGATCTCATCATCGTTCACAAGAGCTTTGTCACTGAAGGGGAGGTGTGATGCATCCGCGACCAAATCTTCCAGCTTTTTCAGCGTGTCAATCACTGCCATAAATCTAACTCCTTTTCCTGTGCACCCAGCGGCGCATTATCCTCGACGGGGCTTTCCATACAGCTTCAATATCGCCTGTTCCACTGACGACGGAACGATCCCCTGCACCGGTCCGCGAAAGCGGATCAGTTCCCGAACGCCCGAAGAACTGACAAAGGTCAGATCGGGGCGGGTCAGCAGAAAGATTGTATCGCTCTCCGGCATGAGATGACGAATCATCGCTGCGTGGTTTTCCTCATACTCAAAGTCTTTTACAGAACGCAGGCCGCGCACGACTACGCGAGCCCCCTCTTGCTTCATATAGTCCGTAAGCAGCCCCGAGGACACATCTACACGCACATTCGGCACGTGCGATGTCGCTTCTCGAAGGAATCGAACCCGTTCCTCCAATGGGAAACAGCCCTCTTTTTGGACGTTATGAAAAATGCAGACAATGAGTTCATCGAACATCGATGCAGAACGCTCAATAATATCGATATGTCCCGTTGTAACGGGGTCAAAACTCCCGGCGAAGACGGCTCGTCTCATTCCTGCACCTCCTGTCGTGCATAAAAACAGATGCGTGCTGCACCATAGCGGCGTTCACGGAGCAGAGAGAGTCTTCCCATATGTTCCGCCACAGATTCATCTGCGCCCTGCTCAAGAATAAGGAGACCGCCCTCAGCGAGCAAGCGTCCAGCATCCACCGCAGAGAGTACGCGTATATGATCTCCCTGTCCATAGGGCGGATCGGCAAAGATGAGATCGAATGCACGCCCGGTACGCGCGAGTGCAGCAGCCTGGCCGAATACATCTCCGCGGCGAATCTCCACGTATTTCTCCATCTTCGTCCGACGGGCATTTTCCATCAAAATGGCCTGCGTCGCACGATCAATGAGCACAGCACACACTGCTCCGCGCGAGAGTGCTTCAAGTGCCAGTGCACCGGTTCCTGCGAAGAGATCGAGTACGCGCGCATCTACAACACGATTGCCCAAGATACTAAAGACAGCCTCACGCGTGCGGTCAGCCGTCGGCCGCGTACCGTCTCCTGCGGGAGATTTCAGACGCACGCCGCGCGCGCTGCCCGTAATGATCCGCATCGTATTCCTCCCACTGCTGTACCATACATAGGCTTTCCTATTTTACCACAATTCATATTCGCATTTCAACCTGTCTCCATCTTCATAAAATATGTTATACTATGGAAATTACGATTGGAGGAAAGAGCTGATGAAACCTTCTCTTGTCATAGCATTGTTTCTGTCTGCCGCGGCCCTTCTCTTTCATTTTGTATTCCACCCGATCCCGAAGGGGCAATGGAGCGTGCCTCCCCCCTCTCCCGTATCCGTACAGAAACGCGCTCCCGTTCTTCTCGTCCCTCTTGATTCGCGGCCGCCGTGCACAGATTTTGTCGTAAACGGCGGGAAAATCATCGGGCGTGACATCATCACACCGCCGACAGAATATATGGACTACTATACACGGCCCGGAAATACGCCCGCACTGCGGTCTTGGCTTGCAGAGGAAATGACCGACGCGTCAGCCGTGATCCTATCCGTCGATCAGCTGCTCTCGGGAGGGCTGCTTGCAGCACGTGAGGCGCATATCTCAGCGGCAGACATTACGGCACTTTCTGATTACCTGCGCTCACTCCATACGGCGCACCCGGACGTGCCTCTGCATGCGTTCTACATTCTGCCGCGTGCAATCCCGCAAGACGGTATCGAGGGTTGGCGCGAACGGCGCGCACTTCTTTCCTATGCGCGTCTTCTTGGACGCACAGGCGAGGGACTTCCTGTCGATACGCAAGAAATGGATCGTCTGCGCACAGAATTTCCATCCGAGTATCTCGAAAGGTATCTCGCTCACTTCGATGAAAGCACGGCTCTTGCAGCGATGCTTGTTCATCTGACCGAAGAAGGCGTGCTCACACGGCTGATCCTTGGACAGGATGACGGTGAGCCCTATTCCGTCGGCAATCTGAAAAAAGCAGAGCTTGCCGCTCTGCTTACACAAAAAAATATCCCCCCGGATCGTGCAATGATTGTTCACGGAGCAGATGAGCTCGCACTTTCAATGCTTGCACGGCTCTCCGTAGATGAACTGCAGGCGGGCGGGGCGAATATGCCTCGTATTGATATTTGCTATGCGAAGGACGAGATGAAGGATGCCGTATTCCCCTTCATGGCAATCTCAAACGATGCGGCAGTACGCGAAAAGATTACACTCCTCGGTGCATCCCAAGAAAACGATGCGGAGACTTCTGATCTGACGCTTTTTATCTTCACAGGCGACAGCGACGCGGATACGCTCGGCACACGTTCCCGTGCCGCCGCCTCCATCCGTGCGATGCTCGCAGAAAAGAAAGCAGTTGCCCTTGTCGATCTCTCCCGCCATTTTCGTGCGGAGGAGGCCCTGTTCCCCATTCTGATCGAAAAGAATGTGCCGGTCAACGCGCTCACGGCATATGCTGGATGGAATACAGCAAGCAACGCGATCGGCACAGCTCTCTCGCAGGCGGTTCTCTATCACTGCGCTGTGCAGAGTACAGCGACCCAATCGGAACGGGATGCTGCTGCCCGTGCCAATCTCGCATTCCTCACAGGACGCATTGCCGAGGATGAGTTCTACTTAAAGGAAACCATCGACCGCGTCAACAGTTCGCTTCGCAGCGCGGGCTATCACAATACAGCTGATCTTGATCTCTCGCGGAATTGGCGCTGGGCAAATGATCTTATCGCACACGATCTGCGGCGCCGAATGCAAAGTTATGAGAGCACTCGCGCATTCCGCACTCCTCTTTATGCAAACAGACATTTACTGCGCCTCATACAAAGCAACATCACGGCATACTATCCATGGCCGCGCACGTTCGAGATACGCCTCGAATCAAATCCTTCTATCGAAACATCCTCTCCATAATGCATAAAGAACGGAACCCGACAAGCTCCGTTCTTTTGCGGAATAAAATATTTTGTTATTGTGCCGCAAGACCGAACCGTGTAATGCCTTCTTTGCGGAACTTATCGAGCAGTTCCATGACGCCGCTGTAATTCATATCCCCATCCGCACGGACAACGACGGCAAAGCGCTGATTTTTCTGACTCTCGGCGCGCGCGCGGCGCAGGAGTGTTGCCTCATCAATCTGCTGATCCTCGAGCCAGAGCGAACCGTCCTTGCGTACAGTGACCAAATAGGTCACATTGAGCTGCGTCTGCGCTGTCTGCGCTTTCGGCAGGTTCACATCCACTGTCTTGAGATTCACCATATAGAGGGTACTCATAATAAAGAACACAAGCAGGAAGAACATGATGTCAATCATGGGGATAATCATGACCTCAGGCTTTTCAAAGGCCCTTCTGTCGCGGAGTCTCATGCCTCATCACCTTCCGCCGTATTTTCGTTATGCAAGGAAGTCTCGATGACGCCCTTTACTCCTGCTGCACGTGCCAGCTCAATACGGCTGTTCTCAGCGGCAGAGAAACACATCTCCATATCTGTAACAATGTTCTCGATGCGCTGAGAAAAGTATGCATGCACCGAAAGTGCGATGATTGCGACGCACAGGCCCATCGCTGTCGCGATGAGCGCCTCGCCTACACCGCCCGTAATCGCACTCGGCTCCCCCGCCTCAATGTTAAACACACTGAACGTCGAGATCATGCCGCTGATCGTGCCGAGGAGTCCGAGCAGCGGAGCCATTGTAACGATGACGCTCAGATAGTACATGCGGTTGCGCAGCTTTGAGAGTGCAATGCCCGACTGAATCTCCATATAGGAAGACATCTTGCGCGAGTTCTTGCTGTTCTTTGCAATCGCGCTGAATAGGATATCCGCGATTGCGCCGCGCCTCGACTCTGTCAGCGCAACAGCATCTTTGAACTTTGCATTAGCGACATCCAGCATAAAGGCATGCGCAAATGCCCGTCCCGCATCCATACGGGAAAAATAGAATGTACGCTCAATACCGATAAAAACGACAAAAATTGACGCTGCAAGCAGGAAGTACATGACAATGCCGCCATGTCGGAAAAACTCAATCCCCTGTGCAATAAAATCCATAGCGCAACCTTTCCTTCCGTTCTGGAATATGATTCCTCATACCGCCCCGTTATAAACTCATTCATTTTACTACATATCCTTGTCTGCGTCAACGATAACAAATCTCACCATATCTTCTTGATACGATTCAAACGGCTTGCGGTCCATGCAAAAACATATTATAATGAAAACCGTTCTGTATTGAAGGAGGATTTTGGATTGAAGTTACCTCTCGTACGCGGTTTCTGGCAGCTGTTCAAAGGGTATTGGAGCTCTCCTGAGAAGTGGAAGGCACGCAGCCTGCTCGTCTCAGTCATCGCGCTCAATCTTATCATGGTATATCTGCTCGTCCGCATCAACGACTGGTATCGTATATTCTATGACGCACTGCAGGCGTATGATTGGGCATCGTTCTGGCCGCTCATCGGTAAGTTCACCCTTCTGGCCTTTCTCTATATCATCATTGCCGTATATGCCGTCTACCTCCGACAGATGCTGACGATCAACTGGCGTACATGGATGACAGAGCAATATCTCGGCCGCTGGATGCACGGGCAGGTCTACTATCGCATGCAGGTACTGCGCAGCGATACAGACAACCCTGACCAGCGTATCAGTGAGGACGTCAATCAGTTCGTTTCACTGACGCTGACTCTTCTCGTCGGCGTTCTCAAACAGCTCACAACACTCGGCGCATTTGCTGTGGTCCTTTGGAACCTCTCGGGCACGATCACCGTTCCTTTGGGCAGCAGCACATTCACCGTCTACGGCTATATGTTCTGGTTGTCTCTGCTCTATTCGGGGATTGGAACATACTTTGTTCACGTCGTCGGACGCAGGCTCATTCGGCTCAACTTCGATCAGCAGCGTTACGAGGCAGATTTTCGTTTCAGCATGATGCGCGTGCGCGAAAACAGCGAGAGCATCGCATTTTATCGCGGTGAAATGGCGGAGACAATTGGGTTCAAGGAGCGTTTTGCAAACGTTATAAAGAACTATTGGGGATTGATGCGCCGGACAAAGTTCCTGAACTTCTACGTCAACGGCTATGGTCAGCTCGCGATCATTTTCCCGATCATCATGGCGGCACCGCGCTATTACGCCGGCGAAATGGCGCTCGGCGGTCTCATGCAGACGATGTCGGCATTTGGGCGCGTGCAGGATGCGCTCTCCTTCTTTGTCGATTCGTACAGCTCCATTGCTGAGCTCGCCGCCGTGATCCAGCGACTTTCGGGCTTTACGGAGCACATGGAAGAATCCGCGCAGGTAAGGAGCGACATCGTGCGCACGGAGAGTACGGATGATGCGCTTATGCTTCAGAACCTCACCGTTGTACTGCCGAACGGTTCCCCGCTCCTCAGCCAATGCACGCTGACACTTCCGCGCAGGAGTCATGTCCTCGTGACGGGCGCATCCGGTGCGGGAAAGAGCACGCTGCTCCGTACACTCGCCGGGATATGGCCTTATGGCAGCGGAAAGATTGAACTCCCGCACGGCGCATCTCGTCTCTTTCTTCCTCAGCGCCCCTACCTCGTCCTCGGCTCGCTCCGTCGTGTACTCTCTTATCCGCGTACGACAGCAGTGCCGGACACCGAATTGGTGCACATTCTAACGCTTGTCGGATTGGAGCATTTCTCCGCACGACTGGATGATACAGACGATTGGAGCCGCATCCTATCGCTCGGTGAACAGCAGCGGCTGGCCTTTGCGCGCATCCTGCTCATCCGTCCCGATTGGATTTTCCTCGACGAGGCAACCTCTGCCCTCGACGAGCCGCGCGAACACGCACTGTACGAACTGCTCTATCAGGAACTCCCCGCCGCCAGCATCATCAGCGTCGGACATCGCTCGACCCTTTTTGCCGTTCATGACACGGAGCTCCGCCTAACAGACCAAACGTATATCTATCAGGAGATCTCCCATGAATCGTAGAGAATTCTTACGCCGCATTGCTCTCATAGGGATCGGCGCTGCCGCATTCCCCTTCTTCCCTGCCGTCGTCAAGGCATCGTGGTATATTCCTTCCGCACTGCCCGGCGTTACGATACGTCCGACTTATCTGAAATTCGGCCCGCTGGAAAATCGTTTTGTGACAGACTGTATCGTCGTTCACCATATTGGCATGGCAAATAATGACGATGTTTCGGCGGAAACCGTTCATCAATGGCATCTGAACAATGGTTGGTCGGGCATCGGCTATCATTTTCTGATTCGCAAGGATGGTACGATCGAGGAGGGACGGCCGCTCGGTACAGTTGGAGCGCATGTCTATGGAGAGAATCGCCATACAGTCGGTATTAATCTCGTCGGAAACTTTGAGTCCGCTGTCCCCACAGAAGCACAGAAAACAGCTGCGGCACATCTCATCGCATCGCTTTGTACCGTATATCAGCTCGATCCTGTCTGGGAGAGTACCGTTAAGGGACACTGTGATCTCAATGCCACCGCTTGTCCGGGTCGTTATCTCTATGCGCAGATGCCCGATATTGTACAACAGGCGCGCACCTATTACGCCTCTGAGGAACTGCAGGCAGAGCGTCTGCGCATTGCCCAGAGGGGGCAGGAGCAGCAGGGTATTCGCATGCGCGAGCAGATGGAATCGGCACAACGCAGGAACGGAATACCACGCCCGACGCATCCGGCGCCGAGCACACCCAATCCTCCGATGCGTCCGCCCTCGGAAAAACCCGCGTTAAAACCCAATAAACGCCCAGATGTACCGAAGCCAAATGCAAGGCCGGAGCAACGAAGAATCGCGATGTGAATGGAGGCAGTGACCAATGGGATTCCACTACCGATGGTTCGACCGTGATCAGGAGAAAACGGATGAAATGGGCATCCCGCTGACACGCGCGGAAATTGATGCACGCGGACGAAGAAAAGAACCCGAGCGCATCTTCTCACGTGGGGAACAGACCGGCATCGTGCTCACCTCAGTCATCTTCGCTTACGGATGGACGGACGGCGATCTCTCGCTCGTATTCTTTTGTCTCTCCTTCTTGATTTTCGAATTGCGAAAGATTGTGCAGCGTTATTCTCATACCTACGGAAAAAGTATTGCCAACGCAATGCACGGCTTCAGCATTGCATTGCTTCTCGGCGCAATTGCGATAGTTTTTACGACCTAGGAGGTATTTACGTGAAGCAACAAATGGGCATGGGGCTCGTAAAGGTTGGTGCCGCCCTTGCGATCGTACTGCTCTTCGTTATTATTCATCTGATCGCTCCCGCTTTTTTGCCGGAGCTCTTTACGCTGCTGGCAAGCGGAGACATTCCCACAACAGTCGAATACATCCGCTCATTCGGGGACGGTGCGCTCCTCTTTGCCTTTCTCCTCACACTCTTTACCAATGCACTGGGCTTTCCGCCTGCCGTCATCTTCTCAACAGCGAACGTCATCCTCTTCGGCATTATCCCGGGCATTCTCCTCTCCTGTGTAGCAGAGACCATCGGTGTGACGATTGCCTTCCTTCTCATGCGCTTCTACTTCCGTGAAGCGGCCGAAAAAGTCATCGCTAAAAGCGCATTTCTATCCAGGGTGGATCACTACAGCGGCAGCAGAGGCTTTATCATCATGCTGATCGGGCGCATGGTTCCCTATCTCCCCTCAGCCCTCTTGAACGCGGTCGGCGCACTTTCCTCCATCCGGCTGCGCGAGTATATGCTCGCCTCCTTTGTCGGAAAATTTCCCTCGACGGGTATCGAGGCGATCATCGGGCACGATCTCGTCATGCGGCAGGAAGACAATACGCGCCTGATCGTCGTTATTCTTCTTGCAGGCATCCTGATCTATGCCGCCGTACGCTACGAAAAACGTGTAATGAAGGCTGCGGTGCTGCCGCAGGAGACGGAGAAAAAAGAATGACGCGCCGCTCTTTTTTGCAGACTGCCATGAATGCCATCCTGACGATGGGCATTGGCAGTCTATTTTCGTCTCGCACTGCTGGAGCCGTCTCAAACGACATACACCACCTGCGCCAGGTCATCACAAAGAACCCGAATCAGACACGCATAATTCAATGGGACAGCCCTCATCTGCTGCAGGATATCTGCGTTGAGCTGCGGCATGCCGGAGAACAGCAGGGACGAACAGAGCTCTTTTCCCCCGCCTATGCCTCCCTTGCACAGGATGAAGAAGCGCAGTTCATCTATCACGCAGAGATTCCTCTGCCTGCCGGCGGCGGCTCCTATCGTGTCACGCATGCAGGCGGAAGAACGGCGTGGATTCCTCTCTCTCAGGAGCATTCGAATACGAATGTACGCGCCCTTTTCTTCTCAGACAGTCAATGCAGTGAACGTTATGATGTGTGGCAGCAAGTCTATCATACCGCTTGGCAGCGGCACTCTGCAGCAGATTTTGCAGCCATTGTCGGCGACCTCACAGACAACGGAGAATCTTCATGGCATTGGTGCAGCTTCTTCGCGGCGATGGAGGGAGCAGAGAATCCTTTGGCGCGCTGCATTCATGTACCTGTCCTCGGCAATCATGAATATTACGGCCTGAATTGGACAGCGACACCGCCTGCGCGCTATCTGCGCACATTTGCACTGCCGGACAACGGCAGCACAGAGTTTCGGGGGCACTATTACTCCTTTGATCTCGGCGCAGTACACTGCATCGTCCTCGATACACAGTTTCTCGAGCTCGGTACACGCGGCGAGGCGCTGAAACACGAACAGCTGGACTGGCTCATGCGTGATGTCAAAGGGAGTACTGCCCCGTGGAAGGTTGTCCTCATGCACAAGGATATCCTTTCCTACGGGGAGTATCAGACAGAGACAGGAATAACGACGGGGATCAGCGATGTGGGCCGCGTCTTCCTGGACATATTCGATGCTCTCGGCATCGATCTGGTTATCTCAGGTCATGTTCATTCCTATCGCCGCCGGCAGATACGTGCACGGCAGACCGATGAACACGGCACGCTCTATCTCCTCACAGGCCCTGCCGGGAATCAATACTTTAACGTGCCTGCCGAACGCTACGATCTCGCCGCAGCGCCCAATCCCGCTCCATCCAATTACCTTTACATGGAAGCAGATAAACATCAGCTGAGCATCCGCTGCGAGGCGCTGGACGGCACAATACTGGATACGATATCCCTTCATAAGTAAAAAGAGACAGACGGCGCAAAGATCGCGCTGTCTGTCTCTTTTACTCTTAAATCGTAACAATGCCCAAAGCTATTGCAAAAACCAATGAGATGATGGACAACCCCCAAAGCCATGGCGCACAAAAGCGCAGCAGCTGCTTGATGGAGACGCCCGCAAGACCGCAGCAAAGGAATGTTGTCGCCGCGTGCGGCGTAACGAGGACGGCAAAGTTTTTGCCAACCAACATGGCATTCGACATATTCTCCGGCGATATGCCATACTGCTCACCGACGCCGATCGCAAGAGGAAGGAGGCCGAAGAAATACGGACTCGTACCGAGCATCATCCCGATAGGAACGGCAAATATCCCCATGATAATGTGAACATAGGGACCGAGGACAGATGGAATGAGCATGACAAGCGTTTCCGCCATCGCATCCATCATCTTCGTCCCGGTCAGGACTCCGAGGAATACGCCGGAGGCGAGCAGGATCATGGGAACGCCGAGAGCCTCGCCCGCATGGGCTTTGATGCGCGCCCCCTGCATTTTTGGATCTGGAAAGTTCACGATGAGCGCCAGCGACAGTCCGATCATAAAGGCAGCATACAGCTGGATCTTCGTGAAGCAGAGCATTGCAATCACGCCGACCGTGAGAATGAGATTGAACCAGAAGAGCTTTGGACGCTTAAGCGCGGCGGCTTCCTCATCGGAAATCTGATGCGCAGAGGAGGCATCCTCATCCAGCTCTGCCGCCTTTCCTGTCGGATGCAGTCCCGCACCGCGCCGTTTCTCCAAAATCCCCATGAACGCAGCAAAGAAGAGCACCATGATAATACCGACAATCTGCAGCGGTATCAGCGTGTGCCAGAGCGCGTTGACATCTGTATCCAAAATGACGCCGACACGCGCGACCGGCCCGCCCCACGGAAGAAGGTTCATGATACTCATGGCGGCGCCGATGATGACACAGAGGACAACAGGACGGATATGCAACTTCTTATAGATCGGCAGCATCGCCGGAACTGTCACGAGGAGAGTTGCAGCAAGCGCACCGTCAAGATGGGCAATGGTTGCGATACAGGCAGTTGATACCGTAACCAAGACAACATTTGAGCCGGCATGTTTCACGAGGAAATCAACCAGCGGATCAAAGAGTCCGACTTCCGACATAATCGAAAAGTAAACAATTGAGAAAATGAAGAGCACCGCGACTGGCATGGTTGTTGTAACGCCTGTTTTCATAAACTCTGCAATCTGTGTGAAGTCAAAACCGCAGACAACGGCACAGACGATCGGAACAACGACAAAAATCGGCGTTGGATGCACCTTCGACTGCAAAAGCAAATAGATGATCAGAAAGATCATGACAAAACCGGTAACAGCCAATAACATGAGAATCCCTCCGTTCTGCAAAATTATCCAAGATTTAGTCTGCCGAAGCAGGATGAATGAATTATGCTCATCTGGATTCTATTTCATAGAGGAAGTGCGTGACCGCAACAAGATCTGCTGAGCCGCCGGGACTGACCCATGCGGCAGTCAACTGGTCATCAAAGGCATGGACCGCGGCACGGCCGGCCTCCGTCTCCATGCTTCCCAGTTGGACAATGCGAGCGGCCTCCTCCTGCACACAATGAAGCATCGCAAGGTCATGACGTCCGAGGATATTCGTGTCCATATTATGTGCCATAAGCACGAGGAGGACATCGACCAGCGCATCATTCAGCGGTGTATTTTTTCCCCTTTGTACACGATAGAGCGGAAGGGCGTAATTCCACACGAGCGGGAATCCGGCCTCTGCCTCCCCGCGCACACCGGTCAGTCCATAGGTGAGGTATGCCTCCTGCCCCTTTGTATGGGGGATATTTGGCATCCCTCCATAGTCTGCATGACAAAGTCCGGCACAGATAATTCGCACGGCATTCAGCACGGCATCTGCCGTCAGCGGCTTTCCATGCGCGCCGATCCATCCTGCCGCTCCGAGCAGCACGCCAAAGCTGAAGATTGCTCCTTTGTGCGTATTTATGCCCCCTGTACGGGCATACATGGCGGATTCTGCTGCGCGTCCAATCGAGCGCAGGCGTGCAAGCAGCGTATGCAGGCTCATCCCCTGTCCCGCTCCTGCGCGTACAAATTCCGCAAAATATGGAGCGAGTACCGCTGCCGATGCCTGAAATGTGAAAAAATCCATGTCCCGATGCGCCCCATTGTTCGAACGGTCGACCAGACCGGGCTTCGGGGTTGCCGCCGCCTCGACGAGCAGCGCCTCAACGGCGCATGCGGCAATCATATCTGCGTCGCACATGTTCTTCACCTAAGACTGTGTTCAGAGTTTAAGCGGCCTAATCTTGCGTACAACATCGAGAATCGTGCCGTCACGCGCCTCCAGAACGGCAATGATCCGATCCTCCCATTCGAGTTCATCCGGCTCTCCCACGAGACTGTACGCCTTCTCTTGAAGAGCCTCGATCGTTGTATGAGCAATCCCCGCGGCATCGAGGCAGTCAACAAGATCCGTACGCACAGGATTGACCGCAATGCCGTAATCGGTCACAAGCACATCCACGCAATCCCCCGGCGTCGTTACAGTAACCACCTTTTTGCAGACCGTCGCCATGCGGCCGCGCACCAGCGGCGTCACGATGATGCAGCATTTGCTCCCGGCCGCGGTGTCCGGATGCCCTCCCGGCGCGCCGCGCAGCACGCCGTCCGAACCGGTCAGCACATTGACGTTGAAATCCGTGTCGATCTCAAGCGCCGCCAATACTACGAAATCCAGTTTGTTCACATACGCACCTTTATTCGCCGGATTGGCATATTCGCTCGTAGAAATCTCCAAGTGCTGATCCGGATGTTCCGCTAGATGCGCAATCGCCTTTGTGTCAAAATCCTGCGTGTCGAGAAGTTTGCGCACAAGCCCCTTGTCCATGAGATCGCAGATGTTGCCACCCATGCCTCCGAGCGCAAAGCCCATCACGATGCCGCGCTCCGTCATATAGGTTTCGAGGTAGCGATTAACAGCAAGCGAGGGCCCTCCGACTCCTGTCTGAAAGGAGAATCCATCCTTGAAGTAAGGTGTTGCCGCCATGATCTTTGCGCAGTTCTCCGCCATCATAAGATTGCGCGGATCCTCGGTCACACGGGCCTCCTTCGTTCCGATCTTTTTCGGATCGCCGACCTCATCGACGACGACGACATAGTCCACGTCGATAGAGGAAATAGATGCAGGCGTATTCGGAAACGGAACCATGGTGTCCGTCACGACGACAACACGATTTGCATAGCGCGCGTCTGCGACGGCATAACCGAGCGTGCCGCAGTTATTCTTTCCGCCTGTACCGTTTGCATTTCCGTAATCATCCGCAGAAGATGCCGCAATGAATGTGATGTCAATGGCAAGTTCTCCCGTCTCGATCGCACGCGGTCTGCCGCCGTGACTGCGGATGATCGCCGGCGTCTTGAGCTTGCCCGCGGAGATGACTTCACCGATTCGCCCGCGCACGCCGGAGGACTGAATCCCGATGATCTTTCCTGCCTCGATATAGTCTGCGAGCAGATCCTGTGCGCTGCCGAGCGATGTTGTCGCGACCGTCAGATCCTTCAGCCCCATCTCCTCCACCAAAACCTTCACAACCATACTGGTCACATAATCGCCGTTGCGAAACGCATGGTGGAAGGACACGGTCATGCCGTCATGCGCCCCGCATTTCTCGCACGCCTCACGGATGGAGGCGAGCACCTTGGATGCCTGCGGTTTTTCCGCGCGGCGCACACGAGGACCTGCTTTATGGAAGGTCTTTCCGTCCATATAGTATTTCCCCTGATATACCTCCTTTCCACCTGCGAGAAGCTCCTCCGGAATTTCTCTGCCAACTGCATTTTTCATCACCGCACCCCCTCTATAAATCTCCGTGATAAACGCCGCACGCCTTTGCCAGTGCGATCACGCGGCTCGCATCCTCGATAAAGGGAATGTCGACCATCTTTCCATTGACCGTATAGACGCCGACGCCCTGTTTCGACTGTTCCTCAAAGCTGCGCACGTAAAGTTCTGCCGTCGCGATCTCCTGCGGGGTCGGAGCAAAGGTCTGGTGTACATAGGCAATCTGCCGCGGATTGATGAGGCTCTTGCCGTCAAAGCCCATTGCATGGTCGAGTTCCACCTCCGCGCGAAATCCCTCCTCATCGTCCAGCGCCGTAAACACAGTATCAAAGCACTGAATCCCTGCCTCGCGCGCCGCAAGCAACATGAGACTGCGCGCCGTATTGATCTCGATGCCGCTGCGCACGGGGCGCACGTGCATGCTCTTGCGGAAATCTCCGCCCGAAATGGCAACGCCGAGCATACGATCCGATGCCTGACAGATTTCCCGTGCATTCAGGATCCCTTTCGGACTTTCGAGCGCCGCCATGAGAAGGGTCCGCCCCTCCTCAACGCCAAATTCCTTCTCCGCCGCGCGGACATGTTCTTCGATACACTTCACATCGTCTGCGCTCTCACATTTTGCAATGCGCACCCCATCCGCACCGCCGGCGACACAGACGCGGATATCTTCCTGCCAGTGCGGCGTCTCGAGCCCGTTCATGCGGACAAGCACCTCAGTCTTGCCGTAATCAATGCTCCTCAGCGCATGATAGAGCGAGAAGCGCGCCGCATCCTTCTGGTTCTCCGCCACCGCATCCTCAAGGTCGAGAATAATGCTGTCCACACCGTAGATATAGGCATCCTTAATCAGGCCCGGACGCTGCGCATTCATGAACATCATCGTACGGCGGAGACGGAATCGCTCCGGTCTTGGTCTTGGAATCATTGGACTGCACCTCCCCACGGGACATTCTTGTCTGATATTCCGGCACTGCGAAAAACAGCACATTCCACGCGTGCACGAATCGTACAGTCGAGAGCTCCCTGATCCACAATCTGTATACGGACAGACTGTACGCCGAGACGCTCCAGTGTCTCGAGCACAGTTCTCTGAATGGCACGGCCATACTGATTCATCACGCTGCTCTCAATATCGAGCTCAATCCCATTCGCTCCCGGCTCCACAGTGACCCGCACATCGCTTGATTCCAGCGTTCCCGCCATCGCCGACTTCTCGATCTGCATAACGATTCCCCCTAACTGTTAATTATGGTATCATAATAGCAAGGAGCGTTATATTTTGTAAACGCACCCGTTTTTCCATTCATGCCATTCCATAAAAGAATGTATCTTCAATATTTTTCAATCGCAAAAGCAATGAATATCATGATATAATAAACAAAACGTATGTCGTACCTCTTTATTTCCCTGGAGGGAGGATCCAATGGATACGCAAGATATTCAGCTGCTCATGACCCTGCACCGCACAAACAATATCACGCGCGCGGCAGAGGAACTGTACACGACCCAATCTTCAGTTTCCAAACGTATACGCCAGCTTGAAAAGGAACTGGGGATCATCCTGCTTCTGCGCTCACGACTCGGCATTCAGTTCACACCGGCAGGAGAGATCGTCCTGCGCCATATCAAAGCCATTACGCGAGAACTTATGACAATGAATCAGGAGCTCAACGACGCCCAGGGGGTGATCTCCGGCACACTGCGCATCGGCGTATCGATCAATTACGCGATATACCGTTTGCCGCCTCTGCTCCGCCTCTATCAGGAACGCTTTCCGTTGGTTCATACGCAGCTGACCATCGAAGTCAGCCAGAAAATCTTCTCAATGTTTATTGCGGGACAGACCGAGCTCGCCATCGTACGCGGCGAGCACTCCGACTGGGACGGGCCTCGTATCCTGCTCGGCCGAGAACCGATCTGCATCATTACCTGCCGAGAGCACAGGAACCTTCCGCTCAGAGAGCTTCCGCAAATCATCCGCAAAGCTGATACCGGAATGGAGCGGGATACAGCGCTCTGGCGCAAGGAAAACAAAATTCCCACGGCAAAAAATCAGATCTTCGCAAATAACACCACGACCTGTATCGAAATGGTACGGCAAGGACTCGGCTGGGGCATCGTTCCGAAAATCTGTCTCGCGCACTTTGACGGATGCATCCGTCCCATGCACTTTGCAGACGGCCGTCCTCTCGTACGATCGACGTACCTGCTCTATACGGAACAGACCGCTGCCCTGCCGCAGATCGACGCCTTCATCAATCTGCTGCGTGAATCCACAAGCCTGCCACATACGGCATAGGAGGTAATCATGATAACAACAATCTATCCGTCTGACCATGCGGGTACTGCTCAAGTACAAGCGCTGCTTGAAAAGGAAGGTCTCCGCATGGACGCAAATATCGACTACACCTGCGCCGTCCTCGATGACGCGCATCAGGTCATCGCAACAGGCAGCTGCTACGCCAACACGCTGCGCTGCTTTGCCGTAGATGACGCACATCAGGGAAAAGGCTTGCTGAACAAAGTCCTCACCCATCTCATGAATGTCCAGCAGGAACGCGGGAACTCCTCTGTCTTTCTCTATACGAAGGGCGCCTCCGCCCCCTTCTTCTGCAGTCTCGGCTTCCATGAGATTGCACGCGTCTCTGATACCATCGTCTTTCTCGAAAATCGGAGCTGGGGCTTCCCAGAGTATCTGAAAAAATTACAGGCAGAAACAGGAGCAGGAGTGGCACACAGCACGGCGGCAGCGATTATACTGAATGCAAACCCGTTCACGTATGGCCATCTGTATCTCGTGGAGCAGGCTGCGGCGGAGAACGATCTCCTGCATCTCTTTGTGGTCAGTGAGGATGTGAGCTTCTTCCCCTATGATATACGCGATCGCCTCGTACGCGAGGGAACCGCACATCTGAAGAATATCGTCCATCACGCAACGGGTCCCTACATGATCAGCCAGGCGACCTTCCCCAGCTATTTTCAAAAGGATGAGGATGCGGCGATCCGCAGCCATGCACAGCTCGATATCGCCGTTTTTTCGCGTATCGCACAGGCGCTCTCCATCACTCGCCGCTATGTTGGTGAAGAACAGGCGAGCCGTGTCACACGCCTCTACAATGAAATTATGCTCCACGATCTCCCGCTTGCCGGCATCGAATGCAGAGTGATCCCGCGCAAGGAACGCGAAGGAGCACCCATCAGCGCATCCACCGTCCGCCGTGCGATACAGTCCGGCAGTATGGACGCCCTTCCCGCGCTCGTACCGCCGACAACACTGGCTTTCCTTCAGAGCGAAGAAAGTGCCGCCATCCGCAAAAAAATTGCAGAGGCAGCAGATGTCGTACATTATTGAAAGGAGCCATAATGCTCAGCGGTATCCCTGTGGAACTTTCCGCCATGCTCGCCGCACGTGAAGAACGCGCAAGGCAACAGGATGCTTGGCTGAAGCAATATCAATGCCCGCTGCTCTCGTTTACCCTCAATATCCCGGGCCCCGTTAAGACCTCCCCGGCGCTTCGTCGTGCTTTTGAGACCGGACTCTCGGCGCTGCAGGAGCATTTGACAGGTATGCATCTGTCTCCCATTGCACAGATGCAGGTGCATGCAGCAACTGGGGATGAGGCTCTCGTTGCCGTCAAAGGAGATGCCGCGTCATTGAAAGAGCTCTGTATCCGCATCGAGGAGACGCACCCGCTCGGTCGTCTCTTCGACTTTGATGTTCTCACAGCAGATGGGATAAAACTCTCCCGCCCACTCCCGCGCCGCTGTCTGCTCTGCACAGAACAGGCTCAGGTCTGTGCACGCAGCCGGCATCACTCTATCGAAGAACTGACAAATGAAATCGAGCGCCTCCTTTCTGTATATTTCAAATAAAGTATAGAAAATGGGACTGCCCTGCAAAGCTGATTGAGCCTTGCAGGGCAGTCCCGTCTTTATGCCGCTTTACGGCAATCTCCTAAATGCTTAACGATGCCAAGGTCTGTCGTTCCGATAATCTCTTTTGATGTTCTGTACCGCCTGATCATGACGCTTCTGCTCTTTTTGCATCGCACGGTTATACTTTGCCTGATCGCCGTCGCGGCGGAACTCAAAACGGATCTTGCGTACATTCTGCTCGTGGACGCGATCCTCTTCCCGCATGCGGAAGCTATACTCATTCGAGGTACCGTTTTCATAGCGGAGCGGCTGATAGATTTGCGCCGCCTCGGCGCTGCTGACCGTCGCCCCCATCATGCTGAGTCCCATCGCAGCAGCGAGAACCCCTGAGATGTATTTCTTTGACATGTTTTTCATAAGTATTTTCCCCTTTCGCTTGGATGCTTTTTGAGGATAATCTATTTACCTTGGATATTGTTTAAGCGCAAATAAACCATTTATTAGATCAACACAGCAGTCCGATTGATGAACGAACAGCTTGAACAAAGACATACCCCGTCTTCATTTTTTCCAATAAAAAACCGCATCTGTAAAGATGCGGCATTGATCTTCTTACTCTGCAGTGAACGGAAGAAGCGCGATATTGCGTGCCCGTTTGATTGCGAGCGTTACCTGACGCTGATGCTTTGCACAGTTTCCAGAAATGCGGCGCGGAAGAATCTTCCCGCGCTCTGTCGTGAAGCGGCGCAGCTTTGCAGCATCCTTATAGTCGATATGATCTACCTTGTCCACGCAGAACGAGCAGACCTTGCGACGAGGCTTGCGGCCTCGATCTCGTTTCATCATTTTTGCTGTCCCTCCTTATTACGGGATATACTGAGCAGATGCTCAGAACGGAATATCGTCGTCCGGAATCACGGGACCCATCATATCCGGTGCAGAACCCCCTGCAGCAGGCGCTGTGCCATGCCCCGCTGGCGCATCAAAACCGCCTGCGGCACCGCCGGAATTCTTGGAGTCGAGAAACTCTACATTGTCCGCTACAACATCCGTTGCATATTTGCGCTGTCCATCGCTGCCGTCATAGCTGCGCACCTGAATACGTCCTTCGACGCCGATACGGCGGCCCTTGGTCAGGTTGTTTCCGCAAATTTCAGCAAGTTTTTCCCAACAGGTCACAGGGATAAAATCTGCTGTCTGCTGTCCCTCCTGCTGTGCTGTCCGCGAAAAGCGGCGGTCTACCGCAACCGTAAAGCGGCAAAAAGCCTTTCCGCTCTGTGTATAGCGAATCTCTGGATCGCGCGTAAGGCGCCCGATCAGTATAACTCTGTTCATTGTTTTCTCTCTCCTGTGTGATGGCGTTCCGTCACAGATCGACTTACTCCTCGACTCCGTCCGCGCGAACGATCATGTGCTTAAGCAGCTCGTCAGTGATCTTCATCACGCGATCGCATTCAGCGACACAGGCGGGCTCTGCATTAACGTACAGCAGAACATAATATCCTTCGGTATTGTCCTTGATCTCATAGGCTAGGCGCTTCTTGCCCCAGCGGTCCTCTTTTTCAATCGTACCGCCATTGGCCTGAATGAGCTTTGTGAACTTCTCGATGACGGCGTTTGTCGCTTCTTCCTCCATCGGCTTCACGATAAATATGACTTCGTACAATCTCACGAAATCACCTCCTCTTTGGTCTTTGGCCGCCGATCTCGTCGACGGCAGAGTTATTCTTATGTGCGCGCACAAAAAAAGCATACGCTCACGCGACAAAAGTTAGTATAGCATGTTTGACAGCGACACGCAAGGGTTTTACAAAAGTGAACAACAAGAATCTTCTATAATGAGAAGAAGCTTCAATCCGCATGCTCTACAAAGGAGCGCCCCCCTTCTCCATGTCGGCGCTGTATATCATCATGAATTTCAATCCACGCGCCCCATGCGGGGCGCGACCACACTGGATGACCTTCGTGGCAGCGGCAGCCTTGTTTCAATCCACGCGCCCCATGCAGGGCGCGACAACTGCAGGACATCCGCAATATCCGCATCAATGAGTTTCAATCCACGCGCCCCGTGTGGGGCGCGACATGGGCTTACGGTCTTTGTCCCGTTCCCTCATGGCGTTTCAATCCACGCGCCCCATGCGGGGCGCGACGACAAATAAGCGTCTGCATCGTCCCGGACAGACCGTTTCAATCCACGCGCCCCATGCGGGGCGCGACAGGCACTGAGCAATGCGGGTGCCCGCCGGAAGCTGTTTCAATCCACGCGCCCCATGCGGGGCGCGACGCGCATCGGGGTGTGCTGCGTTCCAGTCGCGGAGGTTTCAATCCACGCGCCCCGTGTGGGGCGCGACGCGGCACGGGCGTTGAAGTGCGGGAGGACAACGAATTTCAATCCACGCGCCCCGTGTGGGGCGCGACGGCAAAAGAGGTCACGACTTCCCCCTTTTGCCACGTATTTATGGGCATTCCCCTCCACAAATACGATTTTCTCGGCACCTGAGACCCACGCCCCTCCTGCGGCATGATTCTCGCACCTATATTTTTACATTCTGTTTTCTGTTCACTTCACCTTCGCACTCAGTAATAAATGCTCAGATGATGATGGCCGCCTCCAAGTCATAGGACTCTTTAACACCATAATGCGTTACTTTCGGTCCTTTATCCTTTCCGAGGTAGTAAAATCGCAGGCTATCTTCCTGCAGGTCAATGATATCCAACAGCGCAAGTTCCAATTGCTTACATTGGGTTGGATCCACCTTACACTCAAAGACAGAGTTCTGCACGCGCTGCCCATAGGCTCTGCATTTTCGTGCGACCTGGCGCAGCCTCCTGCGCCCATCGGCGTCAACTGTACTGATATCATAGGTGATCAAAACATACATAGCAAGTACCTACTTCCACAAAAATGGCGGGTAGGCATCAAGATCCCCACGCAGATGGCGTGCAAGCAGCATTGCCTGCACATGAGGAACAAGCCCCCATTTGATTTTTTCCTCTAAAAAAGGATGTGTCATCATCCCCTCTTTGTGTGCATGCCATGCCTCCAGAATCTTTTTACGCCCATCATCGGTCAGATATACGGCGCCGCCCTCTTCTAGGCGAAAATCCTTGCCGCTGATCTTCTTGGTATTGACCATGGAAAATGCCGTACGATCCGCCATTGGGCGCAGTTCCTCCATGAGGTCAAGTGCGAGTGACTGTCTGCCCGGGCGATCACGATGCAGAAAACCGACATAGGAGTCCAATCCCACCCCTTCAAGTGCCGCCCCTACATCATTCATGAGGAGGGCATAGAGGAAAGATAAGAGACAGTTCATATTGTCGAGCGGCGGTCTGCGGTTACGCTCAGTAAAAAAGAACTCTCCTTTTTGTTTGAGTATCATATCATCAAACACAGAGAAATAGCTGACGGCAGCCTTACCCTCGACGCCGCGGAGTTCCTCCAAATCAGATGCACACGTTGCCTCATGACAGGATGTCTGGAGAAAGTCACTGACACTCTGAAATTTCTCCTCATCAATTCGCATGGCATGGTCTCTGCGCGTCCGCTCGATCATCCAGCGCGCATTATAGATCTTGCCAAGGATGAAGTTCTTCGCAAGTGCAAGACTGGCAGTCTCATCATCTGCACGACGATACTGCTCCCTGCGCAAGAGGACGTTGCCATTCATCTTTCCGATAACGCGCGCCTGAAATCTCCCCTCCGAGCTCATGAACGTCAATGCAATATTTTCCTCTGCGCATTTCCGCATGAGCGCAGGGCTCGCTCCCGTGTAGCCAAAGGTTGTAATCTGCTCAAAGTTATGAAGCGGAAAACGAGCCAGTTCCTTCTCCTCCCGAACGACCACAACATTGCCGCCGTCCAACGCCAAATACGCCTCATCCTGATTGACAAAAAGTGTGTTCAAAAGAGGCTTCATCCCTCTGCCAGCCTCCTCTCAAGATAATGTTTGGCAGATTCGAGCCGATTCAATTTCGGCATACAGATATTGTTGAGAGAGCAGTTCTTGCAGCCTTTTCGGCGCTTCACGCGCGGGGTATGTCCACTCCGGATATACTGCCGCATTTCCTGTACCAGAACCGGGATCCGCGCTTTCAGTTCGTCCGAAAATGTGACCTTAACCCGACGGCGAATCTCCCCATAATACAAATATCCGAAGGGGATATCTATCACGAGCATATCCTCAAGACAGAGTGACTGAAGGGTCAGTTGGAGTACATCCTCCTCCCCCTCCTTGGGCCTTCCTCGCTTATACTCTATTGGGACGACGCGATAACTGCCCTGATAGGAGGGAATACATACTCCCGTAGGATCCGCGTGGAATTCGACAACATCGCAGGCTCCGGAAATCCCAATCCGAGGGGATGCTACGCGCATTCCACGCACAATGATCTTATTGCCGCGCTTTTCCTTGATGTTCTCATCGTGCGCCCTTTCGTGCAGGGCATTCCCCTCAACAGTCAGGACATTTTCCTGCCAATGCTGCTCAAGATGAATCAGCCCCCATTGACGAGGACAAAAGACATAGTGCTGAATCTCCGAGAGCATGAGATACTCTTCCTCAGCATACCCCATATCAATCGACCAAGCTTCCCTCAACATATTTCTCAATGTGAATGCCGTCAATGGCGTAGAGCGCACTGTCGTCGATGATATAGTCATCCAAATGCGATGGCGTCTCTACCCCATCCTTTTTCTGTGCCGAAACGCTGCGGTGGATCTTCGCACTCGGTGCACAGCCGGTTTTATTGGCATGCTCAATCCAATAGAAACGGCTCATCTCCATGCTTCCCTCAGGTCGGGCGGACGATGCATCATTCTCGAAAATTGTACAGAGAGCTTCCTTGATCTTTTCGGCATCCCCCTCGCTGAACCCCGTCTTTTCCGCCAGCTGGACGTTAATACTGCCCTGGAATTTATACACGCCAAAGTCTACGCGATACTTCATGCCCATCGTATCCGAGCCTTTCTTATCGCCCGGCTCATTGTTGACGCTCTTCGTGATCTGTATACCCGTGATGGTGACAGGATCGAGGCTGACTGCCGTATGAAGGGTCACAGGACCCCGCACGCCGACAGAGACAGCATCAACGCCTTGCTTCTTTGCTTCTTTGAGCGCAAACACCTGTCCGAACGAACGGACATCTATCCATGCTTTACACGCCTCTTCTGCAAATATACGTGTGCGCCCCTGCTCCTTGTCCTTCATTTTGAGCGGTTTATCCATCGCAGGGTTTGCCTCGACACGCGATCGAATACTGTCACATCCGTCATCTGCGCGCTCATTGGACTGAACGAGAATTTTTTCGCCTATATCCTGTAAGCGATTGCGAAGCTTACGCTTGAGACAGACGTCAGAGATTTCTCCATAGCTGCCGTAATCCGTGCGCGGCTGATTTCCATTCAGGGGGTCGCCGTTCGGGTTGGAACGCTCCACCGTGATGAATCCGATAAAATCAATTTTCTTCGTTAGTACAGCCATCATGCTTCCTCCTCAGCAATCTAGTTCTCTTCATTTTTGTTATCCTGTTTCATCGCATAACGCTGACAGGATAGTCCAAGCAAAAATTCCACATTTAATGGAGCGTCTGAGCAAAAATCTTCGTCATGAAATGTATTGATAATTTCATCCATAAGATCTTTCTCTTTTGCACCATATTTCTCCCGTTTTTCCTGATACGGCAGAAGCTTTTCCTGCAAAGTTTTCCACGTCGATGAAGGTCGTGATGAAAATTTCATCATGTAACGCATTGCATTTGTTGTCCGGCTTCCCTTTTCTTCTTTTGTGAATGTCGCCCGCTCCATTTGGTCAGCGACAGCAAGTAATCGACCAAACAAATAGGAACGATTGGTCTTCTCCTTGTTTAATGCCACTGTGTAAACCTCCTTTTTATAGTTGAGCCGATTGGATATAATGGAACAAGCCGGCTCTAAAATCAAATGTTCCCATTCTTCCAGCGGATCACATACTGCTCGTTTAACGACCCGTTGGAAGGCTGTTCGCTCCATGTCACTTGGCAATGGAGCCCCTTGTATAATGGAGAAAAATATCCTGTGAAGCTCCATTTTCATCTGCGCATCACTGATATTATCGCCGCGATAGGCGGAAATAAGCTTACGCGGGCTCGCAACGCCATAATAATGAGGGTACCATTTCTTCTTTTTCTCATCGCAGCCACGCTGCCACCATGCGCTTACAACATGCCATTTCTCAATGCGCTTCAGAAAATCCTCTCCTGCCATCTCATCGTAGTAGCAGATGGAGAGGCGTCCTGTTGTCGCCGCATCAAGAACCATAACATTGACCTGGCTTCTCTCTGGTTTTTTAAAGGCGTGTCTGTATCCTTGTATTGATTCCTTTAACGAATCCGACCACTCCCGCATTGTAATAGGAATGGCAGAAGAAGCGTTCCAGCGCCTTTGAATAAGCCGCACTGTATTGTCAAATGTGGAAGGAAGATCCTGCTGATATCGCCCCCAAGCCAAAAATACACGCCCATTGACATTATATCCCTGCTCACGAATCAACCATGACAGAGCATTCATTGCTTTCTGCGAACTCTCATATCCAATGGATATACATTCGTTGCTATCAGCAAAACGTCCCCGGAAGGTAAAGCCTGAATTGTCATTCGAAGATATGATCTTAGCCCCGTCTCCTGCAAAACGAATCCCCTTTGCATGTTTTCCTATGATATGTATATATTCACCGGATGCATAACAAAGTTTTTTTCCCGTATTTGAAAGCTGCTGAAAGATAAATCCCTGATATTTCTTTTGCAGCACCGTATCCTTCCATAGCTCCGGGCACGTATCCCCCTGCAGTTCGACACGAAAGCGCACCACACATTTTAAAACACTAGCCGAAGTCGCTTGGAAAATAAGAGGTTTTTCCTTGTCCTTATTCTCCCACTTCTCTATAATACCTCCAGCTTTATCTTTGTGAAGGACTTTTTTATCAACCAAATCCTGAATCATATCGTGTTCTGAGACGTAACGATATACAGCCCATACCTTAGGATCAGAATACTTCGATTCTGCCCATAACTTGAGTTGTTTCACATATTGCTTATAGGGATTCTTTTTTTCATCTTGTTCCACAGTGGCGTACTTACCATAATCTCTTGCGATATAGGAGAGATTGTCATGCAGAGGATGCGGAAATACCCCCTTTCCAGATCTGGATGCCGAATCTGGTGTACATGGAATCAGTGTCGGCTGATCTTCCTTCAACAGGACTTCGCAGTGAAGAAGCTTACCTTCTCCATTCACCGCAATCTCAATCTGTGCATTCTGGATAATATGTCCCACGGGAGGAAGCAGCGCTTTCATCCCACCAACACCAGATCTTCCAGCAAAACGTTCGTTTTCATTGTACGTCTGCACCAACTGCTCCATCCAGCTCATAAATGCCCTCCTTCCAACTGTTTTTCTTCCTCTTCAGCAAAGAAGACATTGTCTGCATCAAATTGTTTCGTTCTCACCTCGCGAATATCTCGCACCATCTCACACTTCTCAGGGCGGCGAAAGTGTATAATTCCTTTTTTCATGGTCGGCTTCCAAAAACGAACTTGCAGTTTATCTTCTCCCGTTTCATCAGGGTAGTTAAAGCCATGCAGCATAATGCCAAGCGGCAATTCATCTACATTGTCGTAATAGCCTTTCCCCACGCCATACTTCACAGGCTCTACATAGCCCTGACATTCCCGTGTACCGAGGAAGATATCCCGCCGTCCACCGCGCTCCACCATCCGCTTTGCGATGTTGTGGTGCTTATGCTCATCTCGATCTTCCTTGAGTTCCTCCCGGTGCATATTGAACTCAAAATGTGCGCGCACCTGATAGCAGACATCACTCAGGTACTTGTAGTAAGAGAGATCATTCCCACTGTCTCCATACTTTAATGGCTTCACGCCGCGGACTTGTGTTGTAATCCGCTTCATCACACGAACCTCATCAATAAACCAAATAATGGTGGGTTTCCAGTAAATACTTTCGGTGATTCCCTTCAGCGCCTGATACGTTGGTACAGAATAGGAGGCTTTCTCTCCACCGATCTTTGTAATTGGATCCGTAAAAAGCGCCATCCTACCATATACCTGAAATTCGATTGAATTTCTCATGCGTTCACCTCCTCAAACCATACAATAATCATTCTGCTGCTCCTCCAGTTGCACCCCGAAATTTTCACTATAATATTCCTTTCTTAAGGCAATCACCCCGCTTTCCGTTCGCCAAACAGCGCCCCATGCTTCAAGATGTTGGATTTCATAAGAAAAGAGATTTACTGCATATTGCTGTGCCTGCTTCATCTCCCTGAAAAAAACTTTCTTATCCGCTGTCTTTCCATCAAATAATGGAATAAGGGAATCTCCATCCTTATAGGGCACAAGAACACTCTCCGTATAGGTATCAATAACCTCAAACATATTGCCTGCATCGTGAAATGCTTGCATAAAGTACAAATCTATCTTATCCCCACGACCTTGGCATGCATTCCAACCTGCATTGTTTGCGCTCAAAAGATCGAAGATGGTATTGCGTCCCTTGATCGGATAACACATTTCCTTTTCCGTATGGTCTCTATAAAACCGCCGGAAATACTCATCCATAATTTGGGGTGTTACAATTTCATTTTCCATTTGTTGATACAACATGATCTGTGCGATCTTTTTTCCCTGTTGTATGTCCTTAAGATTGCTGAGATTTTCTTGTTCCAACGTAAAGAGCCGAACGATCCCGCGCTCCATCTCCCCATGGCGGTTGCAGCGTCCCGCCGCCTGTGCGATGGAGGAGAATCCAGCAAGAGCACGATAGACTACAGGAAAGGATACATCAACCCCCGCCTCAATGAGCTGCGTGCTGATACAGATAAGCCGCTGCTCTGGATATTCCTGGCGAGTATCAAGCTCTTCCCGCACAGTACGCAGGACCTCCTTACGGTGGGCAGGGCACATTTTCGTACTGAGATGCACAACATGAATATCTCGTTCCGAAATCTGCGCAAGTTCAGAGACTTTCTCATAGAGGCTGCGCGCCTGTTCCGTGAGGTTCACGATGCAAAGGACATCACCGATCTCCTCCGCACTATGCACGATTTCTCCGGCAATTTCATTAATGGAAACACCGCCATCCTCACAGATATTCTTAATCTGCACTCTTTGGAAGCCCTCAAACACCTCTGCTAAATCGCTCGTAAGATCCGCATTATCCCTCATCTCAATCGGAACATCCAACTGTTCCAGCGGTGGTTGAGTCGCCGTGCAAAGAAGCGCGGTGACACGACACAAATCTTTAAGAAAGTTCATTGCTGCGTTGAAGAGATAAGTACAGCGAATAGGAAGCGTCTGAATCTCATCAAAAATAATGATGCTGTCCTCCAGCGCATGCAGCCTGCGCAAGGAGCTGTTGCCGCCCGCAAACACAGTGTTCAGAAACTGCACCTGCGTCGTAAAGATGACCGGAACATCCCATCGCTCCGTAAGGATGCGCCGAAAGTCCATACTCTCAGTATCTTCCCCATCGTCCTCCGTGATGACATTGGAGTGATGTTCCAGAATCGCCTCATCCATGTGGAAAATATCACGAATCTCCTTGACGTTCTGATCGATGATCGAGGTATAAGGAATGACAACAACAATTCTTTTTTTATTGTATTTCTGCGCATGACGCAGGGCAAACCGCATACTTGCAAGGGTCTTGCCACCGCCCGTTGGAACGCATAACCTGAAAATCCCAGGGCTCTCGTCACCTGATTCGAGGCAGTCATCGCTGATCTTTTGACGAAGCCGAGCAATTTTCTCTGCCTTTGGCTCTGGAGGAATGGAAAATCCGGTAAGTTTCTGCTCCAACTTATCAGAGAAGTCCGCCCAGATCTCGGCCGTGTCCCATTCGTCCGTCAACGGTTTTTCAAGTTCGAACTCCGCACTATCCAGCCGATCAGCATCAACGAGCATACTGAGCAGCAGCTTATGCACCATGCCCCAGTAAAAATGATACTTCTCGCCCCTCTCCGGATCAAGCGCCGTAATCTTTGCATCAAGTACAGTAAATTCATGGACAGCATGCTCAAAAAGCAAATCAAGCTCTGATTCCGAGATGACTGTATCATAATAATAGGAAAGATCGACATTCGGCACATCTATTTTCTCCATGCGCCGCAGAAAATCAGACGTTCCATCTTCACCAAGATAGTTCATCAGCCCTGTATGATGTGAGAAAATCACGAGTGCTGCTATATGTACTGTAAGCAGTCCATCGACATCCCTATCACCATATCGCCTCATCAAGAGCTGACCGCCCGCTGTGGAATGATCTACCTTTTTCCCCTCGTTATAATTCCCCGGCTTTCGGCACCAGTCAAGATAATCGGCGAACTCTTTCGTGCACTTGCCAAGATCATGCAGCACGCCGATCAGCCGTGCAGTCGCCGATAAGCCGATCCCCGCAGCAGATGCCGCCATGAGGTCCCCCACGCGCAGGAGATGGGCACGCATGGTCTGCTTCGCTGATCCGTCGCGTCGGATATGAGCAAGATACTGTTTCATCTCTATCACACTCCGCCTATATATTTCTACATATCTTCTGAATCTCCTGTTATTTTCTTTTATTTCTTTAATATTATTTAAAAATATACCCCCTCGTATGCCTTACGGTATCCAAGGGAGTATATAAAACCTAGAATGAAAACTCTATATCATTCATCCAACTCGGTCAGCATCTTGCCTCCGTAGAGATCTGACCAATCATCCGCAAATACTTGAATGGCATCTGTTACAACCTTCTTAGCAAAAATCTCGCGCAGAATATTCGGACTGACAGTGACGGAGTGCGCGCCTGCGAGGATGGCGCGGTCGATCTGAGCAGGCTGTTTGAAGCTCGCCGCCAGAATCTCCGTCTCATAGCCGTAATGATTGATGATGCCGGCGATGCTGCCGATAACATTCGCAGCATCGACGCCAAGCGCCTCCATGCGGTTGAAATACGGAGCGATGCAGTCCGCCCCTGCCTCGAGTGCGATGAATGCCTGGTCCATTCCGTAGACCGCCGTCGCTGTCACGTTCGCCCCCTGCCGCTTGAGCGCCTTGATGACCTTGACGCCCGCGAAGTCGACGGGAACTTTGATGAATACCTTCTCATCCACATGACGGAACACAGCTTCCGCGTCACGCATCATGCCGTCGTAGTTCCGTGCCGTCACCTGAATATGCAGCGGACGCAGACTGCCGATGATTGTGCGAATCTCACGCATATGAGCAAAGAACGGAACCGCACCTTCCCTCTTCACAATAGTGGGGTTGCTCGTCACGCCCGCAATAGGCAGATATTCGGAGAGTTCACGGATCTCGTCGAGGTTTGCAGTGTCGAGTAGATATTTCATTGTCACAGCCCTTTCAAAATAAGCACAAAAGCCCACCCGACCAATGGCAGGTGAGCTTTGCGGTTGATTTACGCATCCAATGCCTTGCGCATAGCGGCAATCAGCTGGATGCCGCCGTTGATGTCGCCGTCGATGATATGCTTCACCACGGCGCTGCCGACAATGACGCCGTCTGCCTGCTTGCCCGCACGCGCCGCCGCCTCAGGCGTACCGATGCCGAAACCGATGGCAAGCGGCACATCCGTATAACGGCGCGCGGCCTTGCAGACACCCCCGATGATGGAGTAGTCGATCTCCTTAACACCCGTGACGCCATAATTCGAGATGCAGTAAATAAAGCCGCGCGCATCTTTGCATGTCTCCTGCATGCGCTCTTCGGTCGTGCCGGGCGTAATGAACTCGGTGAGGGTAAAGTCATGCGCGGCGCAGATGCGGCGCATATCGGCAGACTCCTCATGCGGCACGTCAGGGAAGATCACGCCGTCCATGCCTGCCGCCTTGAAATCCGCGACAAATTTCTCAAAGCCATAGTGGTTCACCATGTTGATGTAGCCCATGCCGATGAGCGGGATCTCGGAGTGTTTGCGGATCTCCTTGACGATCTCGAGCGCTTTTTTCATCGTCATTCCGTTCTTCAGCGCAATGACACTTGCCTCCTGAATAACGGGACCGTCCGCCATCGGATCGGAGAACGGCAAACCGAGCTCAATCACATCCGCACCCGCCTCCTCGGCACGGCGTACAATATCGACAGTCGCTTCCGCGCTCGGGCAACCCGCTGTGACGTAAATATAGAGCCCTGTTCTTCCTTCCGCACGAAGCTTTGCGAGTTTTTCATCCAGACGCTTGCTCATACGATCTCCTCCCCCAGCTCCTTTGCGACCATCTGCACATCCTTATCGCCGCGTCCCGAGAGACAGACAACGATATTCTCGCCCGCCTTCGTCTCGGGCATGAGTTTTTCGAGATATGCAAGTGCGTGTGAACTTTCAAGTGCAGGAATAATGCCTTCGATGCGCGACAGACGCTGGAACGCCGCAAGTGCTTCCTGATCGGTTACAGAAACATAGGCAACAATTCCCTCATCCTTGAAGAAGGAGTGCTCGGGGCCGACACCAGGGTAGTCCAGTCCTGCCGAAATGCTGTATGCCTCGATCACCTGTCCGTCCTCGTTCTGGAGGAGATAGCTGTATGCGCCATGAAGGATGCCGGGCGTGCCCGCACCGCTGAGCGTCTTGGCGTTGTCTCCGTCTGCATCGCCGCGTCCGCCGCCCTCGACGCAGAACTTCTTGACATCTGCATCATTGCGGAAATCGTAGAAGGTCCCGATCGCATTGCTGCCGCCGCCGATGCAGGCAACGAGGTAGTCGGGGTTGCCGTCGAACGTATCCTTTGCCTGTGCGCGGATCTCCTCACCGATGACTTTCTGGAAGTCGCGCACCATCTCCGGATACGGATGCGGACCGACCGCAGAACCGATGACATAGTAGGTGTCCGTGATGTTCGTCGCCCAGTAGCGAATCGCCTCACTCGTTGCATCCTTGAGCGTGCCCGTGCCGCTCGATACAGGGATGACCGTCGCCCCCAGGAGACGCATGCGGAACACGTTGAGCCGTTGACGCTCGACATCGACCACTCCCATGAAAATGTGGCACTCCATACCGAAGAGGGCCGCGACCGTTGCCGTCGCAACACCATGTTGGCCTGCGCCCGTCTCCGCGACGATGCGTTTCTTGCCCATGCGCTTGGCGAGGAGCGCCTGCCCGAGTGCGTTATTGATCTTATGCGCGCCCGTATGCAGCAAATCCTCACGCTTGAGATAGATATTCGCCTTGCCGTAGTGCTTCGTCAGCCGCTCAGCAAAGTACAGATTCGTCGGACGTCCCGCATACTCTCTCAGATAGCCGCGGAACTCTGTGAGAAACTCCTCGTCTTCACGATATTTCAGATAGGCCTCTTCCAGTTCATTCAGGGCAGGCATCGCGATCTCGGGCACATACTGTCCGCCATAGCTGCCGAATCTTCCCTTCTTGCTCATATATCATTGCTCCTTTATTCCAACTTCGGATAGCTCTCTCGCAAATGCACCGATATCGGCAGCACGCACAAGCCCTTCGCCCACAAGGACGCCCTTGCAGCCCGCCTCATGGACGAGCACAGCATCCTCCCGCGAGAAAATACCGCTCTCGCTGATGATGGTGCGGCTCATGTCTGCATACGGCAGGAGATCGAGCGTCGTTTGAACGCTCGTCTCAAAGGTCACAAGATTGCGGTTGTTGATGCCGATAAACTCCGCCGGTGTCGCCTGCGCGATCTCAAGATCAGCGCGGTCATGCACCTCGACAAGGGCATCCATCCCGAGGCTCCATGTGAGATAGAGCAGCTCTTTCAGCTCCTCGGGCGTCAGGATGCGTACGATCAGCAACACGGCATCCGCACCGAGGGCACGCGCCTCGTAGACTTGATACGGGTCAATGATGAAGTCCTTGCGCAGGAGCGGCGTATCCACACGCGCACGCACCGCTGCAAAGTCCTCGTTGCTCCCGAGGAAGTGCGGATCGGTATGCACGGAGAGCACCGTTGCGCCCGCCGCCGTATAGATATCGGCAAGTTCCATGACGCTGTGCGAGCTCGTCAGTCGCCCCTTCGCCGGCGACTGCAGTTTGCATTCTGCAATCAGTCCCCAGCCCCGCCATCGGAAGTGCTCCGCCATGCGAAACGTACCGCATGAGAGGGTTGATTTCAATTCATCAAGCGGCACGGATCTCTTTGCTGCTGCTACAATATCGCGCTTCTTTGCAACGATCTCGGCCAGTATATCGCGCACGCTGCACCTCCTTCCGGCTCTTACGCTGTCCGGCATATTCTCCTATCTTAGTGGAGGATATCCCATTTGTCAATCAGCGCCGACGCACTGCCTCCATAAACGCTCTGATTTTTTCCTCCGATTTCTCGCCCTGCTCTTCGAGTCCGCCCGACACATCGACGCCGAAGGGATGAAAGATCACTGCGGCCTCTCCCACGTTCTCTGCCGTGATGCCGCCCGCGATCAGAACAGGCTTCGTAATGCGCGCGATCTCCCGCGCCGCCTCCTGCCACGCAAACACCGTACCTGTGCCGCCTGCTGCTCCCTGCAGATAGCTGTCCACGAGAATAATCTCGGCAGGATACTTGTTCGCTGCATCCACATCGAAATCATCCCCATAGCGATATGCCTTGATCACAGGACGCTCTGAACCCCGCGCCGTTTCGGCCGTCTCATGCCCATGCAGCTGTACATAATCGAGTCCTACGAGTGCAGCAATCGCGTTCACCTCATCCATCGGCGCGTCGACGAATACGCCGACCTTTTGCGCATGACGCAGCTCCCGCACGATCTCCTGTGCCGCCTTGGGTGCAATGAATCGCCGACTTTTTTTCGCAAAGACAAAACCAATATAGTCTGCGCCTGCCTCCTCTGCCGCAAGCGCTGCTGAGACGGTCTTCATTCCGCACATCTTCACACGCATCCGCTCTCCTCCATTCATGCTTCATCATCTTAGAGATACGAACTGTATTTGTCAAATGAAAAAGGTCCTGCATTCACGGACAAATGCAGAACCTTGCTGAAATCAAATATCGTTATTTCTTCATTGGCGGCTTATTTGCAGGTGCCGCATCCGGGTGAGGAGGACGCACCAATGTCGGATTGACGCCGAGTTCCTTTGCGATATCCTCCCAACGATTCTTCATATTCTTGCGTTCAAGTACGGAGCGAACGTCCTTGCCCGATGCCTTGGCGAGGATGCCGGCCATCTCGATGTCGTGCGGCTCGTATCCCTCATTGTAGAGAGTACGCGCAGTATTCACATCCATCTCGCCCTGCATTGAGATGTGCATGACAGCCATCTCGTCCAGTTCTTTCTGAACCGCTTCTTCCGTTATGTTGAGGGAGTCGGCAATTTGCTCCCACGTCTTGCCGCCCTCCTTCATCGCCATGACATCGCGGAAGGACTTGCCGGAAATCTTTGCGAACATTGCCGCCTGACCGATATCCGCGAGATCTTTTTTCGCATCAATTGCCTGCTTGACCTCTGCCTCAGAGACCTTAAACGTCTCCGACACATGCTTCGCGAGCTCCTCCGGCGTGAGCTGGACATCCGCATGAGCCGCGTCCATCTTCGCCTCGCTTGTCTTCGACGGGGGCGGCGCCGCATTCGCCCCATTCGCATAGGCAAGCGAGCCGATGCTCCCGCTGACAATGAGCACTCCAAACGTGATGCCAATAATATTTTTTCTCGTGGATCTCTTCATACGAAACAACACCTTTCTGTAAGAAGCTCCGCTTCCATTCTGTTCCTCAAGTATCCTTCACATTTCAATAGTATAGAAAATACTTGTTAAGCACGATTTAGGCATCAATTAAAGTTTGATTCAAAGCCGCTCCCCTGCTGAAGCACATCCCCCGCATGCTTTGCTGCAAACGTCGCGTCATCGGCATTACCAGAACGGCGGCCGCACGATCCTCAAATTTGAAGTCGTGCGACAACTCCACCATTGTGTTTTGTTTGTACGTATCGTAGTCAATTCAGTACGATCTTACTGTAATCTGCCGTCTCAAGCAGATAGTCGTCGATTGTCTTGAGCAGTGTCAGACGATTGATCTTGATACGCGCATCCTTATCCATGACCATGACCGCATCAAAGAAGGCGTCAATCGCCTGTGCGAGACTCCTCTCTGCCGCAAGCGTGTCTTCCCCCCCCGCGCGTGCCGCAGCTGCGTTCTCGTAGGCAGAGAGGAGCGCGCCCTCCTCTGCCGCCTGAAAGAGGTCTGTATCAAGCGTCGTACGCTCTGCCATACGCGCGATATTGCCGACACGGACAAAGGACTGCACGAGCGCATCTGCTCCATTCTCCTTGAGCAGCCGCTCGACGTAGGCGGCGCGCACGGGCACATTTGCAACGAAGTCCACATCCGCAAGCACTGCCTCCTGCACATCGTAGCGCACACCGCGCTCCGTGAGGACATTCTTGAGGCGCAGACGGATGAAATCTGCGACATCTGCCTGCATCTTCTCGCGTTTGTCCTCATCCAACGCATAGAGATCACACGCCTCATCGACGAGATCGGAGAGGAGCAGTCCGCTCTCCTGCTCGATCAGCATGAGCACGAGTCCGAGCGCCTGACGACGCAGTGCAAAAGGATCCTGTGAGCCCGTCGGAATCTTGCCGCGGCTGAACGTACCAACGATATTGTCGATCTTGTCTGCAACGCTGAGCGCAAAGCCGAGCGGTGTCTGCGGCAGTTCATCTCCTGCAAAGCGCGGCATATACTGCTCGTCAATGGCGCGCGCGACCGCGGGCTTCTCTCCGTCGAGGAGGGCGTATTCACGCCCCATAATGCCCTGGAGTTCCGTAAACTCTGTTACCATCCCCGTCACGAGGTCGGCTTTCGACAACTCGGCTGCACGTCGTGCATCGGATGACATCACCTCATAGACAGCATCATCCGGCGCGATCTCCTCGACAATCGCCGTAACCAGCCCCATGAGGCGCTCTGTCTTCTCATACATCGACCCAAGGCCCTGTTGGAAGACGACCGTTTTCAATTTTTCGCGATGTTCCGCGAGTGATTTTCTGCGATCCTCATCGAAGAAGAACTGTGCGTCTGCAAGACGTGCGCGCAAAACACGCTCATTGCCGTGGGCGACGACGTCGAGATGCTCTTTCCCGCCATTCCGCACGGTGATGAACACGGGCAGGAGACTGCCGTCCGCCGCCTTGACGGGGAAATAGCGCTGATGATCGCGCATCGGCGTGATGACAGCCTCTGCCGGAAGTGCAAGGTATCTCTCCTCGAAGGCACCGCTGAGTGCCGTCGGATACTCGACGAGATAGAGCACCTCCTCGAGAAGGTCCGGCGTGATCTCCGCCGTCCCCCCGCACGCCTTTGCCGTCTCCGCAATTTGCTCACAGATCATCGCACGGCGGCGCTCCGGATCGACGATAATGTGCGCTCTTTCACAGGCTGCCTCATAGTCTGCAGGTGACGGGATGATAAAGTCTGCCGGTGCAAGCGTCCGATGACCGCGCGACATATTCCCGCTCGTGACGTTCGCCAGCATAAAGGGCACGGTCTCCGTCCCATAGAGTGCGACGAGCCAGCGGATCGGACGGATGAAACGGAAATCCAGATCGCCCCAGCGCATACTGTTCGGGAGAGGTATGGAGCGGATAAGTTCCGGCAGCAGTTCCGTGAGCAGCCGTGCCGTCTCCGCCCCCTTCTCATGGACGGAAGCATAGACATAGCCGTCCCGCTGAATGAGTGCGGAAGGATCGATTCCCTGCCCGCGTGCAAACCCTTCGCCCGCCTTCGTCGGGTTCCCCGCCGCATCAAAGGCGATGGCGACCGAGGGCCCGCGCGTCTCCGTACTGACATCTTCCTGCCGCTCGGCAAGTCCCGTCACGATGAGCGCCGCACGGCGCGGCGTGCCGATGGTACGCAGATTCTCATAGGAAAGCCGCTGATCACGGAGCTGCTCGCCCGCCAAGCGTTTCAGATCAGAGAGAAGATGAGGCATGACATGGGCCGGAATTTCCTCTGTTCCGATTTCAAGCAGAAGATCCTTGCTCATTTTCTCCCCTCCTTCTTCAGCATCGGGTAGCCGAGCGCCTCACGCTGGGCCAGATACGCCTCCGCGCAAAGACGCGCAAGTTTTCGGACGCGTCCGATAAATGCCGTCCGCTGCGAGACGCTGATCGCACCGCGTGCATCAAGCAGGTTAAACGTGTGCGAACATTTGAGCACGTAGTCATGCGCGGGATGCACATGCCCCGCACCGATGACGCGCACTGCCTCTGCCTCATATTTGTCAAAAAGATCAAAGAGAAGCGCCTCATCCGAAAGGTCAAATGCATAGGTGGACTGCTCGAACTCGTTCTGATGGAACACATCCCCATAGGTCACATCGCCCGTCCATGCGATGTCATAGACGTTCTCCACGCCCTGGATATACATCGCAAGGCGTTCAAGACCATAGGTGATCTCAACAGAGACGGGCTTGACGTCGTGACTGCCGACCTGCTGGAAATATGTGAACTGCGTGATCTCCATGCCGTCCAGCCAGACCTCCCAGCCGAGCCCCCACGCACCGAGGGTCGGAGACTCCCAGTTATCCTCAACAAAGCGAATGTCATGTTCCACGGCGCGGATGCCGAGCCGGGCAAGACTCTCGAGATAGAGCTCCTGGATGTTGTTCGGCGAGGGCTTCATGATAACCTGGAACTGATGATGCTGATAGAGCCGGTTCGGATTGTCGCCATAGCGGCCGTCTGCGGGTCTGCGTGACGGTTCGACATAGGCGACGTTCCATGGTTCCGGCCCCAAAACACGCAAAAATGTCCACGGACTCATAGTTCCTGCGCCCTTTTCCACATCATACGGCTGTGCAAGGATACACCCCTGCCCGGACCAGAACTCCTGCAGTGCAAGGATAACCTCCTGGAATTTCATGCAAACAACTCCTTTAGGAATTACGGATCATTCATGCTTCCTTCATAAAAAAACCGCGTTCTTTTATAGAATACGCGGTTTTTAAAAAATGGCAAGAACCTACTTAAAATTTTCTTCCAAGCTTTGCAAAATCTGAGCCTGGCGCGAATTGATATCCTTGTTCCACTTGTTCTCATACCCCGCCGCATCATTGGAGGGGAGCAAAGCGCACACAATGATGAGGATGATAAAGAAAATGACCGCTGTCCCGATGATTTTTCGCTGATAGGAGATCCGCAGCTCTTTTACGCGTGCCAATCGGCTCTCCATTTCTCTTTTCCTGCGCTCCCGCATCGATTCGAAGGCGTTCTGCGCATATGGACGTTCCGGCATAATAGTCCCCTCCTCTCTTCGCGTGCGGGGATATTACACAACAATCGTCAAAAGAGACTCTGCTCCTCGTATACCGGCTCCTTCATCTTCTGATAGCAAAAGAGCGTCGCAAGCGTATCTGCAAGCGCTCCGTGCGCCTTCGTCGTCCCCCAGTCATAGCGGTAATAGTCTGCGCACTCCGCCAGTTTCCACCAGCGATATCCGCCGCGGCGCGCATCGGGGACCTTGCGGAACTCTGAGAACGCAAGCATCACATCGTGCCGATTCGGATTCTGGATGCGGATGCCGGACTGAGCCAGCAGCCGGATATCAAACTCGATATTATAACCGACAAGCAGCGTCTCCGGATCGTTGAACATCCGCTCGAGCTCTGCCTGCTGTGCAAGAATCGGCGGACAGTTCACCACCATCGCAGGAGAAATGCGGTTGATCTTCTCCGCATCCGGCCACGCATTCTTGCGCACAGGTGCGTACATACCGTCCACCACTGTTGCTCCTGCACCGTCCACGACGGCGAGAGTCAACACTTCATCATCGCTTCGAAAACCTGTCGTCTCGGTGTCAAAGACCAGAATTTTTTCCAACATGAAAGTCCTTCCTTTTCCAGTCGTTTTCTCCCAATTTTTACACGGCTTTCGTTAAAAATATTATATCGTATGCAAAATCGTCTGTCAAGAAAACGCCCGTCCCCTTTGGGGTTCATAAGGGAATCCGCATTGAATTTCCTGTTGCAAAAGCCTTTGAATTAAGATAGAATACTTCTATAAATATAGTACACGTTTATAGAAAGAATCTATAAAGTATATAAATGATCCCATCAATGAGAGGAGCATCCTTCATGAACGCTATTAAAATTCGCGATGGTATTTACTGGGTCGGTGCGATCGACTGGTCCATGCGCAGCTTTCACGGCTACGATACCCAGCGCGGTTCCACCTACAACGCCTATCTCATCATCGATGACAAGATCACACTTATTGATACAGTGAAGCAAGGCTTTGAGCCGGAGATGCTTGCGCGCATCTCCTCTGTCATCGATCCGTCACAGATCGACTACATCGTCTCAAACCACGTCGAACCGGATCACTCGTACGGCGTCCCGCTCATCTCCTCCCTCGCACCCAACGCGAAGGTCATCACGAGCGCGCCGAACGGGCTCAAGGGGCTGCGCGCCTACTACGGCGAAATGCCCTATGAGACGGTGAAAGCAGGCGATACCCTCTCCATCGGGACACGCACGCTCGCATTCGTCCCGACGCCGATGCTCCATTGGCCGGACAGCATGGTAACCTACTGCCCCGAGGAGAAGATCCTTTTCTCGAACGATGCTTTCGGCCAGCACTACGCCTCAGGCAAGCGCTATGACGATGACAACGATCTTTCCATCGTCATCGATGAGGCAAAAAAATACTACGCGAACATTCTTTTCCTCTACGCCAAACAAGCACAAACGGCGCTGAAGGAAGTCCACAAACTCGACATTGAGATGATTGCCACGGGACATGGCGTTATCTGGCGCTCCCATATCCCCGAGATCATAAGCCTCTACAATAAGTGGTCGTTGGGCGAGACCGAGGAGCGCGCCGTCATTGTCTACGATACGATGTGGCACTCCACAGAGATGATGGCGCACACCATCGCCGAGGCCTTCATTGACAAGGGCTTCTCCGTCGGCTACTATGACATCCAAAAGAATACGCACGCCGACATCATGACGGATGTCCTCACGAGCCATTATCTCATCGTCGGCTCACCAACGCTCAACAACCAGATGCTCCCTACCATCGGCGGCTTCCTCTGCTACATGAAGGGGCTTGCACCGAAGGGACGCAAGGCATTCGCCTTCGGATCCTATGGCTGGGGCGGGCAGAGCATCCAGCAGATCGAAGATGAGCTTAGAGCCGGCGGCTGCGAGATTGTCATGGACAAAGTACGCATGCTCTACGTCCCCTCCAAGGAACAGCTTGCAGGTCTGCGCGATCAAATACTTGCACTCTAGAATAAAAACCGCCGTACGAAGCGACGAACAACTTCGTACGGCGGTTTTTTTGTAAAACGCGCTTATTCTTCTGTAAAATACCGCATTGCAGTTTTCTTCCACTCTTTCTTCGTGTAGAGCATACGACGATCCGCGATACCGGTCGCAGTGCTGAGTTCAGCTGCAATCGCTTCACATTCCTCACGGCTGTATCCGTGAATCATCGTATATAGGTTATAGTGCCATCCCGTCGCACGATTGCGCTCATAGCAGTGTGAGACGCGCGGATGCTCCGCCATCCGTGCAGCCGTCTCATCCATGCATTCATCCGGCACATCCCATACGCAGAGACAATTCGACGTGAACCCCACCTCACGATGGCGAAGGACCGCCCCTATTTTGCGGATCTTCTTTTCCTCGCGCAAAGCAGCGACACGAGCGAGCAATTCTTCCTCCGAGATGCCAATCTCTGCTGCGAGCACTTTGTACGGTTCCGAAACGAGGGGGAATTCCCCCTGAAGAAGGCGAACGATTTTTTTATCGAGTTCGCTGATTCCCGTACCCTCTGTCATAACGCATCCTTCCTTCACGGCTTAGTCCAGTTTGAACTGCACATTGATCTTATATCGCCTATGTGCTTTCAAACTCATAAGGTTCTGTACCCCCGGCAGTGCTGCAATTTCAGAAAGAATACGCTGCTCCATTTCACGCGATGGAGTCAGCAGTGTGAACCAAAGATTGTACCGCCCCTCTCGTTCATAATTGTGCGTCGCCCCCGCATAGCGATTAATCGCCTGCGCGACAGCGGGCAGCTGCTCCTGCTTCACTTCGAGCGCGATCAAAGTGCCCTGATAACCGAGGCGCTCCGAATTAAAAAAGATGCCGATACGCCGCAGATATCCCTCATTCTTCAGATCTTCCAGGCGCCTGAGCACATGTGCTTCCGTTGTGTCCAGCATTTCCCCTAAACGCGCAAACGGCCGCGAACACACCGGCAGGTTGCCCTGCAGGAGGTTCAGCAGCCGTTTGTCAAAATCCGTCAGTGCTGTCATCACAATATCCCCCATAATACACAGGCCGGCAGCACCTCTCTCTGCTGATCGTGCACCCGCCTTGCTCATGAGCAGATATTTCAGCACAGAAAAATGAACTGCATTCAGCTTCTATCTGCGCTTATTCTATCAGATATTCTTTCATTACGTCAAGTAACTCTGAACGTCCTTCATTTTTGGGAGAAGCATAAGGCAAAACGGTGAGCTCCGGCACTCCCAACGATCTCTGAATCTCCGCGATTCGGGCACGTCGTGCATTCCTGCCGATCTTATCTGACTTTGTGGCGATAACGAGTACGGGGATATTATGCTCAACGAGCCAGGAAAACATCCTGCGGTCAGACTCCATCGGGGTATGCCGGATGTCGAGCAGGAGACAGACGAAGCGCAGTTCTGCCGCATAGAGGAGATACTCCTCGATGAACTTCGCCCATACCTTCCTGCTGTCCCGTGCCGCCTTGGCATAACCATAGCCCGGCAGGTCAACAAGGTGCACGGAGTAACGCTCTGCCCCGCCGTCAATGCGCAGAAGGAGTTCATAAAAGTTGATCGTCTGTGTCTTGCCCGGCTTCGAGGAGACACGCGCAAGCTGACGGATGCGCGTGAGAGAATTGATCAGCGAAGATTTACCGACATTGGACCGCCCGATGAAGGCAACCGCGGGGCGGCCCTCCTCCGGATACTGATCTCTCCGCACAGCAGAGGCAAGATAGACGGCCTTTGTAATCACGACCGGTTCTGTCAAGGATGCACACCTCCTAGTTGTATAGAGCGACCCGCAGCACCTCGTCCATATGGGCGACGGGAACGAACTCCAAGGAGGAACGCACGACATCGGGAATATCCTCGATATCGCGCTCATTCTCCTGCGGAAGGACAATGGTCTTTAGGCCTTCACGATAGGCAGCGAGGGTCTTTTCCTTGAGTCCGCCGATCGGCAGGATATTCCCGCGCAGGGTAATCTCTCCCGTCATCGCGACATCAGAGCGCACCTTTCGTCCCGTGAGCGCCGAGATCATCGCTGTGGCCATCGTAATGCCGGCGGACGGGCCGTCTTTCGGGATGGCGCCTTCGGGCAGATGAATATGGATGTCATCGGTCTCATAAAAGTTTTCCGCAAGATGAAGCGCATCGGCACGGCTGCGCACATAGGAGAGAGCGGCCTGCGCCGATTCCTGCATAACCTCACCGAGCTGACCCGTGAGGATGAGTTTGCCTTTGCCGCGGAGAATATTGACCTCGGTCCGAAGCACATCGCCCCCGACCTCAGTCCATGCAAGGCCCGTCACTACGCCGACAAGAGGTTTCTTCTCCTGCTTTGCCGTATGATATTTCGGTCGTTCGAGGAAATCTGCAAGATTCGCCTTAGTTACGGCAATGGGCGGCTTCTCCCCCTCGACAACGCGGCGCGCCGCCTTACGGCAGAGCTGCCCGATAACGCGCTCCAGCGCACGCACGCCTGCCTCGCGCGTATAGGAGCGGATGAGCTCCGGATAGACGCCTGTGCTAATGCGGATGTCCTTTGCCTTCAGACCGTTTTGCATCCGCTGTCGCGGCAAAAGATGACGCCGTGCGATCTCGATCTTTTCGAGCTCAGTGTAACTGGACAACGTCAAAATTTCCATGCGATCGCGCAGCGGCGCAGGAATACGTGCCGGATTATTTGCCGTCACGATCCAGAAGACACGCGAGAGATCAAACGGCAGCTCGACAAAGTGGTCGCTGAAGGTACAGTTCTGAGCAGGATCAAGTACTTCAAGAAGCGCTGCCGACGGATCGCCGTGAAAATCCATTGCGATCTTATCCACCTCGTCAAGAAGAAAAACCGGATTCCTGGTGCCCGCACGGCGGATCCCTTCAAGAATGCGCCCGGGCATCGCCCCGACATAAGTACGCCGGTGTCCGCGTATCTCCGCCTCATCGCGGATACCGCCGAGCGAGATGCGGATGAACTTGCGCCCCATCGCACGCGCAATCGATGCACCGAGCGAGGTCTTGCCGACGCCGGGCGCGCCTGCAAGGCAGAGAATGGGCGCATTCTGCTCCGGTGCAAGACGCCGAACAGCAAGATAGTCGAGGATGCGTTCTTTGATTTTTTCGAGGCCATAGTGATCGTGTTCGAGCACGGCATGTGCCGCCGCCATATCGACATGCTCTTTCGTCATCTCAGACCACGGGAGCTCTACAAGTACGTCGAGATAGCTGCGAATAACACCGACCTCTGCGCTCATTGCGGGGCTCATATCGAGACGGTGAATCTCGTGCTCAATTGTCTCACGCACAGCATCTGGAAATTCTTTTGACATGATCGCCTCGCGGTAACGATCCACCTCGGCAGCTTTATCTTCATCATCGCCGAGTTCCTTGCGGATCGCCTTGATCTGCTCACGCAGATAGAAGTCACGCTGTACCTTCTCCATCTGCTTGCGCACGCGCCGGTTGATCTCATGCTCAATGCCCATGATATCGAGTTCATGGACGAGCGCCTCATAGAGGCGGTCCAAACGTGTGCGCACATCCACAGCGGCAAGGATTTCCTGCCGCACATCATGCTTTAGGTTCAGGTGGCTCGCTATGATATCCGCAAGCCGCCCGGTATCCTCCATGATGGAGATGGAGACGAGCGCCTCGGGCGGGATCTTATGGGAGAGCTTTACCCACTCTTCGAATTTGCTCGTGACCCCGTGGACAAGAGCCTCAATATCCTTCGTCGGGGCTGTATCCTCCGGCTCCTCGATCTCGTGAACATCTGCTTCGGCATGCGTATCTCCCTCACGAATGACGAGGATCTCCGCGCGCTTTTGTCCGTCGACAAGAATGCGAAGGACACCCTCCGGCATACGCAGGAACTGTCGTATCTCAGCAACCGTCCCGACATCGTAGAGATCAGCTGCCATCGGATCGTCTGTTTCCGGTTCCTTCTGTGAGACGACGAGGATGCAGCTGTCCCCCGCAATGGCGCGCTCAATTGCCGCGACCGAACGGTCACGTCCGACGTCGAGATTGACCATCATATGGGGGTAAACCACAAGCCCGCGCAGCGGAAGCAGCGGCAGCGTTCGTTTCTCGGACATAGTATTTCCTTCCGTATCTATCCGGGGAAATCTCCCCAAAATGAAAAAGGAGCGCCGCAATGCAGAGCTCCTTTCATGTATGTATTATCAGTTGGCAGCCGCCATCTTTTGGCTGCCGGCGCCGTCAATCGTCAGGATTGGATCGCTGCGGTTGGCAATGACATCCTTCGTGACTTGGCATGCCGTCACCCCTTGAATCGAAGGTACTTCGTACATAACATTGCGCATAATGCCCTCGATGATGGAGCGCAGACCGCGCGCTCCCGTTTTGTGTGTGAGCGCTTCCTTAGCGATGAGACGCAGCGCATCATCCTCGAAGGTGAGGCGGACTCCATCGAGTTCCAAAAGCTTCTGAAACTGCTTAACAAGAGCGTTTTTCGGCTCCGTCAGAATACGAACCAACGCCTTCTCATCAAGTGAGTTCAGCGTAACAACGACAGGAAGGCGCCCGATAAACTCTGGGATCAGACCATTTTTCATCAGATCCTCGGGGATGACTTTGCTGAGCAATGCACCGACCGTGACACGCTTTTTTGAGCGCACCTGTGCGCCGAATCCCATCTGCTTCTTCCCGAGACGCGATTCAATGATCTCCTCGATGCCGTCAAAGGCGCCGCCGCAGATAAAGAGAATGTTCGTCGTATCGATTTGCAGGAGCTCCTGCTGAGGATGCTTTCGTCCGCCCTGCGGGGGCACGGATGCGGTCGTCCCTTCCAAAATCTTCAAGAGCGCCTGCTGAACCCCTTCTCCCGAGACATCACGGGTGATGGAGGGATTCTCCGACTTGCGCGCAATCTTATCGATCTCATCAATGTAGATGATGCCGCGCTGTGCTTTTTCAATATCATAGTCTGCCGCTTGGATCAGCTTGAGCAGAATGTTCTCCACGTCTTCGCCGACGTAGCCGGCTTCCGTGAGTGAGGTCGCATCCGCGATTGCGAACGGCACATTCAGAATGCGCGCAAGGGTCTGTGCGAGCAGCGTCTTTCCGCTCCCCGTAGGACCGAGCATAAGAATGTTCGACTTACGCAGCTCTACGTCCTCGTTCTTATTCTGTCCCGCGTTGATGCGTTTGTAATGATTGTAGACCGCAACGGACAGGGACTTCTTCGCCTCGTCCTGCCCGATGACATACTGATCAAGGATGTGGCGGATTTCCTTCGGTTTCGGAATATCCTTGAGGCCGACTTCAACATCATCGCTGAACTCTTCTGCAATGATCTCATTGCAGAGTTCAATACACTCATCGCAGATATAGACACCGGGTCCGGCTACGAGCTTGCGCACCTGCTCCTGCGTCTTTCCGCAGAAGGAGCACTTCAGCTGCCCCTTGTCTTCCTCTCCAAATTTCATCGCGTCACACCCCCTCAGCCTTTCTTCGCGGCGGGCTCAGTTTTGGGGCGGGTCACAACTTCATCGATGAGGCCGTATGCTTTTGCTTCCTCTGCCGACATGAAATTATCACGCTCCGTGTCGACGTTGATCTTCTTCTCATCCTGTCCCGTATGGCGCGCGAGGATATGGTTGCCGACTTCGCGCAGACGCAGGATCTCCTTGGCTTGGATCTGAATGTCCGTTGACTGGCCCTGCGCTCCGCCGAGCGGCTGGTGAATCATGATGCGGGCGTGCGGCAGCGCGTAACGCTTCCCCTTTGCGCCCGCTGTGAGCAGAATGGAGCCCATGCTCGCCGCCTGCCCGATGCAGATCGTCGAGACATCGGGCTTAATGTACTGCATTGTGTCATAAATTGCAAGCCCGGCCGTCACAACGCCGCCGGGGCTGTTAATGTAAAGATGGATGTCCTTATCCGGATCTTCCGATTCTAGGAAGAGCATCTGCGCGACGACAACATTTGCCACACTGTCATCAATCGGTCCGCCGAGGAAGATGATGCGCTCCTTGAGCAGCCGGGAGTAAATATCGTAGGCGCGCTCTCCACGGCTCGAGTTCTCCACCACCATCGGTACATAATAACTCATATATTCCTCCCCACAGGGGATCTCTTACGCCGTGATATTGTCAACGATGAACTGCGCCGTCTTTTTGCGCAGAACGGTTGCTGCAAGGTCACTGACACGCCCCTGCTCCTTGATAATCTTTTGAACCTGTTTCGGCGTTGCGCCGTAGGAAATCGCCATTGCATAGACTTCCTGATCGAGATCTCTGCCCTCAACCTTGATGCCTTCTGCCTTTGCGACCTCCTCAAGCATGAGATCTGTACGGACATTCTTCTCCGCCGCCTCGCGATACTCGTCACGAATGCGTGCCATATCGAGTCCGGCGTACTGGAGATACTGTTCAAGGCTCATGCCCTGCTGCTCGAGGCGCATCGCCATCTCCTGAATCATGGCGGTGATGCGATTCTCCACCATAATGGGCGGAATCTCCATCGTGCAGTTGTCCGTCGCCATATCGATCGCCTTCGCACGGCGATCGGCCTCAGCCTGACGCTCCGCACCGGCCTGCAGATTTTTGCGGATATCCTCACGCAGCTCGGCAAGTGTCTCAAACTTGCTCGCCTTCTTGGCAAATGCATCGTTCAGCTCTGGGAGCTCACGGGACTTGATGCTGCGAATCGTACATTTGAACAGCGCTGGCTTGCCCTTGAGTTCCTCTGCGTGATACTCCTCGGGGAACGTGACATTCACCTCGCGCTCCTCACCGATCTTGGCTCCAATGAGCTGATCCTCAAAGCCTGGGATAAAACTGCCGGAACCAATCTGAAGGGGATAGTCCTCGCCCTTCCCTCCTTTGAATGGCTTGCCGTCGACAAAGCCCTCAAAATCAAGCGTTACAAAATCATCTTTCTTGACAGCGGCATCCGCAGGCGCATCCACGAGCGTCCCCTGATTCTGACGCATTCCCTCGATCTGACGGTCAACATCCTCATCTGCGACGACGATCTCCTGCTTTTCCACCGCCAGGCCCTTATAGTCTCCGAGCGCTACTTCGGGACGCTGCGTAAATTTCGCGGTAAATATGACATTTTTCCCCTCTTCAAGGGTAACAATATCGATCTCAGGGCGCGTTACCGGCTCCATATCCTGCTCTGTCAAAGCATCCTCAAACGCCTGCTGGGCAAGCCTCTCAAAGGCTTCCTGCAAAATCGCCTCCTTGCCGACAAAATTCTCAACAATCCTGCGAGGCGCCTTCCCCTTTCGGAATCCGGGAATATTGACGCGCCCGGAGATTCGCTTTGCGGCACTGTCCGTCGCTTTCTCCAGTTTGTCCTGATCAACTTCAATCGTCAGAGTGACTTCGCGGTTCTCACCATGCTCTGCCGTAACCTTCATTGTATGAAACGACCTCCTGCTTCTTTCCTTTGGAAACGCGACCTTCGCCGTATTTCCCATAGGCAGACATGCAAAAAACGCATTGTCCGCCATTGTCCTTGTATCGTATCACAAAAACACCAAAATGACAAGTTGGGGACCTTACGGCTTATTTCAGAAGCTCCGTCATGCGCGCAAGCGGCTCGGAGAGATCCATATGACCTGAGAGTGTCTCCACCGGCGCACCGTCAATCAGGATGCGCACCTTTTGCACCTCCGGAAATTCCGTGAGCGTATTGACGATTGATCCGACGAGCATCTCCTCACCCGTTGAGCCGCCGCTGAAATTCTGCTGCAGTTCTTTTGAGAAATCTGCCGTCGCGATCCCGTCTTTTACAGAAACACTGCGCAGCTTGGCCTTTTTGGGGATGACATTCGTCTGATCCTTTTCCTTTGTCCCCGCGAGAAGAGATTTCATCGCTGCCGTATACTTATCATCTTTTTCGGTGCGGATCGTACGGCTGACAGCAACGAGACCCATGCCGTCGTTTTTCGGATAGTAGACATTCACTTGGAGTTCCTTGGGCTCCGTGACTGTAGATTCCTTTGCATCCTGCGCCGGTTCGGTCTGCGCCGCCTGCTCCGGCTGCGCTGTCTTCTGCTCATCCGAGCAGCCTGCGGCCAGAACGAGAGCAGCAGCGCATATGAATATGCCGAGCGGATATGTCATATTTTTCAATCGCTTGAACATCTCTGATTCTCTCCCTTTCATTCAAAATAGCGCACAATGGCGCGAAAAATCGCCTGTGCCATTGTCTCCTGATACTCTGCTCCCCCAAGGAGCGCCTCTTCCTGGGGATTCGACAGGAAGCCGAGCTCCACGAGCGAAGCAGGCATTGGGGAATGGCGCATCACATAGAAATTTGCATATTTGACGCCGCGATTGTAGAGGCCGCCTGCCGCGGCAAGTTCCTCGTTGAGGAGCGTCGCAAAGCGTTCGTCCGCATCTGTCTTGGGATAGTAGTAAGTCTCCATGCCGTGCGCATCGGGGTTCGTAAACGAATTGCAGTGAATGGACAGGAAGAGTTCCGCCTCCGGATGGTTCCGTCCGACATCTACGCGCGCTTGGAGTTCATGCACAGCCGAATCGCCTGCATACGATACGTCCGTATCCTCCGTACGCGTCATAATGACCTGCGCCCCCGCAGCACGCAAGAGTTTCTCCGTGCGCAAAGCAACGGCAAGCGCGACATCCTTTTCACACACGCCGGAGAATCCGATCGCCCCCGTGTCACTGCCCCCATGCCCGGGATCAATAACTACGGCATGCCCCTGTACGGCGGCGCTGCCGAAGACATTTCCGCCATCGGAAAAGAGTTCAATGACAAGGCGTTCCGGCGTCTTTGCCTGTGTATCTTCCGGAATGGTATAGATGCGATAGGCATCTGCGCGGGCGAGCGACTGCCCCGCATCAATGCGCAGGGCCGCACGGCGATTCTCACGCGGAATCACCGTGAGTTTTTCCGCTGTTTTGCCGTCGAAAGCAACCTCTCTTGGAAAATTCTTGTCAAAGGTCACATCCTCAAGTTCAATAAGGAGCTGATTGTCCTCATGAGCCTGCGGCGACAGCGAATAAACGAGTCCCGCCCCCTTGACCGCAATCTCAACGCGCAGCGCCGCACGTCCATCTACTTCCGTCGCAGTGCTCTCAATATGCGTCAGGCGATGGAGTTTCCCCTTTGCCTCACTTGTATGTACAAAAAGAATGCAAAAACAGACAAAAACTGCTGCCGCAGCGAGCAGCGTTTTCATCCACTGATGGGATCCGTTCTGAACCGTCAATGCCGATAACACCTCCGATTATTCCTTCAGCATATCCAATGCCGCATCCTCGGCCGCCTCTGTCGCCGCCGCGTCGCGCACAATCGAAATCGTCAGATAGTCTCCCTCAGAGACATCTTCGGTCAAAAAGCGCCGCGGAAAATTCACTTTTATCATTGCATCGCCAAGCAGCAAAACGGCAAGATCTCCTTCAAAGCGGTCAAGATAAGCAGAAATCATTGTTTCTCTCCCTGTTCCGCCGAGATATGCCAATCCTTCCCATCGCTTGTAACGGTAATGGTTCCATTCTCAGCGGTTGTATAGATATCCAGCTTCAGCGCATGGTATTTTTTCATCGTCTCCTTGTGCGGATGCCCATAGTCGTTGTTCACACCGCAGGAGATGAGCGCCGCTTTAGGCTGTACGGCACGCAGGAAATCCGCAGAAGATGAGGTCTTGCTTCCGTGGTGTCCTGCCTTCAGGACTTTGCTCTGAACACGGTCTCCCGCTGCAGCCAAAATCGCCTGCTCCTCCTTCTTCTCCGCATCTCCCGTAAACATCATGGTAAAGCTGCCGAACACGAGGCGTCCAACAACGGACTCGTTGTTCGGGTCATGCTTATATCCCTTGACGCTTCCTGCCTGCACGAGTTCCGCTGACGGGCCAAGCACCTCAAACACGGCGCCGCCGCCAAGGTCAACCCGATCGCCCGCAGCAAGGCCCCTCCGCTCGATATGTTTTTCCTTCAGCTGCTTCATGTAGCCGAGATAGATCCGTGATGTCGAGGGCATTCCGTTGTCATACACCTTTCCGACAGAATACTCATCCAGCAGCATCGCCATTCCGCCGATGTGATCTGCATGGGGATGGGTTAAGATCACGGCATCGATTTTTTTGACTGCTGCCTTGCTGAGCTCAGCGCGCAGCTTTTCCCGCTCATCCAAATCTCCCGTATCGATGAGAACATTGTGTCCCCCCGATTGTATGAGGATGGCGTCCCCCTGTCCGACATTGAGCACTTTGACCGTAAGCGTGCCGGCCGCATGCTCATTGCCGGCATGGAGAGCATCTGCCCCCATGCAGCCGGAAAAAAACGGCGCACAAAAGAATATAAATGCCGCAAAAACGGATGATATCCGCTGTTTCATGCGCACGACAGTCTCCTTTTCGAGCGTTATGAACGCAGTGCGAGATTGATCAGGAATGCGATCGAAACCAGATACATGATCCAGCTGACCTTTTTATACTGTCCGGCAAAGAGTTTCATGACCGTATAGCTGATGAAGCCAAATGCAAACCCATTCGCAATGCTCGATGTGAGCGGCATCATGATGATCGTCAGGAATGCCGGAAGCGCATTCGTAAAGTCCGAGAAGTCGATCTTGCCCACCTCGGACATGAGCAGCGCACCGACGAGGATCAGCGCGGGCGCTGTCGCAAAGGCGGGCACGAGGCCGATGAGCGGGGCAAAGAGGAGCGCCGCGAGAAAAAGCACCCCGGCTGCAACGGCGGTGAGGCCTGTCCGTCCTCCGGCAGCAATGCCCGCTGCACTCTCGACATAGGAGGTGACCGTAGACGTTCCGAACACGGCCGAGACCATCGTGCCGACGGCATCTGTCGTCAGCGCCTTGTCAATGTTTTCGATGTGGCCGTCGGGCTTTACCATCTTCGCCTTCGTCGTCACGCCGATCAGCGTTCCCATATTGTCGAAAAGTTCAACAACCGTGAACGTAAAGATGATCGAAACGAGACCGTAATGCCATGCCCCCGCAAGGTCCAACTGCCCAAACGTTTCTCCCATATGCGGAATCGAAGTGCTGATGATGTCCCCGATGCCGTGTGGCGCAGGTGTCATGCCGAGCGCCATTCCAAGGATTGTCGTTGCAAAGATGCCGATGAGAATTGCGCCGTGAATGTTGCGCGCCATCAGCGCCGCCGTAAAGAGCAGACCAAAGAGAGAGAGCAGCGTCGTCGGTGCCGTTACATGCCCGAGGGAGACATAGGTCGCAGCGTTTTCAACGATGAGCCCCGTCCCCTTGAGGCCGATGAATGCGATAAAAAGTCCGATGCCGACACTGATCGCCAGCTTCAGATCACGCGGCACGGCGTTGATGATCGCCTGCCGAATACCGCCGATGGTCAAAATGAGGAACAATACACCGGAGAAGAACACCGCACCAAGCGCCACCGTCCAATGCAGACCAAGGACACCGCAGACATAGTACGCAAAGAATGCGTTCAGCCCCATGCCGGGCGCGAGTGCTACCGGATAGTTTGCAAAAGTCCCCATCGCAATGGATGCCAGGGCTGCGATCCAGATCGTTGATGCAATCGCAGCCTCTTTTGGAATCCCCGCATCCGCGAGAATGTTCGGATTAACGAACAAGATGTATGCCATTGCGATAAAGGTCGTCATCCCGGCGAGCAGCTCGGTGCGCAGGGTCGATCCCTTTTCCCGCACTTTGAAGAATCGTTCGATAAAGGACGGCGGTGTCCCCTGCATCTCCATGTAAACATCTCCCTTAAACTAAAAAAACCCGACGCAGGCCAGGTATATAAATGGCGGAGTGGGAGAGATTCGAACTCTCGCAGCGGTTACCCACTCTAACGATTTAGCAAACCGTCCTCTTCAGCCTCTTGAGTACCACTCCATATTCACTTCTCGCTTCATCTGCGACATGTGATATATTAACAGAACCCATAGGACTTGTCAAGGCAAAAATCAGGGCAGCCTCGCCGTATTCCTGCATGAGAAGCAGAACCTTTGAATGCTTTCATACAGATATGCAGGCATTATATAAAAAAAATAACATATTTTTATTGTGTGGAGGTCTTTTGACAGATATAATAATAAAAGATATATATAGAGAAAAGAAAGGACTGAAGCAATGGAACTCGCACAGCTAAAGTATTTTCAGGTGATGGCAAACATACGTCACTTTACGCGCGCCGCGCGTATGCTTGACGTCACGCAGCCGGCACTGAGCCGCTCTATGTCAAAGCTGGAAAAAGACCTCGACGTCCGACTGTTCAAACGCAGTGACGGAGAAATCGAACTGACACAGGAGGGAGCGCGCCTTTTGCGTCGTGTTGACCGGATCCTGCGGGAGGTAGAAAGCGCAAAGAGGGAGGCTTCCAATCTTCAGGTCGGTTCATCTACAGAATTTAAGCTCTCGTTCATTCACTCGCTTGGCAGTTATATACTTCCACATATCCTGCGCGACTTTCAAGCCATTTACCCCGACATCCAGATACATCTGAACCAACAAGATTCGACAGCGATGCCGCAGGTGCTTGCCGCAGGAGAAAGCGATCTCTGTCTCTGTTCTGCTCTTCCGATGACAGAGCACAGCGCATGGGCTTATCTTTGGTCTGAGGAACTCTTTGTCGCAGTTCCCCTCGGGCATCCGTTTGCAGATCGCGTGAGCATCAATCTGCATGAGCTTGAGTATGAATCGTTTATCGCACTGAAAAACAATTACAGTCTGCGTATTCTTGTCGATCAATTTTTTGATCTTGCAGGCATTCACCCTGAAATCACATTTGAGGGCGGCGATATCTCGACACTCTCCGGTCTCGTCTCCGCTGGCCTTGGCATCAGTATTTTGCCGAAGCCCACCGGTTTCGAACATCCTGAACTTCGCTATATCCCCATCTCATTCCCTCTTTGCAAGCGTGCGCTCGGTGTCGCTTGGAACACGCAGAGGCAGCTGCCTCCCGCCGCCGTCAATTTCCAGCAATTTCTGATTCGGCGATTCGATGACGTGTCGGAAAAATCTTTCGTCGAACAACCTGCGTAACATGAAAAAGCATCGTGAAGAATCTTCACGATGCTTTCTTTTTATTAATTTATTCAGGGAGTCCCTGCGGTGAGCCGTCCAATACGAACGACCTTTGAGATCTGGACCTGATGCGTCTTTCCGCCCACGTCCGCAATGATGCTCGGAGTACCATCCGTAATGCTGACGCCGATGACTTTTCCCTCGAAGCTCTGCTTGGACAATTGTCCGTCCTCGCCTTTGGTCTCCGTGATCCACTGCACAGGCTGACCAATCATCGAGCTGAGCTGCCCAATGAGAACGGAAGAATTGATATTGTCTACGATCTTCGAGACTTCCGAAAGCCCCTTGGATACGTTGGTCATCTGCTCAAGTGCCGAGAACTGTGCCAGCTGCGAGAGATACTCGCTGTTGTCCTGGGGATCCAGCGGGTCCTGATATTTCATCTGTGTGACGAGCAGCTGGAGAAATGCATCTTTCCCGAGTGCATCATTTCTCTTGTTTGCTGCATTCGCCTGGTTCTGTGCAGCCTCATACTCAGAGAGTTTCTGCACAACGCCGCCGACGTTGATCGTATTCAGTGGGTTTGAACTTGCCACGATATCTCCTCCTCAAATCGCTCTAGACGCGATAATCAACGCCATCTGCACCGGCAGCGCTGCCGGCTTCCTGTGCCGCGACAGGGGAAAGGCCCTCGATATCATCGAGGTAATCATCCGCATCTCCGCGTGCATAGGTCTGCGTTTCCCTACGGCTGCCGCCGCTTTGCTGCCATGCTCCCTGCCCTTGTCCCTGCGGCATCTGTCCGTCTGCGAGACCGGTATAGACACCTACGCGATCCACCTTGATCCCCTGATTGCTCAGTTCCTGCCGAAGCTGGACAAGTGAATTCTCAATCACATTGCGGACATGCGCATTGTCGCTGTGGAAAGATGCCTGTACGGCACCGTCTGACCCAACTGCTACGCGGAGCGTGAGTTCACCGAGATGTTCCGGCTTCAAGCGGATAACCATCTGGGTATCGGTCAACGTACGCAAGAGACGTGCCTGTTCCACAATCTGACGCGGAATCTCATAGTCCGGCTGCGGTCTCGTTTGCGGTTCCTGCACAGGCTCTGAGGAAATGATCTCCTGTGTCTGAGCAGGTCCTGCTCCGCTCTGCGCGGCAATCGGCTGCGCGGCCTGCGGGGCTGTCTCCCATGTGCGCACCGCAATCTCAAAGGGTGCGGCAGCAGAACGCGTCTGCTGTGCCCCGTTCTGCATTGGCTGCTGTTCCTGCTTGGTACCTTCGTCTGCTGCTTCACGCTGCATATTGTCGTGGCGCATGGTGCGCTGTGCGAGTACATCAAGCGGATTTGTTCCATCCGCAGTCTCACCTGTTATGAGATTCTCTCCGACAAGCTCCGCCGCAGACTTGCCCTGCGCGGGCATAGATTCTGCCTGCGCCAATGCTTCTGGTATCACTGCATGCGCTTCGGCAGACACTTTCAACGGCTGTCTGACACCTGCCTGCTGCAGCACACTCTCTGCAGGGACTTTAACATCCGCGGCAGGTATATTTTCCACGACCGGTGCCGTATCGGTATTCAGCACTGCACGAAGCTGTGCAGTCGATGCCGGATCAAGCGCGGTAAGGCGCAGAACCGCCCCAGACTCGGCTGACTGCAAAAGGGACTCATCCCCTGTCGCCCCCTCTGTGACAAGAGGCTCACCCGAAAGTGCCAAGAGGAAATTCCGGCTCTTTTGCCCCTCTTCCGGCATTTGCTGCAGAAGGTTTTGTACCGCGGTCTGCAGCTTCGTATCGCCAAGCTGCTCTGCTGTCAATTCATAGCGTTCGAGGATATCGGCGAGCGCTGCGTCTAGTCGTTCGTTGGTATCCGCAAGTGCCGCATCCGTATTCAGCAGCGCTGCAAACGCTGCGGTCGCAGTATTCGGAAGTACCGCCGCATCTGCAGATTCGGATGTCGGCGATTTTGTCTGCATTGGTTTTTCATCGACAATTTTCGGTGTCTTTGCCGGCAGATTCTGCGTGTCCTGCGAAGACGCATTGATATCCGCCTCCGGCACATCTGTGTTTTTCACTGACTTCACAGCGCCGTCACGTGTTTGTGCCTTTGCCGCATCTGCATTCAGTCCCTTTTGCAGCGCGCCAAATGTATCGCTGAACGAATTCTTCCCTGAGGTTGTCTGCGCATGATTCCCCGCGGATACTGGGCGCACCTTCGGCGCTCCGGCTCCAACAGAGGTCCCATCTGCTGTCGATACAGCCATGAGATTACCAGCATTCATCTACACATCACCTCTTCTAGTTTGTTTATCGAAACGAATTCATTTTTTCTTAAACTTTTTTTGGCATAGCGCATTTCAACGCGTCGCCAATAGTTTCCGCGCCAAAGAGCTCCATATCGCTGAACTTTCCCTGAAGCTGACGATAGTTTTTCATGGGCAGGAGAGCACTGTGAAAGCCGAGGCGTCTTGCCTCGGAAATGCGCAGCTCTGCCTGCGAGACGGCACGCACCTCCCCGGAGAGCCCGACCTCGCCGCACACGACCATATGCGGACGCGGCAGCCGTCCCGCAAAACTCGATGCCATTGCAACGCTGAGCGCAAGATCCGCCGCAGGCTCATCGAGGCGAATACCGCCCGCAACCTTTACGTAGACGTCGGCAGCGCCAATCGGCAGCTTAACCCGCTTCTCCAAGACAGCAAGGAGCAGCTGGATCCGCTTTACGTCGACGGAATCTGCTGTACGGCGCGGCGGCTGATACGGCGTCGGCGCGACAAGCGCCTGCACCTCGACGAGCAGCGGCCGAGTCCCCTCTACGGTCGGTACAATGATTGAGCCGCTCTCCATCGCCCGCTCCGAGAGAAAGAGCTTCGATGCATCCGGCACATCGACGAGACCAATGTCACGCATCTCAAAGAGCCCGAGCTCATTCGTACTGCCAAAACGGTTCTTGACAGCGCGCAGCACGCGGTACTCAGCATTGCGCTCGCCCTCGAAATAGAGTACGGTGTCCACGATATGCTCGAGAACGCGCGGTCCCGCGAGACTTCCGTCCTTCGTCACGTGGCCAATGACAAAAACGGCAATCCCCGCTGTCTTTGCCACACGCATCAGTTCCATAGCGCATTCCCGTACCTGTGAGACGCTGCCGGGCGCGCTCTCGATGTCAGGGCGATACATCGTCTGGATAGAGTCGATGATGAAGAGTTCCGGCTGCTCATGTTCGACGTGGGCACAGATCGCGTCGAGATTCGTCTCGCTGACGACGAGTAAATCATCTGCGATTGCCTGCAGCCGATCCGCACGCATGCGGATCTGGCGGGCACTTTCCTCCCCTGTCACATAGAGAACGCGGCGGCCTGCACGCGCGATATCCGCCGAGACACGCAATGTCAAACTGGACTTGCCGACGCCCGGATCGCCCACAATGAGGACCATTGACCCTGGGATCACACCGCCGCCAAGCACGCGGTCCAACTCGCCGGATCCTGTCGAAAAACGCGGCAGATCCTCTGCCGTAATGCTTCCAATGGACTGCGGCGGTTCCGTCTGCAGAGAACCAACGCCCCTGAGCTTTTCTGCGTCGAACGAGACAAATTCCTCTGTCATAGAATTCCACGCGCCGCAGCCGGGACATTTTCCCATCCACTTCGGGGTATCGTAACCGCAGTTTTGGCAGACATACGCCGTCTTTTTCTTCTTTGCCATAAAAACTCCCACAACGAAAAGGGACTGCCTATTACAGTCCCTTCATATTTCGCTATTTCAGCAGGCGCACACCCGAGCGCACAAGCCAGCAGAGCGACCATCCCAGATTGAGGAAAAAATTCTCCATGCGCGCACGACGCTTTGCCGGTGCAAGAACATTGCACCCATGCTGCTCATACCTCATGATAGGACGCCTGCTTATCACTCTTGACACGCTTATTGCGGCGCGTGTCCTTCTTGACAAAGTCGAGTCCGTCCCCGGCCTTGCGCACGGAGATGACATCTCCGGCCGCGAAGTCCCGCGCGAGGATCCGCTCTGCGAGCGCATCTTCGATGTTTTTCTGAATGGCACGACGGAGCGGACGCGCGCCAAGCTTAACGTCTGTTCCCTTTGAGATGAGTACGCGCTTCGCCGAAGGACTGACCTCGATGTTGATCTCCTGCTCCGCGAGGCGTTTCTTTACGTCGCGCAGGAGGATGTCCACGATCTTTGTGAGCTCCGGCTCACCGAGCGCATTGAATACGATCATATCGTCTACGCGATTGAGGAACTCCGGTCGGAAGAGTTTCTTTACCTCCTCCATAACCCGCTTCTTCGCACGCTCCTCATCCGTCCCCATCGCCTGCTGCCCGATCGAAAAGCCGATCGAGCCAGTCGTGGAACGCAGATGATTTGCACCTGCATTCGAGGTCATGATGATAATCGTATTGCGGAAATCCGTAACGGTTCCCTGACCATCCGTCAAGCGGCCGTCTTCGAGCACCTGCAGAAGCATATGGAATACATCCGGATGTGCTTTCTCCACCTCGTCAAAGAGTATGATTGAGAACGGTTTCTTGCGGACGGCATCGGTGAGCTGACCGCCTTCCTCATATCCGACATAGCCCGGAGGAGCGCCGACGAGCCGTGCCGTCGTATGCTTCTCCATATATTCGGACATATCAAAGCGTATGATCGCTTCCTCCGAACCGAACACGCTCTCTGCGAGTGCCCGTGCAAGCTCCGTCTTACCCACCCCGGTAGCGCCGAGAAAAAGGAAGGAGCCGATGGGGCGGCGCGGATCTTTCACACCGGCACGCGCACGCCGCACCGCCTTAGAGACGGCACGCACGGCCTCATCCTGTCCGATGACGCGGCGTCCGATATGTTTTTCAAGCGCCAGGAGACGATCAGATTCCTTTGCCGCGATGCGCTGTACGGGAATGCCCGTCCACTGCGCCACGACATCCGCAATATCATCCTCCGTAACAAGAATCTCAGCCCGTTGGTCTTCGCCGCGACGCGACTCCTCCAGCCGTGCGCGCAGCTCCTGCTCACGATCGCGCAGGCGTGCCGCCTCCTCATAGTCCTGTCCGCTGATTGCGGCATCTTTTTCTTTTACGGTTTCCGCTATCTCCGTGCGCAGTTCAGTGAGGCGATCGGTTCCGCCAATATTCTTCATGCGTACGCGCGAGGCCGCCTCATCCATGAGGTCGATCGCCTTATCGGGCAGGAAACGATCTGTGATATAGCGCTTTGAAAGACGTACGGCCGCTGCAACGGCGGTATCCTCAATATGTGCATGATGAAATTCCTCATATTTTTCACGCAGACCAAAGAGGATCTGCTCCGCACTTTTCTCGCTCGGTTCCTCCACCATAACGGTCTGGAAGCGTCGTGCGAGCGCACTGTCTTTAGCAAAGTGCTTCTTATATTCACTGAGCGTTGTCGCACCGATGATCTGCATCTCTCCGCGCGCAAGGGCGGGCTTTAAAATATTTGCCGCATCAAGCGAGCCCTCTGCACCACCCGCACGGATAAGCGTATGAATCTCGTCAATGAAGAGAATGATGTTTTTCGCTTTGATCACATCATCCACAACATTTTTAAGGCGTTCTTCGAACTCACCGCGGTATTTCGTGCCTGCGACAAGCGCCGTCATCGACAGCGTGACGACGCGTTTATCCTCAAGCAGGAAAGGCACCTCGCCGGCTGCAATACGCTGCGCAAGCCCTTCGGCGACAGCGGTCTTTCCGACGCCCGCCTCGCCGAGGAGAATTGGATTGTTCTTCGTACGGCGCGCGAGGATCTGAATAACGCGGTCAATCTCTGCATCGCGGTCAATGACAGGATCAAGCCCCCCTGTACGCGCGGCCTCGATCAGATCGCGCCCGAATTTTTTGATTGAGGCGGGAAGGCCGCTGCGTTCACCCTTTCCCTTCTTTTTTCGGGCTGTCTTTTCCTTGGGCTCTTCCTCCGCCTCGCTCATGCGCTCGAGTACTTCGCTCTGCACCTCTTCAACGTCGACATCGAGTTCTTCGATCGTACGGACCGCCGTCCCCTCTGCCTCGGTGAGGAGACTAAGCAAAATATGCTCCGTTGTCACAAAGGAACGCTCCTCGCGCGCAGCGTCGATCGCTCCCTGCATAACACGCTGAGCGCGCCGCGTATAGTAGGGGGTCTCATCCGGACGAAGGACATCCTGAAACCCGTCCGAGCTCCGAATCACCTGCTCGGCGCTGTCATAATCCACGCCGAATTTATCCAAGGTCTCCGCTGCAATGGTATCGCGCATATGCAGAATGCCGAGCAGAAGCTGGCCCGTTCCTATATACCCTTTTCCACGCCGCTGCGCAATGTACTGTGAAAACTCTACGGCTTTAATCGCCGCCTGTGTAAAAAATTGACGGTAGTTCAATCTGTCCCCTCCTTATCCCTGCGTTTGATACTTATGTAGGATCGCGCGCACACGTGCCGCGCGAATATTATTGACTTCCTCTGTCGACAGATTTTCGTTTTCCGCTGCATACTTGAGATAGCCGTCGCGTGCTGCAACGACAATCTCAGCATAACACGCCGGCGATACCTCTGTGATAATCCCTCGATCCATTCCGTAGCGCACACGTGACAGGAGATCAAAGACTTCCTGCTCCGTCAGCGACCGCGCGTAGGACAGAATGCCAAAGGCACGCCATACGCCGTCCTCGACGCCGTCTCTTCCAAAGTAGGAAAGCGCTTTGCGCGCGCGCCGCTCATGTGCAGCGACCTCCCCCACTGCCGTGCGGAGGTTCTCAAGCATTTCCGCCTCGGAATAGCCGAGCGTAAGCTGATTGGATATTTTGTAGAGATGCGCTCCCTCGCCGACTCCCTCAAGCGAGTGAACAGCAAGGCCGAGCTGCGGCGATATGTTGACAATATTATCGATGTTGCGCGTATAGACAAGCCCCGGCAGATGAAGGATGACCGAAGCACGCAGCCCCGTTCCAAGATTCGTCGGATATGCCGTCAGATAGCCCATCGTCTCGTCAAAGGCGAGATCAAGACGCGCCTCAATGTAGTCATCAATGCGTGATGCAATATCAAAAGCCTGCGTCAGTGAAAGCCCCGGCCGCATCGCTTGGATATGCAGGTGGTCATCCTCATTGACGAGGATGCTGATGCACCCATCTGCACTGATATATGCCGTGCGGTGCGGCTGCGCCTCGGCAAATTTTTCACTAATCAGGCGCTTCTCGATCAGCACCTCGCGCTGGAGACTCGTCAGCTGATCGATTGATATGCGGTCAAAAGACTGCCCCATCTCGGTTCCAATATCTGCAAATGCCGCATCTACAACCTGCTGAATCTCTGCCAGCTGTCCAAGATCGGCACGCCCTGGAAACGGGAGATTGATCAAATTGCGTGCAAGGCGCACACGACTGAAGAGTACAACATCTCCGTCCTGTGCTTCCGTGCCGAACCATGAGAGCCGCTCAGCGCGCAGGAGATCATCAAGTGCCATGATCATTCTCCTCCAACTGATGCTCCAACGAGCGAATACGGTCACGGTATTCTGCCGCCTTCTCATACTCCTCGCGCGCAACAGCCTCCTTCAGGCGTGCGCGAAGCTGATCTGCCTCCTGCCGCAGCATGATGGAGCTGCCCGAACGGCGGGGAATCTTCCCGCGATGGATGCTCGCGCCATGGATGCGCCGCAAGAGCGGCATCAGCTCGTGATGAAACGTCTCATAGCAAACAGAACAGCCGATCTGTCCCGTCTTCGGAAAGTCCTGGAAACGCATACCGCAGTTTGGGCAGGTAATATGCGGGGTATCTTCCTCCTCTGCCCCTTCCTGCTGATTGCTGCCAAAGATCCCCTTCAGGAAATCATCCGCTGAGACATTCTGCTGCTGTGCGCGGAGAATCGACGCTCCATAATGCGCAGCGCAGCTCATGCATATATTCTTTTCACTTCGTCCGCCCGGACCGATCTGCACAATGTGTACAATCGCTTCGTTGCGTCCGCATTCTTCACAGATCATGACGGCATCCCTTTCCATCGACCCCAAAATATTTCGGCACAGCCGACTTTATTTTTATATCGAACAACTATCTAAAATTCTCCAGTGTCAAAATCATCGTTCTCAGCATCTCCACACGCTCCTCGGCCGCCAGTGTCTCGGAGTGAAAAAGCCCTGTCACCATCTGCATCAAAAGAGCCGCCTCACGTGTCTCGACCATCCCATGCTGCACCAGATAGCGCACCATGGACTGCACCGTCCCCATATCGGTATTTTCATCGATCTTCGACAGCATATCCTGATAGACAATATCCCGCAGCGGAACCTGAACAATGCGGATGAATCCGCCCAATCCGCGCCGCGACTCCACAACAAAACCTTTATCCTGCGTAAAACGCGTGGAGAGCACATAGCTGATCTGCGAGGGCGCACACGAGATCTCATCTGCAATATCCGTACGCCGTAGCTCCACCTGTCCGTCCTGCCGCGAAGCAAGCTGGCGGAGAATATAGGATTCTATCATATCGGCAATATTGCTCATTGTATCACCTTCTCTTGTATTCCTTAATTGTGCTTTTCTCTATTATATTTGACCTTTCGACTTTTGTCAATTCCCAATTATATTGCCAGAGTACACAGTGATTCACAGATACCGGCAGATAATTTGGGGCAAAAGAAAAAGACGCTTCTAAGCGCCTTTTTCTAAGCTATACCTATGCAAACGGAAATCGTCCATGTATAATGACAGGGATTAGTGAATACATACAAAGAATATCGTGCTAAAGGAAATCGTTCTATCTGCACTCACAGCCCTCATTCCCTCAGCAACAGACCCTCCCCTCGCAACGAACCATCTTATTAACACGATGGCTGGCAAGTTCCACTATTCATTCTGTTGCACAATTAAGTATCCGCACGGTTCTCGTTATGAAAAACAGATAGATAAACCTAATTCAGGAGACATCATGAATCTTTTTATGGATCCGAGAGACGCAAAAAGTTATATAAGCAACTCTCAAAAAGCTCGCATCCTTACAGAAAAATGGACTGCGGAAAATATATATTGCATTCATTGCAAGAGTGAGCACCTTACAAAATACGAAAACAATAAACCAGTTGCTGATTTTTATTGTGAATACTGTAAGCAAGAATATGAGTTGAAGGGAAAGAAAGGAGCGTTTGGCAATAAAATTACTGCGGGATCATACCATACGATGATTGCGCGCATTAATGCGAAAACCAAACCTGATTTTTTAGGAATAGAGTATACTTCTGATTTCAAAATCCGTAACTTTTTTGTCATACCAAAACATTTTTTTGTCCCAACTATAATTGAAAAAAGACCTCCTTTACACTCTTCTGCTCAACGCGCTGGATGGATAGGATGTAATATTTTGCTTTCATCAATTCCAATGAGCGGACGAATATTTCTTGTTAAGGAAGGCAATGAAATATCTCATAGTATAGTGCGTGCACAAGTAGAAAATGTAAATTTATTAAAGACAATGAATATGAACAAGCGCGCTTGGACAATTGATATCATGTTCTGTATTGAGAAAATCGGATTGCGCCATTTCACATTAAGTGATATATATAATTTTGAGTCATATCTGCAAGATCGACATCCAAACAACAAGCACGTTCGCGATAAAATCCGACAGCAAATTCAAATCTTAAGAGATCATGGGTATATAGAATTTTTAGGTACAGGACATTATAAACTGCTTCCGAGTATCTAAATAACAACCATTATAAATCCCAATCAATATCGTCGCAAAAATTCGCGTCCGAAGACGGTAACAGTGTAGTAGAATCCTATGAGGAACGGGAGATATTCGGCAATAAGGCGCCAGCAGACAGCAACAATCCCAACGGTACCCGCAGGAACAGCAGCGGCAAAGAGCAGAACGAATCCTCCCTCGGCAATGCCGGAGCCGCCCGGCGTCGGACTGAAATAGAGCAGCATATTGAGGAAGATCATGCGGCCCATGACAGTGTACCAATCGGCATCGGTAACGCCAAGTCCGAGCAGGAGACACGGTACAACGGCATAGATGCAGAGGAGATTCAGGCCCGACTCCGCAAAGACGACAAGCATTTGCCGCGGTGCATCAAGGAGAAGAGAGATCGCGCTCTTTGTATCGCGGTAGAGCGCGAAAAGCTGATGCCTTCGCTTGTCGCGCAGACGACGCGCAATCGATATGACAACGTAGTCAAGATAGCCGCGGCGTGCTCCGATAACGATGAAGATGATGCCGACAAACGCTGCAAGCGTAACTGCCATCAGGAGATCATTTGATACGCCCGGAACAATCCCCTCGTCATGGAGGAAGATGAACGGCATGCAGAGCGCGAGAAAAAAGATCGAGAGCAGCGTGCGCACGATGACAAGTACGGCGGCCTTCCCCGTGGGCACGCCCGCATGGCGCAGGAACATGACTTGAGCAACTGCTCCGCCGGTCGCCCCCGGCGTGAGTAGAGCGAGAAAATAATTGCCGAAGATCACCTGAACCGCCTGGTACAAGGTGATTTTTTCATTTGAAATCTTAACAAGATGCATCAGACGACTGCCGTCAAAGAACATGCCGAGCCCGACGGCAAGCAGCGCCAGAAGGAGCGACCACGGATGAAAGCGCGTCAGATTATGAAAGGTGTTGATGTCTACCGTCGTATAGATGACTGCGGCGGAGATGCCGACAACAAGCACAAAGAGAAGGAGAAAGCGTCGCGTGAATTTGCTCATGCTTACGCTCTCCCCTTTCTTCTATTCGGACAGATATTCTTCATGCGCCGCAAAGGCGTTGTGCCTGTGGATGGATTCCTCGTTCTCGCACTCCAACGAGAAATATGCGAGCCCCGGCAGCCGCCGCAGGGCAAGGACGGTATCGCGCAGGATATCCTCGACGAACTTCGGATTCTCGTATGCTTCTTCCGTGACATATTTCTCATCCGCACGCTTGAGCAGCGGATAGATGGGCGCGGATCCCTGCTGCTCAAGAAGCACCGCCAGTTCCTCAATGTAGATGCACGGCACGCCTTCACGATATCGGAGCCGCACGCGTGCTATGGAACGTTGGTTATGCGCCCCATACGCAGATATCTCCTTGCTGCATGGGCAGAGTGAGGTAAACGGCATGGCGAGCCCGAGTTCGAACAGCATCGATGCGCCGCGCTGCTTGCGCCCGGTGAAGGATGCATCCACATCCAGCAGAGAGACACGCCCGCTGACCGGCGCCTTCTTCTCGAGAAAGTAGGTGAATGCGAGTGTGACCTCTGCAGCCTCGGCATGAAGGCGATCGAGTGCCTCTGTCAGCATCGCCTCCATCTCCTCCTCTGCCAGTGGTTTTTCGCTCCACGGCAGGAGGATTTCGAGGAAGCGGCTCATATGCGTGCCTTTGAACTCCATCGGGAGAGACACGGTAAATGAGATGCGCGCGAGCACCTGCTGATAGCCGCCTGTCTGTTTCTTGATGAGAAAGGGCAGGCGCAGCTCCTTGACACCGACGCGCTGAATGGCAATGCCGCGGCTGTCCTCACGGTTCTGTACGTCCAGCATCACTGGCCTCCTGCCGCGTACGGGATCGGATCGCGCCGTCCCGCCGCAGCAAAGCCGCGCAGACGCAGAACACAGCTGTCGCAGACGCCGCACGCCTCCTCTTCACCGCGATAGCAGCTTGTCGTCAGCTCATAGGGCGCTCCGAGCTTCGTCCCGAGGCGAATGATTTCCCCTTTAGAGAGGCTCTGCAGGGGCGTCTCAACGATAATACGCCGTCCACGCTCAGCGGCCGCCGTCGCGGCATCTGCCGCCGCTTGAAACGCTGCAATGAATGCAGGGCGGCAGTCGGGATATCCCGAATAGTCAACAGAATTCACGCCGATATAGAGATGCGTTGCGCCTACACGTTCCGCATAGCCAAGCGCATAGCTCAAAAATATGAGGTTGCGCGCAGGCACATAGGTCGCGGGAATGTCTGTCCGCTGCGCATCACCTTCCGGCACATCAATCGTATCGTCAGTCAGCGCCGATCCGCCGACAGCATTCATATTCGTCTCGATGATGAGATGCTCTGCCGCGTGATAATGCACGGCGATCTTCTTTGCGCACGAGAGCTCTCGAATATGACGCTGATGATAGTCAAAGCTGACGGGATAGAGTTCATGACCTGCCGCATCGGCGACTGCCATACAGGTACAGCTGTCGAGACCGCCGGAGAGAAGGACAACCGCTTTTTCCCCCATAATATTCCCTCTCATCCGCGCAGCGAAGCAATGGCTGCTGCGATATCCGAGGAACCGTAGATATAGGAGCCGGCAACCAGTACGTTTGCCCCTGCCGAGCGCACGGATTCCGCTGTCTCGGCATTGATGCCGCCATCAACCTCAATGTCGATATCCAGCTCATTATCCGCAATCGTATGGTAGAGCGCATGTATTTTTCCGACGGTATTCTCGATGAATTTCTGCCCGCCAAATCCGGGATTGACGGTCATGAGAAGAACCATATCGGCGTCATCGATCAGTTCCTCGAGCGTGTAGATGGATGTGCCCGGATTGAGTGCAATGCCCGCCTTGCATCCAGCTGCCTTGATCTGCTGGATGACGCGATGTGCATGGCGTGTCGCCTCGACATGGAATGTGATGATATCCGCCCCTGCCTTCGCGAACGGCTCAATGTGCGTCTCGGGATGCTCGACCATGAGATGTACGTCAAAGACAGCCTTGGAAACTTTGCGGAGACTCTCCACGACACAGGGGCCCAACGTAATATTCGGCACAAAGGTTCCGTCCATCACGTCAATGTGGATATATTCCGCACCCGCTTCCTCTACGCGGCGCACATCCGCGCCAAGGTTTGCAAAATCCGCCGACAGGATGGACGGCGCGATAATCGTGGGACGTTCGATGTGAATATGCTCCTCCTCATGCAAGTCCTCTTCGTACTCGTGTTCATGTTCATGTGCCATTTGATTCTCCTATTTCTTTTTTGACCGAATCTCATCAAGCAGCGCAATATAGGCATCGTATCGCTCGCATGAAAGCTCTCCCGCCGCGGCCGCCGCCTTAACGGCGCAGCCCGGCTCATGGCTGTGGCTGCACGGCGCAAACCTGCATCCTCCGTACTTGGAAAACTCGGAGAAGCATGCAGTCAGTTTCTCTTGGCTTATCTCCGTGAGCTCCTGCTGGGTAAAGCCCGGCGTATCCACAACGTATCCATTCATAAACGGAAGGAGCTCGGCACGCCGGGTTGTATGGCGCCCGCGGCCGATCTTCTCGCTGACGGCCCCGGTCACCAGCGCAAGCGACGGATCAAGCGCATTGAGCAGGGAGGATTTCCCCGCTCCCGACGGCCCCGCAAATACGGTAATCTCCCCCGCAAGACGCCGGCGCAGCTCATCCAGTCCCGTGCCGCATTCCGCCGAAACACGCAGGACCGGATATCCCGCCGCCTCATATTCCGCAAGGAAATGCTCCGAGTCCCCCCGATAGAGGTCCATCTTGTTGATGCAAAGCACAATCTTTGCAGCACCGGAGCACTCAGCAAGCACGAGGAAACGGCTTACGACGAGCGGATGCGGATCGGGCGATGCGGCGGCGACTGTGATGACGATTTGGGTCAGATTCGCCACACGCGGCCGCTGCAACAGATTCGAGCGCTGTTCGACATGCTCGATTACGCCCTCTTTGGGAGATATACGATCCAGTACAACGATGTCTCCCGGAAGAATCTCCGTATCGCTGCGTCCTTTTTTGATCCTGCCGCGCAGCTTGCAGAGGATGACTGCATCCTCCGCCGCGACATGGAGAACGCTGTTATAGACCTTTAGGATACGCCCGTGCTGTTTCACATACGATCTCCCTATTCCGTTTTTTCGGTTTGGATACGGCGTCCGGACGGATCTTTTTCACCCTTCTTCGTATCTCCGTTCTTCGTATCCTTCCCCTTTGTATTTCCGGAGGATTTTTTCCCGCTCGAAACGACGAGACGCACAGAGCTTCCTGCATCCACCTCAGTTCCGGCCGCAGGCGACTGACTGACGACTGTTCCGGCTGCCTGTGTGCTTTCCTGCTCCGATGTCCCGCCGACACTCAGGCTGCTGCCTTCGATTATCGTCCGTGCGCGATCAACAGGCACGCCCTTCACATCGGGAACAGAGACTTTTTTGATCTTCTGTCCCTTGCTGACGGTAATATCCACAGTCTGCCCCTTGCTGATGCGCGTCCCGCTGCGCGGATCCTGGGAGATAACCGTCCCGCTGTCCTCATCGGAGAATGTCTCATAGGCAGAACCGAGCCGGAGCCCCATCTGCTGCAGCTTGTCGATCGCATCCGATTGGTTGAGTCCGCGCAGATTGGGCATCTCGAGTTCTTCTCCGCCCTTGCTGACATAGATCGTGATTGCCCGTTCTTCTTTGACCATCGTGCCTGCCTCCGGCGTCTGAGATACGACGACCCCCACCGGCACCGATGCGTCATACGTCTCTGCAACCGTGACGCGCAGATGCTGATCTTCGAGGATCTGGCGCGCGAGAGTCATCTGCTTGCCCGTCACATCGGGAACCGTGATCTCAACGGAACTCCAGAATTTGCCGAAACTCAAGAAGAATCCCGTAAAAAATCCCAACAGAAGAATGAGCAGCAGCCCGAACTTAAATTTCTTCGTGCGAAAGAAGGGGCGCTCCTCTCCTTCCTGCGGAACTGCATCCTCCTCCGCCTCAGCGAGTGCGCCGATCTCCTGTGCCTCCACCGGCGTCAAGACGCGTGTCGCATCGGGATCAAACGCCGGCAGAGCCTCCGTATCGCTGCGCATCATCTGCTCTGCCCGAACGATATCCTGAACGAGCATGCTGCTGTCCGGGCGCTGTGCTGGATCCTTCGCCATCATCCGCGTTACGAGGGCCTCTACGACAGGAGGTATGCCGGGGGCAATCATATGCAGCGGCTGAGGATCCTCTTCAAGATGTTTGCGTGCGATGCTCACTGCCGTGTTGCCGTCAAACGGAATCCGCCCTGAGAGGATCTCATAGAGAAGAACGCCCAGCGAATAAACGTCCGATTTCGGCGTAATCATCGTACCGCGTGCCTGCTCCGGAGAAAAATAGTGCACCGACCCCATGATATTATCATTGTAAGTCATTGTAGACTCGGTAACCGCGCGCGCAATGCCGAAATCCGCCACCTTCACGTTTCCGTCCGGCATAACGAGGATGTTGTGCGGCTTGATATCGCAGTGCACAAGGTTATTCGCATGCGCTTGGGCGAGGGCGCCCGCGATCTGGCGGGCAATCTGGAGCGCCTGCGGGACGGGGACCGGCCCCTCCTCCTTGATGCGCTCTTTCAGCGTGCGTCCCGGAACATATTCCATAACGATATAATGGCGTCCCTCAGCGACGCCGACATCGTAGACATTGACGATGTTCGGATGCGTAATGCGCGCCGCCGCTTTCGCCTCCCGCTGAAAACGCGTGATAAATTCCGTATCGTTCTCATACTGCTGATGGAGAATCTTAACGGCGACGGTGCGCTCCAAAAGTTGGTCCTTTGCTCGATAGACATCTGCCATGCCCCCGCTGCCCACCAGCGCTTCCAGCGCGTAGCGTCCATCCAAGACACGCTCAACCATGATCGTTCCTCCTAACGCCTCTGCCATGCACTCTGCCTGAGGTCTCTATCATAAAAGGGCTTCAGCCCTCAAAATAAGCTCTGATAATCTGACGCGCAATTCCTGCCGCCGCTCTGCCGCCGAAACCGCCTTCTTCTACGAGAACGGCCAGCACGATTTTGCGGCCGCCTCGCTCCGCCGAGCCGATGAACCATGCGTGATCCGTTCCGCTCGTATTCTCCGCTGTACCGGTTTTTCCCGTGACACGCACGCCCGCGACATCTGCCGCCGTTCCGGTGCCCGCCGCAACAACATCCGCCATGTAGCCGTCGATAAGCGCTGCACGCTCCGCTGTCGTTGCCGTTCTCCATACAGAGGGATCAGCTTCATAAAGCACCGTCCCCTCCGGCGTCAAAACGGCATCCACAAGATACGGGCGCATGATGTGTCCGCCATTGGCAAATGCATCGGCAACAAGTGCCATCTGCAGCGGTGTAACGAGCAGTTGTCCCTGTCCGATGCCGGTCTGCGCAATTTCCCCATCTGTGAGTTTGCCGAAGTCCGGCACATGAGCCGCCGTCATAGCAATCTCCGGAGAGGCAAGCTCCTCTCCGACGCCAAAGCGGGAGAATGCGCTTGACAGCCCGCTTCCGCCAAGCCGCAGGGCCAGCGTGGCAAATGTGACGTTGCAGGATTCGCGCAGTGCATCGGAGAGACGCAGCTTTCCATGTGCCTCCCCGTGACTCTCGTGCAGCACGTAATCCGTACCGATTGCGAGTTCGCCCGTACAGGTGAAAACCTCGTCCGGATTGGTTGCACCCGCCGCGAGTGCGGCATCGGCAATGAGCGTCTTAAACGTCGATCCAGGCGGGTAGAGGCCCTGGACGGCGCGGTTGAGAAGCGGGCTGTCCGCACGTGCGGAGAGTTCATTCCACTGCGCTTCCGCTGCCGAAGGGTCAAATGACGGTGCACTCACCATCGTGAGCACGCCCCCTGTCGCAGCATCGAGGACGACCACAGCGCCGCGATGCGTGCCGAGCGCGTTCCACGCAACTTTTGAGAGCGATGCATCAACGGTCAGGCGGACATCATACCCTGCATCCGAACGCAGAAGGGTCCGAAGCGGCCCCACCCGCGCCGCATCTGTCGTAACACCGCTGAGTTCCAGGCCCTCCGTCTGCTCAATGCCCGTCGCGCCATAGCGCTCTGTCAGATACCCTGTTACCGGCGCGAGAATGCGCCCATACGGGTAGGAGCGTACGCCTTCCGCGGAGCTCTCGGCAAGGATATGCCCCGCGTGATCGAATACGCGTCCTCGACGAATGTCCTTCTCCATCAGCACCGTCCTCGTATTGAGCGGATGCGCCGCGAGCTCCGCACCATCCCAAACGCTCAGCTTCGCAAGATAGAGTATCTGGACGGCAATGAGACCAAGCAGGAAAGCCGCGGCGACGGCGATGTGCTTGCGAATTTTCCGATCAGCCATCTGCCGCCCCCCGGGACGTTCCCGACAATGCCGTCAGAATGCCGACGAGGATAAAACTTGCCGCCATCGAACTCCCGCCGTAACTAACGAACGGCAGGGTGATCCCGGTGAGCGGCAGAAGTTTCGTCACACCCGCCGTGATGATAAACGCCTGCAGCAGGAGACTTGCAGCACATCCCGCCGCAAGCAGCGACTCCTGCGCCCGCGGCAGTCCCATCGCAATGCGGCTGCCGCGCCAGAAGAGCAGCGCATAGCCCATGAGGACAAGAACCGCCCCGAGCAGGCCGAACTCCTCGGCAATCGCCGCAAAGATGAAGTCCGTATGCACCTCGGGAATAAGATGCGGATGTCCCTCCGCAAATCCCGTTCCCCAAACGCCGCCTGTGCCGATGGCAAAGAGTGACTGTACAACCTGGTAAGACATCCCGTTCGGGTCAGCCCACGGATGCAGCCAGATATCAAAGCGCACGCGGACGTGTCCGAAGAGCGCATAGCTCGCTGCCGCCGCGATGAGGATAAAGAGCCCCGCGAGGAACACATAGGATTTGCGCCCCGTCCCCATATAGGTCATGAGCACCGCCATCCCGAAAAAGAGAAGTGCCGATCCGAGATCGCGCGCAATGACAAACATCAATACGGAGAGTCCCCAGAGCGCGATGAGAGGAGCGATGAAACGCACCGGCGGCAGATGCAGGAAGAGTACGCGCCGCGCCGGCAGCGTCAGCACGGCAAGGTGATCGGCAAGGTATGCCGCAAGAAAGAAGATGAGCAAAATCTTGCCGAACTCCGAAGGCTGCATGGAAAAAGAACCGAATACAAGCCAGTTCTTATTCCCCCCGATACTCACTCCAAAGAGAAGCGGCAGGAGGAGAATGACCGTTGTCGCAATGCCCAGCACATAGGGATAGTCGAGGAGACGCCGCAAACGCTCCCACAGGAGCACCACAGCTCCCCAGAGGACGATGCCGACACACGCCCATCGCAGCTGCGCGGCGAACAGCTCCGGCTTCAGGCGCGCGATCTCCGCAAGGCCTACGGCAAGCAGCACGTAGGAGAGGCCGAGCGGAACACAGTCAAGCTTCCGCTGCAGCGTGATCACATAGCTGGCGGCAGCGCATGCGAGGAGGAGAAGGAGCCACGGCAGATACGGCGTATCCGTGTGCCAGTCAAACAGCCAGCCGGGCTGTCCGGCCCCTTTCTTCAGCAGGAGAACGCCAAGTGCGCAGAAGAGGAAGCAGACAGGCGCGATTTTCAGTCCCTGTGTCATGATGCTTCATAGGCAAGGGCAATCGCTGTGATATTGTCTTTGCCGCCCTCCGCGAGCGCCCGCTCCACCATACGATCAGCAACGCCCGCAAACCTGTTGTCTCCGAGCAGTACCGAGAGATCCTCATCTGAGACCATATTGGTCAGCCCGTCTGTGGCGAGCAAAAGGCGGTCGCCATTCTCGAGAGAAAAGGAATCCCCGTCGACATGAAGACGTTCCTCTATCCCGACGGCACGCAGGAGAAGATTCTTGCGCGGATGGTGCTGCGCCTCCGCCTCACTCAGCTCACCGCGGGAGACCAGCTCCTCCACATAGGAGTGATCCCGCGAGACCTGCCGAAAGACGCCGCGCCGCAAAAGATAGAGACGGCTGTCCCCGACATGGGCATAATGCGCTGTCCGCGCCTGTTCGTCAATATGGAGAACCGTAGCTGTGGACCCCATTCCCTCATAGGAAGGATTTTCCTCAGAGGCCTCCAGTACCTGCTGGTTTGCGCGCAGAACGGCGCTCTGCAGCGTCGCCGCATCAATTGCTTCTGCCGCATTTGCCATATCGCGTACTGCAGCGACCACCATACGGCTCGCCACCTCGCCCGCCGCATGCCCGCCAAGCCCGTCCGCTACCACATAAACGGATGGAGAGAACACACCGTAGCTGTCCTCATTCGATGTCCGCACATGTCCGATGTCCGATGCGCTCGAAACCTCTATCATGTAATTACCTCTCAAACCGCAGGGCAACCCCACCGATGCGCAGAACATCGCCCGGACGCAGATACGCCCGCCCCGCTAAAAGTCCGTCATTTAGATAGGTGTGATTGCGGCTGCCCAAATCCTCCGCAATATATGCATTCTCTCTCTGATAGATTAATACATGATGATGTGATACAAAATTATCCGCCAGGACAATATCGTTGTCCTCGCTCCGCCCGATTGAAAGCTCCTGCCCCACAGGAAATCGTCGGCCCGCAATCCCCTCTCCCGCTACAACAAGCAGGGATGCTGCGCCTGCAGGCTGTTCCTTCGGCTGCGCTGCCTCTTTTAGATCGCTGCGCAGCGTGCGAAACATCATGCTGCCAAGGCGTACGACCGCATAGGCGAGCCAGAGGAGGGCGCCGTATTCGAGCGCAACGCGCAGCACCTTAAGTGTGATCGCCGGCATCACAGCACCTCATAGCGCAGCGCTGTCGTGCCGAACCGTATTTCGTCTCCGTCGCACAGACGCTGCACTTCTATGCGGGCGCCGTTCACGAAGCTGCCATTGCGGCTCTGAGCATCATAAAGTGTATGCCGATGCGACTCGTAGGAGATCCATGCCTGCACACGAGAGATATTCGAGTCCGTGAGGATGAACTCGTTGCGCGGCATCCGCCCCATATAGATTTTGCGCTCACCAAGATGCACAGAAACGCCTTCATCCGCTCCGTTGAGAACCGTAAGCGCAGCAAGTTCGTGCTCCGGCGGGAGATTCAGACAGCGGGCCTCCGTCAGCGAGGGCCGCTCGAGGACGATCGTCTGCGCCGTCGCATCACAGGATGCGTCCGCATCATGCTCGGATACAGATTCCCGCTGGATATGCACAGTGAGCTGATAGGTACCTGCGCGCAGAGCGGTATCGTGCGCAAAACAGATGCTGAGCTTTCCTTCCATCGTGAGATCGGCACGTATGATGTACTTCTTGAGCGCCGTTCCGAGTTCGTCTGCCACGCGGTGCGAACAGAGGCGCTGATAGTCCTCCGTTCCGAGGGAGATGACATAGGCGTTTGCGAGACTGCTGTCCGCACTCTGCTTCTTTGCCTCCTTCTCGAGGCCTTTGACAAGTTCAACAGGCTCCAAGTGACTGCTGAACTTTCGATTGAAAAAACCCTCGATATGCTCTCCCAGAAAAGATTCCACGCGATCGATCATCGTGTAATGCTCTCCTTTGGTTGTGGGAATCACTGATTATCCGTGATTCCTATGAATCAGACTTAACAATTCCTATATCATAGCATAAAAGCATGAAAATTTACAGTCCTGCTTCCATGAGACGATTGCGAAGCTGCCCGCATGCGGCCTGAATGTCTGTTCCCATCTCGCGGCGCAGGGTCGCCGTAATGTGCCGCTGCGCAAGAATTTTTTGAAAGCGCCGGATCGCAGCTTTATCCGGACGGAAAAGGCTGCGTTCCGCCACTGGGTTGATCGGAATGAGGTTCACGCTTGCCAGCTGTCCCCTGAGGAGCTTCGCCAGCTGTTCCGCATCGCGCGGTCCGTCGTTTACATCACGAATCAAAATATACTCATAGGTCACGCGCCGCTTCGTCCTCTCTGCATAAAAGCAAGCTGCACGCAGGACATCAGCAAGTGGATACATGCGGTTGACCGGCATAATCTCAGAGCGCAGTTCCTCCGTCGGCGCATGAAGGGAAATCGAGAGCGAGATGGGAATGCCCTCTTCCGCCAGACGTTCAATACCGGGAACAATCCCTGAAGTCGAGAGTGTAATTCCGCGATAGCTGAGCCCGATCGTATAGTCCTCATGCAGGAGCCGTAGCGCCGCAACCACATTATCATAGTTCTCCAGTGGCTCACCGGAACCCATGACGACAATCGTATCGACATGCCCCCCCTCCGCACGCAGAAAATCCGCAATGCCGATCACCTGCGCCGCAATCTCCCCCGCAGTCAGATTGCGCTGCAGCCCGTTCAGCGTAGACGCACAGAACGCGCAGCCCATCCGACAGCCTGCCTGCGTCGAGACGCAGACACTGTTGCCGTACGCATGCCGCATGAGCACCGTCTCCGCCGTCTGCCCATCGGCAAATTCGTAGAGCAGCTTGATCGTCGCTCCGTCAGCGGAGTGCAGACGCGAGATCACCGCGGGGCGCTCGATGGAAAAAATCTCAGCCAGCCGCGCGCGCAGTTCCTTGGGCAGATTATCCATGGCATGCAAAGAGACCGCTCCACGCTGATACATCCATCGAACGATCTGATCTGCGCGAAAGCGGGGAATCTGATGTTCCCGAAGCGAGGCGGCAAGCGCCTCCTTTGTCCAGCCGAAAATATTCATAGGCGCCTCATGCGGGCGATGAAGAACCCGTCCGGACCATCCGTCTCCGGCATAATCTGAACCATCTGCTCCGAGCGTTTTTTACCGGGAAGAAAGGCACCTGTCTCCTCAAGGGAAAAGTCCGGATGCGTCTTTAGAAAATGCTCAACCACCGCTGTATTCTCACAGTCCTCCATCGTACAGGTGCTGTATACCAGAACGCCGCCCTTTCTGACCGTCTGCGCCGCGCTCGCAAGGATCTCGCGTTGGAGCGGCGGCAGTGTCTTGCGGTCCGAGGCGCTCTTGCGCCAGCGCGCATCAGGCTTGCGGCGCAGAACGCCGAGTCCGGAGCACGGCGCATCAACGAGCACGCGGTCGGCCTGCTCCTTGTAATGCGCGCCGATCTCCCGCGCGTCGAGTACGGCAGCCTCAATGATCGAGATGCCGAGCCGCTTTGCGTTGCGTTCGATGCGTCGGATTTTCTCCTCATAGATGTCAAATGCCAAGATGCGCCCGCAATTCTCCATCCGCTGCGCAATGTGCGTCGTCTTTCCGCCCGGTGCGGCACAGGCATCAATCACGGTCATGCCCGGCTCAGGCGCGAGCACATGCGTCACAAGCATGGAACTCTCATCCTGTACCTGCGCAAGGCCCTCGTGCAGAGGCGCGAGCACGTTCAGTGCTCCATGCGCGCGCAGGATGACGCCTTCGGGCACCCATGCAGATGTACGTGCCTTCACGCCCGCTGCCTTAAATTTCTCAATCAGCTGCGTACGCGAAATGCGCAGCGTATTCGTCCGCACGGAGAGCGGCGCACTCGTATTATTGCAGCGGCAGAGTGCCTCTGCGCGCTCATAGCCATAGGCGCGCACCCAACGCTCCGTCATCCACAGAGGATGCTGCTCGCGCAGCGCCAGTGACCGCGCATCGCGCCCCTTTGGGAGCGCCGCACGCTCCGGCTCGCGCAGAGCCGTTCGGAGCACGCCGTTGACGAATGAGGCTGCCCCTCTGCGCCCATATTTTTTTGCAAGTTCCACCGCCGTATTGCACGCAGCGGATACGGGAATTTTATCCATAAAAAAGATCTGATAGAAGCCCAGCCGCAGGAGCGTACGAATAGCCGGCTGAGCTTTCCTCAGATCCGATACGTACTTTCCGATCATGTAGTCAATCGTATCGCCCGCCTTGACGACACCGTAGACCAGTTCTGTCAGGAATCGGCGGTCCCGCTCCGTCGGCCGTGCCGCACGCAGTGTCTCCGCAAGTGCGACATTGGCATAGGCGCCCGCACCGTGCACCCGCAGAATCGTCTGCATGGCCAGCTCGCGTACACGGTCGATTTTATCCTCACGATAGTTCTGCATTATGCGCCCTTCTCCGCCACACGAGGCAGGGGTTCGATAATCTCCTCCAGCTGACGGCGCACCTCGTTCATATCTACGCTCGTATTGTAGCATGGGCCGTTGGGGCGTATATTCAGCACGCCGACCGCCGGCAGCGGGAACACATCCTGTATGCCGCTCATCAGATCACGCTCACACGCGATTGCCAGCACTGCCTTCGGACGCATATTATAGATGATCTGTCGCGCAAGCGTGCCTCCCGTCGCCACGAAGAAATGAAACCCCATCTCCTCCGCAAGCGCAACGAGATCGCCGATGTTGCATCCGCCGCAGCGCTTGCAGTTGTTCGGATCGCGCGTCACCTTATGCGGGCAGCTTGCGAGCTGCAGGCAGTGCGGCGTCACGACGAGCAGACGGTCGGCCGGCACGCGGATATGCATCCGATGAAAGAGCAGATTACTCACGGCAATAAAGGATCCCTCGAGCTTTCGCCTCTTTACGCCGAAGATGGCGCCGAGGCGCACCGCCGCAGGAAAGAGCAGATTGATGAGTTCATAGGTCTGACGCTTCATCCACGGCAAATACGGCAGCCCCGCAATCGCCAGCACCATATTGAAGATGCCAAAAAACGAGAGCAGAACCGCGCCGGAAAGCACAGCACCGATCGCCCACGGCAGGAGCGGCTGAATGCGTTCGAGCCCCGGCACGCCGATATACCATATGACAAATAGAATCGCCGCCGCGAGCATCGTCACCAACGACAACATCCCGATAAAAAGTCGTTTTTTCGGCCGTGAGGGAAGCAGGATCGTCTTTTTCGCGCCTGCCGTCTTCCCATTGACCGTCAATGTCTGTTCGCTCATGATGAAAACCTTGTACCGACGGTCAGTGCGCATCCATTCAAAAATGCGGACGCCGCCATCATCTTCTTGCCGGGCGCTTGGATCTCCGTGATCTCCACATCCTCATCCCCCGCCGCAATGCAGAGCCCCGCCCTGCGGTCGGCAGAGACGAGTGTTCCCGCGGGTGCACTTGCCGCATGTCCCGTACGGCGCAGACCGCCGATCTTATAGACGGCACCGTCGAGACTCGTCTGTGCATACGGGGTCGGATTCAGCCCACGCACGAGCGCATCGAGTTCGCGTGCCGGCTTCGACCAGTCAATCTGAGCCGTCTCGCGCGTGATGCGCGCAGCATAGGAGCTCTCCCCCATCTGCGGCACAGGCGCAAGCGTCCCTGCGGCAAGCCGTTCTAACGTCTCAATGAGGAGCTCCGCCCCCGTCTCCATCAGCACATCGTGCAGCGTTCCGTAGGTCGTATCCGCATGGATGGGAACCTCGCGCCGCAGAAGCATATCCCCCGTATCAAGCCCCGCATTCATCTGCATCGTCGTGATCCCCGTCACCGTCTCCCCGTCCATGATCGCATGCTGAATCGGCGCCGCGCCGCGATACTTCGGCAGCAGCGACGCATGTACATTGATGCAGCCATGCACGGGAATATCGAGCACTTCCTGCGAGAGGATCTGGCCGAACGCCGCTACCACCGCTACATCTGGTGCCAGCGCGCGCAGTTGGAGGATAAAGGATGCATCACGCGCGCGTTCCGGCTGAAGCACGGGAATATCGTGCGCAGCCGCCCAAGACTTAACCGGCGATGGGACGAGTCTCTGCCCACGGCCGCGCGGGCGATCGGGCTGCGTAACGACAGCAGCGACCTCCGCAAGATCTGTACGCGCGTCAATTGCCGCGAGCACAGGCACCGCGAAATCCGGCGTTCCCATGAAGACGACACGCATACGCGTCACTCCTTTTCCTCCTCCTTGCGAAGGTTGATGGCAATATCAATGAAGAGTCTGCCGTCGAGATGGTCGCACTCATGCTGAATACAGCGTGCAAGGAGCCCGTCTGCCGTCAGTGTACGCCGTCGGCTGCGCCGATCCGTATACTCCACCGTCACACGCTCCGCGCGTTCCACATCACCGTAGACCTTCGGTATGGAGAGGCAGCCCTCCGAGTCCACGACGCTGCCCTCGCGCATCGTGATGACCGGATTCACCAGCTCGAGAAGCCCGTGCTCATCCTCCACATCAATGACGACCAGGCGCAGCGACTTTCCGATCTGCGGAGCGGCAAGCCCCACGCCGTTGGCCGCGTACATCGTCTCTGCCATATCGTCGAGCATCTGCCGATGCCGCTTCGTCAGGCGCTCGATCGGCTCTGCTTTCTGTTTCAGGACGGGGTTGCCCGCCTTTTTGATCTCTAAAATTGCCATAGATTTTCCCTTATCCCTCGTTATAAGTGCAGATGATAGATCCGCACCGCATTGTCATAGAATACCGCATCCCAATGTTCCTCTGGGATGATCAGCTTTGTAAACGCAATATAGTCGCCGAGATTTGCGAGCGGCCAGTCCGTCCCGAACATCAGACGATCATATGCAGCCAGATACGCCAGCCATCCCCGCAGATGCTCGATGTAGAACTTCTTCTGCGTGCAGAATAACTCAAAATCCTGAATTTTTCCCGCAAGCATCCCGGAGAGATCAGCCGTCACATTGGCGTTCTTCTCCATCACGGCAGCCGCATCCGTAAAATATGGCTCGCCGAAATGGCACATAACGAAATTCACATCGCGGAACTTCGTCGCCGCCTCGTCCATGACGCTCGGATGCACATACTTGAGCAGCGCTTTCTCCGTCGCCGTCAGTCCCGTATGCACAGCGACCGGCTTTTCGTATTTCGCCGCAAGCGCATAGACAGGCGCCAAAAAGTCCGCATATATATAGAAGTAATTGTAGCCCGGATAGAGTTTGATGCCGACGCAGCGCTCGCCCCGCAGATGTTTTTCCAATGCGGGCAGGAGCTGCTCAATGCGCTCTGCCGCCATCTCGGTCACACCGTCGCCCGCAATCCCCACGCAGTAGTGAAAGAGATCGGGATACTCCGGTTCCGTCTCCTCAACCGGCAGATTGCCCATAATGACGCCGTGCACAATCCCCGCCGCTGCATAGTCGCGGCGCATCGCCTCCTGCGTATTCTCATGTCCCGCCGCCTGCGCGACGGTATCAAAATACTCCCCTCTGCCAAAATGCAGATGAGCATCAATGATCTTCATGTATTTTCTTTCTCCACAGCAAACTGTTATCGCTATCCGTTTAGTTTATCATATGCGTCAATACTTTTCCTGTAACAAGAGAAACATTTTTTGCGATACCGTTCAAGTTCAAATTACAGACAAATTAATATATGGAAATTTTAGAAAAAGCGTCGAATATTTATTGTTATTTAATGAATCTATATTATATTTATCACAGACGTTTCAGATCTATCATATACCGAGGAGGAAAACATAATGAAAAAGCAAGAATTGGCACGCAGGATCACAGCATGGCTA
>NZ_GG749282.1:0-23776 GCF_000160555.1 Centipeda noxia ATCC 43541
TGATGTGTGGAAAAAAGGAGGAGCAAAAAGGGGGCAGATAATAGATGGTGCTTTAGGGAATAACCTTGGTCGTAATTTCCCAAAAATAGACAAATTGGATAATGGCGTAGCCGTCAGCATTAAGAGTATAAAACTCAGTGATAAGACTTACGAGACGGCAAAAGGTATCTATAACAAGTTAAGGAGAGATGTAGATGCGTTGGATGAATTTACAACTGGGCGGCGAAAAAATAATATCGTTTCTCCAGAAGATTATTCTGCTAAAAAGCTAGAAATTGCTGTACAAGACATGAAGATAACAGCGGAACAACAAAGGGGGCTCGAAATGGTGAAGGAATACGCAAAAGAAAAAGGGATTGAAATCACTATAACTCTTGTAAAGTGAAAGGAGTACAAAAGTGAGAGCTCACGTAGATATTTTTGTTAATAAAATAGATAGAGAATTTTTTTTATTAAAAGCACATATTACTAAGATTGGATATGGGCAATCTATGGGCTATTTAATTCCCACAAATCGAGAATTATTAAAAGCCAATGTCCTCTCATGCTTAGAAGATAGTATATCTGCTTATCAACAAGAAGTCGAAGTTACCGATCCATTTAAAGCATCTCCATATAAAACATGGAATAAGTTTTTTAAGTACCATGATTATATACCAGTCCGCTACAATAAGGAAAAGAAAATTTATTATATAAGTATGAACAGAAGAGACGAAAAGACACGTTCTTATATGGAACCTCTTCCTGGTTGTGAATTTACACTAACGGAAGAAGAGTTCGATGAAAAATTCGATGAGATTATGGATTTTCTGATTAGCAAAGTAGAAATGATTAAATGACATTACATTGCTAAGTCCTCCTCTATGCTATCTTTATAGATTTGCCCTCCTATTCCATGCCCGTCAAAGGCAATGCAAGCAGCAGGACAACGTCTGCCATTGCAGAGGGAACGATCGACATCAGGGAGAATCCGACGCAGGATATCTCGGAGCTGAGTCGTGACACAGAGAATGCACTCAATGAGCTCGGCAGAATCTTTGACAAGAAGAAGATCGAGGAGCAGCAGGAGCTTGCCGCGGTCTTCGGTGAGGAGGCATTCCGTCTCGCCCACAACATGAAGGACGACGGAAGCAGACGAAAGATAATCGTTCATGCCGCCATCGCCGGACTCATGAGCCGGATCACAGGAGCAGGCTTCACCTCAGGCGCCGTCGGCGCAGCACTCAACGAGGCTCTCATTAAGGCACTTGACGGCACCGCTTATAAGGTCAATGAACCCTTGTATCTGTTAAGTACTTATATAGCCTCGGATCAAGTTGCATTTAGAGTAAATGCAGCTTGGGTTCCTTAGTCATGGAAATGGATTGGTAGAGGAGGTTATCGAATGAAATTACGATATATACTTTACATTTACCTTTCTATTTCTTTTATATTCATATCGTTTAATTTGTACAAAGGGAAATCTCTTGATGAAAAAATCTTAATACATGATTCAGGAAATAATTGGTATGTCATGTCATTACTAGAACAAGATTCGAGGGAGGATATTAAATTAGGCGATAATCTCTATGAAGAATATCATGGTATTTATTTTCTAACAAAAAAAAGTTCACATGATTATTTCACCATTCTTTATCCTATGAAGCAAACTGATATATCTTTTGTGTCTGAGCTCAAAGGAAATACCATAGATATGTTATGTGAACTCCCCCCTTCACGCTATGCAGATGAGAAGATATTTTATCACGGGCAATATCTTTATGTCATCCACGAAGAAAAGGTATTTGTTTTCGATATAAATACCAAAGATATAGTAAAAATATTTTATGATCGTAAACCAAACAGTGTTGTAAGCAAAAGGAAAGACGGAATTGCTCTGATAAACAAAAACAATGAGTTAATTTATATGGATTCTAACAAAGACTACTGTATATCGCCTTTTGATAAAGACGATGAGTTTTGTGGAATGTGCTCAGACGACACCCTATTGGTGTACAATAAAAAGGGAAAAACCTCTAAAATTATGAATTTAGAGAACCAAACTATATACTCTCTGGGCAGCCACATCTACGAAGTTCTTGATTATCATAACGGAAAGGTTTTAATGACAATGTATCCTAAAAGCAGCAGCGCAGGTGGTTTTTTAGATATAGAGATTCAAACCATCTGTGGAGTCCCTTACACAATTACATATTCACATACTCCATTTATCCTAGACATGACAACAAAGAGTATATGCTCTTTAAGTATCTCAACATGGAACTATAAAGATCATCATTTTATAACTGATTGAGAATCTGCCGTTGCAGAGGGAACCATCGACATAAGGGAGAATCCGACGCAGGATATCTCTCCCCTCAGTCGTAACACAGAGAACGCACTCAACGAACTCGGCAGAATCTTTGACAAAAAGAAGATTGAGGAACAACAGGAGCTTGCCGCAGTCTTCGGCGAGGAGGCATTCCGTCTCGTCCACAAAATGAAGGACGACGGGAGCAGGCGAAAGATTGCCGTGCCATGCGGCTATCGGCGGACTGAGAGCCAGATCACGGGCGCGAGCTTTGCAGCAGGTGCCGTCGGTGCAGGACTCAACGAGGCGCTCATTAAGAACCTAAAGGGCAAAGACCCCGGCACAGCGCAAATCGTCAGCGCCATCATTGGTGCCGCTGCGGCGAAAGTCGCCGGAGGAAGTGCAGCTGCAGGAGCATCCGCTGCGGCGGCAGGAACAAAGTGGAACTACTTCCTTATGAGTCGCCCGGATGAATTCGGCATCCGTGAACTTGCCAAAAATATCCTAAGAAAAAAAGATGGGCAAGAACTCTCAGAGGAAGAAACCAATCAACTCATACGAGAAGTAAATAATATTCTGTCCTTATTGGAGCCTGATCTTGGACACGATGAAAAAAATCCTTATGCCGAGGACATAAATAACTACAAATATGCAATTGGATATCTTAGCCGGCATGGAGTTACCACAGACAGTGCGAAGCGATTCTTCACCGCATACAACGAGACCGTTCGAAACCGGAATTGGACAGGTGTATATGAACAGCCCGGCGTAATCATCGTACATGGAGATAGAAAAACATACACGATGATTGATATTCCCCTTAGACCTCCGATTCCGGTATACAATCCATTTGATACGAGACCTTATCAAGAGGGGCAGATCATTGGCGGGGGATATTCTTCTAAATCTCAAAAAATGGAGGATGATAATAATCCTCTTGGGAAGGGAACTCATCCAGAAGGGCAAGCCATTGGTGCCGAGACTTCTTCCAAACCTCAAAATAATTCAGCCTCAGCGGGAACTCATCCAGAAGGGCAGTCCATTGACGGCAAGTCTTCTTCTAAATCTCAAAAAGCGGAGGATGATAAAGGCTTTAATATCTTGAAGTCAATTGTAGTTAATGGAGTTTCTGAAAAAGCAAATCTTCTTCCTGCCGCAATCAAGGCAGATGGTCATTTTGAGAAGGCTATATCTAAATAGCTTAAAACCGGTGGTGTTGTTGCGCTTGGCTGGACTTTTGCAGATATAAGACAGGATTGGAACACATATAATGGAGCTGAGTTAGCAATCGCTATAGGAACTGACCTTATACCGCTAGGTTCGGGTATCCTTTTGGGGGAATTGGGTAGTGGAGTGGGCACTTTGATAGCGCCTGGAGCTGGAACAGTACTTATGGGATCTTTTGGGGCTTTTATGGGAGCCGTAGGTGGGGATTATTTGAAATATAGAATACGAAAGGGAATGTTATCAAGCCCTAACGTGAACAATAACGGAGGAAGATAAATGGAGTTCTTATTTGCTCGAATATATGAACAAGACGATCCAAGATTTTGGATTTTTACCATAGGAATTATCATCCTCAGTGGAGCAGGTGTAATAGGATATTTGAAAAACAGAGAATTATATTCACCTATATTAAAATCTGCATATTTACAACTTCTGTTATTGGGAATGTTTCTTCTTTTCATTATTATGTGGATTGGAATGTTAGATGTTCCATATGCTAATCTATTTTTAGTGATATCGCTCTATTGGATGGGGATTACACTTATACTATTTCGGCGCTTTACCATCATTTTTTTCCAAGAAATCCCCAAAGATTGCAGTCATTCTGTTTTACACCAACAATGGATTTTTATGGACAAACTAAAAAAACATAGTATTTTTTATCTTGTTGGAGTAGTATATTTTTTTGCTATGGGAACTTTCTGTTTATACTTACTTCTAACCAAATAAGGATTTCAATACTCATAAACGAGGTGGGCTACAGGGAAAAGGCGCGGTTCTTCTGCCCAACTCCCCCTTCCCTCTTATCTGGACAAAACAGAGAATTGAATTATGCAGCTTATCCATATGAAGGGGATATGTGTCCGATCATATAGACTAGGCCGAATGCTCGCAATCATATAGCTTCTCTATCAGCTCATATTTGGCGGAAAATATTGGATAGACACATGGTTCAATTCACATTTTCTGCAATTAGCGGGTTTTCTACTGCTGCAGCGGGATCAGCCTCGATATTCACTGGTTCAGCAGGTGCTATTACGGGTAGCGTCGCAGGAGATATTGCAAAGTATGAATTGAGAAAAATCTTTCTAAAAGATAGATAGGCAAAATAGTTCTATCAATCCATATATCATTTTAGAAAGGGCAATGCAAGTGTTGGAAAAAATAAATGCATCTACAAATCTTGGATTATATATACATAATTGGAAGTATTATTATCATAGGAGGAGCATTATGGAACTATAAATCAACAGGACCTTTTGGGACGCCCCGTGTGAAGCAAGCTTACTTTCGTTTTTTCTCAATAGGAAAATTACCATGGATTATAATGTGTTGCCTATTTCTACTAGGCAGTGCTTATACAAGTGCTTATACAGAAGAATTATTGGTAGCTGTCCTTTATTGTACTGGAATTACAGCAATTTTACTAAGAAAATATGTTTTGTTTTTTTGCAAGAATTAGATAAAATGCCAAACTATCCTCGTTCAGAATATCAGTTACAGATTTTCAACGAAATAAAAGATCATAAGATATTATATTTCGCTATCACAATCTATTTTTTTATAATGGGAACGCTCGCACTGTTTGCTATCATCGAATAGGTAAATTTTTCTTTGGAAAGTAGGCGACTCCACTTGATAACACTCAACCGTCCCTCAATTCTCCTCCTCATCCCCCTCCTCTCCTTCTCTGCCGTCCCAGCTATCGCCGCCCCTGCCCAACAGGAACAGCTCGATCAGTCGCGTGCGCAGGAGGCTGAGCGGCAGGAACACAGGAATCAGGAGCGTACGGAGGTCGTTATGCCTCCCCCTCCCTCCTCCGATCTTCCCGCCGATGAGAGTGTGCGCTTTCATATCTCTCACGTCACCATCGAACATCAGACGGAACGTTTTCGCTTCCTCGATCGTCTTTCCCGCCCCTATGAGGGAAAAGAGCTCTCTCTGCGCGAGATCAATGAACTGGTCACCGCGATGAACCGCACTCTCATGTCCCGCGGCTTCTCTACGAGCCGCATTGCCGTTCCCGAACAGAATCTCTCCTCCGGCGAGCTGCGTCTTGTCCTCCTCGTCGGTTACATCCATGCCGTTCGCTTTGCAGATGACAGCGCTGTGATCTACTGGAAGAACCTCTTTCCCTTCCGCGAGGGAGATGTTCTGAACGTACGGGACATTGAGCAGGGCATCGAACAGGCAAAGCGGCTTCCCTCACAGGATATCTCTGTTCGGCTTCTGCCTGCCGATGAGCCCCAGATGACGGATATCGAGCTCACGGTAAAACGCGGGAGGAATGTATACGGAACGATTTCATTCGACGACTCCGGTCTGGAGGACACGGGAAAGCTCCAGTGGTACGCCTCTCTCGGCATCGATCAGCTCTTTCATAAGAACGATATGCTCCGCATCGGCGTGAATCTTGACAGTGCGCAGGACGGATACGAGAAGGGAACGCGCGGCCACAATATCAGCTACACCTATCCCTATGGACGCCATACCTTTTCCCTCTCCTACCAGCGGTCGAAATATCATCAGACGGTAGCAAGCATGCCCTATGATTTCATCAGTGCAGGCGATACGAATATCTCTACGCTCTCATGGGACTACATGCTGAGCCGTTCGGCAAATCGAAAGACGAGCATGGACATTCGTCTGCGAAAGCGGAACTCGCATCGCTTCCTCAACAATGTCGAGCTGCCCATTCAGGCGATGCACCAGACCTCGATGGAGATCGGGCTTGCAGAGCGCCTTTATCTGCAGAGAGATACGCTCTACTTCCGTTTGGCCCACAGATTCGGTCTCGGGTGGATGGGGGCGCAGGAGGAGAGTCCCTATGAGGATATGCCGCGGACGCGGTACCGAATGTGGCTCCTGGATGCGGACTATGTGCATCCATTTGAGTTCAGCCACCGTCCTGCGACGTTTACGACGTCCTTTCACGGGCAGTGGACGATGGACGGGATGGAGCTCTACGGCACGGATATGATCAGCATGGGAAATCGGTATACGGTGCGGGGCTTCGACGGCGAGGTTACGCTGATGGGGACGGACGGCTGGTATCTCCGCAATGAGTTTGCAACGCGGTTTCCAAAGCAGAAGCTGGAGCTCTATCTTGGCCTTGATGTCGGTGCAGTGTACGGCGCCGGTGCAGATCTCTACAACGGGCACACGATCGCGGGGGCAGCGTTCGGTATACGCGGGATGATTGATGCTCTGTCCTATGATGTCTTTGCGGCGATGCCGATCCGAAAACCCGACGGGTTCCATACGGCTAAAGTTACGGGAGGCTTCTCCCTCGGATGGCGGTTCTGAAATACAAAAACACTCGTATATCGGTATGATGCCGGTATGCGAGTGTTTTTCTGTCTGTTCTCCTATGGCTGCGCTAGAGCAAGTCCATCATGCGATGGGTCTGCGGGATGATACGGACATCCGAAACATGGCGAAGCGCAAGACGTTGGAATGCGAGGAGGTGTTCCGGCGTTGGCGCGGTGCAGCCGCCGTAGGGCGTCACGGGCTGGAGGATGAGCAGTGTTTCCGGCGCAGTGTCTGCAACGATCCGTGCCGCCGTCACGATATCGTCATCCGCCGTCTCCGCGGCCACAACGATCTTGACGTAGACATCCTTTGCGCGTGCAACCGCAAGAAAGCGTGCATGCGCATCCCAGACGGGCACGGACAGAACATCCGGCAGCTTGATATCCATGCTGATGATGTCGATGCAGTCAATGCATTCCGCAAGTGCTTGATCCAGTGTGCCATTCGTCTCGAGGAAGAGCGGCAAATGGACATGCGCCGCAAGCTCGCGAATAAAAGGCACATGCAGCAGCGGTTCCCCGCCTGTCATACTGAGCGAGTGATGCGGAACATCTCCCACGATGCGCGCGATGATCTCCGCCGTACGCTGCGCAGAGAGCGGGTTCTCATAGGAGATGAGCGCATGCGAGCCCGCGTCCTCCTCCACCATGCAGTGCGGATGGCGGCCAATCTCGTTCTCCGTATCGCAGTAAGTGCAGTCGAGATTACAGCCCTCAAGGCGCACAAAGATCTGACGGCATCCGACGTACTTCCCCTCCCCCTGGATGGAGGAAAAGATCTCAATGATGTTCTCGCACATATCAGTCCTTCGTATAGGTAACCGAGGACTTCGGTGACTCCCAAACGGTGAGGGCCGTGAGCTCTGCCGGCGATGTCTGCACCTCAGCGCGCGCGGCAAGGCGCTCAAAGATGATGCGCGCGAGGTTCTCCGCCGTGGGGTTGATCCCCTCGCTGAACGGAGGGAAGTCGTTGAGATAATAATGGTCAAAGTCGTCGAGTACGGCGGCAAGCGCCTTCTTTGCAATCTTAAAGTCGATCAGCATGCCGAGTTCATCCAGTTCCGTTCCCTGAAAGGTCGCCTCGACCGCCCAGTTATGCCCGTGCAGGCGGTCGCATTTCCCCGGGTAGTTCACGACGCGGTGCGCCGCCTCGAATGCGCCTTCGATGCGCAATGTATACATAGCGTTCTCCTTCGTTTAGGAAAAGGCTGCTGCACTTATGCAGCAGCCTTTTTTATTTCATCACGTCACCCATGACCTCATCCATGCTCATGGCGCGCGTATGCTTCGTATGGCTCCACTCGTGCTCGTTCCGGTGGATGAATCCGAGGAAGATGATCGGAATCCATGAGTAGATGAAGACAGGATAGAGGAGCAGGTAGAACCATGCTTTGAGTTTTGCCCGCACCTTGATGAGGATAATCATGGGCAGAACATACTGCCCGATCATGATGGCGGTCATGAGCTGCGACGGCAGGAATTTATAAATGCTCGTATAGAACGGCGGGAATGCCAGCTGCACGTAACTGATGATGATGAACAGCGTCGAAATCATGAGGAAGTGCGGCTGGAGGAGATAGATGCATCCGTCCCAGATGCGGATGTCCTTCCTGCGCCATCCCTCGCGAATCATCGTCGGGATGAATCGGTGCGCCACATCGAACTGCCCCTGCGCCCAGCGGCGGCGCTGGTTCCATGCCTGCCGGAACGTGAGCGGCTTCTCATCGTAGACGACGGCGTCATGCGCCCACGTCGTCTTAATCCCCTCGGCGAGCAGCTTCATCGTGAACTCCATATCCTCTGTGAGGCAGGTCGCACGCCAGCCATGCCGCTTCAGCACGTCCGTCGTGATGCACATGCCAGTGCCGCCGAGACACGCCGAGAGTCCGATGTTCGTCTTGGCGAGATGGGAGATGTGATCGATGACCCAGAACGCGATGGCGAATGTTCCCGCCACCCATGTATCGTAAGGGTTTTTTGCATCGAGATAGCCCTGGATGACCTTGTCTCCCTTGAGGAGACGGTTGTTCATCTCCTTGAGGAAGTTCGGATGCACGAGGTTGTCTGCGTCGAAGATCGCGATGGCGTCGTACTCTTTGTCCATCTGAAAGAGGCGCTCAAACATCCACTCGAGGGCAAACCCTTTGCTCTTCTTCGTCGGATGCGTGCGCTCGCAGACAATGGCACCTGCCTTCCCCGCGATCTGTGGCGTGCTGTCCGTACAGTTGTCAGCAATGACGTAGATGTCGTAAAGCTCCTCCGGGTAATCGAGGCGTTTCAGATTCTCGATGAGCTGACCGATGACCGCTTCTTCGTTATGTGCGGCAACGACAACGGCGAATGTCTTCTCCGGCACGAGAATCTTCGCCTCTTTGCGCCGCCACAGGCAACAAAAGCCAATAAAGAAAAAATACAGAGTAAAGAGAAAAATAAAAATCTGCGCCGGCACCATGATGATGTCAAAAATATGTGCCGGAAGATATGGCGAGACAAGATGTAGGATGTCTGTCATGCGGCTTCAGCCTTCCTTTGCACATGCCGTAGCGGCAATCGTATGATTGATAATCCCAAAGAGCGCATAGGTCGCAAATATAGCCGTAAATACGGCGGGCAGCACGGCTGCCCTGCCGAAATACAAGATCCCGCCGAAAACAATCAGCGCAAAGATTTTAGAGGCCATATAGATCTTCTCCCCGCCGCCCTTGAAGTCGGGATAGTGCACGTGACTGACCATCAGATAAGCCGTCACGGCGACAGCGGCGGGATAGAGCAGGCCAAATGATGTCGGGTCGATGCCGAGCGAGAGGAAAAGCCATGCCGACATAGCAACGAGGTTCCCGCCGGCGGGGATGGCAAGGCCCATGAAGTAGCCATGCACAACATGCACGTTCACATTAAAGCGCGTGAGGCGCCACATGCCGCAGACGGCGAAGAAGATCGTCACCGCAATGCCGGGGATGCCGTACGTGTGCAGCGCCAGCGTCCATGCAAGCAGCGCCGGCGCAATGCCGAAGGAACCGAGGTCGCAGAGCGAGTCCATTTCCTTGCCGAACTCACTGGATACGCCGAACGCACGCGCAATGCGTCCGTCCAGTCCGTCGGCAACCAACGCAAACAGGATAAAGAGAGCCCCCCAGTCCAAATGTCCTTCGACTGTTGATAGGATGGAACACATGCCAAAGACAAGATTCATCGCCGTACAGAGATTCGGCAGAAACCGTCTGTAATTCATTCGCCTTCGAGCCTCCCCAGGACAGTCTTTCCGCCCTGCACTTTTTCGCCCTTTTTCACGAGGATCTCTGCCCGTTCGGGCATGACGATCTCCAGACACGAGCCGAAGCGGATCATGCCGTAGACATCGCCCTGGCGCAGCCGATCGTCGAGGGTCACCCACGAGACAATGCGGCGCGCGAGAATCCCCGCGATCTGCTTCACGGTGATGCGCAGGTCGCCGCGGTCGATGCCGATCAGGTGGTGCTCGTTCTCAAAACCGACCTCGTCCTTGTAAGCGGGCCGAAAGCGCCCGCAGTAGTATTTTTGAAGCTTGATCTCGCCGTCGATCGGGCTGCGGTTGACGTGTACGTTGAACACCGACATGAAGATAACGATTTTATTGCACGGCTCTCCCACAAAGTCATCCGTTCCGACCGACGTGATCTCCGTGACCGTACCGTCTGCGGGCGAGAGAATGTGGTTTTCGTTCTGCGTTATTTCACGCGTGGGGCTGCGGAAGAAATACGCAAAATAGCACGCCAGCACGACGCACGGAACTGCCGCATACGGATGTGCAAAGAATCCGAGAATGACAGCCAAAATAAGCGCTGCTCCGATAAATTTATAGCCCTCGCTTACAATGACCATGCGCATCCGCCTCCTTTTCTTTCATCAATTATAATGGAAAGCCTATTCTTTGTCCACAGATAAGGCTTTTATTTTCGTGCTGCATGCACCTTCAGAACGAATTTTGGAAGAGCGAGCAAGCGTCCCGCACGCTGCGGCTGCATCATGCCGCGAAACAGCCACTCGAGCTTTGCCTTCTGCATCCAACGCGGCGCGCGCTTCATGACGCCTGCCATCACATCCAGCGTTCCGCCGACGCCGATGGCGACGGCCCCCCCGAGCTGCGCAAGATGCGCATGGATCCACTTCTCCTGCTTCGGCACGCCGAGCGCCACGAGCAGAAGATCAGGGCGCGCCGTCCGGATCTCCTCGATGATCTTTGCGTTGTCTTCGTCTTTGAAAAAGCCGTTGCGCACGCCGACGATCTCGATGCCGGGATAAAGCTGCTCCGCCTTTTCCCTTGCCTTCTCCGCCACCCCGGGCGCAGAGCCAAAGAAATAAACGCGTCGTCCCTCCGCCGGGGCGCAGCGCAGCAGTTCCTGCGCCAGATCGTAGCCTGCCACACGCTCGGGCATCGCATGCCCGAGATGCCGCGCGGCCCAGACCGTCCCCGCTCCGTCCGGCACAACAAGTGCCGCCTCGTTGAGAATCGTGCAGAGTTCCCGATCGTGCGTCGCGCGCATGATCATTTCTGCGTTCGCCGTAGCGATCATTACGCCTGCGCGCTCATCCATATAGGCGCGAACGGCAGCGACAGCCTCTGTCATCGTGACCGCATCGACCTCTACGCCCAATATATTGACCCGTTCTGCCAAGGAGCACTCCCCTCCCACATCATCAAAAGAGAGCGCCCGCCAAGACGCTCTCCCCTTTTCCAATTCTTACTGCGTTGCGCTGTCCGCCTTTTTCTTCGGCACAGCCGTGCGGATATAGAGCTCACGCAGCTGCTTCTCGTCGACCGGCGACGGCGCCTCACACATAACGTCCGACGCGCTCTGCGTCTTGGGGAACGGAATGACGTCACGGATACTGCGGCGCTTTGCCATCAGCATCACGAGGCGGTCCAGGCCGAATGCGAGGCCGCCGTGCGGCGGAGTACCGTACTCGAATGCATTCATCATGAAGCCGAAACGCTCACGTGCCTCCTCGGGTGTAAAGCCGAGGGTCTCAAAGACCTGCTCCTGGAGATCACTCCGATAGATACGCAGACTGCCGCCGCCGATCTCGACGCCGTTCAGTACCATGTCGTAGGCATTCGCCTTGACGCGGCCGGGATCGGTCGCAAGCAGTGGAATATCCTCGTCACGCGGCGCAGTGAACGGATGGTGCATCGCCTTGAACCGCTTCTCCTCGGCGCTGTATTCGAACATTGGAAAGTCCACAACCCAAAGGAAGGAAAGCGCGTTCGGATCGATCAGATTGCGGCGGCGCCCCATCTCGAGACGGAGTTCTCCGAGCGCCTGGGCCACAACGGCAGGCTGATCAGCGACGACGAGCAGGAGATCGCCCGTCTTTGCTCCAACGGCATTCTTGATGGTCTCGAATGTCTCGTCGGAATAGAACTTCTTAAAGGGCGACTTGACGCCCTCCTCGCTGTACTGAATCCACGCGAGTCCCTTTGCTCCGTAGTTCTGCACATAGGAGACGAGCCCGTCAAGCTCGCGGCGCGGGATGTTCGCATAGCCCTCGACGTTGATGACCTTCACACGACCGCCCGCTTCAAGCACAGAATTGAATACCTTGAACTCCGAACCGCCGACATAGTCCGTAATGTCCTGCAGCTCCATGCCGAAGCGGAGATCCGGCTTGTCCGAGCCAAAGCGCTCCATCGCTTCGTCCCATGCCATGCGGCGGAAGGGCGTCTCGATCTTGGCGCCAATGCTCTTTTCAAAGAGCTCCTTCACCATCTCCTCCATGAGCGTCAGGATGGAGTCCTGATCCATGAAGGACATCTCAATATCCAGCTGTGTGAACTCAGGCTGGCGGTCAGCACGCAGGTCCTCGTCACGGAAGCAGCGCACGATCTGGAAATACTTCTCAAAGCCTGAGACCATGAGCAGCTGCTTGAATATCTGCGGAGACTGCGGCAGTGCATAGAATTCGCCCGCATTGAGGCGGCTCGGCACGAGGAAGTCACGCGCACCCTCGGGCGTGCTCTTGCAGAGCATCGGCGTCTCAATCTCCAGGAATCCGCTGCGGTCAAAGAAGTCACGCATGATCTTCGTCACACGGTGGCGCAGGATCATATTTGCCTGCATCTCCGGGCGGCGCAGATCAAGATAGCGGTAACGCAGGCGGATCATCTCGTCCACGTCGATGCCGTCCTGGATGTAGAACGGCGGCGTCTTCGCCTTGTTCAAAATGCGCAGCTCGTTCACGACGATCTCAACATCGCCCGTAGCCATGTTCGGGTTGACCGTATCCGCGCTGCGTGCACGTACCATTCCGCGCACGCAGATAACAAACTCCGAGCGCAGTGTCTCCGCCTCGTGGAACGTACCCTCTGCCATCGCTGCCTCATCAAAGACAATCTGTACAAGTCCCGAGCGGTCGCGCATGTCGACGAAAATCAGTCCGCCGTGGTCGCGCCGGCGCGATACCCAGCCGCACAGCGTTACCTCCTCGCTGACCTGCTCCTTGCGCAGCGTTCCGCAGTCGTGTGTCCGTTTCAATCCCTGCTTTGTTTCCATCTCAGCCCTTCACCTCAGAAATCAATCGTCTTACAATATCGTCCAGAGAATAACTCTCCTGCGTGCTCTCCATCATGTCCCGCACGAGTGCCGCATGCTGCGTGAGCTCGTCCTCGCCGAGGATGACGGCATAACGTGCACCGGATTTATTCGCCTGCTTCATCTGCGCCTTCATGCTGCGCCCCCCATAGTCCATAAGGGCGCGCACACCGCCGCACCGCAGCTCATGCAGAAGCGGGAACGCCGCGCGGGAGGCAGCATCGCCGAGTGTGATGAGAAAAACATCCGCTGCCGGCGGCTGCTCGGGTACGAGATTCTGCTGCTCCAGCGCGAGCAGTACGCGTTCAAGCCCCGCTGCAAATCCCACGGCAGGCGTCGGAGTTCCGCCAAGTTCTTCGACGAGGCCGTCATAGCGTCCGCCCCCTGCTACTGCACTTTGTGCGCCGAGCGGCGGATAGGCGATCTCAAACGCCGTCCGCGTGTAGTAATCGAGCCCGCGCACAAGCCGCGGGTCGAGCGTATAGGAAATGCCTGCGGATGTCAGATAATCCTTCACCTGCCCGAAGTGATCCGCACACTCTGCGCAGAGGCAGTCCGTAATCGCCGGTGCTCCCGCCATAAACGACCGTTCAGCATCCTTCTTGCAGTCGAGAATCCGCAGGGGACTCCTCGTATAGCGCTCCTGACAGTCATCGCAAAGCTCGTGCAGGTACTCCTTGAAATATTCCTGCAGACGCTCTCGATAGACGGGCCGACAGTTCGGGCAGCCGACCGAGTTGAGCTTCAGCGTCAGCCCCGTGAGCCCGAGAGCTGTGAGCACATCAAAGGCCAACAGGATCGTCTCAGCATCTGCCGCTGGCCCTGCCTCGCCGATCGCCTCCACGCCGAACTGATGAAATTCGCGCATGCGCCCCGCCTGCGGGCGGTCGTAGCGAAACATCGAGCCGATGTAAAAAAGTTTCTGCAGGCCGCCGTCCGCATAGAGCTTGTTCTGCAGATAGGCGCGCACGGCAGAAGCCGTATTCTCAGGGCGGAGCGTCAGGCTGCGGTCACCGCGGTCAGTAAAGGTATACATCTCCTTGTCCACGACGTCGGTGCCGTCGCCGATCCCGCGCTGAAAGAGCTCCGTATGCTCGAAGATCGGCGTGCGGATTTCATGATAGCCGTAGCGGGCGCAGAGATCGCGAATCACGTTCTCTACATACGTCCATGCCCCGACCGCATCGGGCAGGATATCCTTCGTCCCACGCGGCGCATTCGTCAGCATCTGGGCGTTTCCTCCTCATATTCCGTACGCAGGAGCGCACGGCGTTTTTCAATATAGATATCAATATCGCGCAGATAGGTCACGAGATCCTTTGCGTTGAACACCGAGTGCATACGCCCTGTGCGGATGCCGAGCACCTTCGTCGCGGCGGCTCCGCCGATGCCGACAATCGTCTGGCGCTCCTCCATGATCTGAATATTGTAGATGCTCTCCGCGCCCGGACGGGCATAGCCGACATTCTCGAGATCACCGCTCATATAGCCCTGCCGATAGAGATAATACGGACGATAGCCTGCCTCCTCCACCGCGCGCACGGCAGTCTCGCTCATGCGCATCGTCTCCGCATCGGACGGGAGCTCGATATGCTCTGTCTCCATTCGGAGGCGCAGATTCGATCCGCGCTTCAGCGCGAGGGCATGAAGTGTGATGTCATCCGGCGCAAGCGCCGTCACCGCCGCCATCGTCGCGCGGACATCCTCCGCTGTCTCGCCCGGCAGGCCGAGGATTACATCCATATTAATGTGCACATCGAATGCCGCGCGGATCTCCCGCACCATGCGCACGATATCCTCCGGCGTATGATGACGGCCGATGCGCACGAGGGTCTCCCCTCGCATCGACTGCGGATTGACACTGACACGCGTCACCGCATACGATTTCATACAGGCGATCTTTTCTGCGCTCATGCTGTCGGGTCGTCCCGCCTCCACTGTAAACTCTGCGACGGAAAGCCCATAAAAGGCATTATATACCATTTTGAGCATTTCGGCAAAAAAATCATTCGGCAGACTGGTCGGCGTTCCCCCGCCGATGTAGATACTCTCAACCGTAAGACCGAGCGTACGCACATCCTCCGCTGCGACAGAGAGATCGCGTGCCAGCACGTCCATAAAGGTCCGCAGTTTCTCCCGCCCCGGCAGAAGATTCGACGGGAAGGAGCAGTAGAGACAGCGAGAGAGACAGAACGGAATGCCGACGTAGATACTCACCGTTCGCTCTGCGCTCTGCGCGAGGAACGGCAGCTGACGCACGGCCACCTCCGTGATGAGCTGCGCCTTTGGAGGGCTGCAGTAATAGTCGTCCTGCAGCCGCCCGATGATCTCCGCAGACTTCATGCCGGCGCGCAGCCATCGGTGCACGATCTTTGTCGGCCGCACCCCATGCAGGATGCCCCACGGCGCGGGAGCAGCGGCAAAGCGTATTTGGAAAAATCGATAGAGATTTCGTTTCACGGCACGGTGCACGGCAGCGCGTGCGACCTCATCGGCCTTCCCCTCCGAATTGAAATAAAATTTCTCACAGCTCCCGTCCAGCGCAAAGAGAAAGACCTCGGTCATAACAGAAGGCGGCTCACATCCCGACTGCCGGTTGACCACCGACAGCTGGGCGTAATCCGCCTCTCCCGCGCGTCCGACGACCTCCACCTTGAACAGAGTCAATACCTCTCGGACGACTTTAATAATGACCTCGGCGCTGCTGTTGATGCTGAGCGACCGGATTCTCACGCGTTCTTCTTCTTCTCCCGGCACTTCCTGCAGATGCCGAAGAACTTCGCCTGATGGTTCTCAACCTTAAATCCCGTCTTTTTGAAAATATCCTCTTCCAAATGATCGAGCATATCCTCCTCGAACTCCGCGATCTCTTTGCACTCCGTGCAGATGAGGTGATGGTGGAAATGCTGATTCGGATCGACGGGATTCAGCTCGTAGGAATACGATCCCTTATTGCGCTTGTCAAATTCCTTGCCGAACTCAATCTTTTGGAGAATCCCCAGGGAGACGAGAATCTCAAGGCTGCGATATACCGTTGCAAGCCCGATCTCCGACTCCGTCCCGCGCAGGATATCATAGATCTTCTCCGCACTCAGATGCTCGCCCGGATGATCCAATATGACCTGCAGAACGATCTGCCGCTGCGGCGTCATCTTGCGCTGCGTCGCCTGCAGACGTTTCTTTAGGTCCTCCATTGTATAGGTGTCTGCCATTATTCTTCCCCTCCATATTCGAGTTCAATGAACTCTCCAACATATAATCACAATCAATGAGAATAGTATAGCATACGTCGCAGCGTTTTACCATAGAAACCAAGCATTAAAAGAGAATCTTCATTTTGAAATACGCTGGTTTGCCCCTCTCCGATTCCGTTCATTTTTTCTCGTGAGCGATGCGGCGCAGCGTCTCCATCATGAGCTTTGCTTCGGGAACAATCGCAGCAATCTCGATGCGTTCCTCCGGCGTATGAATGCCGTGTGCCGTCACGCCGATGGAGACCATATCAAGCGCCGGATTCTTCGCCGCGTGCCAGCTCGTCTCCAGCCCCGCATGGATGCTTTCAACAGTCATCTGCGCTCCGCCGTTCTGCGCGGAGTACACCTCTCCCATGATCTTGGCAAGCGTACTCTCTTCCCTTTCGCGCCATGCGGGCGACTGCGTACCGACCACGAGAGAAAATCCTGTGAGCTCCGCCATCGTCTGTGCGGCTGCAATGATCTCATCAAGGCGTTCATTCACCGAAGAGCGCGGGAAATACTGTACCTGCACCTCGCTGTCATCCATGCGCAGGACGCCGAGGTTCGCCGAGGTCTCGACCTTGTCCGCGTGAAGGCGCGACATATCATGAACGCCCGTGCGCAGGAGCGTGAGGAGTGAAATGAGCGCATGCTGTTCGGCAGCACCGATGACTCTTCCTGTATGCTCCGCTGCCCCGAATGCGAACTTCATCGCCGGATCTGCCGCACCGTAAATGGAACGGAATCGCTTCTCTTCCCCCGCAAGCACGCCCACGATTTCCCGCTCTCCGACTTCCGTGCGAATGATCGCCTCCGCCGTCGGAGGAATGGCGTTGCGCGCCGTGCCGCCCGTGAACGAAACAAGCTCGATTTTGCCGTGCTTCTCAAGCGATTGGAGCGCAAGGGCGAGCGTACGGATCGCGTTGCCGCGCCCGTCGCCGATCCGCTCGCCCGAGTGCCCGCCGAGCAGGCCTGCAACCGCAATGCGGTAAGCGGGAAGATTCGACTCCCTGCGTGTCAGCATGCGCGAGAAGTCCAGGTTGACGCTGCCCGCACTGCCGACGGTCATGATATGATAGTCCTCAGAGTCGCAGTTGATGAGAAAGCGCGCATCCTTCAGATGGGCGGCATCCAAATGACGCGCGCCCGTCATCCCCTGCTCCTCATCCACCGTGACAATCGCACGGATCGGTCCGTGCGCCTCTGTATACTGCATGGCGGTCAGGATCTCTGCGACGCCGATGCCGTCATCACCGCCGAGGCTTGTCCCGTCTGCGGTCAAAAATTCCTCCGTGCGCTGCAGTTTGATCGGATCGCTCAGCGGATCATAGATGACACCCGGCTCTGCAACACAGACCATATCCATATGTCCCTGCAGAATTGTGCGCGGTGCAGACTCACAGCCCTCTGCTGCCGGCAGATCGGCAATGATGTTCAGTGCCTCGTCCTGCGTCACTGTGCAGCCGATCTCTGCGAAACGCTTCTTCAGATAGTCACTGACCGCCCTCTCATGGCCTGAGGGACGCGGTATCCGCGTCAATGCCTCAAACTCCGCAATTACTGTCTCAAGTATCTTCGCATCGTCTGTCATAATACTGTGCCTCCTGACTTTACCTGCCTCATATTGTAGCACATAGAAAAAGAAGCTGCCATACATCTCTGTACGGCAGCTCCCGTCTTGTTTATTTTTTCGCTTCCTCGACCGCTTTTTCAACCGCTTCCTTGAATTGATCATAGCTGATGGTTGCGCCTGTGATCGCATCCACCTTCGCAAGATCCTTTTTCTCTTCGAGCTGGCTGGCGTAAGATCCGATCGCTTTATAGGCGACCTGAGCCTTTTTCTGCGCAGCCTCGCTCTTGCCTGCGCCGTAGCTCTCGTCCTTTGCCTTTCCTTCTTTGTCGATCCCCGTATGAACGACTTTTGTGATCGCGCCGTCCTTGATCGTCAGCGTGACGTGCGAATGGCCGATCTTTTCATGCTGGGAGCTGTCCGCAGCAAAGGTGCCGTCCTTAACGCCCGTCATATCGAGCGACGCCGCCTGCTGCGCAGGTGCCGCATCCTCCTTCGGCGCCGCCTGTTTTTCGTCGCCGCAGCCGGAGACAATGGCCCCGAGAGAGAGAAGAAGCGCAATGCCAAGAGTAAATTTCTTCATATCGTTTCTACCATCCTTTCACGCATATGACCATGCTCAATGATGACACAGCGCTGTGCCTCGTCGCCGACCTCGGCGGAGTGCGTTACGGTCAGAATTGTGTGCCCTTCATCGTGCAGTTCGTGGAAAATCTTCATGACAAGCTTTTGATTCTGCTCGTCGAGGTTGCCCGTCGGCTCGTCCGCAAGGATGAGGACGGGGTAGTTGATGAGCGCACGCGCAATACAGACGCGCTGCTGCTCACCGCCGGAGAGCTGGCTCGGCAGATGGCTCGCGCGGTCGGCAAGGCCGACGCGTTCAAGCGCCGCCATCGCCTCGTCACGATCCGGCATACTGTGGTAATACTGCGCTACCATGATGTTCTCAACCGCCGTCAGATACGGGATCATATGGAACTGCTGGAACACCATGCCGATCTTGTCCCGGCGGTAGCGCGTCAGTTCCTCGGGGCTCGCATCGGTCAGCACGTCGCCGTCGAGGATGACCTCGCCGCTCGTCGCGCTGTCCATACAGCCGATGATATTCATGAGCGTTGACTTGCCTGAGCCGGAGGGACCCATAACGGCAAGCCATTCGCCTTTTTCAACTGTGAGATTGACATCGTCAAGGGCGAGCACCTTTTCGTTGTACGCCTTTGAAACGTGTCGTAGTTCAAGCAGACTCATTGCTTTTTCCTCCTAACTCATTCGCCGCGCAGGATGATCGCGGGGTCCACACTGGTCGCAATACGCACGGGCAGAAGCGACGCAAGCCCCGTCACAAAGATGGACATGACGAGTGCTACGACGACGATGGTCGCCGAGAACTCAATTCCGCGTCCGAAGACATTGACGCTGACGCTCTGTGCAAAGAGGTAGCCGAATCCCGACCCAAGCACGCCGCCGAGCGCGCCGAGGAGACATCCCTCGCCGAAGAACTCCGCGACGATGTGGCGGTTATCCGCCCCGAGCGCCTTCTTGAGGCCAATCTCACGGCGGCGCTCCGTCACGATCGCCATCATCGTCGTCGAGACGCAGATGAGCGTCAGAACGAGAACGACAACGGTAACGATGAGCACGAGTGCCTGCAGCTTTCCGAGGACTGTGCCCTCGGACTGCGCAATCTGTTTGACAAGCTGCGGCTCAACGCCTGGAACATTCTCCCGGATCTTATCCTCTGCGCGTGCGAGCTCGTCCTGCCCTGCCACAACAGAGACCTGTGCGAGACTCAGCTCGCCGGGACGCCCCTTGATATTCTGCAGATTGGGCAGCGACACAAAGGCGAAGTTCTCCTCGTTGCCGCCCGTGCGGACAATGCCGGACACGCGGTAATCACTCACAATCGTTCCCTCGCCGCCTGAGACGGTAACCGCATCTCCCGGATTCACACGCAGTTTTGCAGCAAACTCCGATCCGAGCAGGATCTCCTTTTCCCCTTCCTTCGGCCAGTCGCCGCGCAGCTGCCAGTAGGGGCTGACCTCCTGCAGAACGGCAAAATCCGTGCCGCCCGCCATCACTGTCTGATGGTTGATGAGAAGCGTATCGTAGAGGAAAGGCGTGATGCCGACGATTTCATAGTCCGAGAGAGTCTGGCGAACTGCGGGAATTGCATCCTCGCGAATCGTCCCCGTATCTGTCGCCGGCAGGATGAGAAGGTTTGCGCCATAGGCACGGAATGCACGGCCCATCTGCTCCGGCACTTCTTTATAGACCGTAATCATCCCTGAGATGATCGTCGCTCCGATGGCGACGGCGAGAAGCGCGATCGCCATTCGTGTACGCCGCCGCAGCAGGGAGCTCATGACCATGATAAAAAACATCTTATATCGGTTCATCATTCATCACCTGCCATAGAGAACCTCTGCCGGCTGCAGCGACAGAAGCATGCGAATCGCGGGTACACTGCCGATGATCAGCACGAGCGACATCAGGACGGCGATAATCGGAACGACGTACGGATTGACCGCAATACCGGAGCCAAAGACATTCTCGCCGATGAGCTGGGCAAAGCCGAGTCCGACAACGTATCCGAGGATGCCGCCGAGAATCCCCGCGATGAAGATCTCTGCGAGCACAGAGAGCACGACGGCGAGATTGGTCGCACCAAGCGCCTTGAGGAGGCCGATCTCACGGCTGCGCTCCATGATATTTGCGCTGATGAGATTGCTGACGCCGAGACTCGATGAGAGCAGCGAGAGCACCGTGATCAGCAGCATGAGGAGCTGTGTCTTATCGAGGATCTTCCCTTCGGACTCCGCGATCTGGCGTACGGGATGCGCCGCCGCATTCTGCATGACCTCCTCGATCTGATAGGCAATCGAACCGACGTATGCTGTACAGTACCAGATATCATACTCTGCCTGTGAGAGCGACTTCGGATTCTCTGCCGCCTTGCGCGCAAGGTCGTTCTCCGGCGTCGTCACAGCACTGACTTCAACCTGATCGATCTTGCCTGCCGCATTGGCGAGGCTCTGCGCGAGCAGGAGCGACCCAACAAGCTGGTTCTCCTCCTCTCCGCCGCCGGAGACAATGCCCGTCACCCGGAGCGTTCCGTCCGAGCCGTCCGCTTTCTTGTAGGGAATCGTACTGCCTGCCGAGACGCCGAGTTTCTGCGCAAGCTTTGTGCCGACGAGCACCTCATCCTCGCGTGTATCGTCCGCCCAGTCGCCGTCCACATGCCACCATGACTTCATGAATTTTACGCCCGTTGTATAGGTCTCATCTGTCGGCAGTGTGAGCGTATGCTCGAACCACGTGCCGAAGAGAGGGACGGTATCTCCGTCCGCGAGCGTTACATTCGTCGTCAGTGACGGTGCGAAGGCAACGATGTTGTTTGTCCAGAAGATTGTTTTGATATTGCCGAGATCCGCTTCTTCCAAATATTCGCGGTGCATGCTCTTCCTCGTCTCCACGCCGTAGAGATCCTTGAGCACCATTGAGTTGCGCGGCGTAACGACAATATTCGCACCAAACGCCTTGAGCTCCTGATTGACCTTCTCGCCGATGTCAAACATGACATTCAGCATGGCAGTTGCGAGCGAGACACCGAGGGCGACCGTCAGCGCAATGAGGATAAACCTCCCGCGCTGGCGGATCAGCGCCCCTTTTACCATTTGCCAAAACATGGCCTTCCTCCTCTCATGCCTGCTGTCAGCGGAAGTGAATGCGCGCGGCTTCGAGCGCATCTGCAGGAATCTGTATCGCTCCGCCCGCCACACGATATTCCACAGGAATCGGATTGCAGCCGCCGGGCAGTCCGATCGTCGCCTTATTCATAACGACGTCGCAGAGGCGGCAGACAATCTGTCCGTCGCGTTCAAAGTACCCTGTTGCACCACAGATTTCGCATGCATCAAGTCCCACGCCGAACGCTGAACCACCCTTCTGAACGATGATGACGCGCACCTCCGTCCCATCCGACGCACGGAAAGCGTAGCGATGAAGATGTCCGTCAGAGACCTCGTCGAGAGGAATCTGCACAAGCCCATCCTGTGCCTGCACAGCAACCGAGGGCACGAGTTCTTCCTTCTTATTCGCATACCAGCCGCCGATACTCGATACGAGGATCGTCACAACAAGCATCGCAAGGAGCCCCGTCCCCCAACGTTTGCGCCGAATTGCATGCGAGACCAGCTGACGATACTGCGCAGGGTTCGCCCACGCGGGGCGTTCCGGACGCGGCTGGAGATAGAGCGTGATCGGCACGAGGATCGAGACAAAGTAGATCGCATAAATGACTTTGTTCTGATTGTCAATGAACGGCGCCATAAAGGAGATGAGGTTTTCCGCACCGAATACCTGGCGCGCCATCATCACGGTCATGACAAAGATGATCTGCTGCACGGCAGTCGCTGCGATCTGCACGGTAAAGACAAAGACCAGACGCCCGTGGTTGAGGGCCGCTGCTGCATTATATGCCAGATAGCCCGAGAGGAATCCGAGGAAAATACCGCTGACGAATCCGAACATCTTGACAAGGAAGATCAGTGTAAAATAGTCTCCCATCGCAACCTGTACCGTCGCAACAGGGATCAGCCAGAGTTCCAGGCCATGATAGAGAAAGAGCCCGAGCGCAAGAGCGCCTGTGCCAATGCGGAAGACGCGCTCCTCTCCTGCCGTCCATTCATGGTGAAGACTGCGCAAAAGGATCGTACACAGCACCAGAGCGCCGACCAGATCAACGACAATTGCCATACTTTCGAAGATCTCACGGTTAACTGCTGACCGGGTACCGACGCGGACTGCTGTCATAAAGAGCGAGAGAAAAAAGCCCCATTTCAAGACACGCGTAAACGTACGGCGAATGCTTTGGTCGGGCAGGGGCAGAATGATTGCAAGCAGAATGCCGAGCGGCACGGCGAGCTTGATGCTCTCCTCGAGTGCCGGCACCAGTTGTTGTAGAAACGCCTGTAACATCGTAATATACCCTTTCCTACTTACTAGAAAAGCCGCCGTCCCCCAAGGACGGCAGCCATTCTATGTTCGGCAAAGCAGCGACGAGCACGGAGTCCCGCGCCGACGCTGCCCGTAAGTACCCTAAGGAAGTCTCTCGTTTACCACTTGCGCGGAACGTAGTTGAACACCCAGCTCATCTTGACCGGCTCGGTCCAGAAATGACCCGGGACACCCGTCTCCTTGTCGGTGTGGAGCATGTAGTTCTGGCGTGCGGGGCTGTCGATCGAGAACTCGCAGTCGTAGGTGCCCGCACCGAGCATCTTGACATTTGCGCCGTAATGCGGACCGTCGTCTGCACTCATCGGCATGAATACACCCTCAAGGCTCTCGCCCGTCTCACGCTTCGTGAACTTGTAGTGCACCGTCAGATACGGGATCCATTCGCCGACGCCAAAGCCGCACTCATTGCCCTCTGTCGCATGGATATCCGTCTCGATGTGGATATCCGCCTGATCTGCCGGAAGGCTCATGCCGGCAGGCTCCATCGTAACCGGCTGGAAGTACACGAGCGCGACCTTGAAATGGTTCGTCGTATCCTCAATCTCGTCGCCGATCGG
>NZ_GG749282.1:23826-35222 GCF_000160555.1 Centipeda noxia ATCC 43541
GAATTCCTCGAATGCAGCTTCACTGACATTCGCATTGATGGCAAACGTGGAGAATGCGATTGCACCAACGGCAAGTGCCTTCTTGAGCATGCTGAGACTGGATTTCTTCATGGGATAATCCTCCTTAAAATGAAACACTGCTCTCCTCTTGCGAGGAAAATAACTTACGCTTCTGACGCTGCAGAGCGCTTTTTATATGATACCATTGCGACAGCCGCCAGAATCAGCAGGATCTGCGGCACAATGGTTTCATAGGTGGGATAAAGACCGAGCAGATCAATGCTCGGAACAGGAACTGCCTCGATCACCGAGGTAGAGATCACATCAGCCTCCTGCAGTTCCTTCAGTCCGCCGCCAAGGAAAGTAACCGCGAGAATGAACATAAACGCGCTCGTCACCTTAAAGAACGGACCGATCGGTATGCGCAGCGCGCCGCGCTGCATCAGGAAAAAGATCAAAGCAAGTGCCACACAGGCGGTTACAAAGCCCGCCCAGATCATATCAACATCGCCGACAGCATTGTTGAAGAGAGCCTGGTAAAATAAGATCACCTCTGCTCCCTCGCGATAGACAGCGAGGAACACAGCGGCACCCAGCGCACGCGACTTTCCTGTGGAAAGCGTCAGCTTCACCTGCTTGTCAATGTAGCTTTTCCATGCCTTTGCATTCGACTTCCCGCCCATCCATGCGGATGTGCCAAGCAGGACCAGAACGGCAAAGAGCGCGGTACAGCCTTCGATGATCTCGCGTCCGGAGCCCGTCGTCGTTGTGTTGTCGAGCACTTCGACGAAGAGATATGCCGTGACAAAGCTCATGATGATGCCGGCAATCGCCCAGTTGTAAACGGTAGAGAGTTCCTTCTCATGCCCGGCACGCCCGAGGTAGGCGATGATACCGACGAGCACAAGGATTGCCTCAATGCCCTCGCGCAGAAGGATGAGGAACGCCTGCAGGAACATTGCCCAGCCGCCCGACTCAACGCCCTTCGTCTCGAGCGTTGTGACCTCAGCTTGGATCATGTCGAGGAGCTTCGCCCCCTCCGCCTCAACCTCAGCCTGCGGAGCGCCGGCACGGATCACTTTTTTCAGCGTATAGAACTGGTACTCCGTGAGGTTCGCGCTCTTCGAGGAAATACCGCTGCGCACGGCACTCTCAAGGCCATCCTTCTCGTAGATGCCATAGTAGATATCGTTGACGGCATCCTTCGCGCCCTCGGCGTTGCCCGTCTTGTAGATCTCGTAGACCTGATCCATCTGGACGCCAATGCGGTCGTGAATCTGCTGCCATGTCTGCGCGGCATCCGCGGGAATCGCCGGCAGGAACAGGAGCAGAGCCGTGATAAAAGCAAAGAGTTTTCTCATTGTGCTGCTTGTGCGCTCCTTTTCTTAAACTGCTTTGGATTCATGTTGAAATAAACAGCACACATCATGTCGGAAATCATCGGCTGACCATGGACATCCGTAGCCGGAGCAAATTTCCACCGTTCCATCACAATATGACACGCCATACGGTCAAGCACCATACTGCCGGAACTTACCATGATGCGCGTACTTGCAACATGACCATCCTTGTCGATACGCGCCGACACTACGATACGCCCCTGAAAGGAAATATTTTTATCGTGCACATGTTCAAAATGAAGCACTTTTCCCGGCTGCCCTACCAAAATACGCTCTGCCTGTGCAACAGGCAATTCTTCCGCGTGCCCGAGAGGAAACGCAGGAAGGAGAAAACAGACGGACAGGATAAAGATACAGAGGTTGCGCATTGTCATGCTCCAAATCACATCACTTTATTTTTCCATGTTTTTTTGCAGGGACATTGAATGCAAGTTCACACATGATATCTGACTCCATCGGTTCTCCATGAGAATCCGTTGCAGGTTTAAATTTCCACTGCTTCTCAACAATGCGTCCCGCTATTCGATCATATAACTTATTTCCCGAAGTCACCATTGCCTTCGTCCACATGACCCTGCCATCCGTGCCGATATGTGCCGATATCGTGATGCGTCCCTTGAAGTTGATCATGTCATAGGGCGGCTGCTCGGCATGCAGGATCTTGCCCGGCTGACCGATCTGCTTGCCCTCGCCGGAGCGAAGGACATTATCTTCTTGCGGGGCATCCTTCGTCTCTTCGACTTCCTTCATAATCTCCGTAATGGCTTCCTCGGGTACCTCTGCCTCAACAACGGCAGGCTCCTCCTCAACCGCAGCGGGTTCCGAGGGAGGCGGAGGCGGCGGAGGTGGCTGTTCCTCCTGCTGATCTTCCTCGGGCATCCCCATATCATCCGCAACATCGACCCATTCCATCGGGGTCTCCTGCGGCGGAGGCTCCAACATCCGAAACACATGCGGGATAACAAGCATCAGTACAAGCCATACGACGAGGTGGAAGAAGAACGCGAGGACAAAGGCAAGACGCCAATGTGTCTGATAGTGCACTCAGACCCCTCCCGTCTCCGTCGCAATGGACACATGACGTGTCCCCGCTTCCTTGAGCGCATCAAACACGGCGACAACATACTGGTAATCCGCCTTCTTATCTCCGCGTACGACGAAGACCGTCTCGGGATCGGATTCCAGCTGTGCCTTGACCTTCGCGGTGAGCTCACGAGTAGGCTCATCATCGCGGTCAAACAGGATTTTTCCGTCCTCCGTCACCGTGATGGAGATGATGTGCGGGCGCGTATCCTGCTGAGCGCTTGCTGCCTGCGGGAGATTGACCTGCACGGTGCTCGCGTTCACCATGTACATTGTGCTGAGCATGAAGAACACGAGCAGGAAGAGCATGATGTCGATCATCGGGATAATCATGACGAGCGGCTCGCGCACGTCATGAAAGTTACGACGCATGAGAACGTCCTCCGTCTGCTGCGGCAAATCCGGCGAGCAGCGTGTTCATCGTCTTTTCGAGAAGGGTCAGCATCGTGTCCATGCGCTGGGCAAAGTAAGTGTGCACAACGAGCGCAAAGATAGCGACAAAGAGCCCAGTTGCCGTTGCAATCAGCGCCTCTCCGATACCGCCCGTAATCGCCATGGGCTGTCCCGCCTGCAGGTTAAAGATACTGAACGACTGAATCATGCCGGAGATCGTGCCGAGAAGGCCAAGCAGCGGTGCGAGCGTGACGAGCATCGAGAGATAATTGAGCCGCGCGCGCAGAAGCATCGCTGCTTCACCGTAGGCAGCGTCAAGGGTCATAGGGACATCCTCGCCGGCTGCACGCGCATCGAGCGCACTCCGCACGAGATAGGCGACCATATTGTCCTTCCCTTCGACAGCGGGTGCAACCTCGTCGATCTTCCTCTTGCGAAGCGCTGCCGAAATATCCGCCTCGAGTCCCGATGCGCCCTGGGCTGCGCGGCGATACAAAAGGAAGCGGTCGATCGCAATGGCTGCCACCGTAAGAGAACACAGGAGCAGCAGATACATGATCGGGCCGCCTTTTTCGAACAACTCTGCACTGGTCAAAAAGAACACCATCCTCGCCTGGTTAAACACGCGCAAATCATGCGCGATAAAATCCGGATTCGATCGATATCATCGATAATGATACGCTGTATTGAACGTAGATCATTTTTTAGTATAGTCCTGAGGAGACTGATTGTCAATATAAGTTTTAATGAAGCTATCATTGATGAATTTCATTCATGTATTTCATGATACGTTTCTGCCAGTTTTTGAAAACGCGGCAAAGCACGCTCGATCATTTCTGTGCAAACGCAATACGCTGCGCGGAAATACCCGGGGCAGCCGAAGTCTGCACCGGGCACGAGAAGAAGATCATGTTCCCGTGCCCGCGCGCAGAATGCATAATCATCCGCTTCGAGGGCCTTAGGGAAGAGATAGAACGCCCCCTGCGGACGGATGCAGTCAAATCCCGCCGCCGTCAGTCCCTCGTAAAGCAGTGCCGCGTTGCGCGCATAAATGCCAAGGTCTGCCGTCTGCCCCGCACAGCGCGCGATGACAAGCTGCCAAAGCGAAGGGGCGTTGACATGCGTGAGAACACGCGCCGCGCCCGCAATGGCCCCATACACGCGCGAGAAATCCGCAACGGAATCGGGAACGATAATGTACCCGATGCGTTCGCCCGGCAGGGAGAAAGATTTGCTGTAAGAGTAACAGACGATCGTATTCTCATAAAAGAGCGGTATGCATGGAACGGTCAGGCCGTCGTAAACAATCTCCCGATAGGGTTCATCGGCAATGATGAAGATCGGATGTCCGAATTCCTCCGCCTTTGCACGCAGCAGACCGGCAAGATGCCGGAGCGTCTCCTCGCTGTACACCGCGCCGCTTGGATTGTTCGGCGAGTTTACGATAACCGCCTTCGTACGCGATGTAATGACGGCCGCAAGCGCTGCAAAATCGATCTGGAAATCGTCCGTTTTCGCGGCCGCAGCGACGAATTTTCCGCCGCATGCTTCCGCAAAGACACGATACTCAGGGAAGAATGGAGCGATCGCCGCAAATTCATCCCCCTCCTCCGCAAGAGCCTTCATCGTGATGGTTACCGACGCCGCTGCGCCCGCCGTCAGGAAAAGATTTTTCTCCGTGATGTTCATCCCGAAGCGTCTGTTGAGGTCCGCGGCCAGAGCGCCGCGCACCTGCGGTTTCCCCGGCGCGATCGTATAGCCGTGCACCTCCGTCGGATCGCTGTGCAGGAGAATATCGACCGCCGCTGCCTGAATGAAGTCCGGTGCGGGCACATTGGGATTGCCGAGACTGAAGTCAAAGACATTCTCTGCGCCAACCTCCGCGGCACGTTTTTGTCCGTACTCAAAAATCGTGCGGATGGTAGATTTTTTTGTACCAAGCTTATACATCTGCTCAGAAACCATCAAAAGCTCCTTTCGAGTGCCCCTATCGGCTCGCGTTGCTCGCCACTTCTACACGTTCCGCGCACAGGCCCCGCCCCGTGCGAGGGAAGTTAATATCCCGTAATCAAAAGCCTCCCCCGTCGCTACGGGGGAGGCGGCACGCGACAGCGTGACGGTGTGGGCGTTCCGTCTCCTACTTACGCATTCCGCAGGAATATGTCGTAGCCCTTCTTCATCTCATAGATGTCAATCTTGCTCGTGACCTCCCACGGCGCATGCATACTCATCACGGCAACGCCGTTGTCTATGACATCCATGCCGTAACGCGCCATGATGTAGGCGATCGTTCCGCCGCCGCCAAGATCGACGCGACCGAGCTCCGCGAGCTGGTAGCTGACATTGTTCGCATCCATCATACGGCGCAGCTGTCCGAGGTACTCCGCACTCGCATCACTCGAGCCGGATTTTCCGCGCGCGCCTGTAAACTTATTGAACACCATGCCGTGCCCAAGATAGGCAACGTTCTTCTTCTCAAACGCGTCCGCATAGAGGCCGTCATAGGCACTCGACACATCCGAGGAGAGCATCTTCGAGCGTGCAAGCGTACGGCGCAGAGCGATCTCGGTGTACTGGCCGCAGGCAGAGAGCAGCTCCGCGACCATATTCTCAAAAAAGCGTGACTGCATTCCCGTTGCGCCGACGCTGCCAATCTCCTCTTTGTCCACAAGCAGACAGCATGTCGTACGCTGCAGCGGCGAAGTCTCGAGCATGGAGCAGAGCGCCGTATACGAGCAGACACGATCGTCCTGCCCGTAGCCGAGTACCATGCTGCGGTCAAATCCGAGTTCGCGTGCGCGTCCCGCAGGGACAAGCGTGAGCTCTGCCGATTGGAAGTCTTCCTCCGCAATGCCGTAATGCTCCTGAAGGAGCGCAAGGATTCCGTCTTTGACAGATTCCTTCTCCTCCTTTTTGAGCGGGAGACCGCCGATGAGAACATCGAGCTTCTCCCCCTCGATGACCTTCGATGCCTTCTTCTCGAGCTGTTCCTGCGACAGATGGATGAGCAGATCGGTCACGCAGAAGACGGGATCATCTGCCTTCTCTCCGATCGTAATCTCGACGACCGTACCATCCTTTTTCACGACTACGCCGTGCAGGGCAAGAGGAATCGTCACCCACTGATACTTCTTGATGCCGCCGTAGTAATGTGTGTCGAAATAGGCAAGGCCGCTGTCCTCATAGAGAGGATTCTGCTTAACATCCAGGCGACACGTATCGATGTGGGCGCCGAGGATGTTCATGCCGCTTTCAATCGGCGCCTCGCCAATATGAAAGAGAACAATCGCCTTCTTCATATTGACGGCATAGACCTTATCGCCGGCCTTCAGAGAAAGCCCCTGTGCGATGATGTCCGCGAGATCGCGGTACCCCGCAGCCTTCGCAAGGCGCACCGCCTCGGTCACGCTCTCGCGCTCCGTCTTGCAGTTCGAGAGGAAATCGATGTATCCCTGCGCAAGTTCGTTCACTGCGGCGCGTTCTTCGGCCGTATATTTCGACCAGACTGACGTTTTTTTATCGTCGCTCATAATAAATCCTTTCATATTTCCCACGCATCGTGCAGGATCTGTGCAAAATCTTCGCGCGATGCTGCGCGGTTAAATTGTTCGCGCAGCTCTGCGCTCCCGGCAAGACCGCGCGTATACCACGCCGCATGCCTGCGCATCTCGCGAATGCCAATATATTCTCCCTTATAGCCGATCAGGAGGTCGAGATGGCGCAGGATCACCTGCGCCCGCTCCGCAAGGGTCGGCGGAGGAAGATCTTCTCCCGTGCGCAGCCAGTGGATAAGCTGCGGAAAAATCCACGGATTCCCCTGCGCACCGCGTCCGATCATCACCGCATCTGCCTCCGTAACCGCAAGCGCACGCGAGAGATCAGCGCTGCGGCGGATATCTCCGCTCACGATGACGGGGATCCCGACGGCGCGTTTTACCTCCGCAATCGCGGCATAGTCCGCATTGCCGCTGTAAAACTGCTCGCGCGTTCGTCCATGTACGGCAACAGCATCGACGCCGACCGCTTCTGCCATCTTTGCAATCTCTGCGGCATTGCGCGAGGAATCATCCCAGCCAAGCCGCATCTTTACCGTAAACGGCAGCTTTGTCGCGCGGCGGATCGCTGTCAGAATCTCCTCCGCTCTTTTCGGATCACGCATGAGCGCAGAACCTTCGCCGTTCTTCACAACTTTCGGTGCAGGACAGCCCATGTTGAAGTCGAGGATATCCGCCGTCCCGATCTCCTCAATGTAGGCGGCAGCCTCGGCCGCCATTGCGGCGGACTTAGCGAATATCTGCATCGCAATCGGCCGCTCATCCGGTTCCGTTCGGAGCATTTTCATTGTATGCTCATTGCGGTAATGGATGCCCTGACTGCTCACCATCTCAGCAAATGCAAGCGGACAGCCCATATCATGTGCAATCACACGATAGGCGGTATCCGTTACACCCGCCATCGGCGCGAGGAATACGGGTTCATCAAAGGTGAACGGGCCGATTTTGAATGGCTTCACGGCTGATTTCGCTCATAGAGGACACGCAGTCCTGTCAGCGTCAAAAAATGATCGACCTTGTCGATCATCTTGGACTCCTTCGCCACCATACGTGCAAAGCCGCCCGTCGCGACAACCTTCATCTCCATTGCGGTCTCTGCCTTTATGCGGCGCACGATCTCGTCGATCTGCCCGACATAGCCGTAGATGATGCCTGCCTGCATGCCCTGTATTGTACTGCGGCAGACCACCGTCTTTGGCGGTACGAGCTCGATGCGCGGCAGCTGCGCCGCGCGTTGGAAAAGCGCCTCGGCACTGGAACCGAGGCCCGGCGCAATGACGCCGCCGAGAAAATCTCCGTTCTCTGCCACGATATCAAATGTCGTCGCCGTCCCGATATCGATGACAATGAGCGGACCGCCGTACTGCTCATGAGCGCCGATGACATTCACAATACGGTCTGCGCCGATCGAACGCGGGTTTTCATAGTTGAGACGAATACCGGTCCGAATGCCCGGTCCAACAATCAGCGGGCGGATATGAAAATAACGCTCGCACATCTTGCGCAGAGGAACAACGAGCGGCGGCACTACGGACGAGATGATGATTGCTTCAATATCCGTCATGCGGATCCCCTGATAGTGAAACAGTTCGTTGATCAGTATGCCGTACTCATCGCCTGTCTTTTGCCGATCCGTCGAGATGCGCCAATGCCGCAGCAGCTTTCGCCCGTCGTAGGCGCCCATGACAATATTGCTGTTGCCGATATCCAGTACTAGCAGCAAGTTCTTTCCTCCATACTATTCCTTCGGGCGGATGGACACATCTCCCGCCAACACACGTCTTCTCCCCGTCGACGTATCAATGAGGAGCGCTCCCTCCGCATCGATATCCGCAGCCATGCCCTCGAAGCTCTCACCCGCCGGGCCGATCACGCGTACCTGCTGACCGAGAGTTACAGCATACTCTCTCCATGCGGCAAGCACAGGCGCAAAGCCCTCCTGCTGCGCGCATGCGTAGAGTGCGTCGAGCGCACGCAGGAGTTCCTGCAGGAACGCGACGCGGGGCAGCGGTTCTCCCTTCATCTGCATGAGCGAGGTCGCGATCGGACGCAGTTCCTCAGGAAAATCCTCCGACGCGATGTTCACATTGATGCCGATGCCGATCACAACGTAGTTCACGCGATCCATCTCCGCGCTCATCTCCGTGAGGATCCCAACCATCTTGCGCCCGTCGTGCATAATGTCATTCGGCCACTTGATCGCTGCCCGCAGGCCGAACTTCTCCATCGCACGTGCAACCGCAACCGCCGCCATCAGTGTACATTTCGGCGCATCCTGCGGAAGAAAATTCGGCCGCAGAAGAATGCTCACATAGATGCCCTTGCCGGGTGGCGAGAAAAACGCGCGCTCCATACGTCCGCGCCCCATTCCCTGCGTATCCGCAACGACAACGGTGCCGTTTTCTGCCCCTTGGCGCGCCATATCCTTCAGCAGCAGGTTCGTCGATCCGACGGCATCATAGCAGATGATTTTTCGCCCCACGAGCTCTGTTCCGAGCCCCTTTGCAATCTCCGGTTCGATCAGACGGTCCGGTGCAGAGCGCAAAATATAGCCGCTGCGCGGCGCACTCGAAATATCATAGCCGGCATCACGCAGCGCCGCGATCTTCTTCCACACGGCTGCCCGCGTCACGCCGAGCCGCTCCGCCATCTTCTCTCCCGATATATAGCCGCCTGCTTCACGCAGGAGCTCCAGCACATCGCTCCGCATCGCATGCCTCCCATTAGAAAAGCCATTATCCGCCTCATTATACAGCAGATAATGGCTCTATGCCACAAAAAAATATGGAAAAATATAAATCGTATCCTATGCGCGGCGTCCGCAAACAAGCCATTGGTATGTATCCAAATCCAGGGGGTCAACAGAAATATTTTTCAGTGAAAGAAGTTCATCTCTGATCGCCGCCCCTCCCTCCGGAAAAGAAATCTGTTTGGACTGTATTTGCTCGACCGAAAGCTGAGCATTTTCAAAGAGCTTAATAATCTCACATCTCGTAAAAAAGCGGTAATGCGTACGATCAAGCAGCCCCATATCCTGATAGCTCCAATAACCGTTCAAGAGATTATACACGTTGCTGATATGCGCTACGTTCGGAATACTCGCAATGACAGCACCGCCGGGGACCAGGAGCTCACGCATATTCGCCAATGCTGTCCACGGGTCGAGCAAATGCTCGATCACATCGCCCATGATGATATAGTCAAACCGCTCCGGAATCTCTGCCGGATCGAGATTCTCCACATTCATCGAAAGAATCTCCGCAAAGGGCGCAGCGATTGCGGCGGCATGCTCATTCAGCTCTACCCCGTAGAGTTCTGCCGTCGGATTATGCATCTTAATCTCCCGCAGAGTTGCTCCGCAGGCGCAGCCGATTTCGAGGACGCGGAGGCCTTCGCGCGTCAAATTCATCAAGGGGAACAGATCAATCCGCGCATAGAAAGAATAGTCAAGTGAAACATTCCATTTCACGTGGAAAGACTCTCGTTCTTTCTCCCGCTGACGATCATACTCCTCCTGATTCTGGTCATGAACACTCTCAACATGATGGACATAGACGCTTGGCAAAGATGCAATGCCATATCCCGCCCGCGTCATACGAACCGTATAGTCATATGCAGCGAGTGCCGGCACCTGATACTGCTCGTCAAGTAGCCCAGCCGCATTGACCGCATCCCGGCGCGCCATCAGCGCAAACATCTCTGTAAGGATCTCCGGATGCGGACTTGCTCCGCGTTCCCGAATTTCCCCTGCCACTTCCGCAAAAGACTCCCAGGACTGATAGGTCGTATCCGGTATCAGCTGCGCACGCTCGTATGTCCGCGCAGCAACCGCAGACACGGCACCCAGTGCGGAATCTGCAATCAGCGCATCGAGCATATCCTCCACTGTATGCGGAGCGAGCCGAGTATCTGCATGAAGAAAGAGAACGACCTCTCCGACGGATGCCTGAATCCCCATATTTACCGCATGTGAAAAGCCACGATGCTCGTCACTGTGAAGGATGCGAACATTGTCTGCTGTCCCTGCGTCTGAGATGCGCTCATCGGCAGATGAACCGTCGTCAACAACGATTATTTCATAGGGCAGACGTACCGTCTGCCGAATCGACAGCAGACATTGACGCTCCTGCTCCTTCATATTATAAACAGGAATAATAATGCTCAGCTTTGCCAAAACAGTCACCTCTCAACGTATATCACCCGGTCTCCGCGCAAGATCGGGTCTACATCAGTTCCTTATGCTTTCGCTCCCATCCCGGCAAAATCCTGCCTCCGCGCCACGGGATCATGATCTCCCGCTCGCGATAGGGACGTTCTCCCCAATCGACCGGCATCTTCTCTCCGCACAACAATTCATAGCGCCGAACGAGTTCCCGCAGTGTTACGCACTTCCCGGAGGAAATGACGTAATCTCCGCAGAGATCAGTCCGTCCCTTCATCAGATACGTTCCGGCAAGCAGAAATGCCTGAGCCACATCTTCCACATGAATGAAATCCACCTGCTGCTCTCCGGGCGATAATGCCAGACGCCTCCCCTCCGCCGCAAGTTTCGGCAGAATTGCCAGCAGCTTATTCCTCCGATCATGGTCTCCATAGGTGTCGAACAAAGTCAGGCTGATCGCCTGCAGCCCACGCGCCGCAATATAGAATTTGACAATCGCATCAAACGCTTCTTTTGATGCCGCATATAAATTTGCCGGCTCGTTCGAGTCATCACGATAATGCTGCCATGAAGAACGTGCGTAGACAAAATTGTGCACATTGTTCTGATCCATGGCATCGAGCAGCTTTGTCCCAAATGTGACATTGCTCGCGATCAGTTCATCAATCTCCTCATAGGCATGAATCGTTGTATAGTATGCGGCAAGGTGAAAGACGACATCCGGCGCAGCCTCCCGCACAATATCCCTCAGATCCATACGATCCGCATTGTAAAGCGCGATCTGCTCCTTCATATCCGCAGAAA
>NZ_GG749282.1:35272-91268 GCF_000160555.1 Centipeda noxia ATCC 43541
TACATTCGATGATGTACGTACGACAGCAGAAAGCTGCCAGCCGTCATCCAACAGGCAGCGCGCCAAATACCCGCCGATAAATCCCGTGCCCCCTGTAAGCAACGCCCTGTACGTCATTTTTTCTTCCTCCCCAAACACGCCGTATATCAACCGCTGCAAAAACGCTCCTGCCAGTTCTTCAGCTGCTTATCCGCAGGAAACACACGGGAAAAATGCGGAAGAGAGCTCTTGCTCTGCTCTCTGAGAATCGGCGGCAGTTCCTGTGCCGCGGGCCCTCGAGCTGTAAAAATTGACCGCAGCTCATGCGGCAGCCCATTCAAAAAAAACTCATGCGGCGCACGTCCGAACGCCGCCCGAAAATCATAGCTCCGCTGCTCTTCTTCTACAACCTCATCATATATATCATGCAGCTGTGCCGCCGTACGCTCCACAGCAAAATCCCGCAGAACTCTCTGCCGTGCTGCTCTTCCCATGCGGCACCGTTCCGCAGGATGCTCATAGAGATATGCGAGTGCTCTGCCATAATCCTCTTTCCCCTTGACGAGCAGTCCCGTTTCATTATTTTCGATAAGGTACCGCTCCGCACACTGATCGAACGCAATGACAGGAACCTCTGCCGCCATCGCCTCGAGGAGCGCGTTCTCCGTCGTTCCGAAATGCCGCGGACTCAGCAGGTAGCCGAATACATCCATCTGCGCCAGTTCCGCGTTCACATCACTCACATAGTCAATAAAACGGAATTTCTCAGCGATGCCAAACGTCTCTGCCTCCGCACGAATCTGCGCTGCATTCGTCTGATCCCCCACAAGCACAAATTCAATGCCCGGAATATGCGACACACGCGCACAGTACGCCACAAAATCCGGATGCAGCTTCGCATAGGACTGTGTTCCGATGTATCCGACGACAAAACGCCGATCCCTCACCCGCTCCTCACGCGGACAAATCGCAGCAAAACCGCCCGAGCTGTGCACGACCGCCGTATGTTTTTGCGCCCATACACGCTCTTCCTCACTCCAATACGGATTATCAAGCGAATAGGGCGAGGTGAAGATAAATCGCTGCGGCATACGCAGGAATTCCGCAGGAATATATGGATACCAACAACCGGATACGTGTGCCCAGATGGTCAGATTCATCTCGATCTTCGGAAAATCTGCCAGAAACGCCGCCATGCGCGGATGGTGCCACCATTCGATCTGAACAAGATCGGCAGAACGCATGGCTGCCAGCACTTCCTGCTCTCCCGCGCCGCAGAGGATCTCTACACCGTCTGCACGGCAGGCATCAATGAAGTTCGTTTTCTCCGGCGGCTCGAGCAGGAGGATACGATGACGCCACCCTGCCCTCGTTCGTGCAGCATATGCAGCGACCCCGGAGAGCACCTTGCCCACGCCGCCGCCCATATGCGTTGTGATATGCAGTACCTCAGGCATAGTGAGCTCCTTTATGCGAACGGGCTGACAAAATCGGCAAGAGCGGGGAACGACTGATCCCGTTCCGACAGAATAGGGTGCTCGACATCCCACGGGATTCCCGCCGTATCCCAGCGAATCCCGGCATCACAGGCGGGCGCATAGACACTTGTCACCTGATACAGCATCAGCGCCGTGCTGCTGCGTGTATAAAATCCGTGTGCCATTCCCTTTGGGATATAAAGCATTGTTCCCTCGGAGGATTTCAGATGAAAAAGTGCATACTTTCCATAGGTAGGCGAAGATCTCCGCAGATCCACAACAGCATCCGTCACTTCCCCCTCCGCACAGCAGACAATTTTTTCATGGTCCATCGGCGGCGTTTGGAAGTGAAGCCCGCGCAGAACGCCGCGCCGCGAAACGGAGAAGTATTCCTCCGCAAAAGAAGTCGGCAGCCCGAGTTGCCGAAAGACTTCTACGTGAAACGTCTTGATAAATACACCGCGGCTGTCCTCCCACACGACCGGAAGAATCCTCACGCATCCTTGCAGCGCGGTTTCCTCGACATCAAACACGAACACACCTCCTCATAATGGCACAACGGTACGCAGGCCGAGCACGGATTCTACACTTTCCCCCATTCTTCGTTCGAAATCCTCTTTCATCGCAAAGAGCTGCCGCCAGCGCGGCAGACTCGTCTCATCCACGCCATAGCGAAGCATGATGTCCATCATCCTCCGCTCGATCGCCACGATTCCCTCATCCGTCGCCATCGCATCACACAGTTGTATGAGGCGGTCATATAGGGTATATTTTCTCTCCTGCAGAAAATGATCCAGAAATGCGTAGTCCTCAGCCATTAAATCCCATCCGCTGTTCACCGCCGTAATTTGCTGTACCGGGAACGAATGCGTCAGACAGATCTCCGCCGCCTCTTCATCTCCCTGCTCCAATAGAAAACGATATCCGGCAATGACGTGATTCATCTGCATCACACCAAATCTGCGGCCGATGTCGTGCAGCAAGCCAAAGACAAAGGCACGCTCGGCATCCAGATGATCAATGCGAGCAGCAATACGCTCTGCGGCCGTTCCGACGGCAAAAGAATGCGCAATCCAGCCGCCGTCGTTCCGTGTGCGCGCCTCATCCAGACATGCCAAGGCCTCTGCTCTCGTAATTCTCACGTCCGACATCTTCCTTTCGGCAGGATTCTCCGCACTTCAAAGTGCATAGAGTACAGACTCCCCGCTCGTCACGCTGTGATGGCGGAAATAAAAACGGTAGCCGCTGTAAAATGACCGAATCAGCAGCGGAATGCGGATGTAGTCCTCGATGCTGTGATAGACACAAACGGCAAGTTTTGGATGATGCTCACGTATCATCTGCTCTGCGCCAAGAAGCGCATTGTACTCTGCCCCCTCTATGTCCATCTTGATGAGCGTGGGCGATTCCGTCAGTACGGCATCGAGCGGCATTGCCCGAATCACATCTCCCTGTGCATCCGCTCCGGTCTCCAGCCGTGATGCTGAGGGGGTCGCCTGGTTCCCGCTGAACATGAGCTGCGCCTCCTCGTTCCAGAGCGCATAGGGGTAGAGTACAACCTGCGGGAAGTCCGAATACTTTTCTCGAAGCAGCCCACAGCTCTGTGCATCCGGTTCAAAAGCATGCACACGGATACGGGAGTTCATCGTAAGAGCCTTGTCAATCTCCTCACCGCCGCACACACCCGCATCTACGAACACCTCATCATCAAGAGAGGGAATTACGTCATTGGAAAAATACTGATCGGTCTCAGCAAGTGAAAAATCCACAGGCCGGCCGCACATCATATTGTCAATCAGGCGACGATAGAGCTGCCGCGATTTTTCATCAGCAAACATGGTGCTGATTTCCTCAATATCCCGCCTGTGCTCCGTAAAGTAATGCGCCGCATCCAGCTGAACAGCAGAGCATATCTTCGCTCGGACCGCCTGCTGCTCAAGCTGCGATACAATTTGCAGCAGATTGATGCCCGTCGCTCCGATGACAATTGCAAGAGGCCTTCCCTTTAAGTAATACACACGGCTAAGCTCGAATACTTTTTCAGATGACTGTACAGGAATTCCATCCATCTCTGTGCCCTGCTTATGTGCAGCATTATCGCACCAACAAAGCGGATCTTGCAGGCATTTCTGCGCAACGCAGTATTTTTGATAAAAGGCCTGCGCAACACGCCCCGTTCCCCAGAGCACATAATCTATGCCGCGCAAATCGGAAAAAGTATCTACATCATCAGCGTACAAGAGCCTCGCCCTCCTCAATCGCCCAAATCAAGTCCGATATGTTGATGCAGCGGTCCTCCACCGCGCCCCGTTCACCGCCTGCCCATCAATTCTTCTCGCTCTCATAAATATATCTAAATCTCCCTATCGGATCACACCGCGTTCCATAAGGATGGCGGCATCCCCATCGAGGATATCCTCCTCGAACATTGCGTATTGGTATTGTCTGCACTTGGCACAGACCGGATATTTTTCTTTCTGAAACGCGAGCTGTGCGCGTCGGAATGCCTCCGTCTTCCTGCCCTGCCAGATCGCACGCATGGATTCTTTTGCAAGATCCCCCAATATATACGGGGTCTCCATCGAGCAGCACGGAATGATCATCCCGTCGGGATTCAGCTGCATCATGTAGAAGGGCTGCGGACAGACAACGGCACTCCCGACCGCGGCCCCATTCTGCGTCACCTCTGCAGCACCTCCAAGCACGTCATAGTCAATCTGCGGCACAGCGGGAATGAGATGCTCCACAGCGATAAAGTCCGATATGTCGCCGAACGTCTCCAAGAACAGTTCTTCCTCGCCTTCTTTGAGAGCACAGTCGATGATCTTCACATAGATCTTCGTCCTGCCGCGATACTCGTAAAAAAACCGGATTTTTTCAACCAGTTCATGAAAGACGCCGCGGCGGCGCGTATGGGCATATGCCTCGTCATCAAGTCCCTGGATCGAGATGCGGATGCGGCCAAGGTTCGCCGCAATCAGCGCACGCGAAAGTTCCTCTGTAAGCGCAAGCCCGTTTGTCACAATGTCAATCGTATCGGCAACGCCGCGCTCTGCCGCATAGGCGACCATGTCGGCAATGCGCGGATGAAGCAGAGGCTCCCCCGTCCCGGCAAAGCGCAGCATCTTCAAGGGACGCGGAAACTCTGCGAGTCCGTCGATGCATGTTTCGTAGAGGCCATAGTCGAGCATGACCTTGCCCGCGACAAAGCCGCGCTGCTCTGCCGGAACGGAATGAATACAGTACGCACAGGCAAGATTGCAGCCATAGACGGGAAAAATCTGCACAGAGAAGGGCGTATCCAGAGGCAGCACGTCGGCAAGCCGTGTGCGTTTTCCGCCGGGTGTCTGCCCGTCGATACGCTGCGCCCTCATCTCCGTAACTCCTCGATGCGTGCGAGGATCGCATCCGCATCGTCGTCGAGGTGATCCTCAGGGTGTGCGACATCGTTCGCCGCGCAGCAGATCGCGCAGCGTTTGTTCTCGCTGCGCCGTCCCTCAAGCTGCATTCGCCAGAATTCGTGCATCTGCTCACTGTGCCACATATCGAGAATCCGGCCATTGTACACATTGCCGAGCACGATGGGCTTGTAGATCGTATCGCACGGCTCAACGTCGCCGTTTGGGAAGACACCGAGCATGTAGAACGCGAGCGGACAGACCTGATAGATGCGGTCAGTCTTGACGCCGTTGCGGTCGGTCTCAATCACCATATCCTTCGTCATCTCAACGCCGTCGTAGGCGGGCAGCATATGCTCGATGTACATGCGGTCCGTGCAGTCTCCGAAGAGCTGATAGAACTTCTCCTCCTCCCCCTCGTCCAAGGCGACATCCATCACCTTGAGAAAGAGATTCGTCGATTTCTTGTGTGCATAGAAATATCGAATGTTTGCGACAAACTCATCGAAATCGACCTTTGCACGGCAAATGTCCTCGTATTTCTGCGAGGACATCCCCTGCAGAGAGACGCGCAGTGTATCCAGCCCCGCATCAATGAGTGCGTCGGCAAGGGCGGGACGCAGCAGGGAGGCATTCGAGATGATCTCTATGCGCTCGGCAACATCTTTTTCCTTTGCGATGCGCACCATATCCGCAATATGCGGATTGAGCAGAGGTTCCCCCTGCCCCGTGAGCGAGAGCATCTTGAGTTTCTGCGGGAACTCTGCGAGCTGTTCGATGGTCTTTTCGTACGTCTCCATTGTCATGTGCTCGGGCGTGAAGTCATACTGCTTCTTCATCTCGGCAAAGCCAAGCGAATGCCCGCAGTAGGCGCATTTGAAGTTGCAGAACGTCGTCGGAAAGACGAATGCGCTGTACGGTGCGGCAAGCGGGAGGACGGAGGCGAGCTGGACGCGTTCCGTTCCATAGATTGGCTTGATTTCGGATGCCATAGTCCCTCCCCTAGTCTGCAAAGAGCGGCAGCAGACGTTCCGCATCATCATCCAGCTGCTCCATCGGATTATTGATCGCATTGAAGCAGGTGCATGTCGCGCAGTCTGGAATCTGGTCCTTTTCCTTCTTCAGCATCTTGCGCAGGAAGCCCCTGCGGCGGCTGCCGTTCCAGATCTCCATGAGCGTATGCTCCTTCGCATTCCCCATGGAGAGGTTCTTGCCCAGTCCGGGTACGGGGCAGGGGAAAATGTCCCCCTCGCAGCCGATCTGCATGAAGTAAAACGATTGCGCACAGACCTTGCGGTTCACGTCAAGTTCTTCGCCATAGAAGTTCTTCGTGCCGTCGACAATCTCGCGCAGCCCGTCCATCTGCTGCTGCATGACGACGAGATGCTCGATATAGATGCGGTCGGCAAAGGGGCTGAAAATCTCGAAGAACTTTTCCTCGTTCTCCTTCGTCTTCAGTGTCGCGTCAATCGCTTTGATGTAAATCTGAACATTCCCCTTGTGCTCGTAGAGGTATTTCAGATTCTCGAGATAGCGTTCAAAGTCGATGCAGATGCCGCAAGTTTCCTCGTAACCCGCCGCATCAAGCCCCTGTACGGAGATGTTTATGTTCGTAATGCCCGCTGCGACAAGCGCACGGCTCTTCTCCGGCGTCAAGAGGAGACCGTTTGTGATAATCTCGACGCGCCCCGCAATGCCCGCCTCGACAACCATGCGGATGTATTCGGGCAGATGGGGATTCATCAGCGGTTCTCCGAGTCCCGAGAAGACAATGCGCTTGATACCGTCATGCGGGAATTCCTTCAGTTCACGAATGATTTTCTCGAAAAATGCTTCGTCCATATGCTGCTCACGGTGCCCGAGCGCACGGAACTCCCCGCCTGCCTCATCTCGTGTGGAGTGTATGCAGTAGAAACACTTGAAATTGCAGTATTTCGTCTGCTCAATATAAACGGTGAACGGGGCGGCCAACGGGATAACCTCCGCAAGCTTCTTTCTCTTGGTATCGTAGTTTGGCTTGATCTCTGCCATTGCTCTCCTCTCTCCTAGCGGCTCCCTTCGCCGCGGGGTTATGGAACGGCATACACGACCGTTTCCAATCCCATAAATTGATAGTTGCGTATGTAGAGCCGATAGCCCTCGTAGAGTTCCTTAATCTGCAAGGGAATCGACCACAGATGCGAAATGTCGTGATAGACGCAGACGGCAAGCTGCGGATGATACTGACGGATCATCTCTGCTGCCCCCGCAAGCGCGCGCGGCTCCATGCCCTCGATGTCCATCTTGATCATCGTTGGTGCAAATCCGCGCAGTACGCTGTCCAGAGGTGCACAGGAAAGGACTGTTGTTCCGGTCGGATCCGCCTTTGCTGCGGAGCGGCCGTCGGAAACTGCCGTAAACCGCAGCTGTTCATAGCAATCGGATGCGCCGAGCGGGAGGATGTGTGCCTCCTGAATCCCTGTTTGTTCCCGAATGTACGTCTGAATCCCCGCACAGAGATCGCCCTGCGGTTCAAACGCAGCATATGCCTCGATATCCATACCGCTTTGCAGCACGCTGCGCAGGGTGTCGCCGTCATATGCACCGCAGTCGATAAAACGCCGATAATCCATTCGCTCCGGAACATCTGCCGCAAGATACTGCCCCTCCAAGGGGAGCGGCAGGGGAAACTGTGTAACATCGTGTGCGTGATGCGCAGTGAGTGCCGTAAGGAAGAAGGTGCGCTCTTCCTCGGTCGAAAAAAGCTCATACGCAGCCCGTATCTGCCGTTCATCACGCAGGATATTGGCCGGATCGTAGGAGCCGATAAACATATGCGCGAGGAATGCGCGGCTCTCGAGGGCCTGCCAGTTGATCTCATGCAGGGCATAGATATGCTGAAACCCAACGCTCTCAAGTATCCGGCGTATCTCCCTATCCTGCGTTCGCCCGAACAGCCCTGCCAAAATCACAGCGGCATCACGATACTGCAGCATCAGCGCTGCTGTGTCCACGGAAAAGACCGGCGCAGGCGCACTGCATCGGGACGCATTCCGATCGATAAAGCCGAGCGGCTGAATACCGTTTCCCACAAGACAGGAATAAAGTTTCTTCCCGAGATTCCCCGCGCCGTAAAGAAGGATGGGATATGCGCGAAAGTCTGAAAATCCATGTGTCTCTGCGTTCTCGTAAAGGGATTCAAAAAATTGATCAAGTGGATTGATATCCGCAGATAAGTTCATACGCTCTTCCTCAATACAACGGCATACTGGGTCATAAGCGCATCAAATCGTTCCTCTGAAAAGATTTCGCGAATGCCGGGATTGCTCCGATACTCCTCCATCTGCCTCAACTCAGCAAAAAGTCTTTCTCTGATGTCATATACTTCTTCCATATAGGGATAAATCTCTGCATCATAGGGTAATTGCCTGAGTTCCTCTTCGAGTCCCCGCAGTCCTTGTTTCAATGGACTCGGCGGATTCTGCATTGCATTGACAGCCGCTTGCGGGTCGTAGGGAATATCATAATTCCGCATCTTAAAGACAAATGCGCCGCCCTCTCTCAGGTGTTCCGCAGCAGTTCGGATGGCGGCAAGCGCATCCTCGTAGCGGTCCACATATTCGCCCATAATGATATAGTCATATCGTTCGTTTCCAATTTTACGGGTCAGCCGATCTACATCGCCGCAGTATACCCTGCCGTCACAAAAAGATGACAGATCCTGCCAGTATTTCGGATCCGTTGTATATGCAGTGACCTCAACATGCTCAACTCCATGTTCTCTGAGTGTATTCCGTATCTCCATGATAGGGGTGCCGCAGCGTACATCAATGCCAAGGATACGCACATCATCGCGCATCTTCGCATGCTCAAACAGAATCTTCCTCATATATATTTCGAAATTAGTAACATCATCCCATGCATCAATGCCATGGTATTTACGCCGAAACAGAGCACGGCCTCCCTGAATACTCTCAGCGTACTTCGCCGGATCTGCCCCGCCGATGGTACTGCCCTCATGATGGACGAACACATCCCCGCATAGGACGATCCGATAGCCCAACCGACGATAGACAAACGAAATATCATCGTCCGAAAAATCATAAATAAATGCGTAATCTCCCTCATAGAATTCACGCAGAGCTGTACGTATCACACACACCGTTGGAATCAGACGCAGACGATCATGCCACTTATGCGGATCGGATACATTGAACGCCGCTGCCTTTTCCTGCATATCTTCGAAATCAGAATATCCCAGGTCAACATGCTGAAGATTCGTCACATTGTCGGACATCGGCACGACAAATCCAATGCGTTCGTCGGACTCCATGCAGATGAGCATATTCTTCAGCCAGTTCTTCGTCACCAATATATCATTGGGGAAACCGACAAAATACTTGCCGCGCAGGAATCGTCCGCGCGAAGCATTCTTCGCTGCAATATAGCCGAAAAACGCTCCGATATTTTTCGTAATTCGATAGATTCGCTTTCTTGGATGCTGCAAGCTCTTAAAATACTCAAAGGTTCCGTCAGAGGAGCCGTTGTCGACAAGGATCAATTCATAGTCAATATCTGCGGTATACTTAAAAAGGGCTTCAAGAGCAGGCTTTGTATAATCCTCCAGATGATTGTACGCTTGAAAATAGATGCTCACGAACGGATCATCAGGCTCAGAGACCGCCGCAGCACTCTTTTCGCGATTTGCATAGAGATCTAATACTTCCCCATAAATAACCGGCTCTCTTCTCTCCGAATCAACAATCGTTATTTCCGTCTGCTCTGGCCGCATATCCATCGTATCCCTCGGCTTTCTCCAGATTATTCCTTAACACAATACAGATGACAACGACATCCCCCGACAGAACTCACCGCATGGGAATCTCTCTATTTCTCGAACTGCCTTTGCGTGTGCAGCACATCTCTTATATTATCGTTAAAATATATGTATCCCTAAAGAAAAAGCGCTGCTGCATATCCGTTTATGCAGCGGCGCTTTGACTCTATCATTTATCCCATTGGGTCACGTTGAACTTCGGCTCCGTCGTCGGAACGGGAGCGGACCGCTCTTCCGCGGCGTGCTCTGCCTCCTCGCTCGTCTGCGTGGAGTCGTCAATCACCACATCGACGGGAATCGGCAGAGGCTTCCCGGTATCATCCGCGTCATCGTCCTTTTCATCCTTGTCGCTGATGACGCCCTTGGTCATCAGCTCTTCCAGCTCGCTCGCATTGAGCGTCTCGCGTTCGAGAAGGGCGTTTGCAATGAGATCAAGCTTATCGCGGTTCTCCGTAATGATCACACGGCATGCCTCGTACGCCTCTTCGACGCAGCGGCGCACCTCGCGGTCAATCTCGCCGGCGATCTCCTCAGAATAGTTGCGGTCGCGGTTAAAGTCTCGTCCGAGAAATACCTGATGATTCTCCTCGCCGTAGGCAATGGGGCCGATTGTATCGCTCATGCCGTACTGCATAATCATGCTGCGGATGATCTGCGTCGCGTTCTGAATATCGCTGGATGCCCCCGTACTGATCTCGCCGAGCACGACCTCTTCGGCAACGCGTCCGCCGAGCGCGACCTTAATACGGTCAAAGAGCTCGGAACGCGTACGATAGGAACGATCTTCCTTCGGCAGGGAGAGCATATAGCCGCCGGCACGCCCGCGCGGAATGATGGTGACTTTATGCACAGGATCGGCATGCTCAAGAAGCATCCCCACAAGCGTATGTCCGCCCTCATGATATGCCGTAAGACGCTTCTCTTCATCTGTCATGACATGAGACTTGCGCTCCGGACCTGCGAGCACACGCTCGATCGCCTCCTCCATCTCCGCCATATGAATCTGCTTCTTGTCGCGGCGCGCGGCAAGGAGCGCGGCCTCGTTCACGAGATTGCTGAGATCTGCACCTGTAAATCCGGGAGTCCGGCGTGCGAGCACATCAAGATCGACATCATCCGCAATCGGTTTTCCCTTCGTATGAACCTTCAGGATCGCCTCGCGTCCGCGTACATCCGGCTTATCTACCACAATCTGACGATCGAATCGGCCAGGGCGCAGAAGTGCAGGGTCAAGAACGTCAGGGCGATTCGTCGCCGCAATGATGATAATCCCCTCATTGGAGGCAAAGCCGTCCATCTCGACAAGCAGCTGGTTGAGGGTCTGTTCGCGCTCGTCATGCCCGCCGCCAAGTCCCGCACCGCGCTGGCGTCCGACAGCATCAATCTCGTCGATAAATACAATGCAGGGCGCAGACTTCTTCGCCTGCTCGAAGAGATCGCGTACACGAGAGGCACCGACACCGACGAACATCTCGACAAAGTCGGAGCCGCTGATCGTGAAGAACTGGACCCCTGCCTCGCCGGCAACCGCCTTGGCAAGCAGCGTTTTGCCCGTGCCCGGGGGGCCGAAGAGCAGGACGCCCTTCGGAATGCGTGCGCCGAGTTCGTTGAATTTATCCGGCATCTTGAGGAACTCGACGACTTCCTCGAGCTCCTGTTTGGCTTCATCCGCGCCCGCAACATCAGCGAACGTCACCTTTTTCTTATCGCTCACCATGAGGCGTACGCGCGATTTTCCAAAGTTCATCATGCGTCCGCCGCCCATCTGCGACTGCTGCATCATGAAGAACCAAAATCCGATGAGCAGGGCAATCGGAATAAGCGAGGTGAGTATCGCCTGCCACCACGGCGGCTCGGGCGGGTTCTCCGCAGAGATATTGACTCCCTTATCCGCAAGGCGCGTATAAAAGTCATGGTCGCTGTTCGGCGCATCCGGCGCAATGGTCGTAAACTCCGTCCCGTCTTTGAGCGTACCGCGGATGTTGTTCTGAACAATGACAACCTTGTCTACTTCGCCGGCATTGATCTTGCCCGTGAAGTCGCTGTATCCGATGGAGACCGCAGTTGTCTTTTGTTCGTGCGTCGCATAGTCGACAACTGTAGCAACAACAGCGATCATGAGTGCATAAAAAATAATCGTACGTAGAATTGACTGATTCAAGTGATGCCTCCTCCGGATTATTCGTAAACGGAACGCCGCAGCACTCCGATATAGGGCAGATTTCGATATTTTTCCGCATAGTCAAGACCGTAGCCCACGAGGAATTCATCCGGGACCTCATGTCCGAGATAGTCGATCTCCACAGGTGCTACGCGGCGCGATGGTTTTGAGAGGAATGCACAGATACGGATGCTCTTGGGATGACGCCCCATCAGCATCTGCTTCAGATAGTGCATGGTCGTTCCCGAGTCGATAATGTCCTCCACAATGATGACATGCTTTCCCTCGATGGGGAAATCGAGATCCTTGAGGATCTTGACCTGACCGCTGGAAACGGCCGCATCGCCATAGCTGGAAACAATCATAAAGTCAAAGGCAACGGGACGATCAATCGCACGCACCAAATCGGTAAAAAAGACAGCGGCGCCTTTGAGGATTCCGACACAGTAGACAGTCTCTGCCGCGTCGCGGTAGTCTCGTGCGATCTGCACCCCGAGTTCCTGCACGCGCATGCGAATTTGCTCCTCGGAAAAGGTAACGCGCTCAATATCGCTGCTCATCATTCGGTGGTTGTCTCCTTCACACATTCAATCTTCATAATATCTCTGCTGGATTCAGCAACCTCCGCAAGGCAGCTGCGCCGCCCGCCTGCAATCCAGAAAATCTCCTGCGTATCCGCAAGCGCTATGAGAGGGATGCTATCCCGCCGCTCACGCGGAACTTTATCGTCAATCAGAATTTCCTTGAGCTTTTTCCGCCCGATCGGAAGCCGCATATAGTCTCCTGCGCGCCGCGTCCGAAGGACAAGCGGCGGGAGCTGCGCGCAATCGGCATAGACTGCCTCGCGCCGCGCCATCCGCACCCAATCGTCCGCTGTCATACGGGACAGACGACGAAACTCAAACTGTATGCCCTGAAAATTTATTATAACATATTCGCAGGTGAAAGAAAGCCTAATTTCTTTATTTTGTACACTTTCCTGTGCAGGACGCAGCAGACTCAGCACACCGCAGCGCGCAGCAGCGTACCAACCACCCTGCATCTCGATACGCGCCGTCCCCTCGACAGCGAGGAGGGCTCGCATCCGCTCCTCATGGAGATAGGAGAAGTCCTGCGCCGCGCCCGTCTCCCACATCCAAAAGATGCGCAGGACGCGCCGCTGCAGTGCGGGATGCAGTGCACGCAAGGCAGGAATCGAAAGCCCGCCCACACACAAAGCGTGTGTATATGCATCCTCCGCGAGCTCTGCGAGCAAATCGTCCTCCTCTGCGGCAAGTGCAGAAAGGCGCGTGAGTGCATCGCGCACCGCAGGATTATAGGTGCGCGCAAGCTCCGGCAGGAGTTCGTGACGGATGCGGTTGCGCCGCGCGTCCATCGCATCATTCGTCGCATCGTGGCGCGGCATCAGCCCCCGCTTCACCGCATACGCCTCGACCTCCGCACGCATGACAGTGAGGAGGGGGCGCAGATACAGTCCGTCCCTTTCCCGCATTGCCGCGAGTCCTGCAGGTCCCGTGCCGCGCAGGATGCGCATGAGCACCGTCTCCGCGAGATCATCCGCATGGTGCGCGAGCACGATGGCATCGCATTTCCGTTCATCACACACACGGTAGAGAAAGTCATAGCGACAGATGCGCGCCGCCGTCTCGAGCGAGCATTTATGCATACGCGCATAGGCAGGCACATCGCCCGCCTCAAGGACGAACGGAATCCCGCGCATCGCACAGAACGCCTCCACAAAACGCGCATCCGCCAGCGAATCTGCGCCGCGTATCCCGTGCTCATAGTGCGCGCAGATGAGCTGCGCGCCGCCCGCCGTATGCAGGATATCCAGCGCGTCCAGCAGGGCAAGCGAATCCGTCCCGCCGGAACAGGCGACGAGAAGCTTGCGCACAGGATAGAAAAGATCATGTGCGCGCAGAACGCATTCCACAATTTTCTGCACAATCAACTCCATGAAAAAGGGCACTCCGGACGGAGTGCCCTTTTTCTCTTTCTATGATGCGTGTGCCGCCGGGGCATATATACGCAGTCATTTCCGCATCAGCACTTCCCTGTAATCAGCCGCGGCGCGATCCGCGTCCGCCCCTCTTAGAATCTGTCTTGCGGCGCAAGTCCGTCAGCCGCTCGTCGCTGTCCTTCAGAAAGCGCGACAATTTATCTTCGAAGGAGGGAGAGCCCATCTGCCGTACAGCGGCAGTGCGCCGCATATCACGCGGGGGCCGCGAGGGCCGTGCAGGTGCCGCAGACGGCTGTGTCGGCACGGCAGGTTTAGCCTGAAGAGCCTTGATCGACAGTCCGATTTTTCCGCGATCATCGATGGTGAGCACCTTGGCCTTAACTTGATCACGCTCCCTGAGGAAATCGTGCACATCATTCACATAGACATCGGCAACTTCCGAGATGTGAATGAGTCCCGTCTTTCCTTCGGGGAGCTCGACAAAAGCGCCAAAATTGGTGATGCCCGTTACGACGCCCTCCACTATACTGCCAACTTCGATGGCCAAAGCATCTCTTCCCTTCAGCTACAACCAACGGGGTCTCCCCCAGTTTTCATGACCCGTTCATTATACAGGGCGAATATACCGCATGTCAAGAAATTCAATTGCCGCTCACGCGCCTTCCGGGTGCATAGGGAAGCTCTCCCGCCCCTGTCATTCCCAATTCCTCGCGCGCCAGCTTCTCGATATAGGGAAGCTCGCCAAGATGCGTCTTCTCCGCCTGCAGGCGATCATTTTCTGCCTGCGCCGCCGCAAGTCGCTCTGCTGCGATCTGCTGATCCTCGTGAACATGAGAGAGGTAGATGCCCTGCGATACGATCATCGAGCCAAAATAGCCCAAAACGATCAGCATGGCGATGACAAACCAGCGCGGTCTCCTAGAGCGTCTTCTCCGAGCCATCTGTATTTCCTCTCTTCCTTGTGAGCATCTTCATCAGAATCTCTGCCGTCCGCTGTGCAGCTCCCTCGCGCGCGCATGCGCGTGCTGCCTCCCGCATTGTGGGGATGCGATGAGCGAGGATTTCCTCCACCGCAGGGGCCATTCGCTCGCCCGGATGCAGCCATACAGCCGCACCGCGCCGAGTCGCGTAAACTGCATTCTCCGTCTCAGGCCCCGGAATTGGATCGTGGAGAAGCAGCGGAAGTCCCGCCGCAAATGCCTCGCTGATCGTGAGAGCTCCGGGTTTTGTAATGAGGAGATCTGCCGCACGCATCAGAACCGGCACCTCACGCGTATATCCCCAGACATGAATATCATGCCGCGACTTCTCTGCCGCTCGGCGCACATGTGCCTCGAGTGCACTGTTGTGCCCCGCGGCAACGAGGATGGAGAGATGTTCCCGCACCATCTCGAGCGCATCCAGTGTCCGTTCAATATCGCCGAGGCCAAGTCCTCCGCCCATGAGCAGGAGCGTCGGCAGGTTCTCCGTCAGTCCGGCCTTCCTGCGCGCCTCATGCTGCCCGAGGCTGCAGTTCGGCGGAATGATCGGGATGCCCGTTGCATGAACTTTACGGGAATCAAAGCCAAGCTCCGCCATCTGCTGCGCCATCGCATCCGTCGCGACAAAGTACGTATCCACACGGCCTGCGAGCCAGATCTCATGCAGGGCATAGTCTGTCAGAAGCGCCGCCAAGAGAAAAGAGCCGCCGTTCCTAGCGCGCCAAAGCGCAGCTGCTCCCTCGGGAAACGGATGGGTTGCAACGATGAGATCCGGTTGATACGAGCGTACAAGCCGCCCCATTGTGCGCACCATCACCTGCGCGAATGCGCTGCGTACAAGTCCCCCGCTTGACTTCTTTCCCGCGATGCGGAAAAACACATCATAGAGATCGGGGACAAAGCGCAGCATTGTCAAATAGATGCGCTTCATGAGATAGTGAATCGAACTTACCTCACGCGCCATGAAGTCCACAACATCAATCTTCATCCCTGCGGCATTCGGATGCTCTGCAAGGGCCGCACGTATCGCCTCGGCTGCCCGCATATGCCCCGCACCGATAGAGGCTGCCAGAATGAGAATATGGGCTTGTTCCATTCGCCGCCTCCTCGCACAATCATAATTATTGTATCACAATTTTGAACAGCGGACAATTTTTTTCTTACGCAAGCAATCCGCCGTCGACGGTGTAGATACTCCCTGTAATCCATGAGGCTGCGGACGAGGCAAGAAATACGATCACAGCGGCAGCTTCCTCCGATCTGCCGATACGCCCCATCGGATAGATATCTGCCATCTGCCGCAGCTGCTCCGCACGCGGCACATGCGGGGAGAGCTGACGCTCCGTGAGCGGCGTCAGAACATCGGCCGGCGCAACAGCATTGACACGCAGATGCTCGTGTGCCGTCTCGCGTGCAAGCGAACGCGTAAAAGCAATAATTGCTCCCTTTGTCGCCGCATATGCCGCACAAAAATAGTTGCCGCGCAGCCCGGCATCAGAAGCGACATTGACAATATTGCCGTGGGCTCTGCGCAAGTGCGGCATCGCGGCCTGCGTCAAATAGATCGTCCCCTTCAGGTTGGTGTCGATCATTTCATCCAGATCTTCTGCAGAGAGCGTCTCCGCAGCACCTTCCATATAGATGCCTGCAGAGTTCACGAGAACATCCAACACGCCGCATATGCGGACGGCCGCATCCACGGCTTTGCGGCAGTCCGAGGGGCTGCGTACATCACCGGCAAAAAAACGGACGCGCTCTTCCGCTGAGAGTACAGCAAGCGCATGGTTCCCTCTTTTTTCGTCACGCCCCATGAGCATCACGCACGCACCTGCGCGCAGAAAGGTCTCTGCGGCAGCGAGGCCGATGCCCGAGGTCCCGCCCGAGATCAGCACTGTTTTTCCAGCAAATGCATCAGCGGCAAAAACGGTCTTTTCCATATGCATCTCACAACATAAAAACTGGGTCCCCCGGAGGGAACCCAGTCGTCTTGGAGTCTCAGTTCACAGAATCCTTCAGAGCCTTGCCAGCCTTGAACACAGGGTTCTTCGAAGCCGGGATGTTAATCTCCTTACCCGTCTGCGGATTGCGACCCTTACGTGCCTTACGCGCCTTCACCTCGAATGTTCCGAAGCCGATGAGCTGAATCTTGTCGCCCTTGGAAAGTGCGCCCTTCACCGTCTCAAAGACGGCGTTGACAGCCTTTTCTGCGTCCTTCTTCGTGAGACCTGCCTGTTCTGCTACGTTTGCGACCAATTCCTGCTTGTTCAAAGTAGCGTCCTCCTTTAAGATATTCTCCATTTCCTCGGCGACCACATAGGGTCGCTCTGTCATGAGAGAATTTAACAGAATTACCTAGAAAAATCAAGGGGGAAAATAAAAAAAAAGCGTTTTTTTCGTAAAAAAAGCGTTTTTTTTAGCTTTTTTCCCAAAAAATAGGGGTATATGGAATAAAAAGCGTGGTCAAATGATCAATATCTTCCTGCCGATCGAGTTCAAAAAGCGGCACACGTCGAATCTGTTCGTCCGGGAGAGAAAGATGGTGCAGATAGACAACTTCCTGCATATCGGGAAAATGCTCCATCAGCAGAATTTTCAAGTCGGAGGCAAGTTCGCGTGAATAGAGCTGCGTGATAACAAGATCCTGCGCGGGAGGTGATGCAATCGTATCCTCATCCAATGCGTCGACAATCGAAAGCCCATGCACCGGATCGATGCCGAGGGCAGCGAAGAGCGGTTCCAAAAAGCTCATGCCAGGCAAAATTTCAAGAAGGATCCCTGCCTTCATTGACTTTTCACGCAGGAGCTGTATCGTACGTTCCGCAACGAACGGACTGCCGGGCACAAGATAGAGGATGTCCGTTTCTTTTGTGCGCACGAGCAAATCATTTGTGATCGCTTCATAGAGCTCGTCGAAATCCTTGGCGGCATCGTAAAAAGCGTCGTACGTTTCATAGGAAATATTGGCCTCATCAAGCGCCGCAGCTGCCGGATGAATGCGCGTCCGCAGAAGGATATGCCCAGCCTCCTCGATGCGCGTCCACGTCTCGCGTGTAATCAGGCCTGCTCCGCCCGGGCCGAGTCCTGCTGCGGTCAATTTTCCCGTCACGTCGTCCCCTCCTCGCATGCCATCTGCACAACTTCGAGCGCCGTATCCAAAATTTCCTTGCGTTCCTGCGGCAGGAGGCGTATCCGATAGCCGTCTCCCTCGGGCAGAGGACCGATGCGTCGGCCAAACGCACGGTCAAGACGCATGAGCGCTGGAAGCGGCAGCTTTTCTCCCGCAGGCAGAACAAGATCGAACGTTTCTCCCTTGACAGCAATGCTGCGTGCGCCGAATGTACGCGCGTAGTTCTTAATACGTGCGACATCGAGCAGGGCAAGCACGGGCGGACTTGGCTCGCCGAAGCGGTCGATCAGCTCATCCAGCAGACTGTCAATATCATCGTTCGTGCGGACAGCGGCGATCTTCTGATAGATCTCAATCTTATGCATGGCATCTTCGATATACCCGCCGTCAAGATACGCCTCCACAGGCAGATCAATGACCGTCTCCACAGGCGCTGCCGGCGGTGCCTCGCCCCTCTTCTTTGCGACAGCCTCCTCCAACAGCTTGACGTACATCTCAAAGCCGACTCCTGCGATATGCCCATGCTGCTGCGCGCCAAGAAGGCTCCCCGCGCCGCGGATCTCAAGATCGCGCATAGCAATTTTAAAACCGGAGCCGAGCTGCGCGAATTCCTTCATCGCCTGCAGGCGCTTTTCGGCCGTCTCGCTAAGAGCTTTATCGCGCCGATAGGTAAAGTACGCAAATGCCATTTTTGCCGAACGCCCGACGCGCCCGCGCATCTGATAGAGCTGTGAGAGACCGAAACGGTCGGCATCGTAGACGATAATCGTATTCGCGTTGGCAACGTCAATGCCGTTCTCGACAATACTGGTCGCGAGCAGGATGTCATAATGCCCCTCATAAAAGTCCATCATCACCTGCTCCAGGATATCTTCGTTCATCTGCCCGTGCGCGGAGGCGATACGAGCCTCCGGCACCAGCCGCATCAGATGTTCGCGCATGCGATCAATACTCTCTATACGATTGTAGATAAAATAGACCTGCCCCCCGCGGGAAAGCTCACGCTCAATCGCGCCGCGCATCATCGCGTCGCTGCTCTCCACAACATAGGACTGAACGGGCAGGCGGTCGGCCGGCGGCGTCTCGATGATGCTCATATCACGCGCGCCCGCAAGCGACATATGCAGCGTGCGCGGGATTGGGGTTGCAGAGAGCGTCAGCACATCCACTCCCGCTGCAAATTCCTTGATCTTCTCCTTCTGCGTGACGCCGAAACGCTGTTCCTCGTCCACAATCAAAAGGCCGAGATTCTGAAACCGCACACGTTTTCGGTTGAGAATCGCGTGCGTGCCGATAAGGATGTCCACGCGTCCGCGCGCCACGTCGCGCAGCGTCGCCGCCTGTTCGCGCAGACTGCGAAAGCGGCAGACGACATCCACCTTCGGAGCAAATTCTGCGAAGCGGGCAGCAAAGGTCTGGTAGTGCTGCTGTGCCAGAACTGTCGTCGGCACAAGCACGGCAACCTGAAATCCATCCATCGCCGCCTTAAATGCCGCGCGCACAGCGACTTCGGTCTTTCCGAAGCCGACATCGCCGCAGAGCAGACGATCCATCGGCTTCTCGCTCTCCATATCACGCTTGATCTCCGCCACCGCACGCAGCTGGTCGTCCGTCTCCTGATAGGGAAACGCCTCTTCAAACTCGCGCTGTCCCGCATCATCCGGCGTGAATGCATGTCCCTTCGCAAGCTGTCTCTCCGCATAGATTTCGAGGAGCTTGTCGGCGATATCCTCCACGGATTTCTGCGCCTTCGCGCGCGCGCGCGCCCAGTCTGCAGTTCCCATGCGGTGCAGACGCGGTACGGATCCTTCCGCCCCGATGTACTTTTGCAGGAGCCCGACCTGATCCGTCGGCACAAATAACTTGTCGTCGCCTCCGTACTGAATGTGCAAATAGTCGCGATGCACGCCCGCGACCTCGAGGGTTTCGACACCGATATATTTCCCGATGCCGTGCGAAACGTGAACAACGTAGTCGCCAGGCGCGATCTCTCGAAAATGGCGAATGCGGTCGCCTGCGGGTGCCATGCGGTGCAGCTTTGCTTTATGTCGTCCGAAAATGTCCTGTTCCGTGAGCACAGCAATATGAGATGTGCTCAGCTCAAAGCCCGCGCGCAGTGCCCCGGATGCAATGCCGACTGCGCCATCCTGCGCATCCCCTTCTTTGCGCAGGATGACCGCAGGGAGATTCCATCCGGTGAACATCTCGCGGATCAGATTCGCCCGTTCTCCGCTGCCTGCGAGCACCAGTACGCGCGTTTCATCCGCAAGATAGCGGCGCAATTCGCTCTCGAGCAGGGAAAACTGCCGCTGAAACGCCGTCATCGGCATCATCTGAAAGCCAATGAGAGCCGCCGGCGCACAGGAAGGAACCACGCGGTTCATCAGTGAAGCAAAGAGCTCGTGCCCCGCCGCCCCCGCTGCGACAAGCTCCTCCCATGAAAAGCTGCGCGCAGCACGTGTGGCATCTTCCTGAACGGCATCCTGAAGTGCCGAGATGAGGCGTGCCGGCTCATCGAACACCGTTACGGCACCTGCGCCAAGGTAGCTCAAAAAGCACGCCTCCCCTTCATCGTCCGCTGCGTGCAGCGGCATAACGGAAGCCGTGCTGATATTTTTAATAGAACGCTTGGTCAAGACATCGTATTCGCGCATGGAGTCGATCTCCGTATCGAAAAATTCGATACGGAGGGGCAAGAGGGCATTGATGGGAAAAATATCGACAATGCCGCCGCGCACACTAAACTGTCCGACGTGCTCGACCTCCATCACATGCTCATAGCCCAGAGTATCCAGCCGCGCCATCAGGTCCTCATGCGGGAGCATCATCCCGAGGCTGAGAGTAAGCGAGGCACGCGCGAACTCCGCTGCACTCAGCCCTCTCTGCGCGGCTGCGCCGATATCCGCAAGCACGATAATCGGCTCGTGTCGTAAAAGCCGCGCAAGGATATTCATGCGCTGTGCCGACCGCTCGAGGCCCTTTGCTGCACCGGGCGCAGCGAAGTCGATACGGTCCAGCTCCGGAAGTTCATAGATATCCGCTTCCGGCAGGAGTGTGACCAAATCCTCCTGCCACGCACGCAGAGCATCACGCCCGCTTGTTATGACGACAAGAGGACGCGGCGCGGCATCGTAGGCGGTAGCGACGGCAGCATGCTTCATAGAGCCGGCAAATCCATACGCGAGGATTCGCTGAGGGGTATCATCCAGCGCCTCCGCAAGCTGACGCACAGGACCGTCCGTACGCAATACGGAAAAAAGTGCGTTCATTTCGGAGCAGCTGCAAGCGCCGCGCGGACAAAGCCGGCAAAGAGCGGATGCGGATGATTCGGGCGCGACTTCAGCTCCGGATGGAACTGCGAGGCGACAAACCAAGGATGATCCGCAATCTCCACAACCTCCACGAGCCGATTATCCGGACTCGTCCCTGCAATGCGCATCCCTCTCTCTTCAAGCTGCGCACGATAAGCATTGTTGAACTCAAAACGATGCCGATGCCGCTCGCTGATTTCTGCTGATCCGTATTCTGTACGCGACAGCGAAGGTTCTCTGAGCGTGCAGGGATATGCACCAAGGCGCATCGTTCCGCCCTTTTCCTCCACATCGTGCTGATCCTCCATCAGCGCGATGACGGGATGCGGCGTCTCAGGAACAAACTCCGTACTGTGCGCGCCGGAAAGCCCCGCGACATTGCGGGCAAACTCAATAACCGCACACTGCATCCCCAAACAAAGCCCGAGGAATGGGATCCCCTTCTCGCGCGCGTATTGGATTGCGCGGATCTTGCCCTCGACACCGCGGTCGCCGAAACCGCCCGGCACAAGGATCCCCCTGCATCCGACAAAGAGCTCGTCAAGATCCGTATGCGCCTCCTCCAGCTCTTCGGCGTTGATCCATGCGATTTTTACCTGCGCATCGTTCTCGATGCCCCCATGATGGAGTGCTTCCGTCACCGACATATAGGCATCGGGCAGCGCGACATACTTTCCGACGACGGCGATCTTTACCCTCTTCGCAGGATGATTGATCTTAAAGACCATCTTTTCCCACGCCTCCATATTGGAGGGGTCGAAGTCCATTGCCATCTTCTCGAGCACAATGCGGTCCAGTCCCTCCTGCTGCATCATGAGGGGAACCTCATAGATTGTCGATGCCGTACGGTTCTCAATGACGGCATCCGCATCCACATCGCAGAACAGCGCAATTTTCTCCTTCATATCGCGCGGAATCGGCTGCTCTGTGCGGCAGACGAGGATATCGGGCTGAATCCCGATGGCGCGCAGTTCCTTGACGCTGTGCTGTGTCGGCTTTGTTTTGAGCTCGCCCGCCGCGCTGATGTAAGGAAGGAGCGTTACATGGATGTAGAGAGCATCGTTCTTGCCGACTTCCTTTTTGACCTGACGGATTGCTTCCAAGAACGGAAGACTTTCGATATCGCCGACGGTCCCGCCGATCTCCGTGATGACAACGTCGGCGTTGTCTGCCTTCGCCACATCGTAGACACGCTGCTTGATTTCGTTTGTAATATGCGGAATCACCTGCACGGTTGAACCGAGATAGTCACCGTGGCGCTCCTTATTCAGCACAGACGAATATACTTTCCCCGTCGTGATATTCGAACGCTTCGTCAGATTGATGTCGATAAAGCGCTCATAGTGACCGAGATCAAGATCCGTCTCAGCCCCGTCATCGGTGACAAATACTTCGCCGTGCTGATACGGGCTCATCGTTCCCGGATCAATGTTGATGTAGGGATCAAATTTCTGAATCGTTACCTTCAGTCCGCGATTCTTGAGCAGGCGGCCGAGCGATGCCGCCGTGATGCCCTTGCCGAGAGATGAAACAACGCCGCCCGTGACGAAAATATACTTTGCCATGCCGTTCCTCCGCTAGACTTCAATCAGTTCTGAATACTCTCGAGCTTCTTCTTGCGCGTGCTCTCCTTCGTGACAGCAGTCTTTGCTGTACCGGAGGAGGAACGCGAGGAGGAACGCTTGACTTCGGGAGGAACCCATTCGGTCAGCCCCCATTTGCTCTCTCCCTCATAGTGAAAGCGGCTGTCCATATTGAGCATCGTGTAAATCTCAGAGATTGCCATCGCAAGCGACTGCACCGGCTTATGCTTTGCCTCAATCACCTCTTGGATCAGTTCCTTATAGTGAACCGGAACTTTCTTCTGCGCGAGGATGTGATAGGCGACGTCAACCTCCGACATGCGTTCATAATCCATAGATATACTCCTTCCAAGCAAAACAGTTACATCTTTTCCGGCGCAGATACGCCAAGGACCCCGAGGCTGTTGCGGATCACGCGCCCCGCTGCCGAGACAAGGGCAAGGCGCGCAGATGCAAGCGCCGGTTCCTGACCGATGATACGGCACTTATTATAAAACGAGTGGAATGCACCCGCCAACTCGTGGCTGTAGCGTGCGATGCGCTGCGGCGCAAGTTCTGCTGCCGCACGTGCAATCTCCTCGGGATAAGCAGCAATCTTCTTAATAAGAGCAATTTCCGTCTCATCCGTCAAGAGTTCCAGTTCTGCCCCGTCCTTCGCCGCAATTCCTGCTTCATCCGCTTGACGGAAGATGCTCGAGATACGCGCATGCGCATATTGGATGTAGTAAACGGGATTCTCGTTGGTCCTCTTCTTCGCAAGGTCGAGATCAAAGTCCAGCTGGCTGTCGAGTGAGCGCATGAGGAAGAAGTAGCGCGCTGCATCGACGCCGACCTCCTCCATCAACTCACGCAGAGTCACGGTCTCCCCCGTCCGTTTGCTCAGCTTTACGAGCGCACCGTCACGATAGAGGCTCACCATCTGCAAAAGGAGCACCGTCAGCCGTTCCGGATCGTCTCCGAGCGCCGCAATCGCCGCCTTCACGCGTGCAACATAGCCGTGGTGATCGGCGCCCCAGATATTGATCATGCGCCCGTAGCCGCGCGCATATTTATCTGCATGATAGGCAATGTCTGCCGCCAGATAAGTAGGTACACCGTTATCGCGAAAGATTACGCGATCCTTGTCATCCCCATAATCTGTCGAACGGAGCCATACAGCGCCGTCCTTCTCATATGCCGAACCGCGCTCAAGCAGGACATCGACCACGCGGCGCACGGCCCCCGGATGAAGCGTGCGCTCGCTGAACCAGCGGTCAAACGTCACGCCAAAGTCCGCAAGGTCCTCCTCGAGTGCCGCGAGTTTCTCTCGATAGGCAAGGTCCTGGAAGATCTGCAGGCGCTCTTCCTCCGAGAGCAGGAGATACTTGTCTCCATCACGGTCAATAATGCGCTGCGCTGTGTCCACAATATCCGCACCATGATACCCGTTCTCCGGGAATACCGCCGGCTTGCCGAGGAGCTCCAGATAGCGTGCATTCACAGACACAGCGAGGAGATTCATCTGGTTGCCCGCATCATTGACGTAGTACTCGCTGTCCACCGCATAGCCCGCTGTACGCAGCAGCTTTACCAATGCAGAGCCGACCGCTGCGCCCCGTCCGTGCCCAACGTGGAGCGGCCCCGTCGGATTGGCGCTGACGTATTCAACCTGAATATGCCCTGCCTCCTGCGCGGGCAGCTGCCCATACTCCTCTCCCGCGGCAAGTACGGCACGCAGCGTATCGGCGAGCACGGTCTTTTTAAGGTAGAGATTGAGGAAACCGGGTCCTGCGATCTCCGCATGATCGAGCCAATCGCCCATGAGATGCTCTTTGATTGCCGCTGCGATCTTCTGCGGGGGCTGACGAAAGACACGCGCCGACTGCATGGCAAAGTTTGTCGCAAAATCTCCAAGCTCTTTTTCCGGCGGCTCCTCCAGAAGAATACGCGGCAATGCACCGCTCTCCGGCAGTTGTCCTTCGGCTTTCGCTGCCTCCACGGCACGCATGATCGCCTGCTCAATCTGCTGTTTGATATCCAACTTGACTTGATCTCCTTTATATTGGCTCGATTCTTATTTCCAGCATATTATCGCTTTGGCGCACGCCGTCCACATAGAGCGCGTAGAAAATATACACCTCCTCTATGCCATCTGGAAGCACGCGCGCACGCAGACGGCGCGTCACCGTTGTGAGCGCGAGGGTACCATACGGCGTACGGTAGCTGCTGGGGCACTCCTGTCCTGCGGCAAATCTCTGTGTATGGCGGACAACGCCGCTGCGCCGCAGCATCACCTCAGAGGTGCCGACCCGCAGCATCGTCGGGATCATCTCCCCCTCGATGAGCTCCGTATCGTCATAGCTCACATAACGGCTCTCTCCACGCAAAAAACGCCGTCCCTTGACGGACAGCGCTATGCGGCTCTCTTCACCGGCAGCATCCACCTGTCGCCCCGTGAGGAAGACACGCACCTGCTCCGCACCCTTCATCGAATTCTCCCTCCGATAAAAAGTGTCCGCATCACCCTAGTTCTGATCGACAGCAATATCCAGCTCCACAAGCTTGCCGCTCAGGTCCATCTCCACGACGAGGTACTGACCGTCGCTGATCTTTACCTCAAAGTCACTGCCGACCGTCAGCGACGGTGTCGAAATATCGACATCGAGACCGAGTCCCGTAATATTCGTCGCCGTATTTGCCGTCAACATGTTGCTCAGTTCTGAGATCGCGCTCTGTGCCATCTCGTCAAAAGACTCGACCGGCATCCCCATCATCATCGTAGATGCGATAAACTTTGCCGTATCCTCACTCATATTGTAGACAACATTCCCGCGAATCTGCTTTGTAAATCCCACCAAAACCGATACGCCGAGGCTCTTTGCCCGAGCGGAGGCAGCGTAGAGCTTCGTCCGCGTGGGCTCTGGAAAGCCCAGCATCGGCATCACCGTTATAAAGGCATCCACAAAAGGATTGATCAGTTTTGCGTCCATCGATTACTCTCCCTCTGCAAAGCCCACATTCATCTGCACCATTCCGATCGGCAGGTGCATGCTGACACAGAACGTCGTCATGCGCGGGCTCACAATATGTACCTGTGCTCCGCGAATCGTGCCCGGAGGCGTCAAGCGCAGTTCTTTCCCCTCAAGTACGTTGTTGACCTTTGAGACTGCACGGCCCGCGATAATATTCGCGGCCTCCTCCACAGCGTCAACAGCCTCGTCATCCCTGAGCGCCTCTATTGAGGAACGCCCGAGCATATGCATCGCAAAGGGTTTGAGCAGGGCTTCGTCGACATAAAAGATCGCGCGGCCCGTTGTAAATCCGGTAATGCCGATAATAACCGCGGCACCGCTCACATCGAGCGAACGCGGCTTATACGAGGAGATCTCCGTCGCTCCCTTCATATGAAGGAGCCCGGCAATCCCCTCTTGGAGCGCACGTTCAAACGGCTTGGCGTAGAGTTCTCGAAACGCGGACTCCTGGCTCGCCGATACCTCGCACACGAGATGAAGCGTGTCCATCAGATCGAGTTTTGATACCGGCTTTTGCAGAAATGCACGAATCCCGATCGCCTTCCCCTGCGTGATGAGTTTCAGATCCTTCATCGCACTGATCATCAGAATCTTCGCATCCGCATATTCGGCAAGAATGCGTCTGCTGCATTCGAGTCCGTTGGCATCGGGCAGATTCATGTCCATCGTCACGACATCAGGACGCAGCTCTGCATAGAGCTTCGACGCCTCCACAGCGTCCGCCGCCATGCCGCAGACCTCAAAATTGGTATCCCTTAAATGCTCAGCGATCATCATGCGGCTGATCTTGGAATCATCCACAATCAACACCCGCAGTTTTCCCATACAAGCTCACCCTCTTTTAAGGATTATTTCATGTATTTCCTATTATACACGAAACAATTGCTTTCGTCACATGTTTTTTGGAAGGACCTCTATCCAATATCCGTCCGGATCCTCGACGAAATAAATGCCCATCTCTGCATTCTCGTAGCAGATAACTCCCATCGCCGCATGTTTTGCACGGGCCCCAGCATAATCATCCGTATGAAGCGCAAGATGAAACTCCTTCTCCCCGAGATCATAGGGCTCTCTGCGCCCATGCAGAAAGGTCAGTTCCAACTCAAAGTCCGTCACGCCGTCCCACAGATAGACCAGCGTAAAATCCGGCGTCTCCATGCGCCGCTTCTCGCGAAAGCCGAACGCCTGCTCATAGAACTCCATACTGCGCGCGAGATCGAGCACATTGAAATTCACGTGCGTAAATGTAAATGCCATTTTATCCTCCCGTCCAAACAGACATGATGTCGAAAAAACGCCGTGCCTGAACGGCAAGCGCAGTAAGAACGATCCTCAGCCGCTGCGGTTCACGCGATCAAAGAGCTCTGTAACTTTCGCCGGCGGTTCTGCATCCATTTTGCTCACCGTATAGATCGCCAGGAAAGCGAGCAGAAACCCTGGAACAATCTCATAGAGTCCCAAGAGCGCAGCCTGTTTCCATATGAGCACGGTAATGCCGCCCGTCACAATGCCGGCGAGCACGCCGCGCTCCGTCACGCGCCGCCAAAAGAGGCACATGAGAAGCGCGGGGCCGAATGCCGCGCCGAATCCCGCCCACGCATAGGCCACCATATCCAAGATAAAGTTATCCGGACTGAGTCCGAGGTAGATGGCTGCCGCTGCAATTGCGAGCACCGAGAGTCGGCTTACCCAGACCAACTCCGCCTGCTGCGCTGCGGGGCGAAAGCTGCGCCGATAGATATCCTGTGCAAACGCTGATGCGGCGACGAGCAGCTGTGCCGACGCCGTACTCATGATCGCCGCGAGCACTGCAGCGAGAATCAACCCCGCTGCAATTGGAGGAAAAAGCTCCTCTGCCATCACGAGGAAAACGGTCTCTGCCGCCGTCCCCTCCAGAGGAGTCTGCAGATAGACCGCACCGACCATGCCGACCATAAGCGCTGCTGCAAGAGAGATGATGACCCATGCCATCGCAATGCGCGTCGCCTGCGGCAGTTCCTCCGCATGGCGGATGGCCATAAAACGCACGAGGATGTGTGGTTGTCCGAAGTAACCGATCCCCCAGGCCATCAGCGAAATAAACTCGATAAATCCGAGCGTCGAACCGTCTGCCTTCGTAAGCGGCGCAAAGAACGAAGCGTGATCCCGCGCAATCATCTCTGCCGTCGCCGTAAATCCGCCCAGCATCATGGCCGCCCCGATCGGAACCACGAGGATAGCAAAGAACATCATCACACCCTGGATGAAGTCCGTGCGCGACACAGCAAGAAAGCCGCCGACGAGCGTATAGAAAACGACGACCCCCGCACCGAGGAGGAGCGACGGCACATACGGCAGCTGAAAGATCGTCTCAAAGAGGCGTCCCGCCGCCACGAAGCCGGACGATGTATACAAAATGAAAAAAATCAGGATGAAGACCGCAGGGATGACGCGCAATGCCCCTGAAGAAGCCAGAAACCGATTTTCAAAAAAATCCGGCAGCGTCAGCGAATTATTTGCCAGCTCCGTATAGATGCGCAGGCGTGCCGCGACAAAGTGCCAGTTTGCCCATGTCCCGATGATGATGCCGAGCGCGATCCACCCTGCGTTCAGTCCCGCAACATAGGCAAATCCCGGAACGCCCATGAGCATCCACCCGGACATATCCGATGCTTCGGCGCTCATTGAGGTGACCCATGCGCCGAGCTTTCGATTCCCGAGGAAATAGTCGCTCATATTGTGCGTGCGGCGATAGTAGTAAACGCCGACCGCCATCATCAAAAGCATATAGACCAGAAATACCATGCTGATTTCAAGCTGTTCTGCCAAAGACAAGTCTCCTCCAGTAAAAAATATGTCGTTTATTATACGGGATTTTTCGGCGAAAAGCAAAAATATTTCAGGCGTACTTGCCTCTTGACAGAAAAAAGCCCCGCATGCGCGGGGCTGCACTCCGAAAGGTCAGTGTCATTCCTGCTGCTCAAACAGCCACTTGTCCACACCACAGAGCGGGCAGACAAAATCCTCCGGCAGATCTTCGAACGCCACGCCGGCGGCAAGATCGTAATCCGGATCTCCGACAGCCTCATCGTAGACCCAGCCGCAAACCGTACAAACCCATTTCTTCATGGAAAGCTCCCCTTTCATAATGAATACACAGACACAGCGCCAGCATATAATACACAACAGTATTGGGATATTCGACTTATATACAAGTTACTACCCAATAACTATTATTATATTACAATATTTTTTCTGTCTTGGCTAGGGGGTGCGTAAAATTTTTATAAATTTTTTTCGTACCGATATTCCGTCGGCTTAATACCCATGTGTTTTTGGAAAATCTTGCTGAAATAGCGTGTATCCTGATAACCGCAGGCAGCGGCAACAGTGTAGATACGCTCATCACTTTCGCGCAGCATGCGGCGCGCGCGGCGCAGGCGGCAATCAGTAAGATAAGCACTGAAAGAAGTGCCGCAGCGTGCAAAAAGCTTGTGCAGATAGCTGACGCTGAGTCCGAGCGCCTCTGCCACCTCACGCGCAGTAATCGGCTCCGCCATATGCTCCTCCATATGCCGCATGGCACGCAGGAGGTAGCCGCGGATCGGTTCCTCCTGCGGCAGACGGAGGGATCCAGAAGACTCCTGTACGGCCGAGGCACTGCGCAGACGCCTGCGCCTCTCGTCAATATGCGCTGCCGCGAGCTTCACCGCTGCAGCAAGATCTTCATCATCAATCGGTTTGAGCAGATAGGCGCATACGCCGAGTGCAATTGCCCGCTGGGCATATTCGAACTCGCCGTAACCGGACAGAATAATATACTCTGCCTCCAACTCCTCACGCAGACGTGCGATCACATCGAGCCCTGAGAGTCCCGGCATCTTGATATCCACAATGAGCACATCGGGACGATGCTCACGGGCCAGCAGAATCCCCTCCATGCCGCTGCCTGCAGCACCGATCACTTCGGCACCGAAATCTCCCCACGGCGTTAAGCGAACAATGCCCTGCCGCTGCATGGGCTCGTCATCGATCACAAGCACCTTAATCATAACGAGGAACCTCCTCCCAACATTTCAGCGTCAGTATTGCCTCTGTCCCCTTTCCCTCCGCGCTGTCCAAGGCGATCCCACAGGCCCGGTCTCCGTTCAGCACGGCGCGCATATGCACGTTATAAAGTCCGAAATGATTGTCATCCCGCCGCGCAAGCACTTCCCTCTGACGCTCCGCCGAGATCCCCTGTCCGTTATCCTTCACGCGAAAGACGATATGATCATCCTCGCAGCGCCCCGTAATCGCAATACGTCCGCTGCTCTCTGCACGCTCTATTCCATGCTGTATCGCATTTTCAACGAGCGGCTGCAGGATCAGTTTCGGTACATAGTATCCGCGGATTGCGGAATCCACGCGGATGTCAACCTTCAGCCGCCCGGCAAAACGCCGCTGCTGGATCTTCAGATACGTACGGAGAAAGACGAGTTCCTCTGCGATCGTCACATACTCCTTCATGCTGACAGAGGCGCGCAGCAGTTTTCCGAGCTGGACGGCAATATCCGCAGCACCTTCATTGTCGCCGAGCTTGGCGCTCCACTTGATCAGATTGAGCGTATTATACATAAAATGCGGCCGGATCATCTCCGTCAGCGACTTGACCTGTGCTATGCGCAGAGTCCGTTCCCGCGCGCGGTTCTCGGCAAGAAGCGTTCGGATATGCGCAATGAGATTGTTAAACGTGAGCGCGAGCTCACCGATCTCATCACTGCGCTGAATGTCAACCTGCACAGAGAAATCATCCCGGCGGCGCACGCGGCGCATTGCCGTCGTCAGCGTATGCAGCGGGCGCCAAAGATGACGGCTCAGTCGGCAGGCAAGATATGCCGTCAGACAGAGTGCAATGATATCCGCTGCGACAACGAGGCGAAATAGATAATTCAGCGGCGCAGGATCCATGCGCTGCCGCAGATGCACCTCAAATCCCGTATTGGGCGAGGCGTATGAATTGTCACGGAATGTCCTCTCCCCCTCATGAGGCGGGGAAAAAGCAGGGGGAAAGCCCTCGCGGTGACGATTGAGCATATCCATCATGACATAGCCGTAGCGATCCGTCAGGATAATCTGCCCCTCATTGCCGTCCTGCACACGCTGGATGAGCGGGATAAGAGCCTCGTACCTCATATCGATAACGGCAAAGCCGAGCAGTTCTCCGCCCCGCCGAACGGCATATGCCATCGAGAAGACCGTATCCTTCTGGTCTGCCGCATAGCGATCGGCAGCCAGAGCGACCCAGCCCTGCTCCTGCATTGCTCGCCCAATGAGGCCCCAGTGCAAGTTCTCCGGCAGATGATAGGCACGCGGCAGATCATCCGTAGCAATGATCTGGTGTCCATCGGCTGAGATCAGATAGATCGCCGCCTCGCCGGATCTGCCTGCAAGGGCCGCGTACAAGTCGCTGTAAATGTGTTCGGCCTCCGTGCGCGTTCCTCTCAGAAACGATTCCGTCTCATCCCGCGCAAGAAGCGGCTCAATCATCTGCTGATAACGCAGCATAAGATGGTCGATCTCTACAGAGATCCGCTGCACCTCTGCATGTCCGCCCTGCTCCTGCATCGCCTCATACATATGATCAGCTGCATAGAGAATGACCGCAGAGACCACCAGCAGCGGCAAAAATCCGCCGGCCAGCAGATAGATGAGCAGCCTCTTTTGATAGTTGATACCGTAATGGAGCATCATAAGTTCAAAGTTCTATTTTCCCACCCGCAAGTCTGCGACAAACAACAAGAGAAAGAACCGTCGCCGCCGTCAAGATCGTCGCAAGCGCCGCCGCCGTGCCAAAATGCGCTTTGCTCGTAATCTCGTTGAAGATCGCCACAGAAATGGTCTGCGTTCCGCCCGTATAGAGGATCAGAGACGAGCTCAACTCGTTCATTGTCGCAATCCAACTCAAAATCGCGCCCGACATGACGCCGGGCAGCATCAGCCGCGCCGTCACCCGAAAGAATGTTGTCACCGGCGTCACGCCAAGGCTGATCGAAGCCTCGTCCACACTGCGGTCGATCTGATACAGGATGCCGATGCTCGAGCGCAGCGTAAACGGAAGTTTTCGGATCACATAAGACAGAATAAGGATAAATGCCGTCCCTGTCAAGGGGAGAGGCATGCCATTGAATGTCGAGGACAGCATAATGCCGAGCACAGCCCCCGGAATCACATAGGGGAACATTACCATCATGTCGATGAGCGTGCTCGCGCGTGACTGCTCCCGCACAATCAGATATGAAATCAACAGCGCGGAGAGCACCATGATCGCAATGGCGGAAAGAGAAAACAAGAAGGAATTGAGAATTGCATCGGACATCTTTCCGAACGCTTCTGCATAGCTCTCGAATCCAAAACCGGGAAGAAAGACCGGCCCGCTCGTCTTGACAAAAGATGTTACGGCAACCGTCAGCTGTGGCAGCACAGCAAGAAAAGCAACGAAGTAAATCCCCAGCGCAACGAGAACGCTGCGCACGCCGGAGAGTGTCTTTCGCTTCATCGGGCGAAGGCCCGACATCATGTAATCGCGTCCGGCGAGCGCCTTTTTTTGAAGCAGCAGAACCAGCAGCGCAAAGACGACGACAACCACGCTGAGAACATTTGCAAAAGCCGTATTCCCGGCCCCAAGCTCGCTCATGTACGCATCGTAGATGGATACCGGCAGGACACGAAATCCCTCGCCGATGAGCGCAGGCGTTCCGAAATCCGCAAGACTCGTCATAAAGACCATAAGTGCAGCGGAAAGAATTGTCGGGAGGATGAGGGGAAACGTGATCTCACGGAAGCGGCGCCAACCACTTGTACCGAGATTCTCCGCCGCCTCCTCCAGTGAGGCGTCCATGCTCTGCAGCGCCGCCGAAACGTAGAGATATACATAGGGAAACAACTTGAGCGTAAAGACGAGTAAAATCCCCGAAAATCCATAGATAGACGGCAAAGAGAGTCCGAACGTATCCTCGGCAAACCGCGTAAAGACGCCCGCACGCCCGAGCAGTACAATCCATGAGTAGGCGCCGATAAAGGGCGGCGAGAGCATTGCAAGAATGCAGAGGTGATCGACAATGGATTTTCCTATAATGCGATAGCGCGCGGTAAAGTACGCCATGGGCAGGCCAATCAAAAGGGCGAGCACCGTCGCCGATGCAGACACCATGAAACTGTTGAACAATGTATGCAGATAATATTTGCTCTGAAAGAATTCGGCGTAGTGTGCAAAGGAAATGCTCCCATTCTCCATCACAAAGGAGCGAATCAATAAATGTGAAAATGGATAAACGATAAAAAGCAGGATTAAAAGGATGGCGAGAACCGTAACAGCCGTCCAGAAATTCAGACGATCCAACGGATTTTCACGCAAATGGGAGAGTTTCATGAGAGGGCCTCCTTCCCATCCTCCGTATAAAGCGTCAGCGCTGCAGGCTCGAGCGTGATGCCCACCATATCCCCAATATCGTAGGCCTGTCCCCCGCGTGTTCGATAGATCTTGCTGATCAGACTCAGGTCATCCGCGAGGGCAATCTCATACTCGTCATTCGTGCCGAGATAGGTAACGCGGCGAACGGTCCCGCGCAGGGCGCTCGACTCCGGCGAGACAAGCCCCACATCCTCGGGACGCACAGAGATCTTCAGCGGCCCCTGATAGCCGCTTGAAAGTCCGCCGGAAAAGGAAAGTGTCCCCAAAACATCAAACGATTCCGCTTCTGCCTTTCCTGTGAGGAAATTGGACGTTCCTATGAAGTCTGCAACAAACGTATTTGCCGGATGCGTATAGATCTCGCGCGGGGTGCCGAGCTGCATCACGGTTCCCGCCTGCATAACCGCGATCCGATCCGAGATTGCAAGTGCCTCCTCCTGATCGTGCGTTACGTAGATCGTCGTGATGCCGAGCTCCTTTTGGATACGGCGAATATTCGTCCGCATCATGAGGCGCAGCTTGGCGTCCAAATTCGAGAGCGGCTCGTCCATGAGCAGGACATCGGGACGGATGACGATTGCGCGTGCGAGCGCCACACGCTGCTGCTGCCCGCCGGAAAGCTGGGACGGCATCCGATCTGCAAGGTTCTCAATTTGCATAAGGGCAAGTGCTTCCGCTGTACGCTCCTTCTGCTCTGCCGCACCGGCATCCCGCGCGCGGAGTCCGTAGGCAACGTTATCCGCAACAGACAGATGCGGAAAAATAGCGTAGTTCTGAAACACCATCCCCGTATTGCGGCGATGGGGCGGGATATCGTTGATGCAGCGGTCACCGAAAAAGATCTTTCCCCCGTCGATTTCATTGAAGCCCGCAATCATGCGCAGCAGCGTTGTCTTCCCGCATCCCGAAGGTCCGAGCAGCGTAAAGAACTCGCCGCCCTCAATGGAGAGGCTGATGTGATTGACCGCGCAAAAATCACCATAGCGTTTTACCGCATCCTGTATCCGAACAGACAAACTCATAATACACAACCTTTCAAAAGAAAAACCGTCACGCACTGTGACGGTCTTGGAAGGGGAAAATATGGGAATGGGGGGATGGGGGAAATGGGGATTTATTTGATAACCGCGGCGCGCCATTTGCTCAGGAACTCGTCCTTAAAAGATACGGCACGCTGGGTATCAAACGGTGTGTAGCGAATCTCCGACACGGGGCGAAGAGACGCGGGAGGCTGAACATCAGTGCGCGTTGAACGCCGCTGGTAATTGCCGAAGCGTTCATGCACCTGCTTGCTCATAACGAAATCAAGGAATTTTTTTGCATTTTCCGCGTGTTTAGCGCCTTTGATGATGCCGATGCCGCCGGATGAAATCGCAGTTCCCTCCGCGGGATAGACAATCTTCATATGTGCGCCGTTCGTAATATATTTCAGTACAGGCTCTTCAAAGGTAGCCGTAATTGCATACTCTCCGTCAGACAGGGCTTTGATCTGAGCCGCTGAACCGCTGATGATCTTGCCGTCCAGATTGTCGACGAGCTGTCCGATGACGGCGGTATCGCCGCCAAGTTTATCCATCATCGTGAGGAGCCCGCGTAGGTGGAACTCGACTTTGCCGGATCCGCCAACGAGATGCGTCCGCGGAATTTCGGATCGAGCAGATCCTTCCACCCCTTCGGTGCATCCGCCTCACTGACGAGATCGGTGTTATAAGCGATGACATAGGGATCCATCGTCACATTATAAAAGGCGTTGTTCTCCCGAACGAAATTCGGATCGATCGCAGCTTTCTCCGTTGATTCATAGGGCTGCAAAAAAGGTTCCAACGCAACGTATGCATCAGCTGAACCGCCCCACATGATATCGCCGAGCGGATTCTCCTTCTCTGCACGCACGCGCGCCATCAGCTCGCCCGAGCCGCCCGCGACAAGCTGCACCTGAATCCCGGTCTGCTCCTGGAATTCCTTAACAATTGGAGCAGTCCAGTCGTCCGTATTGCAGTTGTATACGACGAGAATATTGTCCTCTGCCTTGGATGACTGCTCCGAGCCGCCACAACCCACAAGCACCATCAACAGGGACATGAGCACTGCTGCGGCAAGCGCCGCTTTTCGATGAAAAAGCACGGGCAAGACCTCCTTAAGCACAGTTAATATTTTATTTTTTGTTATTATAGAATTATCAGAACCAAGCCGCAATTAGATGATTCATCATTTTGGTATGACAATCCTATCTTTTATTGTTTCCCACGAAGTTGACGCTGCGCTTCAAAGAAATAGTAGACAGCTTCCGCAGAAGGGCGATTCATTCCGGGGGCTTTGAGAAGTTCATCGATCGAAGCCGCCTTAATCTTGTCAATCGTTCCGAAGTGGTTCCACAGACTTTGCCGCCGCTTTGCCCCGATCCCGACAATATGATCAAGGACGGAGACAAGGTTGCGTTTTCCGCGCAGCTTTCGATGGAAGGTGACGGCAAAGCGATGTGCCTCGTCGCGGATGCGCTGAATGAGATAGAGCGCTTGGCTGCGGCGCGGCAGTTCGATCGGTTCGGAGTTTCCCTCCGTAAAGACAAGTTCGAACTGCTTGGCAAGACCGACGACAGGAACATTTTTATGTCCCGCCTCGTTCCGAATGATCTCGAGTGCGGAGGAGAGCTGCCCCTTGCCTCCGTCGATAATAATAAGATCGGGCAGCTCCTTCTCTGGAAGGCCCACATAACGACGCGTTGTTACCTCACGCATAGAAAGGAAATCGTCGGGCTTGCCCTCGGCACTCCGAATTTTAAAGCGGCGGTAGTCGGACTTCTTTGGCAGACCGCCCTCAAAGACGACCATGGAGGCAACGGTCTCCTGCCCCTGATTGTGCGAGATATCAAAGCACTCCATGCGGTACGGCGGATTTTTCAGACCGAGACGACGCCCAAGCTCCTCAACCGCACCCATGGTCTCTGCATCGGCGAGACTGCGGCGCGTCTCCTCATCGGCGAGAAATTTCTCCGCATTGTCCGTCGCCATTACGACGATATCATGTTTCGTTCCGCGCTGCGGCGTCAGGAGAGTGACCTTTCCCCCGCCCCTGCGCTCTGTGAGCCAGCGTTCAATAACCTCCCGCCCCATGCCGTCGATCGCATGCGGAAGCAGAATCTCACGCGGGACGAACGTCGCCCGATTGTAGTACTGCTCAAGAAAGGCGCGCAAAATGTCCGCATCGCTCTCCTCCTCGCTCCCGCGCAGATGGAAGTGCTCGCGTCCGATCATCTTGCCGCCGCGGATGAAAAAGATCTGCACACAGACACCCATCGCCGCGCGTGCCATGCCGATCGCATCCTGATCGCCCGCTCCGGTCACGATATTCTGCCGCTCGGCAGCCTTGCGCACAGCGGTCAGCTGGTCGCGCAGACGCGCGGCTGTCTCAAAGTGATACCCCTCTGCCGCCAGATCCATGCGATGCTCCAGCTCCCGCTCCACGTCGTCCGTCCGTCCCTCGAGAAAAAGCAGGACCGCATGGATCATCGCACGGTAATCCTCCTCCGTTACCTTCTCTACACAGGGCGCAAGACAGCGTTTGATATGGTATTCAAGACAGGGACGGTCGGGCATAATCCTGCACGTTCGCAGAGGAAAAAGGCGCTTCAGGAGCTTTAAGCTGTCCCGCAGCGCCGTCACATTCGTATAGGGGCCGAAGTAGCGCGCACCATCACGCAGAACGCGCCGCGTGATGAAGACGCGCGGGAATTCCTCCTGCACCGTCACTTTTACATAGGGGTAACTCTTGTCGTCCTTCAGCCGGATATTATAGCGCGGCCGATGTTTTTTGATCAGATTTGCCTCAAGAATCAATGACTCGACTTCATTCGCTGTCATAATCGTCTCAAAGTCAGCAATGTGCGAGACCATCGCGCGCACTTTCGGCGCCTGGTTCCGGCTGCTCTGAAAATACTGCCGCACACGGTTCTTGAGAACAATGGCTTTGCCCACATAGATGATCTTCCCGCGGGCGTCTTTCATAATATAGACACCCGGAGAGTCCGGGAGCAGCTTCAGTTTTTCTGCGATTGTATCCGTCACAAGTTAGTGTCCTGCTTTCATCCGGTTGATTGCGCTGAACAGGGCCAGGATAGACGAGGTGATGATGTCCGTGTCCGTACCTGCGCCCCAGTAGACCTTGCCGTCCTCGCCCGTGATGCTGATGTACGAGATGGCGCGCGAGGTCTGTCCGATCTCCAATGCATGTTCGCTGTATGTCAGGTTCGTATAGCGGAGGCCAAGGTTTTCCTGCAGAGCATTTGAGATTGCATCAAGACGTCCGTTGCCGCGCGCCTCATAGGTACGCTCCTCGCCGTCCACTTTGAGATGGACATCGCCCGTACGCGTGCCGTCCGGCTGCTTTTTCAGATGGAAATCCGAAAGTTCGAATGGAAAGCCGACATTGACATAGGTATCTGTGAACACCTTGTAGATCTCATCCGGCAGGAGTTCCCTGTGTCCGTTGTCGGAGACGGACTTCACACGGTAACTGAAATCCTCGCGCATCTTCTTCGGCATACTGATGCCGTACTGCTGCTCCATGATATAGCTGACGCCGCCCCTGCCCGACTGGCTGTTGATGCGGATCACGTCACCATCGTAGGTGCGCCCAACATCCTTCGGGTCGATGTAGAGATACGGCAACGACCAATGCTTCGGCTTGTTCTCGTCCCAATGCTTCATCCCCTTGGCGATGGCATCCTGATGCGAGCCTGAGAATGCGGCAAAGACGAGCGAGCCGGCATACGGCTGGCGCGGATTGACCTGCATGCGCGTCACCTTCTCATATACCTCTACGAGATGCGGCAGATCAGAAAAATCAAGGTTCGGATCGACGCCGAGGGCGAACATATTCATAGCCACCGTGATGATGTCGACATTGCCTGTACGCTCTCCATTGCCGAAGAGCGTACCCTCGACGCGGTCCGCGCCGGCGAGCAGCCCCAGCTCCGCATCCGCTACGCCACAGCCGCGGTCGTTGTGCGGGTGTAGGGAGAGGACAACGCTGTCACGATACTTCAAGCGCTCGTTGACGTACGAAATCTGCATGCCGTAGACGTGCGACATTGACATCTGCACTGTCGAGGGCAGATTAATGATGGCCTTGCGGTCGGGCGTCGGCTGCCACACATCGAGCACGGCATTGCAGACCTCAAGCGCATACTCCGGCTCCGTCCCCGTGAAGCTCTCGGGCGAATACTCGAAGCGGTAGTCTGCCCCTGCCTCCTCCGTCAGCCGCTTGAGCAGCTGCGCGCCGTCCACGGCGATCTGCAGGATCTCCTCCTTGGAGCGGCCGAATACCTGCTCACGCTGCGCCGCAGAGGTCGGGTTATAGACGTGTACGATGGCATTCTTCACACCGCGCAGCGCATCGAATGTCCTGCGAATGATATGTTCGCGTGCCTGCGTCAGCACCTGCACCGTTACATCGTCTGGAATGAGATTATCCTCCACGAGGCGGCGCAGGAATTCATACTCCGTTTCCGATGCGGCAGGAAAACCGACCTCGATTTCTTTGAACCCCACTCGTACGAGGAGATCGAAAAACGCCAGCTTCTCATCGAGGCTCATCGGAATGATGAGCGCCTGATTGCCGTCGCGCAGATCGACCGAGCACCATATCGGCGCCTTCTCCGGCGCATCTTTGCGCAGCCAGTCCAGACGGATCTCGGGCGGCATATAGTATCCCTTGGCATATTTCGTGTGGTTCATGATCGTTCCCCCGTATTACAACATTGCATCATCTGAATAAATGTAAACAAGAAAGTCCTCCGCCGCTTATGTGGGGCGAAGGACGAGCCTACCTTATCCTAGCGTTGTGCTATCTTACCATATTCACGAACAGTTTGCAAATCCCACAAGGGTTGCGTTGAATTTCTCAATCAGCTTCTCGGGCTTATAAGACTCCTTTGCCTTGCGCAGTCCCTCGATCCCCATATCCTCTTCGCGGTTGATATAGGTAAGATGGCTCCACGCGTGCTCCACGAATCCCTGATTGATCGCGGGATATGCGCCGCGCACCTCTGGATCCGCCTTCTCCACATGAATCACTGCCGTATCCGTATTCAGCTGCTCGCCGAACGTAAAGGCAACCACGCGTCCATCCAAGAGGATCGCTCCGCCTTTCAGGCCGAAATCTGCGAAATTATTCAGCACCTCGAGAATCGCCGTGCGCTCATAGTCAATGAACAGATCGACTGTACCGTCCTCCTGGCGATGCTGCTTGTACCAACTGTTCAGCTCCAGCTTGCACTGTGTCACGATCTCGTCCGTGATCGGCAGGAACTGCGCGTCCGGATGCTCCTTGCGGAACGCATTCAGATGATTCTTCTTCGAGTGCAGCTTACGCCCCGAGAGACTAATGAGCTTTTCAGACAGATACACATAGTCATAGTTGTCGCGGTCAGCGACTACTTCGAAGTTCGCGCAGTCACAGCTGCGGAGAAAGTCCGCGTAGCCGCGCTCCATATCGTAGATGTGAAATGGCTGCTCTATCTCCTCGAAGTACGCGAGCAGCTTCTTCGTCGCCTCCGGGTAGCGTGTGGGATCACAGAACGGCTGCAGCGCCGATACGCGCGCTTTCCACTCGCTCACAACATAGAGGACACCATCCTCCTCCGCCACATGAACATGGAACGGTTCGCGCCACATGTAGAGATTTGTAAAGTTAAAATGCGAATTCTCATAATAATTCGCACGAAAATATCGATCAAGCAGAGGCTTGTCTTCCTTCGTCAAGGCATGAAATTCGATCTCTCTCACCTTCCATTTGGCATTCTAAAAGTTCTCCTGACGGTTTCATTATAGCAAAGCCGTCAAGCCCTGCTCATGTCATCATATATCAGACCTTGCTGAGAATTATCTCCGCTTCTCCATTGAGCATATAGCAGCCGAGACCTGCTGGCAGGAATGCACTCTCGCCCTTTCTCATACAGATCTCCCCACTGCCGGAACGCAGCACGAGACTGCCGGAGAGCATCGTCAGACATTGGAAGGAATCTTCTCCCGCCATAAGCGCGCATTCTCCCGTGACAGCGAGATGATATACGGTAAAATAATCACATGCACCAAGCAGGCGCACCTGTACGCCTGCAAAGATATCGACGGACACTGCAGAGGAGGCTCCCGAGACGGCGGGAGTCAGACGGGTCACATCGAGAGCCTTCTCGATGTGAAGTGTGCGCGGCTTTCCGTCGGCACCGACGCGTCCATAATCATAGACACGGTAAGTCGCATTGGAACTCTGCTGAATTTCGCAGATGAGGATCCCCCTGCCGATCGCGTGCAGCGTACCCGCAGGGATGAAGAACACGTCTCCTTTGTGTACCGGCACGCGGCGTACAACCTCGCGCAGCGTATTGTCTTCGATGCGGCGGCGAAACTCCTCCCGCGTGAGCTCATGCTGAAATCCATAGAGAATCTCTGCACCGGGCGCACAGTCCACAATGTACCACAGCTCTGTCTTTCCGTGCTCTCCTTCAACACGCAAAGCGTACGCATCGCTCGGATGCACCTGCACGGACAAATCATCGCGTGCATCGATCAGCTTGATGAGCAGCGGGAAATACGAAAACTTCTCCGCATTTTTGCCGAGCACGCCCCGGCCTTCTCCCGCCAGCCATTTCTCGAGCGTCTGTCCCTTCGCCGCACCGTTTGCAATCACGCTCTTGCCGTCCCGATGACAGGCAAGTTCCCAACTCTCGGCGACCTTCGTCAGCTCTGTCTCTTTGCCGTATTCTTCTTTCAAACGCGTCCCGCCCCAGAGATAATCCTTCAGCGGCGCGATCAGTTTCATCGGATATCGCATAGGTCACTTCCTTCATTTAAGTTCTGCAATATATTCCTTTATATCATATCCCATGAAAAATTGGATGTCAAAAGAGCTCTCCGATAAATGGTGATTGTTCCCCGCCGCCGTCTATGGTATCATAGGAGCGCCTATAAGAATCTCTGATCTGAAACGGAGTGATTCATCATGTCACAAAAGACGATCAATACGGCAGAACGACCGCCGCTCCTGACCACCATCCCCCTCTCCCTGCAGCATCTCTTCGCGATGTTCGGCTCAACGGTGCTCGTGCCGATCCTCTTTCACGTCAACCCCGCGACCGTACTGCTGTTCAATGGTATCGGCACGCTGTTCTACCTCATCCTCTGCAAGGGGAAGATTCCGGCCTATCTCGGTTCGAGCTTCGCGTTTCTCTCCCCCGTCTTTCTTGTACTCTCGGAGTACAGCTATGAGGCGGCGCTCGGCGGATTCATTGTCGTCGGCATGGTCTTCTGTGCGGTCAGCCTTATCGTCCATGCAATCGGAACCAGCTGGATCGACGTCATCTTCCCCCCCGCCTCGATGGGTGCGATCGTCGCCGTCATCGGGCTCGAGCTCATGCCGACAGCAGCAAATATGGCAGGACTTACAGGAGAAAATACGGATGCCACCGTCATCTTTGTCTCGATTGCAACACTTGCCGTCACCATCTTTGCCTCGATGGCATTCCGCGGCTTCCTCTCCATCATCCCCATCCTCATCGGCGTAGTCGCAGGCTATATCATTGCCTTCGCCGCGGGCATTGTAGACCTCTCGCATGTCGAGAGCGCGCCGTGGCTGGCAATACCGACCATTTACACGCCAGAATTCGACCTGCGCGCCATTCTCATCATTCTGCCCGCTTCCATCGTCGTCATTGTAGAACACATCGGACATCTCATCGTGACAGGCAACATCGTCGGACAAAATCTTGCAAAGGACCCGGGGCTTGACCGCTCCCTCCTCGGCAACGGGGTCTCGACGATCTTCTCCGGCCTCTTCGGCTCGACGCCAAATACGACCTATGGAGAGAACATCGGCGTGCTTGCCATCACGAAGGTCTACTCCACGTGGGTCATCGGCGGCGCAGCACTCTTCGCCATTCTCCTCTCCTGCCTCGGCAAACTCGCGGCGCTCATCCAGAGCATCCCAACGCCCGTCATGGGCGGCGTCTCCATGCTGCTCTTCGGTGTTATCGCGGCGTCCGGCATCCGCATCCTCGTCGAGGCAAAGGTGGACTACAACAACCCGATGAACCTCCTCCTAACCTCCATCGTCATGGGCGTCGGTGTATCAACGGCCAGCCTCACCATCGGCACCGTCACGCTGCGCGGCATGTCGCTCGCCACCGTCATCGCCATCATTCTCTCTGTCTCCTTTCGCACCATTCTCGCCCTGCGCCGCCAAGGACAAAAGGAAAGCGAATGACGGAGATCCTCGTCACATTGCCGGAGGGCACGGAATGCCCCGCAAGGGCCTATCTCATGCGTGAATGTGGGATTTCTTCGGGGCTTTGGAAGAGAATCAAACACAGCGGAACATTCGCCGTGAACGGCATGCCCGTCATCGCCGCGCGCACCGTTCTGCGCGCAGGAGACATGGTCTCCTATGAGCTGCCCGTCATCTCCTCTGTCATTCCCGAACAGCTGCCGCTTACCGTTGTCTATGAGGACGCCGACCTGCTCGTCATCGACAAGTCCGCGGGACAGCTTGTTCATCCTACGACGAAGGAGGCGCACGGGACCGTCGCCAACGCAGTGCTCGGTCTCTATGCAGCGCGCCGTGCTCCCCTCGGCTTTCATCCCTGCCACCGCCTCGACCGCAACACAACGGGCCTTTTGCTCATCGCAAAACATCCCGAAGTGCAGTATCAGATTGCAAGGCAGGATACACTTACGCGTGAGTACCTTGCGCTAATCAAAGGAATGCTCTCGCCGGAGAAAGGGTGCATCGATGCGCCGATCGCGCGCGCCTTGCCGAGCATTATTCTGCGGCATGTTGCACCCGACGGTAAGCCTGCGCGCACACATTACCAAACGGAGCAAACAGACGGTACACATACACTCCTCCGCCTGCATCTCGAGACAGGACGCACACATCAGATCCGTGTTCACCTCGCCCATCTGGGGCATCCGCTGCTCGGCGACGACCTCTATGGAGGAAATGCCGATGAAATAAAACGGCATGCACTCCACTCCGCGCGCCTCACCCTCTCGCACCCGCGTACACAGAAAATGCTCGTGTTCGAGTCTCCCCTCCCGCCGGATATGGCGCGCATCGCAAAGCAGCTGCGCTAAAGAAAAAACACCGCAGACCAAACTGTCTGCGGTGTTTTTATGCTGCATGCAGGGCTTACTTGCCCGTACCGAACCACTTCTGATAGATCTTGTCGTATTCGCCGTTGTCATGGAGCTTCTTGAGAGCCTCATTGATCTTCTTCTGAAGCTCGACATTATCCTTCGCCATCGCGATGCCGTAATCCTCTGCCGAGAGTTTGTCATCGAGCGACTTCACGCCGACAGCCTGGCTCTGATTGATGTAGTAGTCGTTAACCGGGCGATCGTTGACGACGGCGTCTACGCCGCGCGCTTTGAGCTCTATAAAGCAGTCCGCCGGAGTGTTGAGCTCAGTGATCGTGACGCCCTCCATCTCCTTGACCATCTTTGCGCTGGTCGTTCCAATCTGAACGGCGACCTTATGCCCCTTGAGATCGCTGAACGACTTGATGTTCTCCTCATCGCTGCGAACGACCATCGTCAGACCCGACTGATAGTACGGATCGGAGAAGTTGACGCGCTCCTTGCGCTCGTCATTGATCGTCATACCGCTGATGATGACGTCGATGTTCTTTGCCTGCAGTGCGGGAATGAGCCCGTCAAACCCAATGTTCTGAATCTCTGCTTCACTGCCCATCTCCTTCGCGATCGCGCGGATGAGATCCATATCGAAGCCCTGATAGTCCTTTTGTCCCTCATCCTGGAACTCAAACGGCGCAAAGTCAATCGCGGAGCCCACGCGGAGCACCTTGCTCTCCTGCTTTGCCTGATCGTTGCTGCCGCCGCAGCCGACGAGCGCGAGGCTCACGAGAGCGCCGGTCAGGACGAGTGCCAATTTCTTCAGTTTCATTGGGAAACCTCCTCATACATGGTAAAAAAATCAAAGGAGGGATGCTGCAGCAATGTGCAGCAATCCCTCCATAGAAGGAAGCAAAGCCTCCTCAGAACTCCTTAGAAATGTGCTGCGCGCTTCGAGTTGAAGCAGTCGCGGCAGTACACCGGACGATCTGTCTTCGGCTCGAACGGGACTTCCGTATCCTTGCCGCATTCGGCGCAGACCACGTGGAACATCTGACGCTCGCCGCTCTGCTCGTCGCGGCTGCGGCGTCGCTTGTCGCGGCAGTCACGGCAGCGTGCAGGCTCATTCTCAAAGCCCTTCTCTGCATAGAACTCCTGCTCTCCGGCCGTGAATACGAAGTTGTTGCCGCATTCCTTGCATACGAGTGTCTTGTCTTCAAATGCCATTCTTCCACAATCTCCCTTAAAAATAAAAGTTAGTCAACTCTCCATTCGTCGCACTGGGAAAGCGTTCACTGAGATTATGGCACGGGCAAGCATTGATTACATAAACAATGCTTCACGCGTTCATTGAACGGCGATCAAGTCTTGAGGAACGGATTCAACGCTCTGTATTATACAGATTTTTTTCATCGAGTGCAAGTTTTTTTTCATAGAAGCGGCAGTTATCGTTTTATCCCCTCAAAACAGATTCTCCTGCGCCTCCAGCCAGCTCTCCTGCCGCGCCGTATGGATGCGGTCGTCCGCCTCGGCATGCCCGATCAGGAAGGGCGACTGCGGATCGTGGCGACACCTGTTTTTCCGTACGCGGGCAGCATGCGTATTTGCATAGCAGTAGCAGCAAAGGTGCGGACAGCTGTCATACGCGCCGATGTCCGCGCCGAGATAGCAGTCGCATTCCCTGCGCTGGCGCTGATAGTTCGGAAAATGCATCCGCCGCCCGAGCGCCCGCTCGTAGATGCGCGGCGTCATGCAGCCGCCCGTATCCGCCCCGAGGGGCGCGAGCTCCGTCTCCCCGCCGCAGGGATAAACCGTCATGCCATATGCTCTCGCAGTCTCAATGATATATGCGCCGAGTTCCATCCGCTCCGCCTGCATAACCTCCCGTACGCCGGGAAAATTTCGCCGCGTCTTGGCATAACACATAACGAAGCTGATAACGACGATCTCGGTCGTACCTGCAAGTGCCGCCGCCATCTCGGCAAACATTCTGCGATGGAAAGCAATTGTATGCCGTTCATCGATCACGATGGGATCGTAGCGCCAGCCAATCGCACGCACGCCGACGATCGCCGAGAGCTGCCGAAATATGCGCACGGTCTCCTGCCACGCAGGCACATTCGGCTCGATGTCCCTGCCGTAGGGTGTGATCGTGACGTACCAGAACTGCCCAAACGGCGCGAGAAGATCCATATAGGGAAGCATGGGCGCAGGGTTCTTCGTACAGAAACCGATGAGATCGACGACAGAGGGGACAAGACGATAGCGCGTAACCTGCGCAGCATTATAGGGATTGCGCACGCATACTTCGCCTGCGCGCAGGCGATTTGCAAGCCACTCCGCATAGAATGCAGGAATGTCCGTACGCATGCCCGTATTGAGAATCACCGTTTTCCCCTCCTCCTTTCGCATAGAATAACATACGTTCACGCAAAGATAAATCCCCAACCGCCAATGCGGTCGGGGATTTTGGATATCAAAGCCGCTTAGAGATAACGGATCCAGACGTAGATGTTCGAGATGAGGACAGTGAAGATCATAACGGGGAACGCAATCTTCATAAAGCCGAGGAAGGAGATCGGACGTCCGCGCTGCGCCGACATAGACGCGACGACGACATTCGCACTCGCGCCGATGAGCGTGCCGTTGCCGCCGAGACATGCGCCGAGCGCAAGCGACCACCACATCGGGTCGAGATTCGTGAGGCCCATCTGCCCCATGTCCTGAATGAGCGGAATGAGCGTCGCAACGAACGGAATGTTATCGATGAAGGCAGAGGCAATCGCACTCATCCAGAGGATGAGGATCGCCGTCGCCTCGACGTTTCCGCCGGTCGCCTTGATCGCCTCGGCTGCGAGCATGCGGATGACGCCGGTCTCGACGAGCGCGCCGACAAGGATGAAGAGTCCTCCGAAGAAGAAGATGGCCGGCCACTCGATCTTGGAAAGCACCTTGGCGATTTTCTCCTCGTCACGCGTCGCCGTGAGGAGGAGCAGAAGTCCTGCGCCGGAGAGCGCAACGGTCGCGGACTCGAGCCCAAGGCTGCCGTGCAGGACGAAGAACGTGATCGTGAGGAAGATGACGGCAAGGCACTTGTGCAGGAGCGCATGATCCGTGATCTGCGCATCGGCAGGCAGGCGCATAATCTTATCCTGCAGCTCCGGCTGCGTATGCAGTTCCTTGTGATAAAGGGCAATAAGGATAAGTTGGACAAGGATAAAGATGATGATTGAGATCAGTGTCAGGTTTTGTACAAACGCCATGAAATCAAGCCCGACTGCGCTGCCGATCATGATGTTCGGCGGGTCGCCGATCAGCGTTGCCGTACCGCCGATGTTCGACGCCAAGATCTGCGATATGAGATAGGGCATGACGTCGACCTTGAGCTGTGAGGTAATGCTGAACGTGATCGGCACGGTGAGCAGGACGGTCGTAACGTTGTCGAGCAGCGCCGAGCAGACCATTGTGATGCTCGAAAGAACAACGAGGAGTGCGATCGGCCGCGCCCTTACCTTCTGCGCGGCCCAGATGGCGAGAAAGTTGAAGAGCCCCGTTTCACTCGTAATATTTACAATGATCATCATACCCATGAGGAGGCCCAGCGTATTGAAGTCAATGTGGTGAACTGCCGTCTCTTGATCCAGGATCCCGAAGAGTATCATGAGCATTGCGCCAAACAGTCCGACAATCGTGCGGTGCACTTTTTCGGAGATGATGAGCGCATACGCGGCGACGAAGATAACAATCGCCACAATCGTTGCTGTTTCCATCATTACACATCCTTCTTCTCGTTATGAGAACTACGAGGAGTCATGGATAAAATAAATTTATCCGTACTTCCATATCACGTTGCCGTGATGGTCACCTGCCTGCCCTCGCGCCGGATCTTGAGTTTATAGTGCTGGATATCTTCCTGTGCCAATGCCAGTTTGAGTTCCAGCAGCGCCCGGCCGAGTTCTGCTGTCTGCGCAGAGGTCAGCCCCGCGCGTGCAAGATCGGCAGGAGGTTCCTGTGCCGCTTCCGCACGGCTGCGCTCGGCTGCCTGCCGCTCCCGTTTCAGCAGGACATCGGCAAGAGTTTCCTCCTCCTCATAGCCCTGCATCATATCTTTATCGGATCGGTTCTTCGGTATTTTTGCCACAGCAAACCTCCTTATACCGCCTGAAAGGGCAGTTCTGCGCAGTCGGAGAGGGACTCTATTTCAGCTTGCTCCATGAATCCTTTAGTCCGACGATGCGGTTGAACACGATATGATCCGGCGTCGTATCCGGGTCAACAGCGAAATAGCCGACGCGCAGGAATTGATAGCGTGCGCCTGCCGCCGTAAGCCGAAGGCTCGGTTCCACCTTTGCATCCGTCAGAATCTCGAGTGAATGCGGGTTGAGCGCATCGATGAAATGCTCCGGCTCCTCTTCCCCCTCCGCGGTTTCGCGGAGAAGGCTCTCATAGAGCCGCACCTCTGCGGTGAGCGCATGCTCTGCAGACACCCACTGGATCGTTCCCTTGACCTTGCGGTTCGCCGCAGTGCCGCCGCTCCGCGTATCCGGATCGTAGGTGCAGCGGAGTTCCGTGATCTCGCCCGATGCATCCTTGATGACCTCATCACATTTAATAATATAGGCATGCTTGAGGCGGACCTCGCCGCCCGGCTTCAGACGGAAGAACTTCTTCGGTGCGTCCTCCATGAAATCCTCGCGGTCGATATAGAGCTCACGGCCGAAGGGCACATAACGCTGCCCGCCGTGCGTCGGACTGTTTTCTGCCAGAAGATATTCCGTCTCGCCCTCCGGATAGTTCGTGAGGACAAGTTTCAGCGGGCGCAGCACCGCCATAACACGCGGTGCATTGCGGTTGAGTTCGTCACGCACGCTGTGTTCGAGCATGGCACTGTCCACCGTGCTGTTGCTCTTTGCTACGCCGATCTCTTCGCAGAATGCGCGCACGGCCGCAGGCGGATAGCCGCGCCGTCGCATCCCTGAAATGGTCGGCATGCGTGGATCGTCCCAGCCGCGCACATGTCCCTCCTCGACAAGCTGGCGCAGTTTGCGCTTGCTCGTGATCGCTCCCGAGAGATTCAGCCGGGCAAACTCGATCTGACGCGGCCGCTCTCCCGCAGGAAATCCGAGGGACTCGAGCAGCCAGTCATAGAAGGGACGATGTTCCTCGAACTCAAGCGTGCACAGAGAGTGCGTAATGCCCTCAACTGCGTCCGAGAGCGGATGAGCGAAGTCATACATCGGGTAGATGCACCACGCATCTCCCGTCCGGTGATGCGGCACGTGCGCAATGCGATAGATGACCGTATCGCGCATGACGAGATTCGGCGAGGCCATATCGATCTTCGCACGCAGGACACGTGCGCCGTCAGGAAACTCTCCTGCACGCATCCGCGCAAAGAGGTCAAGATTTTCCTCTACGGAGCGATTGCGCCAAGGGCTCTCCTTCCCCGGCTCCGTCAGTGTGCCGCGATAGGCGCGGATTTCATCCGCCGTGAGATCGTCCACATAGGCGAGGCCCTTCCTTATGAGAGCAACTGCATATTCATACAGCTGCGCAAAGTAATCCGACGCGTAGAAACGGCGCTCCCCCCATGAGAACCCGAGCCAGCGGATATCCTCCTGAATCGAGTCCACGTACTCGACATTCTCCTTCGTCGGATTTGTGTCGTCAAAGCGCAGATTGCAGAGGCCGTCATAGTCCTCTGCAACACCGAAGTTAAGGCAGATGGACTTCGCATGACCTATATGCAGATAGCCGTTCGGTTCGGGGGGAAAGCGCGTATGAATCCCCTGTGCATACCGCCCGCTGCGCAGATCCTCGTCAATAATATTTCGGATAAAATTCGATGTCTTTACATCCGCCATGTCCCTACCCCTCGATCCGTATGATTCCAATCAGTCGTTCTGTGCACAGCACTGCTCAATGTAGGCACGCAGGCGCGCGACTCCCTCGGAGACGCCCTCCTGCGCCGGAAGGCTCGCAATAAACGCGTCCACATAGCCGCGTTCCACAATGCGGCGCAGTGTCCACATGAAATTGATGTCATAGATCCACATAAGCCGTACGATCTTGCGGTCGCCGTGCGTACGCAGCCGATAGTAGTCCGCCTGCCGTCCGGCGGCAAAATCCGCCACGAAGTCCGGACTGATCTCCTGCGCCGCATCCGACGGAACGAAGTTCGGCGCCTTCTCCGCCCCATCGGGCGAGAGGAACGGCAGGAGTACGCGGTAGATATCGAGCTTGTCCGCGTCGCGGATCAGTTTCGCAAAAAATATCTTGCGCTCATCGTCCGTCTCCGCAATTTCCTTCTTGTTGTGATACTTGACGGCAAAGCGCACAATATCGGCATCCGCAGGAGCAAGCTGCTCCAAAAAATCGTTCTCCTCCGCGAGTACCTTCAGCCCAAGTTCGGCGTGATCCTCTGACTGTGCATCGTTGAATGTCTGATAGACAGCGTACTGGCGAAACCGCCCGACATCGTGAAAGAGCCCGATGATCTCGGCGAGTGCCGTATCATGCGCATTGCATCCGAGATGGTTTGCAAGCGCCCGCGCATTCGCCGTAACATACCCCGTATGGATCTCTTTGAGACGAATCCCGCGCATAACATCCGGATCGTCCGTGCGAAAGGAACGCATATAACCGTTCATCCAGCGATGCATCTCCTGCAGAAGTTTCTGCATATGCGGTCCTCCTTTCCGCACTCGGCAAATCTCAGTCCTCTGCGGGCGGAGTATAGGCGTCGTCAAAATCCGTCGCAATGAGGGTTGCCTGCACCTTTCCCGTCATCTCCGGCTGCACGACCAATCCCGCTATGATATTGACCTCCGGATGTGCATGGGCATGGATGTAATGCACCGCCTCATCGACATCGCGCAGGCTCATCGCGGGACCACCCGTGAGATTCAGCACAATGCCGCGCGCTCCCGTGATACTGCGGTCGATGAGGGGACTGTCGATCGCCTTGCGCACCGCTTTCTGCGGGTCGCTGTCAACGCCGATCGCGAGCAGTGTATCACTCGATGTACTCTGATGGAAAATGGTCGTCACATCGGAGAAATCGACATTGATGACCCCCGTTGTCAGAATCAGCTCCGCAACGCAGCCGACCGTCTGACGCAGCACCTCATCGGCAAGAGCAAAGGCATCGACAAAGGACATCTTGCGGTCCGGCGCAATCTTGAGAAGGTTGTCATTCCGCAGAGTAATGAACGCATCCGTATACCCCTGCATGCGCGCGATCCCTGCCTGCGCCGTCTGCATCCTGCGCGGCATCTCAAAGTGGAACGGCGTCGTCACAACGCCGATGGAGAGAATCCCCATATCATGCGCGATCTCCGCCACAACAGGCGCCGCTCCCGTTCCAAGGCCCCCGCCCATTGTCGCCGCGATGATGACGAGATCCGTCCCGTCCAAAAGCGCACGAATCCTCTTTTCCTCGAGTCGTGCCGCCTCCTCGCCGATCTCAGCCCTTCCGCCCGTACCGCGTCCGTTCGTCAGCTTCTCCCCGATGGGCAGAATGGTGATCCCCTGCTTTTGAAGTGTATTCAGCTGACGCAGATCAGAATTGATGCCGATGAGCGTGATGTCGAGATCATATTTCTCGCGCACACAGCGCACGATATTGCCGCCGCCGCCGCCGACGCCAACGACTTTGATGGTGATCTCCGGTTTAATAATTCCATCTGTCGGCATGTATGTACTCCTTATGTGTCAGTTCTTCCGCCTTTTCCCTGTCCGCTTCGGAATCTGCGTCATAAGTGCGCCCCCAAGAAGAAGCGCACAGCCCAAGATCTGCACGGCAGTCATCGTCTCGCCGAGCACAATCCAGCCCGTCACGGCAGCAAATACTGCCTCGAGCGACAGCAGGATCGACGCCTGCGTCGGCTCCACATATGCCTGCCCGAGAATTTGACAGGTGTAGGCGACGCCGCAGGAGAAAACACCCGCGTAGAGAATCGGAATCGCCGCGCTCCAGACATCAGTCCATGCAAAACTCTCATACGCAGCGGCAAGCGCTGCACTGCCGAACATACAGACAATCATCTCCGTAAGACAGAGCTCAATCGCATCTACCGTACGCGCAAAGCGGTCGATGAGAAGGATCTGCGCCATCCAGAAGAGGGAGCAGATGAAGACGAGAACATCTCCCTTATTGATCGTCATCTCCCCATAGGCAGAGAGGAAATAGACACCCGCAAATGCAAGCACCGCACTGATCCACTGTGCTGTACGGATACGATGTCCAAGCGCGACGGCCGCAAGCGGAACGAGCACAATATAGAGCGTCGTAATGAACGCAGTCTTGCCCGCTGTCGTATAGAGGAGAGCCACCTGCTGCAGCGTCACCCCCGCAAACATCGCAACCCCGACCGGAATCCCGGCACGAAAACCGGAGCGAAAGGTCCCGGCGCGCCTCTCTGCGGCACGTTTGCCGCGGTAAAGGAACCACAGCCCTCCCATGAAGATGACGCCAAGCGCAAAGCGAAACGCCGCATACGTATATGGGCCGAGCCCCTCCATCCCAAGGATCTGGGCGACAAATGTCGTCCCCCAGAAAAAGGATGCCGCAAGCAGCATCAAATTCCCGCGCAGATGCATAGATCAGAGTACCTTCGACAGGAAGCTGCGCGTACGCTCCTCCTTCGGATGTTCGAATACCTCACGCGGCACGCCCGACTCGACAATGCGCCCCTCGTCCACGAAGAGAAGGCGGTCCCCCACCTCGCGGGCAAAGCCCATCTCGTGCGTGACGATAACCATCGTCATGCCCTCGCGCGCAAGTGCGCGCATGACATCCAGCACCTCGCCGACCATCTCCGGATCAAGCGCCGATGTCGGCTCATCAAAGAGCATGACTTTGGGGTGCATCGCGAGCGCACGTGCAATCGCGACACGCTGCTGCTGTCCGCCCGAGAGATTGTCCGGATAGGCATCCGCCTTCTCCGCCAGGCCCACGCGTGCGAGCAGCTCGCGCGCCGTTTTCTCAGCCTCAGCACGCACAGCATGCTTTACCTTCATCGGTGCGAGCATGATGTTCTCCAGCACCGTCATATGTGGAAAGAGGTTGAAGCGCTGGAATACCATGCCCACCTCTTCACGCACCTTATTAATATTTGCCTCGCTCGAGAGCGTAATTCCGTCGACAATGACCTCGCCCGCCGTCGGCTCCTCGAGGTGATTTATGCAGCGGAGCAGCGTACTCTTGCCGGATCCCGACGGCCCGATGATGACGACGACTTCCTTCTCATCAATCGAGAGGTCAATCCCCTTGAGGACCTCATCCGCGCCGAAGGATTTGCACAGTCCTTTGATCTCAATCATTGACCCGATACCTCCGTTCCAAATATGCGACGAAACGCGAGATCGTCAGCGTCATCACGAGATAGATAACGGCGACACTCATCCATATTTCAAACGAGCCATAGGTCTTTGCGATAATGAGCTGTCCGCGGCGCGTAAGCTCCTCAAAGCCGATGACCGAGACAAGAGACGAATCCTTGAGCATCGCGATGAACTCGTTGCCAAGCGGCGGGATGACGCGCTTGAACGCCTGCGGCACGATGATGTAGCGCATCGTCTGCAGCCACGTCATGCCGAGCGAACGCCCAGCCTCCATCTGTCCGTCGTCCACCGACTGAATGCCCGCACGAAAAATCTCCGCCACATACGCGCCGGAGTTGATGCCGCAGGCGGAGATCGCCGCAATAAATGGATCGATGCGCTGTCCTGTGAGGACAGGCAGTGCAAAGTAAAACAGGAAAATCTGTACGAGCAGCGGCGTACCGCGGAAGAACTCTACATAGACCTCCGCAAGCATCCGCAGGAGACGCACATGCGAGATGCGCGCGACGCCCACAATCAGACCGATCACAAAACCGATCGCCGTGGAGAGTACCGTGATCTGTATGGTAACCCCCGCACCAACAAGCAGCAGCGGGAATGAGTTAAACACAAGATCCATATCAAAAGTCATAAGTTCATCCATTCTCTCCGAAGAAATCTGTGATTCCTGTAATGTTCCTGCATAAATAGCCGTTTTTCATATTATATTTCAATCGCGGAGTGCTGTCAATAAATTCAGGCTTTTTATCATCCGCTATATTATTTTAGATCGGATTCCCATATCTCACGATATATCTCTCTGTTTTTATCCCACTCATTATATGCTTCGCTCTTCGTCTTATGGAAACCGAACTTGGCATAAAGATGACGCGCCGGTTTCAAAATGTCAAGCGTCCCCAAAAAGAGATGCGTATACCCTTTTTCTCTGCAAAAGGACAACGCTTCGGCGAGCAGTTTATGCCCCAGTCCCTGGCCCTGCGTATCCATATCTACGCCAAGCCAGCGCAGCTGCGCTCTCTCCGATCCCCTCCTGATCACCGCGATATCGCCGACCATCTTCCCGGCAAGTTCGGCGATCCACATCTGATTGCCCTCCAAATCATCATAGAGTTCAGCCATCCCGCGCAGCATCTCCTGCTCATAAAAACCATTAAAGTGATATTGCCGCTTGTACAGTTCATATTGGAAGGAACAAACCTTGCTCGGATCTCCCGGCTGATACGTTCGCAGTGAAATCTCATACGCCATCACAGCATCCTCCAGCATATTGCAAAAACACATGAAATTTCCCCCACAAACCAGCGTATCAGCAGCTTATGGGGGATAATATCTTTCAACTCAGTACGGCTCCTGAGAAAATCACAGATTCTTGGACAGTTCTTCGATGCTGTCCGACATCGCTTTCGCTTCCTCAACGGAGGCGCTGATCTCCTTCATGTTGTCCGCCTGATTCTCAATCAGACCGTTGATGGACTTAATGCGCTCAGCGATATGATTTGCCGCCTTCTCCATCGAGCCGAGCGCCTCAAGGATCTTGCTCGCGGCATCGCGGCTGCTGTCGGCGAGTTTGCCAACCTCCTCTGCCACGACAGAGAATCCGCGGCCCGCTTCTCCGGCGCGGGCCGCCTCGATGGAGGCGTTCAGCGCGAGGAGATTGGTCTGCTTCGAGATCGTCATAACAAGCTCGGACATCTTGAGCGTATGCTCGGTCTGATTGCGGGTATCCTCAGCCGCCTGCGTGATCTCCTCCTGCACGCTTGAGATCTCTACCGTGCGCTCCGTCGTCTCGCTGACGCTCGTCGTAATGGCGTCGATCGATGCATACAGACTGCTGAGCATCGTCTCAAGCTCGCCATAGAACTTTTCCTTCTTCTGTGATGTCTGAGCCAGCACCTCCGATTTCCGCTTTTCCTCATCAATATCGACAAACACGCCGATGATCTCCTCCGGATGTCCGTTCTTATCGCGCACAACATTGCCGGAGGCATGGAACCAACGGTAGCTGCCGTCATGCACCTTCAGGCGATAGTCAGCATTATACTCCGTATTCCCGCTGAGATCTTTGATGCAGGCGTTGAAAGAAGAGAATGTCTCCTCCACATCATCCGGATGAAGACGCGAACTCCACGATTCTATCGTATTCGGGAAGTCCGACTCACCGCGGAAACCGACCATACGCCGGAACTCATCGGACCAGATCGCATAGGCAATGCTGAAATCCGGATTGATCTTCATGTACCACATGCCGGAGTTGACCGCCTCGTTAACCGTACGCAGACGGAAGCGCTGATATTCCAGCTCCTCGTTCACGCAGTCGATCAGCTCGTTCAGCTCCGCAGCGTACGGCTCGCTCCCGCGCAGCTTCGTAAAGAGCTCATTCTTCTCATGTCCTGCAACGATCTCATGAATCACATCGGACAATCCCTGCGCCCCCAGCGCAGATTCCCTATTTTGGTCAACCATTACATTTCCCTCCATACATAGTGACACCATATGGTTCATGGACATTTTATCACATAAAATCACAGATTCAACCATAAATTTATTTCATCGCAAAAAATTCACCTGCAACGGAAAACAAAAGGTCCCATAAATGTCATGACCCCCAAAAGTCAGATCCAAAGGAGCCAACTTTTGGGGGCCACAACATTTCACATGAATGATGATGCTAATAGTAAACGGTCCATATTATGCATTGGCCGTCCCTTTATCCCATACCTTTATCATGATATCTGAATACAGCGCATTCAAATGTCCCTGAATCTGGTTCAGAAGCGCAACAATCAATGCTGGATCGAATTGTTCTGTACCAGACGGAATGCTGCATGTCAATATCATATTTCCTGCTTCATCACTGCTGTATTTCAGCATGCGGTACTGATCATTCAGATCATTGAGATAGATCGAAACAGCGGCCTTTTTCTCCTCTGTAACAACCTGCGCGGCGACCTCTACCTGAATCAGTGTGTAAACACTATCGTCAATCAAAATCATAAAAGGCAAACTCTGCCCCTGTACAGGAAGATGACTGCGGACGACATGCGAGTGAACTGCGTCTCCCACATCATGAAACTGCACGCCGGTAATCTTTTCTTTTTCAAGATACGACCGAAAAGCAGATGCCTTTTCCGCAGCGACCGAAGTTTCAGCTTTCACCGTATTCGAATTTTGTTTTTCCTCTGCTGATTTCTCGCTCATATGATGTTCCTCCAAAAGATCTTTGTCTATTCGTCAGGAAGCATGGCGGGCAGAGCAACTCTGCCCGCCGCAAGCCGCCTGTTTTCTCCAATC
>NZ_GG749282.1:92783-94170 GCF_000160555.1 Centipeda noxia ATCC 43541
GCCGCAGCTTTCTTGATGTGCACATCGCCTGCCTTGTAGTTTTCAGCCTTCGTGCCATCGTCAATATGCTCATAGACCAGACGCATATTCCCGCTGTAGTTGTCAATCGTCAGCTTGTGCGGGTCGAGCTGCTTGAGGATCCCCTTGTCCGCGTCCAGACGCGTGACACGGCTGTCCATCGAGATGCCCTTCTCCTTCGACCCGGTCTCCTTCTTGTGATGGTAGCCCGTGCCGACCTGCTTGTGTTCCCACGTCGCCCCATTGGCAAGCCGCATGGATACGTCGCCGGGGTTGTACCCCCATTGGCCCGTTGCTCCGTCAAGGATGCCATTGATGTCGGTCGAGACCAGTCCCTTGAAGAACGACTCTTTGTTGCTTAGCCCAAGCACAACATGTCCGCCGCCCTCGGCACTGATGTCACCTGTGATCTGCACAGGGCGCTTCTCGGAGGTTGCCGAGACGCTTCCATCGTCGTTCAGTTTCGCGTTGACGAATACCTTGCCGTTAGAGTATGCCGCAATCGAGGCAACATCTGTCCCCTTGATAATGCCGCCGCCGATGGAGATCCGTGCCCCGTGCGATTCCACCGCACGCCACATCTTCGAGTCTATGTCGACCAGTCCCTTGATGTCGACTTCTGCGCTGCCCATGTTCTTGCGCGCTTCGATCGCTCCAAAGTCCTCGCCCGTCTCTTTGACCCGGATCTTCACTGCATGCGCAGGATCATCATCGTTCTCGATGACGAGCTTCGCATGTCCCTTGCCGCTCATGTGACCGGCACCGCCGGGATACCCCATGACGAAGATGCCGCGCCCATAGAGGCTGCCCGTCGGGTCGGATTCAATATCCATTCCCTTGACGTTCTTAATCGTGAGGGTCCCGCTGTAGACGGTGATCGCGTTCGGTGTACGCTCCCATCCCGCCTGTTTGCCCTGTTCCGGCAGGAGTCCATGTCCGCCGGGGCCTGCCTTGATCCCAAGGCGATGCCCTGTCATGTCGATGCTGCCTTCTGCGTCGCCGTTCCAGTAGATCGTGCCGAATTTGTTGTCCTTTTCCGAGATGACGGGGTTGTCCGCCGCTTTCGTCACGAGTTTGATGTCACGGTTGAAGGTGTAGTTGCCCTTGCCGTCGTAGACGCCCTTGCTCTGCCAGTACGCCTTGGTGTCGGCCGTGCCGAAGTTGCCTTCAGCGATCTGTTTGTTGATGGTACCTTCAAGCTCCGGCGTAGGAGGGTTCGATGGATCATCCTGTGCCGGTGGCGTTGGCGGGTTCGACGGCGTATCCTGCTCTTTTACATGCGCCTGTCCGTTGGTTTCCTTGTACGCGAGATCAAGCTGCTGCGATACGGCGGATCCGGTCAGCCCCTCGGCGATCGTCGCCTTGCCCG
>NZ_GG749282.1:95014-140279 GCF_000160555.1 Centipeda noxia ATCC 43541
AAAGATTCCGCTCCCCGCCGACATAGCCGTCATAGTAGAGTTTGCCCGCCAGCGCATTCAGCGTCTTGCGCACGGCTGCCTCATCATGGAGCGCCACGCCGTTGCTGTCCGTCACCATGGTGATGGAGGAGTCCTTTGCGGCACGTCCGATGTGCGTGTCTCCATAGACCTTATTGGGATCTTTACGCGCGGCATCGCTCCCGTAGTCCTCTGCCTGCGAGCCATCGTTGACATGCTCGTAGACGAGACGCATATTGCCGCGGAAGTCATCGATAATGATATTGCGTTTATCCTTTTGCCGGATAACACCGCCATCGGCATTCAAGCGGCTGACGCGGCTGTCTCCCAGCTCTGCCTGGCCGTTTTTGTCCATGCCCGTGCCGGACTTCACATGCTCCCATGTGCCGCCGTTGCGGAGGGTAAGGTAGCCATTGCCCTTTGCCAGCTCCCAGTAGTTGGTTGGCCATGTGTACATATCGGTCGTAAAGAGTCCCTTGAGCACAGAGTTCTTCGTCGTCAGTCCGATATAGGCAGCAGCAGAGCCCGCCTTGACCTGCACATCGCCATCGATCTGCACGTCACGGGCTGCATCCATCGGAACGATGTTGCCTGCACCGTCCATTGTTGCATTGATCTTTGCCGTGCCGGGCGAGTTGACATAGAGCGCAGCATTGCCCTTCGAGGTAATCTTTCCGCCGCCGATGGTGAGCGTCCCCGCATCGACAACCACTCCCTGCGGCGCATTGATATCGACGGTACCGTCGATGGTGAGACGCGCAGCATTGTTGTAGCTCTCGAGGAAAATACCCTTATCCTGAGACGTAATCTGCACAGGGTTGTCTGCCGTATTCTTGATATAGAGGTTTGCAGCCCCCTTATCACGATCGGCAACCAGATGAATGCCGTTGTTCTGCGCACGGACCGCCGTCTTGCCGAGCGACTTCATCTCGAGTGTTCCGCCATTCACGAGGATACCCGTCGACTCGTCTCCACGGCGCTCGCCGGACTGTGTGCGCACGTTGCCGTCACCCGTCTGAATGGACAGCGCATGGCCGTTCATATTGATGCTGCCGTTTTTGCCCTTTCCCCACATGATGCCGCCAAAGTCATAACGGCTGTATTCGTTGTGCGCCTTGACCGGTTTGTCACTGAGTGCGGGCGTAAATACGGCGTCACCGGTAAAGTTATAGGCAGAGCCGCTGCGAATCCCTTTCGTATCCCAGTACTTCTGTTCGCGAGCGGAACCGTCCCAGTCGCCCTCGACGAGCTGGCGCCCCTCACCGATATCCTCCTTGACGCTGCCCTGTCCATCCGCCTGGAACGTGATATCCGCGAGCTGCTTCGATGCCGATGAGGAGGTCAGCCCCTCGGCGATCATTGCCTTCCCCTTGAGATTGTGCTCGGTCGCAGCCGCATCATAGTAGAGTTTTCCAGCAAGAGCGTTCAGGGTCTTATGCACAGCTGACGCATCTGCCGTATTCACCTGTCCGGCATCCGTGACGACGGTCATCTCGGCATGCTCCGCCGCACTCTTGATATGTGTATTGCCCGCCTTGTAGTGCGCAGCGTCCGAGCCGTCCCCTTCGTGCGTATAGAACAGCTTCGCCTTGCCCTCGAACCGGTCAATCGAGAGATCCGCCGTGTCGTTCTGATGGATCTCACCGCCATCTGCCTTCAGATGCGTCAGATGACTCTTTGCGATATTACCCGCACCGACAGACTGATTCTCCCAGCGTGCGCCGCGGGAGAGCAGAAGGTTGGCGCTGCCTGTTCCGCCGATCTTGCCCTTGAGATAAGAGCGCTCTGTAACAAGCGCCGCAGCAAATATACTGTCCGCCCGCTCAACCGACACGTTGCCGTCAATTCTAACATCGCGATCTGTCGAGGCAGTCTGCAGATCGCTGCTGTCCCCCTTCACATTGATGAATACCTTGCCGCCGCTCGAGATTTCCGCAGCTCTCGCATCTTTTCCGGCAGACAGACGCCCGCCGCCGAGGCGGATCTCACCGCCATATGATGCCTTAAGGAGGTTGTCCTGATCCTGTTCGACATCGACAAGCCCCTTGATATCCACAAGGGCTTTTCTGGAGCCGCTGCCCTTTGCCTGGATCGCTGCCCCTTTTTCACCGCTCGTCATGTTGCGAATCTTGACTGCATGCGCTGCCGCATCATCGTTTCCGATGACAACGCGTCCGTCTTTCCTGCTGGTCGCCATGGCATAGATACCGTTGTCTGCCCGCTGTGCACCGCTGATATTGATATCAAGGCCGCCCGCATTCTGGATCTCAAGCGCACCCGCAGCCACTGCGATACCGCCGGCATATCTCTGCGCAGAGTCTGCCGTACTGTTCAGCGTCAGTCTATGCCCGTTCATATTGATCGTCTTGGTATCGGAGGACGACTCCTCGTCCACAACAATGCCCCCGGCATAGTAGCGCTGGGCAGGAATCATGTCACTGCCGCCGGCATTCGTGCGGATGATGACATCTTTGTCGAAGGTATAGTGCCCCTCATCATCGCCGTATCCCTGCGCCTTCCACTTTTCGCTCAGCTCCATGCTGTCAAACCCGACCTCTGCGATCTGCTGCGTCGTATCAAGTACAGCAGGTGCATCAGGTACGGACGGCTGGGCGGGCGACGTCCCCGGAACCGAGGGGGTTGGGAGCGCAGGAAGCGGGGCTGCAGCTGTGCCGGAGGCGCTGCCCTGTCCGCTCGCCGCAGAGAAGTTCATGCCCTCGACCTTGCGTTCTGCCGACGAGGCAGTCAGCCCCTCAGCGAGCATTACCCGTCCCGTGAGATTCTGTTCTCCGCTCTTTGCCGCATCGTAGTAGAGTTTTCCTGCGAGTGCATTCAGTGTCCGGTGCACGGCATCCGCATCTGTCTCTGCAACGCCTGTGTGGTCGGTCACCATCGTGACAATCGAGTTTGCCGCTGCCTTCACAATATGGGTATCACCCGCCGCATAGTCTGAGATCTGTGCGCCGTCGCCCGTATGCTGATAGTAGATCTTCTGCCGGCCTGCATAGTCATCAATTGTCAGCTTGCCCGTATCATTCTGAAAAATGTGGCCCTCGCTGCCGTCCGTGCTCGATAGCCGGGCAAGCCGCGTGCCGCGCCCGCCGTTTATCGTATCCCATACCGCACCGTTCTTAAGATAGAGCGTTGTCCTGCCCTCTGATGCCCCCTCGGTGCCGCCGGTCCACTTGGAGGCTGCGCCGTTCAGGCCGAGGTATACCTCGCCGTTCCTGCCGGCATGGATCGGTCCTGCAAGCTCCGTCTTTGCTGCAGCTGCATCCGTTCCCGCATCATTGACACCAAAATAGACTTTACCTGCACCATTCAGCCACATCAGCCACTGATCGCGGGCCTTGTTGTCCGTCACCTTGAGCGTGCCGCCTCCGATGCGGACGACGCTGTTCGACGCACTGTCATACTCCGTACCGAGCTGGATGCCGCGCTGAATTTTCGAATCTGCAATGTCTACATTTCGGATATTGATGGTGTTGTCTTTTCCGCTGACGTGGATGCCATAGGTACTCGGCGCCTTTGGATTGCCTAAGCCTCTCTCCGTCCAGTTGTGATAAACGGCACCCGGTTGAATGGCAAGCGACCCATTGAGGTTCAGGGTCACCTTCCCCGGTGCCCAGATCCCGCGTGCCGCCTCCTGGCCTGCCCATAGCTCATTGATGCGCACATCTGCATTGATGTCGGCCCGCATCGGTTTTTTCGCGTACTCGTCAAAGCGGATGCCGCTCACCGCACCGCCCTTCTGCTGCGAATCATTCCAGCCGCCCTTTGCATTGATCGTGATGAGACGGTTTCCCGCTGACGGGTTATTCTTATCGCTGTCGATGGTGAGCGTCGAGCCGCTGCGAATCTGGAGACCGGACGCACGGTTCTCATAGCTCTTCAGATCGCGTATATCAAGACCGAGATCATGACCTGCCATATCGAGCGCAAGAGCTCCATTCGCATAGACAGCGCCAACCCCTGCCGAGGTATTTCCCGTAAATGTAGTCTTATTTGCCTTGACCGTTGTGTCCTCGGTCAGCGTCATATCCTCCTTGATCGGCTTCTGATCCGCCGCCCACACCGGTACCTGCCATGAGCCGGCGAGCAGAGCGGCGGTGATCCCAAATGCCAGTCTGCGCATACGCGCCGTTTTCTTCATGTTTGTTTCCTCTCCTTTGATATATCAACTGCCGGGAACACATCTCGACTGCATCCGCCCATGTTCCCCGCTGCCAATCGCCCTATCTGCAGCTGTACTAGAATCCAATCAGCTTCCCGTATACCGGCATGCCTCACACTCCTCCGCATATAAAAAACGCGACACAAAAGAAACACCTGACCATGTGTCCGGCAGCGGCATCTCAGATCGCTCCGCAGACGGTCTGCTGTGCATCATCTTGTATCGCGCAAGTGACATACAATAATGAAGAAGGCAAGCGGCACTCTGGCTCGGTTCATCGCCCTGCCGTCTCTTTGTGAGAGAATTGCGGCGGCAGGGCTCCCCATACAGTTGCGGAACAGCTCCGGCGTCGCACCGGATTCCCCGCGTTCTGCTTCCTACACTATAAAGTTATGAGATTCCCCCGGCGACGCTCCGTATAGGAACGCTGCCGGAGAGAAACGGTATATGCTTAGAAGCTCTGCTCGATGCCGATCATGAAGTTGCGGCCGGGTGCCGTCCACCACTGTCCGGCTCCCCCATAATTTACATTAGAGTACTCGGCATAGAACTGGTTGAATATATTGTTTGCCTTGAGATAGACCTTCGTTGCGTCAGCAATCTGATAGTTCATCGCAAGATCGACAACCCAGTAATTATCAGTTGGGAAGAAGGGTCCCTGTGCAGCCGTCGTTGGACGTCCGGGGCGTCCGATGATGCCGCGTACAAGGAGTGAGGAATCGAAGTCACGGTTGCGGTAATCCACACCGATATTCCACTGATCCTCCGGCAAATATCCGTTATTGTTCTTCGTCCCTGTTCCCACAGCATCAACATGGGTCTTGGTATAACCAACCCGTGCCCGTACATGGGAATCAATGCGCTTCGTAAGCTGGAGTGACCAGCCATGTGCATCCTGATCATCAACATTTACATATTTACCAGCAACATAGTCAATACGATCCTTTGAGTGGCGCTTGAAATAGCTTGCCGTGAGGCTGAGGCCTCTGCCAAAATCACGTGCGATGCCGATCTCCTTCGTATTGCCAGACTCCGGTTTAAGATTGGGATTGCCGTGATTCCCCCATGTGCTCTTTCCATACAGCTGATATGGTGTCGGCGTGATGAAATATCCGGTATATGACATGTAGGCATGCGTCATCGGATCAATGTCATAACCGAGGCTGACACTCGGGCTGTTGTGACTCCCGAATGCAGAATTGCTGTCATGACGAATACCTGCCGTGAGTTTCAGCGTCGGAAGAATACTCCACTGATCCTGCAAGTAGAAGGAACGGTTGATGATCGTACGATCATCAACGCTTCCTTTAATTTCGGTATTGTCCTTCGTAAAGTCAAATCCTGCTGTCACAAGATGATCGCCAAGCTTCTTATCAAATTGGTCACTAAATCTCCATGTCCAAACGCTGAAATTATATGGATCACCTGTCGGGGGAGACCATGCCCCAAACGTGAGCAAATCATAATCGTATTTGCTGCGGGAAACACTCATCTGGTTCTTCATCGTATCGTCAATCTGGACATTCCAAACCAAGCTCCCGTCAAAGTGATCATAGTTCCCCTTATTCGCAGGATATGCCATCTCATGACGAGCCTGATACTGATCCGAATCCTTGTAGGAACGGAAGTTAAGGGCAAGATAGGACGCCTTGCTCAATGCCTTGCCGAGATGGAGATTGACCGAGTCCGCATCAAGTTCAGACGGGATCTTATTCCCATGCGCATCCTTGAAGTCGCTGCTTTTGTCCTTCTGATACTTAACACGCCAATCCCATCCAGCCACAGCGCCTTCATTAGCGATGCTGTACAGCTGACGTCCATAGCTGCCGTAGCCGACGCCGAGTGTCGTCTTCACCTTCTGCGCTTTCTTCGTGATGATGTTGATGACGCCGCCCTTTGCATCCGAGCCGTAGAGGGTCGATGCCGAGCCGTGCAGCACCTCGATGCGGTCGACTCCGCTAAGATCTTTCAGCGCCGATGCAAGGGACGCTCCCGAACCGCCTGCATAGTTCTGGCGGACACCGTCCACGAGAATAACGACATCGCTTGACCCATTGATATAAATATTGTTGCTGTTATTATAACCCGCCGGTCCATACTGGTTGACCGTAACGCCCGGCACATCGCGCAGCGCCTGCGTCAGATCGGTATAGTGACGGCGCTCAATATCCTTTCCGGTAATCACCGTGATATTGGCATTCGCCTTCAGTTCCTTGTTGGGTGTTCGCGTCGCCGTGACGACGGTCTCGCCGAGCATATGCTCATCTGCGGTACGATCTTCATCTGCAGCAAACGCCTGCACTCCCCCCAGAGATACAACCCCCAGTGTGAGAGCGGCAGTCACTGCCATACGAAGATTCTTCTTCATGTTAAACTCCTCCTAAAACATCTGCTTTTGACAGTTCCTAATCATCCGTTACTGAGAAATATCTCAGCGGTCAGATAAAAAGCATTTTCTCAATTTATGTAAAAATAAAGAGACAAAAACCCCTTCCTGCTGTGCAGGAAGGGGTAAAATCCTATTGCAAATAAAAGCATCATAGATCAGGAATCCCTTCCCTGTCGCGCGCAGGTAAAAACAGTGATTGTTAATCAGGCAGTTCTCCTGGCTCCAGTTCATCGCTCGCCTGCGCCTTCCCAAGAAATTTTCTCTCAGTGGCGTGAGGGAAATATACATCTTCCCTGCAGGGTTACTCGCTGTCACAGTGGCGGGACCGCTCCGGCATATAAAAATCATCCTGTTAACGATTTGTTTACCGAATTCCCTATTAAGTCTTTCGACACCTGATCCAATGAATATTCAGTTTTTCTAAAACTCGACAAATCAGACTATAATACTAATTTATTGTCTTGTCAAGTTCAAATATACTGACAATCCAGCTTCTCCATGCAAAAACTATAAAAAATTCAACGCTCCTCTCTGTACGCGCAGCTTATCTTCCAGATCGCCCCGCGATCGGTGCTGGAACTCGTGGACGAGATACTCCGGCTGAACCGCGTCGAGAATACGGAGCGCAGCATCCGTCCGAAAGGGTTGATGCAGGTCCACATGCATGACATAGTCCATCGCCTCTCCCCACGTCAGGGGACGATGCTCACCCACATGCAGGCGCATCATCTCCCTCGTATAGGAACCGGAGATCGACTGATGCAAATGTACGCCATAGATATACTGTCCCAATGCACCGAGTTCACGGTAGATTTTCTGCACATATGCTGCACCGTCCGCCTCGTTCCGGAGGTCGAAATTTGTATTCATCAGATGCCCGGTGTCGAGCATAAAGCCCGTATCGGGATAATCGACCTGCTCCAAAAGCATAGCGGCAAGGTGAGGCTGACGAAAGGTCAGCCCGCGCCACCAGAGATTTTCAAACAGGAGCCTGCACCCCTGCGGCAGTTCAGAGGTAATCTGATTCACCAGTTCGGCCGTCGCTCGGATAACGTCTTCATCCGAGGCGGAAAATTCCCGCGTATACATCTCGGAAGTACGATTATGTGCGACATGGAATACGACATAATGCGGATGACAGCGCGCTGCCTGCCGCAGATTTCGCTTCCATGCTTCCACCCAGTCGCCGACATCCAGCGAGCCGTAGTATGCGCGAATATTTTCCTCGCTACCGAATTCCGAAAGCAGAACCGCGCGCTTGCCGCGCCAAAAATCCAGCCAGCACGGCCAGAACAGGAGATGCACGCCCTTAATGTACTGCGGAGGATGCATGACGCGGTCCCACGGGCCGCAAATCATGAACTCAATGCCGTCAAGCCCATGCTCCCGCACGATGGCAGGAATGGTCCCCGCATCGTTTTCGAGAACTTTCTCCACGTCGCAGTCCGCATTGGAGAGATTTGTTAATTCAAGCATTCTGCCCTATTTCTACAACAAATGAAAATTTTATATGATGCTGTGTTATTTTAACACCGTTCCCAGGTCTTGTAAAGAAAGGGCAAGGATATCCCGATCAGAATCTGTAGCTGTAACTCAGGAGATAGTTGATCGGCGCAACGTAATACTCCGATCCGCTGTGCATCGTGGTGTCATTGCGGTTGAGCACGTTGTCGATGCGGAGGCTGAGCTCGCTGTTCTCATCCGGCGCATAGGTCGTATTCCACGTTGTGAGGAGATACGGCTTCGATCGATATGCCGGCGCATCGGACGGCGACTGCACACGGTCGGCGAGATAGGAGGCCGAGAGCGATGAAGTCCACTTATCCTTTTTGTAGGTGACGCCGCCCGTGAGCTGGATCCTGCCGAAGGTGCGCTCCCATCCGAGCATCTTCTTGCTGCTCTTCGTCTGCGGGTTCTGCCATGTCAGCCCCCAGTTGTAAGAGAATCCGTGCGTGCCCTGGATCTCGTTAGAGAGCTCCAGTCCGATGTTGCGGAAGTCCTCATTCGTATATTGATATTCGGCGCGCCCGCCGATGCGGTTGACCCGTGCTGTAATATTATCCTTGACGCGCATATGGAAAAGCGCGGCCTTCCACGAATGTCCGTTATGTTTCTGCTTCCACCCGATTTCATAGTTGACGCCCTTCTGCGGACGCAGATCGGGTGCTGCCATCTGGCGGTCATTGTTGGGATACATCTGGGCAAAGGTCGGCATGACAAAGGATTGGCTGACATTCAGATAAACGCTGTTCTCGCGGTTGAGCTTGTGCAGCCACTGCGCCGAAGCACTGAGGTTATGATAGTTCTGCCCGCGCGCAGCACCTGTCGTCCATGTCTCGCGCAGCCCGAAGATGCCGGTGTTGCGTTCGTCAAACCGCTGCTCCCACTGGCCGAATACGCCCCAGTTGTTGCGCGAATAACGTGCATTATCCGTACTTGCATCCGTGGGAATATCCGCAAATCTCTCATGCATAAGATCGACTCCCAGAATGGCAGTTGATTTCGGATTCACTCGCCATGTCCGCTGCATGTCGATCCCGTAGGTCATATTCTTCTCACGTGTGTGGTACCGCCCGTTCGGTGTTCTGAGCCCGGTTCTGGAATTAAAATAGCTCGGCCCCTTAAACTCCAAAGTTCCCGTATTAAAGAACAGGCTTCCCTTCCATTTGCTGTCCCGATAGTTGAGCTGGGTGATGTACTGCTTCGTTTCGTACTTCCGTCGGTTGTACGGTTCACCGATACGGATATGCTGCGCAGCCGTCGGGCCATGCGTATTGTCCACAGCAGTGACTGTACGGCTGTATTTCCCCTCCGTCTCATAGTAGCCGACCTGGAAATCCAGCCGCGGATTCACACGGTATGTGACACCCATATTCTGCTTGACGATGTCATAGATATCCGTGCGCGTCTGCGCATGGAGGCGTGCCTGTTCATAGTCCGTATAGGTGAGCTTGTCCCTGCGGCCGAACTTATCATAGTTGTAGTAGAAGCCGAACTTATCGTCGCCGAGCGTTACGCCGCAGCTGCGCTGTCCATAGTTGCCAAAGCCCGCATGCACCTCATTCGTGCTTTTCTTTTTCGTAATGATATTGATGACGCCGGCGACTGCCTCGCTGCCGTAAAGGACAGAACCGCCGCCCTTGACGATCTCAATACGCTCGATCTGGCTCGCCGGAATCTGATCGAGATTGTACTTGCCGCGCCATGCGATCGGATTGCCGTTCATGAGTACGAGTGCACCGCCCTTTAGGCCGCGCACATTGACTTCGTTCGTCATTGCTCCCATCGCCGCGCCGTTTGGGCCAAAGGATTTATAAACAAAGCCATTCACCTTCTCAAGTGCATCTGATGCATTCGCCGCACCGCTCTTCTTAATATCCTCGGCCGTGATGACCGTCGTCGCTGCCGGCACATCGATATCCCTCTTCTGTGTACGCGTCGCCGTCACAACGACTTCGCCGAGAGAATATGTCGGCAGTGTCTCGTCATCACCTGTCCCCGTATGTGCGGTCTCCGCCGCATAGACCTGTCCCGTCATCGCAGAAAGCACGACAGCAGCCGCAAGGAACTTCTTATTCCACATCTTCATCGTCATTATCATTCTCCTCTCTTGAAAAGCATACATCAAAAATTAATTCAATTGAAAATGGAAGGTCTTTGTCCAAACGCCTCTCCGCCCGTTATCTCCCGGATTGAATTGGAAGCGCCAGCCTGCAGCAATCGCCGCCTGATCCATCGCACGGTAGCCCGACGAGGACTCGACATTGACCGCTTCCACAGAGCCGTCCGCTGCCACGAGGATCTTGATCGTGACCGTCCCTTCCACATCGTCGTCAATCAGTTCCTGGGGATATTCCGGCTTTGCCTCAGAGCGCAGGCTTGCCTCAACGCGCTCTCTCGGCGGAGCGGATGCCGAGCCTAGCCCCGCGCCCCCATCCCCGCCGCTCGCTCCTGCACCGGATCCGCTCCCCGTTCCGGCAGATGCGGAACCACTCCCCGCAGTGCCTTGCCCGCCGGGCGTCCCGAGCGCTGTTCCGGCGCTCGCCGTGCCCGCCGTATTCTGCATAGGCCGCGTCTGCTGTTCCTGCTCCTGCGGCGGCTGTACGGTCTTATCCTGCACGACAATGTCATCCACGGCGGGCGCCGGAGCAGCAGCGGGGGCGGCATCTCCTCCCGCGCTGCCCGTATCGCCGCCCGCATCATAGAGCACGACATCAATAGGCGCCTTGTTCCCTGTGGGCGCCGCGATAGAAAAGAGGCCCAATGCCGCTGCAATTAAAAAGAGCAGGAAGTGCAGGAGGAGAGAAAGGCCGAATGCACGGCACTCTCCATAGTTTTCGATCATATCGCCCTCCATATCATCCATCCATTTGCATATGTCTGCGCAGAAGATACAGGAAATACGGCGTCCCGATAAACGCAGTCATAATGCCGACGCGAATCTCCATCCCCGGGAGCAGAATACGCCCCACAGAGTCGCAGAGTACAAGGAACACCGCTCCCGCGAGAAGGCTCGCCGGAAGGAGGCGCCGATGATCAGGCCCGACAATGAGGCGCATCATATGCGGCACGACCAGCCCGACAAATCCGATATTCCCGCTGATGCAGACCCCGGCTGCCGTTGTGAGCGAGGCAAGCACGAGAAAAAGCAAGCGGAACGCCGTCACAGGCATCCCCGCCGCACGCGCCTCCACCTCCCCGAATGCAAGCAGGTTGAGATGCCGTGCGAGGAGCACCATCACCGACGCGCCGATCCCGATCGGCCCGATGCCGAGCAGGACGTGATCCCAACGGCGATAATCCAGCCCGCCGATGGTCCAGAACAGATACTGCTGCATCTTTTGCTCGTTCATCATGGTAAGGATTGCTGCAGTGCACGCCGCAAGAAACATCCCCACCACGACGCCCGAGAGCAGCAGTGTCATAACGGGAATTCGGCCATGCCGCATTGACAACGACACGGTGAGACTCACCGCTAAAATGGATCCCGCAAAGGCAAATGCCGGCAGCGAGAGCACATTGGCGGCAGTCACGCCGAGCCCGATGGCAAGCACAGCACCGACCGATGCACCGCTCGATACGCCGATGATGCCGGGGTCGGCGAGCGGATTGCTGAAGATCCCCTGCAGAACTGCTCCCGAAATACCAAGCCCCGCTCCAACCATCATTCCGACGAGCGTACGTGGGAGACGGATGTGCCAGAGCACGGCCTCCTGCTCAGGTGTCGGAGCGACATTCGGGAGGATTGGCAGGTCTGCTGCATGCGCAAAGGAGGCAATGACCGTCTCCATCGGGATATCATATTGACCCGAGCTCATGGATAAAATCACAGCAAAGACAAGCGCTCCCGCGAGCGCACATATGAAAAGCTGTGTGCTGCATCTCCGCTTCATACTGCCGCCCTCCGCTCATCAGCACTGCCGAGAATTACGTTGAGGAGATGCTTCTCCCGCTCCCCGATCGGAGGAGGCTCCGTATATACCTCCGCATGACGTGTCAGCGGATTCTCAACGACCCGCACAGGAGCGCCGTATGCCTGCGACAGGAGCGCATCAGTCAGCACATCCTTTGGTACCCCGTCGGCGAGGAGCGTCCCGCGTCCGATGAGCAGGAGGCGTGAGCAAAAGCGCGCAGCAAGGCTCAGTTCATGTGCGACGAGCAGCACGGTCTTGCCCGCCGCAGAGAGCTCGCGGCAGAAGCGAAAAATCTCCTCCTGATAGATGATGTCCAGCCCTGTCGCCGGTTCATCGAGGAAAAGTACCGGCGTCTGCTGCGCAAGCACCTTTGCGAGCAGAACGCGCTGACGCTGTCCTCCTGACATCGCATGCAGCGGATTATCCGCGAGCTCTGAAACGCCCGTATATGCCATGCATGCCTCGGCAATCGCAAGATCATGCGCCTTTTCCTGACTCCACCATGAGAGATAGGGATAACGCCCCGCGAGGACAATATCGCGCGCCGTATAATCGAACGTCATTTCCACGCGCTGCTGAAGATACGCTGCGCGGCGCGCAAACTCCTTTGCGTCGAGCGTATTGATATCGCCCCCCATCAAAGCGGCAGAACCCGAGAGCATCGGAAGAATCCCGCGCAGCGTCTTGAGCAACGTGCTCTTGCCCGCACCATTCGGACCGATCAGCCCGACGATCTCGCCCTCTCCCACGGAGAATGACACATTCTCCAAAATGACCCTGCCGTTATATCCCGCATAGACCGCATCCGCACGAATCATCTCGTTCAAATATAATCCCCCCATCCGCAGCGCTCACGGAACTGCCGAAAGATGTTCGTCCTCGCCCTGCTTGAACGCGTCGCCATAAACACGGTACGCGATTTCCTGCACACCGAAGACAAAATCCTGTGAGCAGTTATAGATATAGCCCTCAAACGGCTCCGCAAATGCCTTGTTCCGAATCGCCTTCATCGTCTGCAGGGACGGATCTCCCAAATACTCTCTACGAAACTGATCGACATCGTACTTGCCGTGGTCGTTGTAGGTCGGCAAAAAGAGAATGTCGGGATCAATCTGAACAAGCTGTTCCTTCGTCATAACCTGGAAATCACGAATGCCGAGTTCGGCACGTCCGTTGATCACGCCCGCATAACGGCACGCCTCGTCAAAGCTGCTGCCAAGGCCTCCGTAGCCGCCCATAAGTGAGATAAGGACAACTCTCTTGCGCTCGTCCTGCGGAATCTTTGCGACCTTTTCCTGAATCTCGGCAAGTTTGCCGTCCATCATCGAGAGAAGTTTCTCCCCGCGCTCCGGCACGCCTGCCGCTGCAGCGAGGAGCTGAATGGTCTCACGAATCTCCGCGAGATTTGTCGCACCCTTGCAGACGATAACCTTGAGTCCCGCCTCGCGCAGAGACGCGACCATCGTGAGGTCTCCCCAATCCGGAACGACAACGAGATCAGGATGCAGTGCCATAATCTCCTCCACCGTCGGATTGCCGATGCGCTGCGGGATCTCCTTGACAAGGCCCGTGACGTTGGAACTCACGGGATCATCGAGCAAGCTGTTGACTGCAGCAATGCGCGCAGGCTCGACAAGCCCGAGCATGACCTCGTCCGTGCTCATCGAGAGCGTGACAATGCGTTTAGGCGGCGCAGGGAAGTCAACAGCCGTCCCCTCGATGTCCGTAACCGTATAGGCCGCGGTCTGATGCTCTGCCGTGTTCGAAGGACCGCATGATGCGAATAGGACACTCAGCGCACAGAGAAAAAGCAGGACTATTCCTTTCTTGAATAACATTTTTTCTTCCTTTCCAGCAGTCATGAGTGGATTATACCACAAAATCATGGGAATTTTCCTCTAGGGAAGCAAGATTTTTCGCCGCAAAATACGGTCGTTCCAGAGTGTTTCCTCAATATGACGCGCTCCGCGCAGTCCCATAAACGGAGCATCCGAGAGGTGCAGGACATCCTGCACGGGATAGGCTGCGGGAAAATACGCAGCCGTGCGCGGGTTGATGTGTGCGGACTCGTTGCTGCTGCCGATCAGAAGCCCCCCATCCAACCCGTTGAGGAGCTCCCGGATGCGCACGGCATCCGTCTCACCGAGGATCTCATCCGCAATCGGAGCTGCTGTAGGCACGCCCTCAGCGTCCGCCGCAACGGCGAGATGACAGACATCTGCCCACTCCGTACGCAGTGCCTGCGCGATCCCCCAAGCCGTGGAGCGGGGGGCGCGAATGAGTGCTGTCTCATAGCGGAGTTCTCCCCAGAGGCTTTTGCACTCGTTGATGCGCAGAAAGTCCTCGCGCGTAACGCGCGTGATCTCCTCTTCCGCAGCATCGGCACGGGGAGCGGGCAGCGCACGTCCGATCTCTACGAGCCACTTCCGCGTTCCCGCGCGGCCATAGGGAGGCAGAGGTGCAATGCAGGGCATGCCGCAGGTCTCCGCAAGCAGGCGGGCAGCACCGCCCCCCAGTTCGTCATGCACAACAATATTCAGCGCTGCCTGCGTCAGGCCGCTCAGATCCGCAGCGGACATATCACAGCCCAGAGCGACATTTACATGATAACCCGCCAGCGCAAGGAGCCGCATGAGTTCGTGCGCGTCGTTCTCCCCGTTGTAGTAGGCACTCGTCACACCGATGAGATTGACGGCATTCGCCTGCCCCGCACGCTGCTCAGGCAGGAATGCCGAAAGCACGGCACACGCGGCCTTATCCCAGCCATCGGCAAAACTCCCTGAGAGACCGCTGCTGTCCAGCACGGCGATCGGACAGGAGAGCCCTGCCCCGCGGGCAATCGCCTCAATATCGTCGCCGATGAGCCCCGCTGCACAGCTGCTGATAATCGCGAGCAGCGGAGGCGGCTCCGCCGCATAGGGTGCGAGTGCCTCCCGCAGATACTCCTCTGCGCCGAATACAATGGCATCATTATCCAGCTGCGTGCAGATCATACGGTGTGAGATCGTGCTTTGGCTGTGCTCGATATGCCGCATCGCAAAGAAATAGCACCAGAGAGGCCCGTTGACGACAATGACAGCATCCCGCAGCCCTGCAAAAAAGGCCGATGCGCCTGCAAGCGCACAGGTATCCGTGCACATACAGACATCGTCGAAGGATTTCTCCCGCTCACCCATAGATCAGCCCTCCTCTGCTCTCATGCCGGTGCAGTATCTGCCGCATATCGTCCAGCAGACGACGCTCCATCGACCATCCGACCGACGGCAGCAGTGCGAGGAAAAGCTGGCGCAGCTTCGCATCAACGAGTTCATGTGTCGTGAGGACGAAGTCTGCCGCATGCAGCATCTCATCCGCTGCCGCATCCCCCTCGTAATAGATGGGAACATCGGTCAGACACCGCAGTGCCTCCTCCATCACTTCACGCCGTGCGGGCATAAAACAGTCCAGCAGCACGATTCCGGACAGCGCAACGCCGGCCTTGTTCAGCAGGCGCAGGATGATTTCCGGCTGGAACCATGTAAGGTCGCGGCCAATCGCAAGCCCGCATCTTCGCCCCGCGAGATCAGCGCGCGCCTTCTCGACAACTGCGGAAAAGGACGCCTCCTCCGATGCGATGGCACGCTCTGCCACATCCTCTCGGTGACAGAGCGCGCCGACACGGCGCAGCCATGTCTTTGTCTCCTCCGCGCCGACGGCATAGACATCGGCGAGATACGGCGTGCCGAAGCGCTCATGCATATGCTCTGCAAGCTCCGCCAGCTGTGCCTGCTTCTGGTCATCCATCCGGCGCCCGAGGAGAATGATGAGCTCCGCCTCCGGCACCGCCTGCATCTCATCGAGCGCGAGATACGACGGAAACTGCGCCGTCACCTTGAGATTGAGCAGGGCAAGCAGCCGCCGCAGCTCCTTCACATATTCTCCATGCATGCCCCCGCAGTCACCGAGGAGAGCAACGGTTCCCGGCTTTCGCTCTGCGGGGTGCATGAAGCGGTCCACGAGCGCACGCGCAGCATCGAGATACCCCGCATAGTACTCCCCATCGAGGAAGCCATGCGCAGACACCGCCATGACGGGAATCCCGAGCTCCGTCTCCATCTCCTCCGCGATCGCCTTCGTATCATCACCGATCACGCCGCTGACGCAGGAGTTTGCGATGAATACGGCCTGCGGGTGATACTTCTCTGCGGCAAAGCGAATGCACTCCCGCAGCCGGTCCTCGCCGCCGAAAATCGCCTCGCTCTCGCCAAGGCCGCTCGTCAGGAGCGGCACGGGAGAGAGACGTACAGAGGTCCCGGCTGCCGTCAGCCGGTGAAAGCTGCTCACATCCATGCCGTGCGCAATATGCGCACACGGACGCGGGCTGTGAAAGACAACGAGTGCACCCCGCACGAAGGACAGCGCGCGCCAGACACCCGGCATGCTGCAGCTGCAGTTCGTCCGGTGGACGCCGACCCGCTTGACCTCAATCCCCATAGCGCTCCACCAGATCCTCGAGTTCCTCGAACTCCATCGGCGTCGGAACGGTCAGCATCTCATTCGTATCGATCGCCTGGGCGAGTGCCATATAGTGCTGCGCCTGCTCCGAATCAGGCGCATAGGCGATGAGCGTCTGCCGATGAATCTCTGCCTCATGCACAGCGCGCGACCGCGGGATGTAGGTGATGAGCTGTGTGCCGATACGTGCAGCAAACGCCTCGAGCAGTTCTCGCTCACGCAGAACATCTCTGCCGTTGCCGATGATGCCGCCGAGCTTCACCGCACCGCGCTCGGCGAAACGGCGCACGCCCTTCGCGATATTGTTCGCCGCATAGAGCGACATGAGCTCGCCTGAGGAGACAATGTATATCTCCGAGGCATAGCCCTCACGGATGGGAACGGCAAAGCCGCCGCAGACCACATCGCCGAGGACATCGTAGAGAACGACATCGAGGTCATCAAATGCGTGCAGTGCCTTGAGGCGCTCGAGCGCAACGATAATCCCGCGCCCTGCACAGCCAACACCAGGATCCGGCCCGCCGGCCTCAATGCAGCGAATGCCGTTCCACCCTTCATGCACGAGGTCTGCAAGTGTCAGCGCGACTCCCTTTTTCTCCCGCTCCAGATCGAGGATCGTGGAGGGTGCAATACGGCCGAGCAGAAGGCGCGTCGAATCATTCTTCGGATCACAGCCGATCTGGCAGACGCGCCGTCCCATGCGGGAGAACGCGGCGGATACATTTGCGGCTGTCGTGGACTTGCCGATGCCGCCCTTGCCGTAGAAGGCAATTTTTTTCATAGGATCACCTTATTCCACAGCCGTAAGAAACTCATGCCGTGACTGTTTGAACTCGTCGCCGTAGAGAATCCACGCCGTCTCCTGAATACCATACACAATGTTCTGCGAGAGATTGTAAACGTAGCGCGCCCACGGATGTCCGATCTGGCGCTCCCGCACGGCAGTCATCTGCGCGAGCGAAGGGTCCTCCAGATACTGACGTCCGTAGTTCTCCTCATTGGTCGCACCATCCTCATAGCTGGGGAAAAAGAGGTAGTCCGGATTCGCCGCGACGAGCTGCTCCTTCGTCATCTCCTGCCCCATGCGGTTGCCTGCCGCTGCCTTGGCGTTGATCGAATCCGTACAGCGGCAGAGCTCGTCAAAGGTGCAGCCTGCGCCGCCGTAGTTCACCATGATGGAGATGAGTGCAATGCTCTTATGCTTCTTCTCCTCCGGAACCTCTGCCACCTTCGCACGGATCTCAGCAAGCTTTTCCTCCATCATGCCGATGAGTTTCTCCCCGCGCTCCACTTCGCCGACAGCCGCTGCATAGAGTCGGATATTATCGTGAATATCCTCTATTGTCGCAGCGGACTTGCAGACGAGAACCGGCACGTTCAGCTCGCGGATGGCATCGATGTTCTCACGTGGCATCCACGGCGTCACGACGACGAGATCCGGATGCAGCGCCGCAATCTGCTCGGCTGACGGACTGCGGGGGATGACCGTCGGAATCCGGTCACACACCCACGGAATATTCGTATGTTCCCGATCGGCGAGAGATTCATTGATCGCCGCCATGCGCTCCGGCTCCACAAGGCCAAGCATCAGCTCATCCGTACCAGCACTGACGGTCAGGATCCGCTGCGGCTTATGCGCGATCGTGATGACCGTGCCCTCCACATCCGTAACCTGATAACCCCCTCCCTGGTTATTGGAAAGGTCAACGCAGCCCGTGAGAAAGCATACGGTGAGAATCGCTATGAAAAAGGTCATGAGTTGATTTTTGCAGCTCATACGGTCCCCTCCGAACGCTCCTCGAGATCGCCCTCAATGGAAAGATAGAGACTGCGCACCTCTGCAAGAGTTTCCTCGGATGTGTTCCACAAGCCGCGCTGCTGTGCCTCGAGCAGTGTCTCCGCCATGCGGTGAAGCGCCCACGGATTGACATCCTGCATCCACTCCTGCATGCCCGCGTCCAGCACATATTTGCGCGCGTAGCCCTCATACATCCAATCCTTCATCACGCCGCTTGTCGCATCCCATTGATAGCTGTGCGCAAGATAGTTCGCGAGATCAGAGGCACCCTTATAGCCGTGCTCCTTCATCCCCTCGATGAACTTCGGATTCATCGCTTCCCCGCGGAAGAGGCGGGCCGCCTCCTCAGCGACGCTGCGCAGGACAATGCGCTGCCGGTCGCTCGAGTCGCCCGTATAGGAGCGCGGAGCCTTGCCCGTCAGTGCCCGCACGGTCGCAATCATGCCGCCGTGGTAGGCGTTGTAGTCGTCCGAGCTGAACATATGCGTCTCACGTGTATCCTCGTTCTTGACCGTGACATCGAGCCCCGCCATACGGCGCTGAAACACCTCGGGATCATAACCGCGTGCGAACCCGTCACCGCCGTATGCGGTTCCCGAGAACCGCGTATAGACCGCCGCCAGATCGTCAAGCGTCTCCCATGCCTTCGATTCGAGCAGGTCACCGATGCCCGCACCATACGCACCCGGCGGGTCACCAAAGATGCGTACAGAGGCGCGTTCCCATGCACTCTCCCGCGCCTCCCCCTGCTCCTCGAGCCAGGCGGTATCTGCGAGGACGTGCTTGCGCACATAGTTCTCCTCGTCGCTCTCATCGAGGTCGCGCACCATGCGCACCGCCTCATCGACCCAGCGTACAGCGTTCGGAACAGCATCGCGGAACAATCCGCTGATGCGTGCCGTCACATCGATACGAGGCCGCTGCAGCTCGGCGATGGGGATGATCTCGAGACCGCAGACACGCTGCGAGGGTCGCAGCCATATGGGACGCACCCCCATGAGATAGAAGAGCTCTGCGATGCACTGCCCATGGCTCCGCATATTCGAGCCCGCCCAGAAGACAATCCCAACCGCCTCCGGATAGCGCCCCTCATCGCTGATATACTGCTCGATGAGGGCATCACCGAGCTGTTTTCCGTACTCCCATGCAGCAGCCGTCGGCATACAGCGCGGGTCGAGACCGTAGAAATTCCGCCCCGTCGGGAGCACATCCACGCCGTTTGTCGTCGGTGCGCCTGCAGGGCTTGGCTCGATGTATCTTCCTGTGAGCGCGCGCAGCGTCTCCGTAATCTCCCCCTCTGTACGGCGCAGACGCGGCACCATATCCTTCGCGATCTCGTGCAGCGCATGAGAAAATGATGCGCGTTCCTCCGCAGAGGCAGCGGCGATACAGGGACGTGTCATTGCCTGCTCAACGGCCTCCGGAGCATAGTCATATTCAGCGAGGAAGGAGATGAGCGCGCGCATCTCTGCCTCGACCGCGTCCAGCTTCCTGCCATAGGTCATCCCATCTGCTGTCATGCGCTCGCTGTGCGTGAGGAGCTCCTCATAGTCATAGCCTGCCTGCGCGGCGAGCAGGCGAACGAGAGATTTCTCCCCGCCGTGCTCCATGCGCACGAGTGCGCACAGGAAATCGATCAGCCCCTCTCCCTCGGGTGCACGCCCGAGAATGTGCAGGCCCGTACGGATCTGCATGTTCTTGATGTCGGTCACATAGTTGTGGAGGCGCGCCGTATAATCGTCGAAGTCATCGCCCTCATCAATCTCATCCTCAAAATGACAGGCACCCGCCTTTTCACGGACGATATCCTGCACAGCCTCGATATTGTCCGGCTGCGCCGCACGGAAGTGGACGTACTCATCGAGAGCCTGCTCGAGCTCTTCGAGTTCCTCGAATCCTCCTGCCAGCTGCATCGGCGGGGAGAGATGGCTGATGAGGCACGCCGCACCGCGGCGTTTTGCCTGAATCCCCTCCCCAACGATCGTGATCCAGTAGGGATAGACGTCCGGCAGATCGCCCAGCGACACATCCGGGTAACAAGTATCGGACAGGCCGGTGCTCTTCCCCGGCAGCCACTCGAGCGATCCGTGTGTTCCGACGTGGATCACGGCATCCGCCTTCCAGATATCGCGCAGCCAGTGATAGTACCCGATGTAGTGATGCGTCGGTGCAGCATCGGGCGAATGCAGGAGCTTCCCCGGATCCTCACCAAACCCGCGCGGCGGCTGCACCGTGATGAACAGATTCCCGTTCAGCGTGCCCGGGATGAGCAGTGTCCCGTCATAGCTCAAAACGTCGCCGGGTTCATCACCCCAGTCTCGCACGAGCTGCGACCGCACCTGCGCGGGCAGCTCTGTGAAAAATGCCCGATACTGCTCTGCCGTCAGCTGTCCGTCCGCAGACTTTGCCAGCGCCGCACTCATAAAGCGGCGGTCATTCGTCGCGTGATCCGTCAGCAGCTTCATAAACGCCTTGCTGCTCTCCGGAATCTCATCCATAAGATAGCCCGCCGTGCGCATTGCCGTGAGCAGACGAAGCACGCTCTCCGGCGAATCAAGACCCGCAGCGCTTCCGATGTTCGCATTCGTCGGCGGATAGTTATGGAAAACAATGGCAATCTTCTTCTCCGCGTTCGGCTTATGCCGCAGCGCCGCCCACTTGCGTGCCTTGCACGCGATCCGCTCCATGCGCTCATCGAGGGCTGCATAGCTGACCTCACCGCTTTCGTCGCGCACCTTCGCTGCGATCGGTACGGCATGGATCACGCCGTCAAACTCCGGCATGGCAACGCTCATCGAGACCTCCATAGGATCAAGTCCCGCCGGAGAGCGCTCCCACTCCTCCTTTTGTGCAAGCACAGTATACGCCTCGAGAATGGGCACGCCGAGTTCATAGAGGTCCTCAATGCGCGTGCCGCCTGCCTTGATGGAGAACTTCATCGTACTGATGATCACGTCGACAAAAGGCTCTCCATCCCTGCAGAAGTACTTGCGAATCGCATCCATCAGCGTCGGCGACTCTACGCGTTCGTCACGATAGGAATTGGAAAACACAGCGACCGCGTTCATCCCCTCCGCCTCGATTGCACGAACGAGCGCAGTATGGTAGGTGAAGTCCCCCGTAATCCATTCCGAACGGTAAAAGATCATCCCGACCGTCGGACGCCCTTCCTCGTAATGCGAGGCGAGATATCCCGCGATGTCCTCGGGATCCCCCGTCCAGTCCGGATGATAGACGCCGTTCCACGCGAGCGGACGCGGCGGCTCTGCTGTGCAGACAAGCCCTCCGAACTCTCCGCCGAGCCAGTAAAAAAGATTGCGCATATTCTCCTCGCCGTCATAGCGAAAATATGCCCATGCCGTCTGGATCTGCTCCTCCGAGAATCCATATGTCACCTTATCATGATCGGCATTGTCCACGACGATCAGGTGCGGCGTCCGATTCCTCTGCAAATTGCGTGACGCCTTTTTCAAGAAGTCATTGTCGAGTCCTGTGCCCATCCAGAGGAAAAGATGAAGATCCGCATCTGCGCGCATCGCATTCCAATCGTCCATGCCGCTGACAGGGCACACGCACACCTCGGGTTCCTCCATATAGGCGGCGCATCGGCGCGCGAGCACAGTGACGCGCAGAATGTTCGTATAGACTGCAATCCTCATATCTTCCCTCCTTCCGGCAGCTCCTCTGCCCTTGCACAAACAGAATCCACAAGAAATGCCGCGATTGCCTGCATATAGTCCTCTCCATCCTGCTGCGCCGCAGGCGGCGGAACATCTGCGCAGCGCGCCATCTCCACGAGAAAATGTGCCCCCATCGTACGTGTCTCCTCCTCCGTGAGGAGCCCCCACAGAAATTCATCGTAGAGGTGTATATAGCTCACGCCGAGGACAAAGACACCCGGCCGCGCTCCGATCTCATGAAGGATCTGCAGAAAACGCGGCTTGATGAGGTGCACGGTCTGTACCCGCTCCTCATAGTCGTGCCAGAGAGAATCTCCGGTAATACCGAAACGGCGCAGACGGCGCAGAAGATTGTGCTGACGCGCGGGGGTCAGCCCCGACTGCTTCCCAAGCGTCTCCTTGACCGCAGCCATGATGGACTGACCGATCAGCTCGCCGAGTTTGGAATGTTTGCCCGCCCCCTCGAAGTACAGCGGCGACTCCGTATTGGCAACGATGATCGTCTGATCGGTGCCCGAGCCCGTGGCAAGTCCGCAGGAGTAACGGCTCTCCGCCATGAGCTCCTGCAGCGCCGCTGTCTTTGCTTCTGTGCAGGTAACGAGCGCACGTGCGAGAATCCCCGGCGGCAGATCTGCGTCGATCACAAGGATGATGTTGATCGTTCCGCATTTCTTCGGAACGGTCTTGTAATACGATGCCGGATCGCCGACACGTCCTCCGTTGGTCTCCACACCTCCCGTTACAATGGAAGTCACTGTGAGTTCCTTGTAGCTGCGCGACTGTATGGAGACGTTCTCCATCTGGGCGGCGGTTCCCATCCCCGTCGTGCGGTCCGGATCCAGCCCGATCCTCTGCGCGACGATGCGCATGCTCTCCACATAGGTTGAAGCGAACTCCTCACAGGGCATGCCTGCCCCCTGCGTCATATCGCGGTTGAACACCGCTGTAAAGTCCTCATGGTATCCCCCGTTGTACAGCGATGTGCTGAGTACCTTGCGTGCACCGGAAAAGAACAGCGCAATGCTCTTGTCGTATCGGTAGGCAACGTCCCCCGTTGTCAGCTTGGCCAGTTCCACGATGTCTGATGACCTCCTGTGCAATCACATCTGCATGCTGCGGGATGCGCGGACAATCTCGAGCACCCCCTCAGCTGAGAGCTGTTCCAACGTATAATAACGCGCCTCCATACGGCGGGCGATCTCCGGTGCAGCTCCAACCCGCGGCACCCCCCGCTCCGTATCAAGAACAAGCGTGAGCGCCTGCGTGCCTGCGATCTCTTCTGCTGCACGCAGGGCACGCTGTACGCCGCCATCTCCGTCCCGCGCCGTATTCGTTCGCCCGTCCGTAATCAGGACAAGCACCGTTTTCTCACTGCCTCTGCGTTCCAGTTCACGCAGCGTTTGCAGAGCGCAGGCGAGGCCCTCGGCAAGCGGCGTCCGTCCGCCCGTCGGCAGGTCGCGCAGCTGCTTTTCCGCCAGCTCCACACTGCGCGTCATCGGCAGGAGCGTCTCCGCACGATCCCGCCGAAAGGCAATCAGCCCCACACGGTCGCGCTTTTGATATGCCTCCTGCAGGAGGGCAAGGATTGCTCCCTTCACCATCCTCATGCGCTCGCGTGCACCCATCGAACCGCTCGCATCGACGAGAAAAAGGATATTTGCCGCTGAGCGTTTCGCACGCACCCAAACGCGCACATCCTCAGGACGGATCACAACCGTCTGCGTCCCCTGACGCGCGCGCTGATACGGGGCTGCCGCACGCAGCGTAGCAGAGAGTGCGAGATCGAGACGGGCACCTGAATGCGGCAGTTCCGTGCGCAGGCAGCGGCCGTCCGCCGTATGCGTCTGAACGATGTCGCGCTTTCCGCTCTTTCTGCCCTGGGCACGCATCGTCATGGAGAGGAGCGAGAGCCGCGCCATGACGTTCTCAAGCGGGGCTGCGACACGATCGTCTTCATCCGCATGCGCCTCCTCCGGCGGGGACGGATCGTCCGCCCCGTCCTGAGGCGCATTCTGGGATTCGTTCTCCGACGAGGCTCCATGAGGACTCTCCGCTCCTCCGTCATCCTGCGGAGGAGGTGCTTCCTGCGGCTCATCCGGCATGTCATTCCCGCCCTGCTCCGGGGCATTCCCAGCATCGGGCGGCGGCTGCTGTTCCTCCTGCGGGCGGCTCATCCGATGCACGAGCACGAACTCCGCAGCTTCCTCCACATCCGCAGGCATGACGAACGATCTTCCTGCGAGCGCTGCAGTCGCACACGCCGCCTCGATGAGATAAATCTCCGCATGGTTGCCGACACAACATGCGCGCGCAGCACAGGCTGCCGCAAAGCGGAGAATGGCAGACGGGACCTCTACGCGCGGCAGCAATGCGCGGGCACGGCTGATCATCGCTCCGAATGCCTCCTCCTGTGCAGCATAGGAAGCACGAAAGGATGCCGGATCGCGCTCGTATGCGAGTACACGTGCGGCGATCTCGCTCCGCTGCGCCGCATCCCCCTCCTCCTCCATCGTCACAAACATACCGAAAGAATCCAGCAGAGCGGGGCGAAGCGTACCCTCTGCAGGATCCATCGTACCGACAGGCGTATAGGAAACCTCCTCGATGAACGACAGCCCGTCCCGTTCGAGGCGAAAAGAACCATCTCCCGCACATTTCAGGACCGTGGACAGAATATCCTCACGCAGGAGGTTGGCCTCGTCCATATAGAGAAATGTATTGCGTGCACGGTGCAGCAGGCCGTGCCGCAGGCGCCGCTCGCCTTTTTGCAGGGCCGTCTCCATGTCGATTGTGCCGAAGATCATATCCTCCGACGCTCCAAGCGGCAGTTCCGTAATTTTTCCGGCTGGTGTAAACGGTGCTGCCGCACGGACGAGAACGGATTTTGCCGTGCCCCGCGTGCCGGAGATCAAGAGGCCTCCCGCACGCGGGTTGATGAGCGCAATCGAAAGTGCGCGCCGTGCGTGCTCCTGCCCGACAACGGCAGTCAGCGGATAACGCGGAGTATCCAAGTTTTTTCCTCCGAAAAGCTATTTATGCACTTTCTCCCAAGATCGCATCCACCGCACTCCAGTCGACCGCCCCCTCCTCGAAAGGACGGCGGCGCATACGGTGTGCGAGAACGAGGCGGCTGACGCGCTGCAGGTCCTCTGCCGTCACCGCCATGCGTCCTGCAAGTGCTGCATGGGCAATGCCTGCCTTGATCAGCGTAATATCCGCACGGTGTCCGTCGACGCCGAGCGTCAGCGAGATCTGAGCTGCATAGCCGAGGATTTCATCCGGCACCTCTACATGGGGGACACGCGCACGCGCCGCAGTGATCTGTTCACGCAGTTCCTGCTGGGCTCCTGCATAGGCCTCAGCAAAGGCATCGGGATCGCGCTCATAGGCAATCCTGCGGCGAATCACCTCAACGCGCGTCTCGGCTTCACATTCGCCTGCAACGGTCACGGAGAGCGCAAAACGATCGAGGAGCTGCGGGCGGATGTCCCCCTCCTCCGGATTCATCGTCCCAACGAGAACGAAGCGCGCCGGATGGGCATAGGAGATGCCCTCACGCTCCACAGTATTGACACCCATTGCCGCAGAGTCGAGCAGAATGTCGACGATATGATCCTCGAGCAGATTGATCTCATCTACATAGAGGATGTTGCGGTTCGCCGCCGCCAAAATGCCTGGCTCGAATTCCTTGCGCCCGTGCTGAATCGCTGCCTCCATGTCGAGTGTTCCAACCACGCGGTCCTCCGTCGCACTGACGGGCAGTTCCACCACACGCATCGGAACTTCCTCTGCCGTGAGCTCTTCTCCGAATCCCCGCCTTGCACGGCAGGCATCACAGTAGAGATCCGGCAGCGACGGATCACAGTGACAGGCACAGCCGGTCACCGCCCGCAAATTCGGCAGGAGTGCTGCAGTAGCACGAACAGCAGTGGATTTCGCCGTCCCTTTCTCGCCCTTGATCAGCACACCGCCAAGCGACGGCATGACAACGCTGAGAAGGAGCGCCTTCTTCATCTCCTCCTGTCCGACAATGGCTGTAAACGGATAAACCGCTTTTGTTTTCATGTAGGTATCCCTTCGTATGTATGAATATCCGAGGCATGCACCGTCTGCATTGCTGCGCGCTTCAGTGCACATTCTGCAGCACATAAGGCGTCGCTGCCCATGCAGCGCGCCCAGCAGGCTCCGCCGCACGATGTAAAATCCCGACATGTCCGGCAGAATTCCATGCTGCTCTGCATCTCATGCGCGGTCTCTTCCTGCCGCCGGGCATCAATGCCATGCTCCACGTCGCCGAGCAGAAAGCGCGCATCGCCGACAAAGGAAGAGCAGGCATAGATCCGCCCCGCGGCATCCACATGAACCCCGGCTCCGTTCATCGCATGACAGTGAGAGAATCCGTCATCCGTGCGATGCGCAAGACATGCAGCCTGCTCCGCCTGTGCGACGGCAATGTGCTGCCCGGTCAGTCGTTCAAGTTTCCTGCAAAGATCAAAGACACGCGCCATCGCATGTGCAATATCCTCCGGCCGTGCAGGGGCAACAGCCGTGCCGCGCCCCTGTCCGCGCAGGAGGTCAAAGCCCACGCGGCGCACATTGCCGAGATAGTATGCCATCTCTATGATGCCGGGGAGTTCCCCGACATTTTCCGCCGTAACAACACAGGTCAGACCGATCTCAATGCCGCGCTGTGCGAGACGCCGAATCCCGGTGATCACGTCGGGCGAAGTGCCGCGCCCATCGGGATAGCAGCGGAGCGCATCGTGAACAGAGGGCCTGCCGTCGAGGCTGACGCCGATGCCGATGCCCGCACCGTGCAGGAAGTCTGCCGCCTCATCCGTAATCAGTGTCCCATTCGTCTGGAGATCCATGCGCGCCCGTATCCGATTGGTGCGGATATAGTCTGCAGTCCGGCGCAGCAGAGGAAGAGCCAGCAGCGGCTCGCCGCCCGAGAACTGGAGGATGAACGGAGCTCCGCCCTTCGCTGCGAGGTCAATCGCACGGCGTGCTGTCTCCCACGTCATCGTTCTGCGGTCTTGACCGGATGCATAGCAGTAGCGGCACGCAAGATTGCAGTCTCCCGTGAGACTCAGCACCAACATCCGCAGCAGCATCACAGTCTCCTTTACTTCACATCTGCAAAGCGCTCGGGGTAGACCGCACGTGCGAGTTCATAGACGCACTCAATCGCGTTCTGCCCTGCGCTGTAACGATAGGTATCGGGCACGGTGTAGAGATGATTCTCCCGCACCGCCTTAACATGCATGAACAGAGGATCATTGCGGAGCTTTTGGCGAAAGTCCTCCGTCTTTTCCCCCTCCGCACTCCATGTCGGTAGGAGGAATACATCCGGATCGAGCGCAACAATCTGCTCCATCGAGACGGGCGTATCCGCCGTCAGTCCGACGATCGCGGCGCCGTTGCGCAGAGACGCATGGCGGCACATATCGTCAAAGAGGCCGTCCTTCTGCCCGAATACGCCGCTGAACGCAAACGCGACAATGATCGGCCGCTCCGCCTCAGGGATGTCCCCAACGCGACGCTCGACATCAGCGAGACGGGCACGCTTTTCGGCAATGAGGGCCGCAGCGTTCTCCTCCTGCCCGATCAGCCTGCCGATCTCCTCGATGCGGGTAAAAATTCCCTCGATGCGCTTTGGCGTTCGTGAAGCATAGACCGTCAGCCCGAGGTCGCGCAGACTCTCCACGAGTTCCTTCGGCACTCCGTCCGTGGTAAAAACGAGATCCGGATGCAGTGCAAGCACACGCTCTGGGCTCCGGTCCTTTAGTTTTACCGGGACAGCCTTCGCCGCCTCCGTCATGGAGGAGAGTCCAGGATCATCCGCGTATGCAGTGAGCGCTGCAATCTGCTCGGGCGGCGCAATGGCGAGAAGGATCTCATCTGTTGCGAGGCCAAGCGAGACGACACGCTGCGGCTTTTCCCGCAGGACGACCTCCACCCCCGTATCATCCGTTCCGCGATAAAACACAGATGGCTCTGCCGCATTCTGCTGCTCCCCCGCACAGCCGGGGAGAATACCGGCTGCAAGGAGGAGCAGCAAAAGCGTGCAGAGCTGTACATTAGAACGCATGCGTATAGGTCAGGCGGAAGTTGCGCCCGAGATCGAGGTTGCCGTAACGGTTGGAGTAGTTCTCACGGTTCAGCAGATTGTAGATGCCGAGTGAGACCACATCGTCTTTGCCCGCCGTGTAGATCACGTTCATATTGAGCTGAATTTTATCGGGCACATCCTGTGCTGCTCCAAATCGTTGTGCAACATATTCACGATCACCGAGATATTTCAGATTCAGATTGCCCTGCCATTTTGCCATCTGATAGTCGAGGCGGACAAGGCCTTCGAGGCGGCCGGCATCCTGCACCCATTTTTTCGCTCGTGTTGACGGATCCTGTACTTCGGGGTTGGATACAGAACCGCCAAGAGTCAAGCGCCATACATTATTGAAGCGTTTTGTATATTCGACTTCGACACCTGTATTTTTAAAATTCCCCTTGTTCACGGGATAATTTTCCTGTGTTGCGGAATCTCTTGCCCAGCCGATTTTATTCTTCATATTCATATAGTAGACAGCAGCCTTCCACGTGTCGTTTCCGCGATGCATTTTGAGTCCCGTTTCATAAGTCCACCCTTCCTCAGGCTTCAAGCCTGCGGGATTATACCTCGTATAGCTGAAGCTGTCATCCACGGTCGGCATCTGGAATGCCTTGCCGATATTGATATACCACGCCGTATTCCGGTCGAATTGATAGTTTGTCTGGAACTGCGGCATAAAGACATTTTGATCCTTTACAGGGTCATTGATGAACTCACCGCGCAGGCCAAGCGTAACGTTGAACTTCGGTGTAAATTGCTTGCTGTAAGAAGCATAAAGAGAATTTCCCGTACGCACGGCAGAACGCCGTCTTGCAGGCGTGTCAATCGCCTCACGCTTGTAGGAATATCCGAAGACAAGAGAGTCTTCATGAATTCTCCAGTTCTTTTGGATATCAAATATCTCTCCGTCCATTGTTGCATTGGATGCCAATGGACGGTTTGCAATGAAATCGTACCCCCATACCTTGCGGTAGGTATAGCCGAGAAGCGCGCGAATCCCATTCTCCTTTCCCTGATAGATGAGGCTTGCCGTGTGGCGATAGTCGTTATGACGATAATTGTATTTGGTTCCCTCGGGGACAAGCGCCGTCCCCGCAGCATTCTTGTCATAGCGAGTGCCGCCGCGCGTGATATCCGCGTCCATATAATTATAGTTCAGCGAAACGTCATCCGTAAGCTGCGCCATAATGCCGACACGATTTTTCTTTCCTTTGCCGACCCACCAGTCAACCCACGAGATCTTATCTATGCCGAATCCATTGGAGTGCGGCATATCCTTCGACCATTCGCGGCTCACATCAACGACGACACGATCTCCGACATAAGTCGCATTGCTTTTCTTAAAGTAATTGCCCAGTGTCTGACTGAGCTTAAATTCCGACTCCCCTGCCGTCGGTTTTTTCAAGATAATATTAACGACGCCGCCCATTGCGTTTGCACCGTAGAGGGTCGATGACGCACCTTTGACGATCTCGATGCGCTCTACCATCGACGCAGGAATCCCTTCCGTGCTCGGATAGTTCTTGAGATTCATCGGCACGCCGTTTACCATGACGAGCGTACCGCGGTCAAAGCCGCGCATAACAATGCGCCCCGCGGCAAAGCCGAAATCCTGCCCCGCCTCACCATAAGATGTGCTCGTTGAACCGATCTGCTGATCGATGGCTTCGAATACGTTGCGGTAGCCCGCCTTCTCAATCTCCTTCGCCGTGATGATCGTCATCGTCGCAGGCGTATCGATATCCCGCTTCTCACGGCGCTGCGCCGTCACAACGGTCTCATTCAAATCATGCACCTCGACCTGATCCGCCGTCGCCTGCTCCGCGGCATATCCTGTCCCCGCAAGACTCGCTCCGGCAAAAGCTGCAAGTATTGCCAGCGTCCGCTTCTTCTCTCTTGTCATACTCCTTTGTCACCTTTCTGCCACAGAACTCTCTCTATGTGCACTCATTGTTGAAAACTTCCCCAAACGAATTAAAAAGCCCTTTCCTGCCAATACAGAAAAGGGCTTGTATGCATCAAAGGATCTCAGCGGCAGCATGATAAATAAACCGCACGCAAATCTCCATCCCCATCACTCGCAGGTCAAACGGCGATTGTCAATCAGGCAGTTCTCCTGGCTCCAGTTCATCGCACGTCTGCGCCTTCCCAAGGATAACCTCAGTGACATTCTCGAAAATGCACGCGGCATTCTCGTGCAGACTTGCTCACTGTTACAGTGGCGGGACCGCTCCGGCTTCGCAGGCATCACAGCATCCCATTGCTGTTCATGATCCTTTCACCGGATTTTCTATTAAGTATGCAGAGACCGCGCAGAGTCCCTGCAACACCTGATCCAATTGCTATAAAGTTTTCACAAAAGACTTTGATAAAGATAACATTGGAAGAAGTACTTGTCAATATGACAAAGAGATATTTTACGAATTATCTCAATACGCTGGGATTTTCCGGGTTTATTTTTCCAGCAAATAGAGATAGTCTCCATAGCCCTCTTTCTCCATGTCCTCCTTCGGAATGAACCGCAGGGACGCGCTGTTGATGCAGTAGCGCAGGCCGCCGGTCTCTGTAGGGCCGTCATCAAAGACGTGCCCGAGATGCGCACCACTGCCCGCCGCAGTAACCTCCGTACGAACCATGCCATAGGAACGGTCTTCATGCTCTGCGATCAGTGCATCGTCGATCGGCCGTGAGAATGCCGGCCACCCGCAGCCGGAGTCATACTTGTCCGCAGAGATGAAGAGCGGCTCCCCCGTGGTAATATCGCAGTAGATGCCCTCACGAAATTCATGGTCATACTCGTTGAGGAAGGGGCGTTCGGTCGCTTTCTCCTGGGTGACAGCGTACTGCATCTCAGTCAGCCGCGCCTTGAGTTCAGCATCAGAGGGTTTCACAAAGCTGTGTTTCGCCTGCGGTGCAGCATTCTGTGCGGCTGCGCGCCTCTCCCGCATCTGCCCGATGAGGGCAGGCGAGATGTGGCAGTAACCGTTCGGGTTCTTCTCAAGATACTCCTGATGCTCCTCCTCCGCACGGTAGAAGTTCACAATCGGCCCCGTCTCGATCGCAAGAGGCTTGCCGATTTGTTTTTGAAGGGCATCCAGCGATGCGCGGATCACTGCCGCATCCGGATTTTCACTGCCGTCCGCATGCGCCGCATAGTAAATGCCGGAGCGGTACTGAGCTCCGATGTCGTTGCCCTGCCGGTCCTTCGCCGTCGGATCAATGGAGTCATAAAAAGCGGTCAGAAGGCTGTCAAGATCTACAATGCGCGGATCGTAGACAATGTGCACCGTCTCTGCATGACCGCTCCCGCTGCACACCTCACGGTATGAGGGATGCGATGTGCGGCCGTTTGCATAGCCGCTCTCTGCCGAAACAACGCCGTTTACGAGGCTCACATAAAGCTCTGTCCCCCAAAAGCAGCCGCCCGCAAGATAGATCTCCTTCTGCCCGTCTGTCGGCACGTTCTTCTGTACGATCTCATGCGGCATCTCCGCCGATGTCGCGGCAGGCGTGCCGCAGCCGCCGAGACAGGCGAGCAGTCCGAGGGCACAGATGCTGCGCAGGGATGATAGTTTCATGATGTTTCTCCTCTCCGAGAGTCTCAATACTACGCTTCGATCTCGCTCTCCGGCGGCAGCTGCCACTCGATTGGCGTCTCACCTGCCGCCGTGAGAAAGGAATTGACACGCGAGAATGGCCGGCTGCCGAAGAAACCGCGATGCGCCGAGAGCGGGCTCGGATGCGGCGATTCGACAATGAGGTGACGCGGATTCGTGATGAGGCTGCGCTTGCGCCGCGCAGGACTGCCCCAAAGGATAAAGGCAAGCGGCCGCTCGCGTGCGCCGAGCAGCTGAATGATATGATCGGTGAACCGCTCCCAGCCATGTCCCTGATGAGAGGCTGCCGCATGGGCGCGCACGGTAAGCACGGTGTTGAGGAGCAGCACGCCTTGCTGCGCCCAGGGGATGAGGCAGCCGTGCCCCGGCGGCGCGATCCCGAGATCGTCCTGCAGTTCCCGATAGATATTCAGCAGAGACGGCGGCGGCTCGACGCCGACCTGCACGGAGAACGAGAGCCCGTGCGCCTGCCCGTCGCCGTGATACGGATCCTGTCCGAGGATGACGACCTTCGTATCCGCAAAACTTGTGTAGTGCAGTGCGTTAAAGATCGCAAACATATCCGGATAGATGCGCTTTGTGCGGTACTCTACGATGAGGAATTGGCGCAGTTCCCGATAGTACGGCTGCGCCATCTCATCTGCAAGGAGTTCCTGCCAGTCATTTTTAAAAATTGCCTTTGCCATATTAAACTCTCTCGTAAATTTCAAAAATACAGTTTTCTCCGGCGCGTTTCTCTGTGCAAATAAAGCCGTCAAGCGGCGGAAAAAAAACGTCTGCCTCATATCTGCCGGGCAGTCGTGTCACATGAGCACGCCAGACATATGGCAGAAGGAGGCGATAGCATTCCTCGCCGCCGATGACAAAGATCGGACGAGGTTCGTCAAATGCGAGGCGCCCGAGCAGCGTCCATAGTTCCGAAATCTCCTGCACAACATGAAATCCGTCTGCCCGTTCAAGCGTTCGCGACAGAACAATATTCTCCCGTCCCTCGAGCGGCCGCTGCTCCGGCAGGCTCTCCATTGTCCTCCGCCCCATGACAACGATTCCGCCCATCGTCTGTCTGCGGAAATACGCCATGTCCTCGGGGCAGCGGACGAGCAGCTGACCGCCGCGCCCGATTCCGCCCGCCGCGTCACAGGCGGCGATGAGGTTCAGCGGATACGGCACAGAGAGCTCCGGCGCACGCACAATACCTGACGCATCCGCATGCTGCAGCCATGCAAATACCGCCCTCCCGCGCACGGTCAGATCAGGCGCAATCTCCGCGAGCGGGACAAGCACGAACGCGCGCTCCGTCAGATAGGGATGCGGCAAGGTCAGCACATCGTCCGAGGTCGTCACTCCATCAACGTACAGGAGGTCGAGATCGATCGTCCGCGCCCCCCAGTGTTCGCGCCGCACGCGGCCGAGCTCCCGCTCGATGCGCTGCATCTCCCCGATCAGGGAGTGCGGCGCACCGGCAAAGGAAACACACGCTGCAGCATTGAGAAAAGGCGGCTGATCGATCTTTCCCCATGGCGGTGTTTCATAAAATGAAGATACGCAGTCGATTTGAACGAATGAAAGCTCTGCCAGAGCCCGCAGCGCCGCACGCATTGTCTCTCCGCGCGCGCCGAGATTTGCCCCAAGGCCGATGTATGCCGTCTGTTTCACGGCGCTTTCCGCTCCCGCGTGATGCATACGCCGACATCCGAGAAGATGCCCGGAATCGGTGCCTCCGGTTTATGAACGGTGATGCTGGCACCCCGAATCATCGAAAAAGTACTCAGCACCTGCTCTGCAATGTCCTCGGCAAGTGACTCAATCAGATTCTTCGGTGCGCCCTCAATCGTCCTGCGCACAATTTCATAGACCTCGGCATAGTTCACTGTTTCTGCAACATCATCGTGCAGTCCTGCTGCGTGCAGATCGAGCAGCAGCTCCGCATCCACGACGAAGCGCTGGCGCATCTCCTTCTCGTGCGGCAGCACGCCGTGCGCTGCCGCAAAGGTCATGCCGCACAGAAAAATCTTGTCCATATCATGCTCCCAATATCGCGTCCGTCATGCGGCACATGCGTGCAATCGGCTTCACATCGTGCACGCGCACAATGGAGGCTCCGCGCGTGATGCCCAGGATGCATGCTGCCCCCGTCGCCTCCATGCGTTCCTCGACCGGAAGATCAAGCGCCGCGCCGATAAAGCTCTTGCGGCTTGCCCCAAGGAGGATGGGATATTCCGTGCCGTCAAAGGAGATCAGCTCATCCATCCGCCGAAGGACATGCATATTCTGCTCCACTGTCTTGCCGAAACCGATCCCGGGATCGAGGATGATGTTCTCCCGTGCAAGCCCGGCCTCATCGGCAAGTACAAGCGAACGCACAAAGAACTCCCGCATCGATGCGATGATATCCTCGCTGTATGCCGTCCCGTTCTGGTTGTGCATCACAACAACGGGCACATCCGCCTCTGCCGCCGCGCGCGCCATCTCTCCCGGCTCCTCCGCATACTGCAGGCCCCAGATATCATTCAGCAGATGCGCACCCGCATAGAGAGCCGCACGCGCCGTCTCCGCCTTGAACGTATCGACAGAAACCGGTACGGGACACTCCGCCAGCACACTCTCAAGAAAGGGCATGAGCCGTTCGATCTCCTCGCGTGCGCCCATCGGAACGAATCCGGGACGGCTGGACTCCGCACCGACGTCGATGATGTCGGCGCCGTCACGCACCATCTCCTCCATATGGCGAAGGGCACGGTCTCGCGTGTTCCACTTCCCGCCGTCCGAAAACGAGTCCGGCGTCACATTCAGAATGCCCATGACGAGCGTCCGCCCGCCGATCGCCAGTTCCTTGCCGTCACGGAATCGATATGTTCTCTGCACTGTCCCATTCTCCTAACATCTGCCATGCCTGAAGTTCCTTTGCCTTATCTTCACGGAAAATGCCCCGGCATGCTGAGGTCGTTGTCCGTGTGCCGTGCGCGCGTTCCCCGCGCATCGTCATGCAAAGCTGGCGCGCATCGAGCACAACGAGCACGCCCTCCGCACCAAGCCCCCGTTCAATCTCGCGCGCAATGTCCTCCGTCAGGCGCTCCTGCAGCTGCGGGCGGCGCGCCATGAGATCGACCAGCTGCGTGAAAATGCCAAAGCCCGCCACGCGTCCTGCGTGCGGGCGATAGACAATATGTGCCGTGCCGAAAAAGGGAAGCAGATGATGCTCGCATACCGAATGGAACGGAATCGTACGCACGGCAACGAGCCCGTCCGTCTCCTCCGTCATTGCATTCGTCCAGAGTTTCTGCGGATCAGAGCGCAGCCCTGAAAAGAGTTCCGCATAGAGTTCCGCGGCACGCGCGGGAGTATCCTTCATGCCCTGCGCCGTGAGATCGAGCCCGACCGCCGCCAGAAACTCGCGCATTGCGTGCTCTGCACGCGCGAGGTCAATCTCTGTCTGTGCATCCGCCATATTTACTACCTCACTCTGCTTTTTCCTTGGCCCATACCGCAATCGCGGCAATATCCCGCGGCCCCGTCCGGCAGCATCCGCCGATGATGCGTGCACCCGCAGCACGCCAGCGGCGGGCTGCCGCAGCAAAATTCTCTGCTGCGCCGTGCCACGTCTTATCCGATGCGTCGTAACTCTCCCCGGAGTTCGGGTAGATGACAATCGGCTTCTCCGTCTCCCGACGGATTGCGCGGATGAGTTCCTCAACATGCTGCGGCGCAGTGCAGTTCAGTCCGACCGCCGCAGCCTCCGGAACGCTGTCCAGCCAGCGCGCACACACCGCAATCGGTGTGCCGTCGCTGATGTGTGCCGCATCGCGGCAGGAGAACGAAAACCACGCAGGGATGCAAATCTCCTTTTCACGCAGCGCACGCACAACAGCGCGTGCCTCGACAAGACACGGCAGGGTCTCGCAGGCGAGCAGGTCGGGGTGCGCTGCAGCAAGAATCGCGAGACGCTCCGCATGAAATGCGGTCAGCGCATCCTCGTCGATGCCGTAGTTTCCCCGATACTCGGAGCCGTCAGCAAGATATGCCCCGTACGGGCCGACCGATGCCGCCACGAGCGGTGCACTTCCGCCTGCCCCGTGTTCCGCAAGATACAAATCGCGTGCCTCCTGTGCCAGGTGCACGGACGTCTGCAGGAGTGCCGCGGCTTCCTCTGCGCTGAACCCGCGTTTTTGAAACCCCTCCACGGTCGCCTGATAACTTGCACTCGTCACCACATCGGCACCGGCGCGCAGATAGTCCAGGTGAACCTCGCGCACAAGATCGGGCCGCTCAAAGAGAGCCTTCGCCGACCAGAGAGCATCATTCACCGAAAAACCACGCGCCTCGAGTTCCGTCGCAAACGCACCGTCGAGCACAATCACGTCCTGCACGGCAAGACGCTCTTCAATGACGTTCAATCCGGTCCCTCCTCCATATGCCTTTTGTCCCACTGCGGTCATTTCGCCGGCGGCTCCTTTCCGAACCACTTGCGGTAGATCTCCGCGTATTTTCCATTCTCCTTGATCGTCTTCAGCCCTGCATTGAGCTGGCCGAGCAGTTCCGCATTGCCCTTCTTGACTGCAATGCCGAGGTCCTCCTGGTTGATCTGCGCAGGCACAACCTTTGCAATGCCCTTGCCTTTGTTCTCGACATAGTACTCATCGACAGGCGTATCATTCACAACGGCATCAACACCGCCGTTGTAGAGATCGAGAAAGGCATCTGAGATCGTGCTGAACTCGTGCAGATCGGCATTTGGAATGCCGCGTGCAGCCTCTGCGCCCGTCGAACCGATCGTCACGCCGATACGCAGCCCCTCCAAATCATCAAAGCTGTTGATGCGCGTCTCATCCGCGCGGACGACCATACTCAGCCCCGCCTTGTAGTAAGAATCCGTGAAATCCACGGTCTTGGCTCGCTCCTCATTGATTGTCATATCCGAGATGGCAATATCGAGATCCCCCGTCTGAAGCGCAGGAATCAGCCCGTCAAAATTGAGGTTCTTGATTGCAACCTCATGCCCCTGCGTCTCTGCAATCGCGCGGATGATGTCGATGTCGAAGCCGACATACTCATGCGACTTCTCATCCTGAAACCCAAACGGCGCATAACTTGCATCCGTTCCGACGCGCCAAACATTTGATGCTGTCTTCTCCCCTGTACCGCAGCCCGCAAGACCGAACACTGCAACGGCAAAAATAGTCAGCCCCAAAAGGCATCTTTTCAAATTCATACTAAACAACCCCCATTTCATATGTTTTGCACATTTTACATGAAATGAGGGCGTCTGTCAAATGTTTTATTCAGATAAGATTGTGCGCACGCAGAGCTGCATCCAGCTTCGCCGCATTCGCAGGCTCCATCTCGGAGAGCGGCATGCGCAAAGGGCCCGCATCATAGCCGAGACGGCGCATCGCCGTCTTGACCGGGATCGGATTCACCTCGCAAAAGAGCGCATCGACGAGATCGGTGCATGCGATCTGCAGGCGCGCTGCCTCTGCGGCATTGCCATCGAAATAGTTCCGGCAGATATCATGTGTGAGCTGCGGCGCGATATTTGAGAGCACAGAGATCACGCCCTGCCCGCCGAGCGAGAGGATGGGCACGATCTGATCATCGTTGCCCGAGTAGACCGCGAGCTCATCGCCGACAGCCGCACGCAGGCGCAGGATCGCCGAGAGATCGCCGCTCGCCTCCTTGACCGCGACGATGCGCGGATGCTTTGCAAGCTGCACATAGGTCTCCGTCTTGATGTTGACGCCCGTGCGCGAGGGGACATTATAGAGGATCGAGGGGATATTGACGCTGTCCGCAATTGCTCTATAGTGCGCAATGAGACCGTTCTGCGTACATTTGTTGTAATACGGCGTGACAAGGAGAAGCGCATCTGCCCCGACCTCCTCCGCATACTTCGAGAGTTCAATCGCATAGGAGGTCTCATTCGAGCCTGTGCCCGCAACCACGGGAATACGCCCCTTTACCTGCTCCACAGCAAAGCGAATCGCCCCGCGGTGCTCCGCATCCGTCATCGTCGCAGACTCTCCCGTTGTGCCCGTGATAATGATGGCATCGGTCCCGCCCGCAATCTGGTCCTCAATGATGTGTCCAAGTTCCGGATAATTGATTCCTGTTTCGGTAAACGGCGTAATGACAGCAACGCCTGCGCCACGGAAAACAAGCTTTTTCATGGCAAGCTCCCCCTTCAAATTCATCTGTTCCTATTATCCCACGCACGACATGAAAAGTCAAAATTTTTATCGGATGCGTGTCAGGTACGAAGTGCGGGGCGCACCTCTCCAAAGAGCGCGGCATTCGCCCGAATTTTTTCCTCGCCGCCGAGTACGCAGCGCACGTCGGCACGCATAGCAGCCTCGACGAGCGGAGCAAGCGCACGGACATCCTCCTGACGCGCTGCAAGGATCTCCTCGCGTGCACGCTGGCGATCCTCCCATGTGATGCCGCGCAGGTAGAACGTCGCCGCGGTATCTCCCTTCATCTGCGGGGTCATCGGCGTATCCACGCCGCTCATCGTGCCGATGATGAACTTGTCCATCTCGCGGTCCGACACATCGAACGTCCGCACATAGTCCGCCGTCTCATTGAGCACGGCAAATGTCTCCGCGAGATTTGGATCGCGGTAGGAGGAGAATATCATGAAGCCGTTGCGGTTGAACTGCGTCATTGCGCCATAGGCGCCGCCCTGCACGCGGATGCGTGTCCAGAAGTAATCATAGCGGAGCAGTGTCTCAAGCACCCGCAGGACGCCTGTATAGTTGTAGCCGAGCTTGATGAAGTTCGCGCCCTTCGCCACATACTGCACGCGGCTCTGCGTCGTGAGTCCTTCGTTGCGCGCGGTGATCTCCCATGTATACGGCGCCGCTGGGAAGCTCTCTGCCGAAAGTTTTTTCTGAAAATCCGCCAGACCTGCAGCAATCTCATCATAGCCTGCCGCGGGTGCTGTGACGCTCACGATCAGACCGTTCCGATTGAATATCTGCGGCAGAATACGGGCAAACGCTTCCTGCATCTCCGCATGACGCGCAGAAAAGTCGTTCTTGAACGACGCGAGGAACTCATGGAACGGCAGCCCGCCGGTCTCGGCATAGCGTCCCGATGCCGTCAGATACGCTGCAATGCGCGAGGCAACAACCTGGTTTGCCGCACGCTGCAGGGAGAGTTCCATCCCCGTCTTTTCCTCGTCGATGAGCTCACGGATGCGCTTTGCCCCGGAGAAATCGCTCTCGGTGATCATCTCGGCGAGGAGATCAAAGAGACGCGGCAGATTCTCCTTCAGCACCTTTGCACGCAGCTTAAAACGCGGCAGGAGCGAGTCCGGCTCACCCGCGCGTGTATAGGCGACGATGTCCGCCCCGATGCCGCCCGTATAGAGGCTGCGCAGCTTCGCAAGCTCCGCATAGCTGTGCTGCGCCGTATCGACCGAGCCGAGGATCTCTGCAAGGAGATAGGCATAGGGCAGGTCCTTCTGCGCAACTGCAGCCATCGGGAAGTAAAAGTTCAGATAGACAATGCCGTTCGTCTCGATGCCGGAATAGAGCAGCTTTGTCCCTGCGAGATCACGGATCTCGAGCGGCAGCTGCTCCGCATCCTTTCGGATATCCGCACGCGTGAGGATGGGGATGGACGCAAGCGCCTCCTCCGTATCCGGCTCCTCCTGTGCCGCCTTGAGCTGCGCGCAGGAACGCATGACCTCCGCGATCTCCGCCGCGCTCATTGCCGCCTTCTTCTCTGCTAGGATCTTTGCCTGCGCAGCCTCGCGCTCCTGCCCAAGTGTCCGGCTCGGTGCAAGCGTCACGAGCGCCTCATGCGGATTCTCGAGGAAGGATGTACGGATAACCTGTTCGAAATAGCCGTCCGCAAGGCCCTCCTTGAGCGATGCCAGCACATCCTCATAACGCAGATAGTTAGCAGGTGCCCCGTCGTACAGCCATGTCTTCATCATGCGGATGCCGTAGATAAGCCCCTTCGGCGAGGTGCCGAAATCCGATTCGCGCAGACGGAACTCAAGTGTATTAAGCGAAGCCTGTACGAGTGTGTGATCGAGGCCGCCGTCCGCAAGCTGCGTCAGCGTATTCTTTACAATGCGTACGAATTCATCCGCGCGCGACATCTCCGACTTGCTGACAACAATGCTGAAGAACGGCTGGAGGATGTCGCTCTCAAAGTTGGAGTCAACATCGCGCCCAAGTCCCGCATCGATGAGCGCCTGACGGAGCGGCGCTCCCTGCATCCGCAGGAGCGCGTGATCGAGAATCTGGAGCGCCATGATGCGCTTCATATCAGACGTATCGCCGATCACCCAGTTCAGCGAGAGGAAGGAATTCTCCTCGAGTGGCTCCTCTGCTCCGATCGGATAGAAATGTTCCTTTTTGATCAGCCCCGCAAACGGCTGCTGGCGATCGATGCGCGAGGGCACGGGAATCCGGTCAAAATGCGAGAGATACGCGCGGTCGAGGTAGGCGAGCTTCTCCTCAATGTCAAGATCACCGTAGAGATAGATGTAGCTGTTTGACGGGTGATAATACCGCGCATGGAAGTCGAGGAACATCTCCTGGGTGAGATTGGGGATCGCTTCGGGATCGCCGCCCGACTCATAGCCGTAGGTTGTATCGGGATAGAGCGCGGCCATGATGCGGCTGCCAAGGAGATCGTCGGGCGCGGAGAGTGCTCCCTTCATCTCGTTGTAGACAACGCCGCTGTACCGAAGCGGCGCATCTGCATCGTCCAGCTCGTAGTGCCAGCCCTCCTGCATGAGCACCTGCGGATTCGTGCGCATCGCCGGATAGAATACGGCGTCGAGATAGACATCCATCAGATTCTGAAAGTCGCGCGCGTTGCGGCTGGCGACGGGATACATCGTCTTGTCCGGAAACGTCATCGCGTTGAGGAAGGTATTGAGCGAGCCCTTTACGAGTTCGACGAACGGCTCCTTCAGCGGGTACTTGCGTGAGCCGCAGAGCACGGAATGCTCCACGATATGCGCCACCCCTGTATCATCCACGGGCGGCGTGCGGAAGCTGATTGAAAAGACCTTGTTGTCATCTGCCGTCTCCAAAAAGAAGAGACGTGCGCCCGTCTTCTCGTGAACAAACGTATGCGCCGTCCCCTCTGCCTCCTTAACCTCCTCTGAGCGAATCCGGCGAAACCCGTGTATCACGTCATCTATCTTCATGTGCATAATCCTCCTTCGTTATTCCTGCCATTATAGCACAGAGCGTGCCATTCTCAAAACAAAAGGGATGCCGCACAAAGCTTTTCGCTTCGTACAGCATCCCTCAATATTCATACCGGAGGAAATGCCTTTGCAGGATACATCTCCCGCTCTGCGGCGTCATAGCGCCCGATGCCGAGAAAAATCCCCTCCGCATACACGCGATAGAATCCCGCGGCAAGTTCCATGCGCCGCTCCGACGTCGAAAGCCCGCTGTAAAACGCCTTGATGCGCTGCGGGTCGAGTTCATAACGGGGAAGATCAATCGCGCTGTCAGAGGGCCGCAGCGCAGCTTCCCTCACCTGCGCCAACTCCTCGAGCGTATGGGCGTCCGCAAGGGAAAATCTGCCGACACGCACGCGCAGGAGAAAGCTCATCGTTGCGGGCAAACCAATCGCTGCGCCGATATCCATGCAGAGGGAGCGAATGTACGTCCCCTTTCCGCAGTCCACATCGACGAGAATGCGCCGCCGCTCCGCATCGGCGTACAGGAGCTCCAGACGATGAATCATAACACTGCGCGCCCTCATCTCCACCTCTGTCCCCTGCCGTGCCAGGTCATAGGCACGCTGACCGCCAATCTTGATCGCTGAATACGCGGGCGGCGTCTGCCTGATCTGCCCGACAAAGCGCAGGAGTACGGCGTGCAGCTCCTCCTCCGGAGGGAGGACAGGGTGCGCGGCGGATGCGATGACATCACCGTAGACATCTCCCGTATCCGTCGCATAGCCGAATGCAATCTCCGCACGATAGGACTTGTCCGCCCCCTCCATGTACTCCACGAGACGCGCAGCCCGTCCGAGTGCAACGGGCAGGACGCCCGCCGCCGCAGGATCGAGTGTCCCCGCATGACCCACGCGCTTCTGCTTAAAAATACGCCGCACAATGTCAACGACATCGTGCGACGAAAGCCCCGTTGGTTTCAGCACATTGATGAATCCGTCCACAGCTAACGGTTCAGCTCCTCCCCAATCGCGGTGAGAATCGTCCGCTTCGCCTCATCAAAGGAGCCGTAAAGCGTGCAGCCGGCCGCGCGGATATGTCCGCCGCCGCCGAGCCCCTGCGCAATGCGCGAGACATTCGGCCCTTTCGAGCGCATGCTGACGCGATAGGTGTCCTTCTCCAGCCATTTCATGAAGAAGACGACCTGCGTTCCCTCAATCACGCGGAGTTTATCGAGCAGCCCCTCTGTCGTCGTAACCTCACGAGCCTTCTCCTCGTCGATAAAGACCGCGGCAACCCGCCCGTCGTAAAACATTTCCAGATTGCGGATCGCCTTGACCTGTGCCATCACTTCATCGTACGACTTCATCTCCATAGCAACCGCAATCTTGCTCTGCTTGACGCCGATCTCCAAAAAATCCGCAGCCGCACGCATCGTATGCGGCGTCGTATTGGAAAAGCGGAAGAACCCCGTATCCGTTGCTATACCTGTATAGAGGCAGGTTGCAATATCCAGCGTAAACGTGCCGCCCATCTGGAGAATAAGATCATGCATGATCTCGCATGTGGCGGCATCATCCGAATTCAGATAGAGAAACTCTGCTTCCTCATCATTCGTTACATGATGATCGATGTTGAGCACGTGCACCGCATCCACGGACGGCACGACTGCCCCCGTACGCTTCAGTTCGACATCGCAGACGACCAGCAGATCGGCAGTATAACGCACGCCCTCTTCCGGCCGCGCAATCGTCTCTACGCCCGGAAGGACGTTGAAGATCCGTGGGATCTCATCGTCAATGAGCACATGCGCATCCTTCCCCTGGGCACGAAGGAAGTGCATGAGGCCGAGCGTCGAACCGACGGAATCACCATCGGGCCGAATATGGGAGGTGAGAATTATAGTCTGCGCATCCTTGAGCAGCTTTGCCGCCTCATCAAGTGAGATCTTCATCCTTCCTCCTCCTTTTCTCCCGCCGGACGATCCTCATGAATCTCATTCAGCAGCCGCTGGATATGATCGCTGTAACTCAGAGAAGTATCGAGCGCAAAGCTGATCTCCGGCGTAAAGCGCAGACGAATCCGTTTGCCGATCTCGCGCCGCACAAATCCAAGCGAGCTGTTGAGCCCGTTCAGCGTATCGCGCGCCTTCTTTTCATCGCCCATGACGCTGACGTAGATCTTCGCCTCGCGCAGATCCTCTGTGCATGCGACAGACGTCACTGTCACGAAACCGATCCGCGGGTCTTTCAATTCATGGAAAATAATGTCGCTGATTTCCTGTTTCATAAGCTCCTGGAGCTTTTCAACGCGAACCTTTGCCAAGGCACGCCTCCTCTCTCTAGGAATCACTGATAAACAACGCTATACAAAGAGTACAGCCCCCTGCCCCCGTTGGAAGCAAAGAACTGCACCTCTATTTCAGATGATTTATTCCGCCGTCTCGCCGGCTTCTGCTTCTGCCGCAGCGGCCGCGGCAGCCTGCGCTTCGCGCTTTTGCTCCGCCGCCTTATTCGCCTCGGCAATAGAGGTCTCGATCTCCTCCATCGTATAGGCCTCGATGATGTCCCCTTCCGCAAAATCACGGAAGTCGACGATGGAGATGCCGCACTCATAGCCTGCGGCAACTTCCTTCACCTCGTCCTTAAAGCGGCGCAGGGAGTCGATCTCCCCGTCGAAAAGTTCGACGTTGTCGCGCAGAATACGGATCTTCGAGTTGCTGTGAATCTTGCCCTCGAGAACATAGGAACCCGCGACAAGAGCCTTGGAGAAACGCATAACCTGGCGGATCTCAACGCGCCCCTGAGTGACTTCCTTATATTTGGGCCGCAGCATGCCGCTCATCGCATCCTTCACATCGTTCAGTGCATCATAAATGACGCGATAGGTACGGATGTCCACGTCCTCCGTATCGGCAAGACGGCGCGCGTTCGCGTCCGGACGGACGTTGAACGCGATGACGATCGCCTTGGACGCGGTTGCGAGCATGATATCCGACTCACTGACGGCACCGACGCCCGAATGCACGATGTTCACGCGTACCTCGTCGTTCTTGTTGAGCCCGAGGAGCGCGGAGTTAAGAGCCTCGACGGAACCCTGCACGTCAGCCTTGACGACGATGTTGAGGTCTTTGATGTCGCCCTGCTGGATCTGCTGGAAAAGAGCATCAAGCGTGACGCTCTTCGACTTGATGAGATCACGGCGCTGATTGCCGAGGCGGGCCTCAGCAATGGAGCGTGCCTGCTTCTCGTCGACAGCGGCGAGAATGTCGCCCGCCGCCGGTACATCGTTCAGGCCGAGAATCTCAACCGGCATCGACGGGCCAGCCTTCTTGACATTGTCCCCGCGGTCGTTGATCATCGCGCGCACATGGCCGTATGCCGTGCCGACGACAATGGAGTCGCCGATACGCAGCGTACCGCTCTGAACGAGCACGGTTGCAACGGAGCCGCGCCCCTTGTCGAGTTTCGCCTCGATGATGACGCCGCGCGCTTCGCGGTTTGGATTTGCTTTGAGTTCCTCGACCTCGGCGACGAGCAGGATGTTCTCGAGCAGGTCATCAATGCCGGTGCGCTGCTTTGCGGAAACGGGCACCATGATGGTGTCGCCGCCGTATTCCTCAGCGACCAGCCCGTACTCCATAAGTTCCTGCTTGACGCGTTCGGGGTTGGCTCCGGGCTTATCGATCTTATTGATCGCAATGATGATGGGTACCCGGGCCGATTTCGCATGGTCGATCGCCTCAATGGTCTGCGGCATAACGCCGTCGTCCGCTGCAACAACGAGAATCGCAACGTCTGTGATCTGCGCGCCGCGTGCGCGCATCGCTGTGAACGCCTCATGACCCGGCGTATCGAGGAAGACGATCTTCTTGCCTTGGCAGATGACCTGATATGCGCCGATGTGCTGGGTGATTCCGCCCGCCTCATGCGTACTGACGGAGGTGTTGCGGATGGCATCGAGCAGCGAGGTCTTGCCGTGGTCGACGTGACCCATGACAGTGACGACCGGCGGACGATCTTTGAGCGACTTCGGATCGTCCTCGACCTCCGGGATCAACGTCGGATCAACATCCGGCGGCAGTTCCTCCGTTGTCACGCCGAACTCTCCGGCGACGAGGGCCGCCGTATCGTAATCGATCTCCTGGTTGATGCTCGCCATAACGCCCATGAGCATGAGCTTCTTGATGATATCTGATGCCGTGTAGCTCATCTTGGACGCAAGATCCTTGACGGCGATTGACTCGGGCAGTTTGATATGCTTCGGGCGTGCAATCTCCGCCTTCTGTACCGGTGCCGACGCTGCTGTGCGGCCCTTGCGTCCTTTGCGTGCGCCGCCGCGTCCGCGCTCCGTCTGACGCAGATCCGTACGCTCCTCGCGGTCGCGGCGCGCACCGCCGCGGCTGCTGCGGCTGCGGTCGG
>NZ_GG749282.1:140637-145713 GCF_000160555.1 Centipeda noxia ATCC 43541
GGCCGCGTTCCGGAGCGTCCTGCCGGGCGTGCACTGCGGCTGCCGGCAGTGCCGGATGAGTAGGAGTGCTCCTGTGTCTCCGTGCGCGTCTTTGCCGGTGCCTGGCGCACGATCACGATGCCGGGCGCATTTGTCCGTGCACGCAGCACCGACTTCTCCGATGCTGCCGGTGTCTTTTCAGCGGTGAGCCGGCGCTCTGTGGGCTGTTTCTCCCTCTTTGCCGTGCGGTCGGCAGCCTTCGGAGCGGGGGTTTTACTCTGCAGAGACTCCTTACGCACGGGTTTCGCCATGCGGCCAAGTTCCTCCTTGACCGCGGCGCGCTCCTCTTCACCGACTGCGCTGAACATATTCTTTACCTTATAGTTCTTGCTTTTCAAGATGTCGATAATGGTATCTTTATCTGTCTTGAATTCCTTTGCCAAATCGGTGATTCTGTATTTCGATTCTGACATCAATCCACCCCCGTCGGTATTTCATGCAAATAGGTACTGAGCCTGTCCGCAAATCCTCTATCTATCAGAACAGCAACCGCACGGTACTCTTTCCCGAGACAACGTCCCAGCTGCTGCATTGTCAGTAACTCCGCTGCAGGCACATTCATCTGTGCCGCCATGCGGGTAAATTTTTCCTTGGTTTCTTCCGACGCATCTGCCGCAAGAAGAAGATATGCTCCCCGCTTCTTCTTGAGCGTCTCCTCAGCCGTAAATGCGCCGGATACGATGCGCCGTGCGCGCGCCGCCATGCTGAGGAGATTCATGATGCGCTTTTCCATCTCCGCGTTCATGATTCGTCCTCCTCGCTCACCCGCAGAGCCTCCTCAATTCTGTCATAGAGAGCAGGATCAACGCGGCCTTTAAGCGACCATGAAAATCCATTGTGCCTGCGCGCCTCCCGGAGGCATTCCAAAGAACGGCAAAGATATGCGCCGCGCCCCGGTCCCTTGCTCGTCGGATCAATAGAGATTTCTCCTTCAGAGCTTCGCACAATCCGTATGAGCTCGCTTTTCGGACGCAGGCGGCGACAGCCGACGCACAGCCGCTCAGGCTGTACTGACTGCTTCATTTATGCCTCCTCTGCCGTGAGCGCGGGAGCGACAGGCATATCTGCCTCTTCTTCCGATCCGGACTCGAGTTCCTGTGCCTGCGACTCACTCTTGATATCGATCTTCCACCCCGTCAGCTTTGCTGCAAGGCGGGCATTCTGCCCCTCCTTGCCGATGGCAAGCGAAAGTTGGTAATCCGGGACGATAACGCGGGAGACTTTCTCCGCCTCGTTCACGGCAACTGAGATGACCTTTGCCGGGTTCAGCGAGTTTGCGATATAGGTCGCAGGGTCCTCGCTCCACTTCACAATATCGATTTTCTCCCCTGCAAGCTCATCAACCACCGCCTGCACACGCATATAATGCGGCCCGACGCAGGCGCCGATGGGATCGACCCTCTCCTCCGAGGATGCGACCGCAATCTTAGAGCGGCTTCCGGCTTCGCGCGCGATCGACTTGATCTCAACGACACCCTCCTGCATCTCCGGCACCTGCAGCTCAAAGAGCTTTTTAAGCAGGCCCGGATGCGTGCGCGAGAGCATGATCTGCGGGCCGCGGCTTGTCCTCTTGACCTCAATGATATAGGCACGCAGTGTATCGCCGTAGTTATAGGTCTCCGTCGGCATCTGTTCTGTTGCCATGAGCACTGCCTCAGCGCGCCCGATGTCGACGAATACGTTCCGCCCCTCGACACGCTGAACAATTCCTGTGACGATATCCGCCGAGCGGTTCATATACTCCTCATAGACGATACCGCGCTCCGCCTCACGCAGGCGCTGCATGACGACCTGCTTTGCCGTCTGTGCGGCAATGCGCCCAAAGTTCGCGGGAGTCATCTCGATCTCGATCACGTCGCCGACGGCATAATCCGGGTTGATGGCACGCGCCTGAGCGAGAGAAATGTCGGTAATGTCGTTCTCCGCTTCCTCGACGACCGTCTTAATGGCAAAGACGTGAAACGCACCCGTCTCACGCGACAGAGCGATGCGGACATTCTGCGCCGAGCCGAAGTTGCGCCGGTATGCCGAGATCAGCGCCGCCTCGATGGTCTCAAAGAGAAGTTCCTCATCGATGCCCTTCTCGTACGCGAGCTCTTTCAGCGTCTGAAGGAACTCCTTGCCGCCGTTCTGCTCCCTTGTGATTTTTCTTGCCAAGACCCAAATCCTCCCTAAAAGTCGATATGCAGGCGTATTTGCGAGATCTGATCCAGCGGGATCCGTATCCCGTCATCCAGTGTCAGCATCTCTCCGTCATAGCCCGCGAGCGTACCCGTCCACTGCTTCTTTCCCTCAAAGGGCGCATAGAGCGTCACATCGACCGCCTTGCCCTGCTCGCGTTCAAAGTCGCGCGGCTTTCGCAGGACGCGGTCGAGTCCGGGCGACGAGACCTCGAGGATATACGCGTCCGGAATGAAGTCCTCGCGATCAAGCATCTCCTCCAGACGCTCACTGAGGCCCTGGCAGTCCTCGATATCGATGCCGCCCTCCTTATCGATGTAGATGCGCAGATACCAGTCGCGCTCGCGCACATACTCGACATCCACCAACTCCAGTTCCGGCGCATCCACCAGCAGCCCGCGCGCAATCTCCTCGACGCGCTCCTCGATCTTCGCGCTCATGCTCTCCCTCTTCTCATACGTAATGAAAGAGTGGGTTCTCACCCACTCTTTCCAAAGATCTTAAATGAATTTCTTGCAGTATAGCATAGGATTAGACTCTTGTAAAGCCCCCGCGGCGATTTTCCTCAATGGATGCGCCGCATTTGTCACATGACTTCATCCCCATATCCCCTTTCTATCTCCCATAGAGCCTCCGCATGATCCACGACATAATACGTTCGCGTCCGATAATGCTTACGATCAGGCCGACCACGAGAACGCTGACCATCACTATGACAATCGCAGGCAGTGCGACGAAGAAAAAGAATATAAGGAACACCGCCAGCACAATCGACCATAAGAGACTTGTCAGCAAGGACGGCCGTGATGTTGTTCCGCCGATACGGACATAGCGCACAGAGGTGCGCGGGCCTCCGCTGTATGCTTCGCCGCTCTGCTCGCGGGCGTCATCCTGCGGCTCTGCACCGCTCTCATCCAGCGTCACGCCGCGATAGGCGGCGTTCTCCTCGCGGCTCATCTGCCGCAGACGCGGATCCTGTTCCATAATATCTCCTCCCCTCTTTTCATACGGGAATCATGAAACCTTAAACGTACCGTTCACAACACTGTAAAGCATCGTAACAAAGCCCTCCTCCCCGAGGTAACGGGGATCGAAGGAAATGCAGCCGAGCGCCTCACGAATGTGCTCATGTGCAGCGCGCACATGCCTCCTGTCCGAGCCGAACACATGATAGAGCTCCGTAATGGGCGCAAGATCGATCGCATTGATCTCGGCAAAGAGGAAAATGACTGCGGTCAGCGACTCTGCCGTCTGCGCACGTACGAGATCCACATGTGCGTAGTCGAGGAACAATGCACGCATCAGCTCCTGCGCATAGCGGCTGAATCCAAGTTTCTCGGCGACAACACTGAGCAGCGACAACTCCTCTGCACAGCTGCTCTCATGAACCCTGTGCGGAATTCGCTCCGGCAGTGCACGCCGCGGCAGTACATTGAGCTGTGCCAGCGTGGCGAGCAGGTGAATCGTATGGCGCACGAGTGCTGCCTCGCGCAGGAGGAAATCATCCATCGAAGCATCGGCCTTTTGCATGCAAAAGAGCTCATACTCCCGCCGGATCGTCTCGCTGATGCGCTGCTGGAGGCGCTTGCTCGCAGGAATCGCCGTAATATAGTTGAGCATCATCATGCCATTGTCGCAGATATGCCCGAACAAAATGCTCTTGCTCAGCGATCCCAGGATATCCGGATGCGGCAGAATGACCTCCTCATCGCGCAGGATGTCGTGGCAGACAACATGATCCTCGTACTCCTCCGTCACCGCAAGCACCGCAAAGCGCGCCTCCAGCAGATCCAGGATGATCTCCCGCTCATCGTAGCTGAGATTCTCCTTCTCCTGCTCACTGTAATGCGCGATGGGAGTCTCATCCGTGCCGATCAGATGGTAGTCAAAGAAGAAATAATCCCAAAACCGCAGCCAAAAAGTCTCCTTTTCCTCATCGGATGCGTGCTCATATGCGTTCATATCGCGAAGATCACCCGTGTAGATCATCGCTGCACGGCCAATATCGAGCTGATACGTCGAGCGGCGGAAATATTCGCCGATCTTGTGCAGGAGATCATTGAGCTGGATGTTCAGCTCCTCCATCTCGATGCGCTCATCCTCTTCGACATCCTCGATCGTAAGGCCCTCGATCTCCTCCCATTCGACGCGGTCCGGCAGACGGAAGCGCCCCGTGATATAGAACATCTCGCGGTCTGCATCCAGTTCACCGAGATCGACGTCATAGTCGCCTGTCTCATCGAGATAGGTCAAAAAGGCGTCCATTCGGTCGAAATAATCCTCCACATGGCGCTTCAGCGGACGCCGATTGAGATGCGCCTCAGCATAGCGAAAGAAAAGCGCCAAGTAATCAATACGGATGAACAGCCGCGCCAGCGAATCATCACGGCGCTGAATAACAAAAAGAAAATCCTCGATGCAGTGCCAGTCCGTGCAGAGATCCTCATTGCTCCGCCCGCGCCATGCGGCTGCACGCAGATAGCGCTCAATCAGCGCGCGCGGGACAAAGATGTTCGCACGTCCATGCGCCGAATAGAAACGCTTGACCAAAGCGTAGACATTCTCCATGCAGCCCTCCCGCCGTCATGCGTTTCTTCAAAGTAATATCAAGAATACGGCTTATCCTAACAAATGTACGAAACAATGTCAATCATACCGCGAGAACATTGAACGCACCGTTCTCACCCCAGGAATGGGAAAATATATAATAAAGAAATATAGAAATCAATCCTGATTTTTATCCTTTTTTAATAGGTTCTAGTTATTATTACTTTGCATGTTATTATATTTTTTACAGCCGAGGAGGAAAACATAATGAAGAAGCAAGAATTGGTACGCAGGATCACAGCATGGGTG
>NZ_GG749281.1:0-32942 GCF_000160555.1 Centipeda noxia ATCC 43541
TCATATTCTTTCGTCAAGCTTTTTTCTTAAACTTTTCTCAATTTTTTTCGCATAACTCTCACATCATATGTGCAATCAGGACGACAATGACACCCGGAATGCCAAAGATGCCGACAATGAGCGCCTTGAAGAAGGTGATCTCGATGCCTGCGCCAAACAAATTGATGACCCACAGGATAACAGCACCGACGATGCTGTTTGTGATGAGTGCCCACAGGATACGGAACGGCAGAGCGATCACCTTCCCGAGAATTGCAAACAATACAATGCCGACAGCAAGAGCAACAATAATATCCATCTCAGATTTCCCTCCTATTTTCCATTGCACGCGAAAGAGTTACCTCGTCCGCGTATTCCAGATCTCCTCCGACGGGCAAACCGTGTGCGATGCGCGTAACACGGACACCCATGGGCTTCAGAAGCTTCGCAATGTACATTGCGGTCGCCTCGCCCTCAACGTTTGGGTTGGTCGCAACAATCACCTCCTCCACATCTGTTGTGCCAACGCGCGTGACAAGCTCACGGATGCGGATATCGTTCGGCCCGATGCCCTCGATCGGCGAGAGTGCGCCGTGCAGAACGTGATACACGCCATCGTAGTCATTCATACGCTCCATAGCCGCCACGTCGGGCGGCTGCTCGACGACGCAGATCATCGTGTGATCCCGCTTCTCCGCCATACAGATGGCACAAGGATCGCTGTCCGTGAGGTTGAAGCAGGTGGAGCAAAAACCAATCTTCTCTTTTGCTTCAACAATGGCAGAAGCAAGCCGACGCGCCCGCTCCATGTCCATGTCGAGAACATGATAGGCAAGACGCGCCGCCGTCTTTGCTCCGATGCCGGGCAGCGTACGAAACTGCTCTATGAGCTGCGTAAGCGGTGCGATATGCTGCATCTCAGAGGAGTCCCGGCGGGAGTCCGAGTCCGCTCGTAAGTTTGCCCATCTCCTGTGCCATCATCTCATCAACCTTCTTCGTCGCTTCATTAAACGCAGCCGAAATCAGATCCTGGAGCATCTCAACATCCTCGGGATCAACCGCATCCGGGGCAATAACGAGATTCTGCACCTGCTTCTCGCCGTCCATGACGATCTTCACAGCGCCGCCGCCCGCAGAGACCTCGATGGTCTTGCGCTTGAGCTCATCCTGCATCTTCTTCATTTCGCTTTGCATCTTCTGGACTTTTTTCATCATGCCGGCCATGTTGCCGCCGCCGTTAAACATAGTAGCTCTCCTTTGTATTGTAGAAATCATATATCTAGCCTAACAAAAAGCATCCCCGCCGTCAAGCATCATCGTCCGGAAGCTCATCGCTGTCAAACATCTCTGCCTCCTCGTCCGGCGTCGGCTCATACGCCCCATACGATGCGTCTTCACGAGGCGCTGTAGCTTTCTCTGCGCGACGGGGGACAGGTGCTGTGACCTCCTCGACACGCGCCCCCTCGCCTGCGATTTTGAGCAGCTCCGTTACCTGCTCCGGATATTCCGGCCGCTTCTCGGCGGGCGGCGGCGCGGCCGACTCCTCCTCACCGCCTGTGCAGACGACAACGACAGGATGTCCCGCGAGCTCCGTCATGACCTCCTCAAAAACGGCACGATGCCTCTTTCCGATGTAATCGCGCGCCATATCAGACGAGGGCCGGATGAAGAAATGCGTCTCCGTCATTCCCTCGTAGTCCGCTCCCGAGAGCAAAGAGGCGGCAAGCTTGTTTCGCTCCTTAAGACGTACTTGAAAACTCTTCCAGAGCTCCGCATCCAGCTGACGAGGCGCGTTGTCCGGAACCGGGGGCGCAGCTTTTGATGCTGCGGCACGCTTCGTCGCGGCAGTCTTCGTATCCTTCGTCCTCGTCGAACCGATCGGCGGCACTCCCGCTCCTGCAGCAGGCGAGATATTCCGACCGACTGCATTCTTCGCCGCGCCGCCTGCTGCAAGGCGCGCCGTCAGCTGCGCTATCTGTGCCTCGAGCCGCGCAATACGCAGCGTGTCCGCACTGTTCGATGCCGCGGTCTGTTCTGCAGTCTGCGGCGCCGGTGCATCTGCTGCACGGCAAAGCGCAATGAACATCGTCTCGACTGCGATGCGCGGCTGCGGTGAGAAGCGCAGTTCCTGCATCGTCTCATTGAGCGTACGCAGGATCGTCATGATCTTTTCCTGTGTGAAGCGTTTGGCCTCCTCACGCAGAACATCCTCCTGCTCTGCACAGAACTCCGCTGCACTGACAGTTCCGCCCACACCGACGATCATCAGACTGCGGAAGTACTGAGCAAGTTCTCCGAGAATCTGCTTCAGCTCGCGCCCGTTCTGCAGGAGTTCACCCAGCTGGGCAATGAGTGCCGGAGCATCACAGTCCGCGATCTGCATTGCCATCTTCTCAATCCATGCATGCCCAACGAGGCCGAGCGCCTCCTGCACCCGCTCTGTCGTAAGCTGCCCCTCCGCGAGCGCCGTGCACTGATCGAGGATGGAAAGCGCATCGCGCATCCCGCCGTCCGCCTGCAGCGCAATGAGCCCGAGTGCATCCTCCTCTGCCGCAATGCCGGACTCCCGGCAGACATACAGCAGGCGGTCGCGAATCTCCGTCACCGTAATGCGGTGGAAATCATAGCGCTGACAGCGAGACTGAATCGTCGCCGGCACCTTATGCGGCTCTGTCGTCGCGAGGATGAAGATCACGCGCTCAGGCGGCTCCTCAAGTGTTTTGAGGAGCGCGTTGAACGCCTCCGTCGTCAGCATGTGCACTTCGTCGATGATGTAGATTTTATAGCGCCCTGCTGTCGGCGCGAACTTCACCGACTCGCGCAGATCGCGGATCTCATCGATGCCGCGGTTCGATGCCGCATCGATCTCGAACACATCCATCGATGAGCCGTCGCTGATGCTGCGGCAGGACTCACACACACCGCACGGCGTCAGCGTCGGCCCCTCGGCACAGTTGAGCGCACGCGCGAGGATCTTGGCCGTACTCGTCTTGCCCGTGCCGCGCGGCCCCGTGAAGAGATAGGCATGGCTCGTCTGCCCCGATGCAACCGCACGAGAAAGTGTACGGCTGATATGCTCCTGCCCCACGAGATCGGCAAAACTCTCCGGCCGCCAGCGGCGATACAGCGCAACGTAAGACATGGTCACTCCTCCCGAACAAAAAAGCAGCCCCCCGGGCTGCAACGATATTCCGATTTCTCCCACGGCAGGCCGCAGTTCCCAGGCGTCCTCGCGGCACATGGAACGATCCGCTTACCGCTGCTTCCTTCCGGACCTGACGGGGTTCACAGGGTTCCATTGCGCGAGACCAAGGCACTGCAGCCCGCCCTGAGAAAAATCAATAAAAATGGCGGAGAGTGAGAGATTCGAACTCTCGGTACGGTATCACCGCACACACGCTTTCCAGGCGTGCTCCTTCAACCACTCGGACAACTCTCCACGTGCTATCAAAAATAAAGCTATTCACTTCTGCAACGCTTGCTAGTCTAGCACGTTTTAAAGAATCTTGTCAAGAAAAAAAGAAAACGGCACAGCGGCAGATTTTACGTATTCACATCATTCTTGACCGCCGCGAAAATATGCGAGAATTCGTTTGCCTTTCATCATGCGCCATAATCCTTCCCTTTCCATATTGTACTCTCCATAAATTTTGCATATTCCCTGCCTCGAGTTCCGTATCTTATTCTTGATCCTGCTCCAGTTCTTGCCTTCGGAGGCTTTCTTCCAACGCCTCCGATATTTCATCCAGATCTTTGATGATATCCCGTCTCTGACTGTCCTTTGCTGCTTCGAGACTCCATGTTTTACTTTTTTCTCCTCGTCTCCTCAGCTCTAAAAAGATCCTTTTGTCTTCTATGGAGATATCATCCAAATCTTCTATTAAAATCAAGCTCGATCCATATGCCTCCTGTAAATCCTTTAAATTACTTACCAAATTGCTAGGCCCATCCCATGACATACGAGCATCACTCGCATAGTTTTCGATTTTGATGATCTTTGTAAAGAGTGGGATGACACATATTTTTGTATACCCCGACTCTCCGTAAGCATACAGATATGGAAATTTATATTCATGGGCATAGCAATTCATCTCCAGCGCACGGCGTTCATAAGTGTCAGATAATACTTGATCATGGAAATACAACTGGTAGCGAAACCCCGCTATATTTGTGGTCTCCGGCAAGTAGACGGGCGTGACATAGGAGTATGTAAGAAACCACACATAAAGGGCAAAACCGATCCCAATGATGAAGGTGAGTGTTTTTACGACAAAGTAGGATTTCATATGCCTCAGCTCCTCTTATTCATGAACCAGATCCGTTATCTGATGATGGAGTGAATCAGATTCGTCCACTGCCATCGTCGGGGAGGTTATGCACGAGACGGAATGTCTCCTCACCGAAGACAGTGGCAAGTTCCTGCTGTTCTTCGATCTTCTTTTTGTCGAAGATTCTGCCGAGCTCATTCAGTTCCATTTGATCTGCCAATGTTTAGCTGAAAGGATATAGCAGCATTTTTCGATAATCAATCGTGCCATCTCTTTTCAGCGGCATAGTATAAAAAAATTCGGGCTGTATTATGGGAGGTGTTGACAGTTGTTCATAAAAGAGGTGATCTCTTTCCTCCAACTCTGTTTCACTGTGAAGAATAGTTAATTCATCATCACTATATTTTGCCAATGCTTTTGATAAATATTTGTATTCTGGAGAAGATAAATCAACCTCCGGATTGATCAGGAGCGTAACATGAAACGGCTCAGACTGGATTATATAGAACCCCACACTTCCATACACATAAAACTTATTCTCCTGATAGAACAAGCCCATATCCTTTTCCCATGTGTATACTTCGTTGTCAAGGACGCGTACTTTACTCGCTCCGCCATGCCTTGTCCATTCCTCCAAGTGCATGTCCCACAGTGCCACTTGATTAGACTGGCTGCGATGAACGAGTATTTGTCCCTTACAAAAGATTTCTATATCGTATTCAGGAGAGATATATGGCCCGTAGGGCGGATCGAACCATGTATTCAGCCAATATTTAAATCCGAATAGAACCTGATAAAGGATCCATACACTTAATAAAGTGCCGCACAGTATGCCTCCGCGGAGAACTATTTTTTTGATGCGATCTATCACCATAGGTCAATCCTCCGACAAGGAAACAGTTCCCTGAAATTCTGCCGTCCAGACGCAATTATCCATCCATTTCAATATTTTCAAATCCTTGGTTTACTGCATTCGTATACAAGGCAGATATTATCTTGTCATCAACAGAAGAAATATCTACATATACACTATCTGTTACAACGACTTCTAAATAAGCTCCATTTACCTTGTCCGTTTTGTTTTCGATGGAAGATTTTAAGCTGAATATACCTGATACTATATAGTACATACGTGACTCGAGCAATGAGAAAAAATCTTGGTTTGAAAAATAATCGGAATCAAATAAATCAACCATTTCACCGTTTATATTTTTCCATGCCTGAAGATCAACAACTTCCCATGTACCATAAACCTCCCATGTACCATCGACGATATCCTTTATGGGGGAAAGTATACGATATAAATATTGTCCCCATTCATTTGGAATGATAAAACTTATTTTTTTTATATTGTCCAAATTTCTCACCTGCTCCTTTTCGGATGCCCATTTTTGTCTCATTCCGGAGATAGACTTTATCTGCTTCCTCTTTTTCGCCCGTCCTTGTAAAGAACCAGTTGCCCTCGAGAGGTCATGCCGAATACCTCGCTCCTTAAAGTCGAACAGAGGATTGGGACAGAGCTTGTGTTTAAGATCCAGGACATGACCGTCTGTCCTCTGCGCGGATGAGGGCAGGGAACGGCATCGCTGAAGATCAGCTTTCTTACGATGATTTGAGAGGCTCTCATCAGCCCACCGGCCACGCAGCGTTCAAAGAATGGGCTTTAAAAATAAAAGGCCCCGCACGACACTCTCCTCCCAAGAAGAAATGCCGTACAAAGCCTTAGCCTCGTGTTGATGAGATGACGACGGAGCGCACACACGACGCACTTCCCTGCCGCCGTTCTAGGCCAGCACACGCGAGAGGCGCACAAGCTCCGGGTCAAGGGTCTTCGTGTTGTTGACGGCCTCGAAGAGGTTCACGCTCACGACCTGCCCCTCGTTGAAGCTGAAGATCACATCGTTGACCCCCGAGATGATCGCCAGTGCCGCCTTCTCGCCGAGCATTGATGCCTTGATGCGGTCCTCCACCGTCGGCGAACCGCCGCGCTGGATGTGCCCGAGCACTGAGACGCGCGTGTCGATCTCCGTCTTTTCCCCGATGATCTTGCCGATCTCGACGCCCGAACCTGCGCCCTCGGCGACGACGATGATGCTGTAACGCTTGCCGCGTTCGTACATCTCCTTCAGCTCGCAGCTGATCTCCTCGAGGTCGAATGCGACCTCGGGCACGAGGATGTATTCCGCACCGCCCGCAATACCCGACATCATTGCGAGCCAGCCCGAGTGGCGCCCCATGACCTCGACAATGATAATGCGGCGGTGTGCCGATGCCGTATCGCGCAGCTTGTTGATCGCATCCACGATCGTGTTGCACGCCGTGTCGCAGCCGATGGTATAGTCCATGCCCCAGATATCATTGTCGATCGTTCCCGGCAGGCCGACGATCGGCATGCCGGTCTCCTGACTGAGGAGCGAGCCGCCTGTGAGCGAACCGTCCCCGCCGATGATGACAAGCCCCTCGATGCCGCGCTTGCGCAGATTCTCAAACGCTGTCCTGCGCCCCTCCGGCGTCATGAATGACTTGCTGCGCGCTGTGCCGAGGAATGTGCCGCCGCGCTGGATCAGATCACTGACACTGCGCGTGGTGAGCTGTACGATATCGTCATGCACCATGCCGCTGTATCCGTTGTGCACGCCGTAGACCTCGACACCCTCGTAGGTCGCCGTGCGCACCACTGCGCGCGCCGCCGCATTCATACCCGGGCTGTCGCCGCCCGATGTGACCACCGCGATTGCCTTTTTCAGCATAAAAACATCCCCCGTCCCTATGGCGCACTCTGTGCGATGTCTATTCTGCTCCTATTCTACGAAAGCAGGCACGAAAAGTAAAGCCTCACATGCAAAAAACTCAGCCGGAAGATCAGACGGCAAAAAGAGAGATTGGATCTCCCCGGAGGGAAAATCCAATCTCTCTTTATTTTTTGTATCAGTGCTTCTGTGGTTTGAACTGCTCCTCATCCCAGCCCACAATGCCGTGCTGGTCAGGCATGACGGACGGGTCGAAGACAGGATTCTTGCCCGCTGCCTTCTGTGCGAAGTAGTCCGTGAGTGCGATGCGTGCCAGCGGCGCGAGGCGTCCGATCGCATAGAGGTTCGTGAGACAGATCATCGCCATGAAGAGGTCGGCGAGGTTCCACACAAGTCCGAGCGCGGCAACGCAGCCAAAGAACACCATGACGACGACGGCGGTGCGATAGAGAAAGAGCGCCGTCCCCGTATTCTCGCCAAAGAAATGAATGTTGATCTCGCCGTAGTAGTAATTGCCCACAACCGAACTGAAGGCAAAGAGGAAGATGAGCACGGCGAGCAGCGCCGAAGCGCCGCCGCCGAAGACGCTCGCGAGCGAGTCCTGTGCGAGCGCGATCCCGGTCGTATTTCCGCCGATCGTATACTGACCCGTGAGGAGCACGATGAACGCCGTCGCCGAGCAGACGATCCATGTGTCGACGTAGACGCCGAATGCCTGCACGAGTCCCTGCTTGACCGGGTGCGTGACATTCGCGGTCGCTGCCGCATTCGGAATGGAGCCCTCGCCTGCCTCGTTCGAGAAAAGGCCGCGGCGGATGCCCGTGAGAATGACGGTGCCGAGCCCGCCGCCGACCGCTGCCTGCGGGCTGAACGCGTCATGCAGGATGAGCGCAAACATCCCCGGCACCTCATTGATGTGCATGATGACAACGACCAGCGCAATGAGGAGATAGAGCCCTGCCATGAACGGCACGAGCAGTGTGGTAAAGTTCGCAATGCGGTGAATCCCGCCGAAGATAACGGCGCCCGAGAGGACGGCGAGGATGCCGCCCATCACCCATGTATCAATGCCGAACGCCTTCTCCATCGAAAGCGCGATCGTATTTGCCTGAACGGATACGTAGATCAGGCCGAAGGTGACGGAGATGAGCACAGCAAAGAGCTTTGCGACGGCAGGCTGTCCGAGTGCATTCTGGATGTAGTATGCGGGACCGCCGTGAAAGAGCCCGTGTCCGCGCGGGATCTTGTAGATCTGGGCGAGCGTGCTCTCGACAAATCCCGTCGCCGTGCCGATGAAGGCGATGACCCACATCCAGAATACGGCGCCGGGACCGCCGGTAACGATGGCGATGGCAACACCTGCGATGTTGCCGACGCCGACGCGCGAGGCCGTACTGACGCAAAAAGCCTGGAACGAAGAGATCGCCTTTCGTCCGCTCGGACGGCGGCCGAGATCCCCCGTGAGGAGGCGCACCATCTCGGGCAGAGCACGCAGCTGAATCAGCCCGGTGGAAAATGTGAACCAGAGCCCCGAGCCGACGAGCACAACGATGATGATATAAGTCCACAGGAAGTCGTTGATCGAACCGACAAGAGAATTGAGAAAATCCATAGAACCGTCCTTTCAAAACATAACCTTCATAATATGGAAAAAGCAAAGTTTTGTCAAATTGGATTCCTGTATTCTTTCGCCCAAGCACCGTGTCCGAATTTAGCAGGGATTCCTTTACTTCTCACCGAAAAGAGTGTAGAATATTATCAGCCATAATATTTAGGAATAAAAGGCGGGGATACGACATGCTGAAAAAGACGAAAATCATATGTACGCAGGGACCGGCAACGGATCCGGACGGGATTGTCGACGCGCTCATCGAAAGCGGAATGAACTGCGCGCGCTTCAACTTCTCCCACGGTACCCATGCAGAGCACCTCGTACGTATCAGCAAGGTGCGCGAAGCGGCTGAACGCGCAGGCAAAGTGATCTCACTGATCCTCGATACGAAGGGCCCGGAGATGCGCCTCGGCGAGTTCGCAGAGGGCAAGGTGCAGCTCGAGAAGGGCAAACAGTTCACGCTGACCTATGACGATACGCCGGGGGACGAGACACATGTCAGTGTGAATCACAAGCAGCTTTACAGCGAGGTAAAGCCGGGCGACACACTGCTCCTCTCGGACGGTCTTGTCGGGCTCGTGGTCGACGAAATCCGCGGCAAGGACATCGTGACAACCATCCAGAACAGCGGGCCCATGTCGACGCGCAAGCGCGTGGCGGCGCCGGGCATTGAGCTGAGTCTGCCTGCGATCTCGGAGCAGGACGAGCGCGACATTATCTTCGGCATTCAGAACGATATGGACTTTGTTGCGGCATCGTTCATCCAGCGTCCGTCGGACGTAGAGGAGATCCGCCATCTGATCGCAAAGCACGGCGGTCACATGGAGATCATCCCAAAGATTGAAAATTTGGCGGGCGTCAACAACTTTGACGCGATCCTCGCGGTCTCGGACGGCATCATGGTGGCACGCGGCGATCTCGGCGTCGAGGTCCCGGCGGAGGACGTGCCCGTCATCCAAAAGGAAATCATCCGCAAGTGCAACGCGGTCGGCAAGCCTGTTATCGTTGCGACGCAGATGCTCGAGTCGATGACGACGAATCCTCGCCCGACCCGCGCCGAAGTCTCGGATGTCGGCAACGCGATCTTCGACGGCGCGGACGCCATCATGCTCTCGGGCGAGACGGCGAGCGGCGACTACCCGGTCGAGGCGGTCAAGATGATGAGCACGATTGCGCTGCGCATGGAAGAGTCACTCGAGTACGACTCGATCATCCGCGCGCGCAGCATCCGCGAACGCTCCTCGGTGACGGACGCCGTCTCCCACGCAACGGTGCAGCTGGCCTATGAGACGAGCGCCGCTGCGATCCTGACGCCGACACAGTCCGGCTACACGACGCGCGTCGTCTCGAAGTACCGCCCGAAGGCAACGATCGTCGCCTACGCGCCGAATCCAATGGTCGCGCGCCACATCAATCTGCGCTGGGGCGTCTACTCCATCCTCGGCCGCAAGTGGACCGGGGTCGAGGACATGATCGAGTCCTGCACGCGCGGTGCACTCTCGCACGGCTATGTCAAGCAGGGCGACAAGGTCGTCATGGTCGCAGGAATGACCTACAACGAGGGCGGCTCCGTCGCTATCCGCGTGACAACGATCCACTGAGCATGACTGATAAATGATGAAAGGAAGCCGCCTGCATATGAGACGGCTTCCTTTTTTGAACCGTCCGGGATATTTTTGATGCGTATCGGATTGCGCTTGGCACAGATTTTTGTCTGATCAGGGAAATGACAACACGCAGTGAGAAGCTGTGCAGAGGGTGTCCCCAAAGATCAGGCGAAAAAGCTGCCCAAGATGGAAGGAGACTATTATGGAAACAATTCACAGCGACAACGCCCCCGCCGCCCTCGGCCCATACAGCCAGGCGATGCGTGTCCGAGGCCTCGTCTACACCTCAGGGCAGATCGGCATCGATCCCGCCGCGGGCAAGATCACGGGAACAAATGTCAAAGAGCAGGCGGAGCAGGTCTGCAAGAACCTCAGTGCCGTGCTCGCAGCGGCCGGCACCGATCTCACACGCGTTGTCAAGACGACTTGCTTCCTCGCCGACATGGGGGACTTCGCCGCGTTCAACGAGGTCTATGCCCGGTACTTCACGAGCAAACCCGCGCGCTCCTGCGTCGCGGCAAAGGAACTGCCCGCAGGCGCACTCTGTGAGATCGAGGTCATCGCCGAGGTCTGATCTTTCTCCCCCATTTCTCCCACAGGAAAACAGAAAAGGGACGATCCGCACGGATCGTCCCTTTTCAATGCAGTTATTCAGTTCAAAACCATCGGCTCGATGTGCTCGTCCGCCATGAATCGGCTGAGTTTCCGCACGCTCGCCATGAGGTCGAGATAGTTCTCCGGCGTGAGTGACTGCGGGCCGTCAGAGAGGGCGCGCGCCGGGTTCGGATGTACCTCGATGATGAGGCCGTCCGCCCCCGCTGCAATGGAAGCGAGAGCCATGGGCTTGATCATGCGCCACTTGCCCGTACCGTGGCTCGGATCAGCAATGATCGGCAGGTGTGAGAGATGCTTGATCGCCGCGACCGCACTGATGTCGAATGTGTTGCGCGTGTAGGTCTCATAGGTGCGGATGCCGCGCTCGCAGAGGATAACGTTCGGATTGCCCTCGTTCATGATGTACTCGGCGGCGTTCAGCCACTCGTCGATGGTGGCCGCAAGGCCGCGCTTTAGCATGACGGGCTTGCCTGAGCGTCCGACCGCACGCAGGAGGCCAAAGTTCTGCATGTTGCGTGCGCCGATCTGAAGGAGATCCGCATAGGCGGCCACTGTGTCCACCGCCTCGACCACCGTCACTTCGGTGACGACAGCGAGACCGGTCTTTTCGCGTGCCTCGGCGAGATATTTCAGGCCCTCTTCCTCGAGCCCCTGGAATGCGTAGGGTGAGGTGCGCGGCTTATACGCGCCGCCGCGGATGAACTGCGCCCCGCCTGCTTTGATGATCTCCGCGGTCTCTATGAGCTGTGCGCGCGACTCGACGGCACAGGGGCCCGCCATGACGACAGGCGTTCCGTCACCGATCCGCACGCCGCGGATGTCGATGACCGTCGGTGCGGGGTGGAACTCGCGGCTCGCACGTTTGTAGCTCTTGGAGATGGCGACGGTCGTCTCGACGCCGTGCATCGCATCGAGCGGAGTTGAGGCGAGCTTTGTCTTATCGCCGATGACGCCGACGATCTTTTGGCGCGCTCCCTCCATAACCTTTGCCTCGAGCCCCTTCTCCTCGATGGCACGAATGACGCCCTCAATATCCGCCTGTGTGGCATCCGAATTCATAATGACAACCATGGTATCTGCTCCTTTGCTATTCGTTGTGTGCCATATGCACAGGGAAAGCGCCGAGTACCTTCAGCCAGACACTCTTCTCGGCGACGGCATCAATGGACGCGCGCACGGCATCCGCATCGCTGTGGGCATCGAGATCGAAAAAGAACATATACGCGCCGAGCTCCGTCCGCGCGGGACGTGACTCGATGCGCGTGAGATTCACAAAGCGGCGCGCAAACTCGCCGAGCACATCGTAGAGTGCGCCCGCGCGCGTGCCATCGATCTGGCAGACGAGGAGAACGGTATCGTTCTTCTCGGCGGGCGGCGGGATCGTTCCGTCGCGCACAACTTCGAAGAAGCGCGTGCAGTTGGAGCCGCGATCCTCGATCTTTCCCGCGATCTCGACCAGACCGTTCAGCTCGCCTGCCCTGCGCGTACAGATTGCCGCCCAGCCCGCATCTGCAGACGCGGCACCGACGATCTCCGCTGCGCGCGCCGTGCTCGCGGTTTTGATGATCTCTGCCCGCGGGCAGCACCGCAGGAGGAAGTCCCTGCACTGCGCGATGGGCTGCGCATGTGAGTAGATGCAGCGAATCTCACCATCCGCGCGGCGCGCCATGAGATAGTTGTGTACGGGCCAGATGACCTCACGCCGCACGCGCAGGGTATCCGAGTGCGCGAGCGTATCGAGCGTTACGGCAATTGCCCCCTCGAGCGAGTTCTCGACAGGCACAAATGCAGCGTCCACAGCGCCCGTCTCCGCTGCGTGCAGACACTCTCCGATATCGCCGAAGCAAACGATCTCGCGGTCGAGCCGCTGCCACGCCATGAGATAGAGCGCCGCCGCCTCGCTGTGGGTCCCCACGGGACCGAGCACGCCCATTTTCTGTCTCACACGCATTCCTCCTATATAGTTTTCTATCATACTATATGTACGGCACGTTGACAAGGGCGATGGGAACCACTTTCATTTCATATACATTTCCCTTACGATACAGCTGTGCTATAATAGATACGATTTCTCAGCCGAACGAAAAGGGGTGTCTATGTCTCCCAAGGAATATCTTGCCGTCATGCACTGCATCGCAGGCCTCAAGGAGCGCACGCGCCACGCGTGGATGAAGTCCGGCCGACAGGAGAGTGTGGCGGAGCACAGCTGGCGGATGGCGCTGATGGCGTATTTCCTGCGTGACCACTTCCCCTCTGCCGATCTCACGCGCGTCCTCCTGATGGCCCTGCTGCACGATGTGGGCGAAGTCTTTACGGGGGATATTCCGACGTTTGAGAAAACGGAGGCCGACCGCACGCAGGAGCACGAACTGCGCGACGCATGGATTTCATCACTTCCTCCGCCTTTTGCAGAGGAGGTACGCGTACTCTTTGACGAGATGGATGCGCTGGAGACGGAGGAGTCACTTCTCGTGCGTGCGCTCGACCGTATGGAGGCAGTGATCACGCACAACGAGTGCGATCCCGCGACATGGCTGCCGCTCGAATATGATCTGCAGCACACCTATGGAGTCAACGAAGCGGCGTTCTCGCCCGCGCTCAAAGATCTGCGCGCCGAAGTGAACAACGAGGTGGACGCGGTGACCGCATCCCTCAGAAATAAGGAGGAACATTTATGAAACCAAACTACGGCAACTGGATTTCTGTGTCGATGATGAAAACGCTCTGCGCGATTGCCGCTGTACTCTATGTGCTCACGCTCGGCTGCGCGCTCTTTTTCAGTACGGAAGCGTCCTTCTATATCCTCGCGATCCTCTCCGGCGCTGCAACTTTTGTCGTCATCTATATGTACTACTGCCGCCGGGTCTTTTCCTTCGAGGGCGGCGGGCTCATGCGGCGCATTCACAGCTATCTGCTCGATCAGCTGCCGTGGGACGGCAGCGGCACGGCGCTCGACATTGGCTGCGGCTCGGGCACGCTCACCATCGCCGTCGCAAAAAAGTTCCCGCTCGCGCAGGTACAGGGCATCGACTACTGGCCCGCAATGTGGAACTACGGCAAAGAGCAGTGCGAAGGCAACGCGGCGGCGGAGGGCGTCGCAGACCGCTGCGCGTTCCAGCACGGAGATGCGGCGCAGCTCGACTTCCCCGACAACCATTTCGACGCCGTCGTCAGCAACTTCGTCTTTCATGAGGTACGCACGCAGAAGGATAAGTTCATGCTCGTGGAGGAGTCCCTGCGCGTACTGAAAAAAGGCGGCGCCTTCGCCCTGCACGATACCTTCGAGAACAGGGATCTCTACGGCAAGATGGATGAGTTCATCACTTACCTCAAAGAGAAAGGCATCTCAGACATCTCCTACCTCCCGCATTCGGAGTGCAGGATCGATATGCCGCTGCCCGTGCGGTTCATGCTGCGCGGCATGGGTATCCTCTACGGAACGAAGTAAGCGAAAGGATTTTATCTATGTTCTTCAGCGCCCTTCCCATCGCACTCAGCGCAGCGGCACTTCTCTGTGCCTCCTGTGCATTCGCCGCGCCCACGGCCGAAAAACCCGCGCCCAAACTCGTGCGCCCGCAATTCCCCGCAGAGATCCCGGAGGGGATGACCGCGGACGGCAAGCTCGTCCGCATGCTCCGCTTCCATGTCCCTTCGCCGCACGATGAGCTCCGCATGCCCGCCGAAGATTCGGCCGAGGTCACGATTCTTGGCGAGGCAGCCGCAACTGAGGAGCAGATGCTCGCGCGTCTCCTGGCACGCAATCCGCAGCCGAAACTCACAGGCACCCCCGAAGAACTCGTCCGCATCTACTACGAGGAGGCGGCACGCGAGGGCATCCGTCCCGATGCAGCTCTTGCGCAGGCCTACAAAGAAACAGGCTATTTCGCCTACGGCGGCGATGTCGACTGGCAGCAGAATAATTTCTGCGGACTCGGCGCGACCGGAGGCGGCGTCAAGGGACTCTCCTTTCCCGATATGCGCACGGGAGCACGCGCACACATTCAGCATCTGCTCGCCTACGCGAGCAAACAGCCGCCGACCGTTCCCATCGTTGACCCGCGCTATGATCTCCTCCGAACGAAGCGCCCCGATGTATTCGGGCGCCTCACGCGGTGGGTCGAGCTCAACGGCGTCTGGGCAGTCCCCGGCAGGAACTACGGGCAGGAGATCCTCATGATCCGCGATCAGGCGCGTCTGCCCGACGGCTCCGATGCCTCTCTGCATGCCGCCGATGCACACATTGCACAGGCGGACAATGCTGACAACCGCATCTACCGCGGTCTCGTCTATCTGCACCGCGCCGCCTATCCCGAGGCGCGCGCGGATTTCGCCGCTGCACAGGAACGCGACGCACAGCGCACCGAACCGCTCCTCGGCATTGCTCTCACCCACGCAGCTGCCGGCGATGTGAAAGAGGCACGCCGCGCCTATGAAATCTATCTGAAAGCCGTGCCGAACGACAGCGAGGGCTGGTATAACTACGGGCTCGTCCTGCTCGCAGCAAATGCCTCCGACCAGGCAGCCGCCGCTCTCCGTCAGTCGCTGCAGATCGCCCCGCAGAACGCCGATGCGCACAATGCACTCGCCGTCGCCGCGCTGCATACGAAGGACTATCCGGCGGCATGGAAACATCTCGCCGATGCGGCACAGCTCGCGCCTGCAGACATGGATATCCTCATCAATCAGATTCTGCTTCAGGCGTGTCTGAAGGATGTCTCCGGCAAAAAGCACGACAAAAAGAAATAAACGAATGCCAACGGGCGGCAGCGGAAGAATAAATCTTCCGCTGCCGCCCGTTTCTCATCGAAAAAAGAAGCTGCGCCGAGATTCCCTGCGGACGCAGCTCCTTCTGTATATCGCTCTTATTCTATAAGTTCCAGCATGCCCGGCTGTTCGATCTTCCACTTGTCATTGCGCAGAGAGAAGAGCGCAGGCATGTCCACGATGAGTTTATCGTAAATCTTGCCCGGCTCATAGCGTGCGGCGAAGGTCTCCTTCATCCCCGCCTCCTCGTGCATCCTCTGATCGTAGGGAAACATAGGACTCGGGATCACGGCATAGTCGCCCGGCTGTCCGGGGATGTCATACGCCCAGAACGTCGCCTCGCCCACATCCTCGATCGTCTCGAACTTTGGCATCGCTTTGCCGTTCTCGGCCGCATTATGATCCGTACAGATGAGGAAATGCAGATGATACTTGTCGATAAACGGCTGGCAAAGCTCTGCGCCGCGCGCAGGCGTAAAGGTCTCGCGCAGCGCATGGTAGTCGTCCAACAGATCCTGCCAGATCGGCTTGCTCTCGAGCAGCGCGTCGAGATCAATCTCCTCTTCTTGCCTCTCGGGCACAGGTTCCGGTTCCGATACAGGCGCCGGCTCAGGCTCCGGTTCCGGCGATGGAGCCGCAGTCCCGCCCTGCAGGTTCGCAATCTGTGCCGCAAGCCGCTCCGCCTGCTCCTCTGCCTGCACGATCCGCGTCTCGAGCTGCACAATCTGTTCCTTGAGCGCAGCTGCTTCGTCCGCCGCCGCACTGCCCTTGTCCGCAGATTCCTGTATCGCCGCCGAAAGGCGCTCCGCCTCCGTGCGCAGCCACGAGATGTGTCCCTCCATAACGTCGATCGTGCCGCCCGTCTGCCGCCATGCATAGTACACTGCAACAGCGGCGACGCCGACGCTCGCCACGACGAGGACAAGCGAGAGTATCGTCATCACATCCGCCATCACGGGGTGAATAAACCCCACCGTCTGTACGGCTGCAGCCGCTGTCTCAGTCTCCATAGATCATCAACCTTTCCCTCTCTCTGTCGAACACGCATTAAGCGCATATCCGTATAAATTCTCTGCGCGATCCCCAAAATCCTGCCAGCAAATGCACAGAAAAAGAGCCGCTCCGCAAGAAGCGACTCCATTATCCGAACCTAGGCTGCGCCGTGTATGGTCAGCACGCGCCGACGAGCGCCGCACCGAGCTTCTTGCTGCCCTCGATGCCCTCGGCATCCGGCTCATTTTCCACGATGAACGTATCGACGAGCTTGGCACCTGCCTGCTTCGTGCGGTCTGACCACGTCTCCATCCATGCGCCCGCGCCCCAGCCCCACGAGCCGAAGAGCACAACAGGCTTGCCCGAGAGCTTGCCGCTGTCAACCGCAGCTGCGAAGAACGGCTCATACGACCCCTCTTCGAGTTCCTCGGCACCCATCGAGGGGCAGCCGAGCGCAAGAGCGTCAAAGTTATCGATCTGATCGACCGAGAAGCTGTCTACCTCGAAGAGATCGGCGTCTGCGCCTGCGCCCTTTGCGCCCTCAGCGACAGCGCCCGCCATCTTCTCCGTATTGCCCGTGCCGGACCAGTACACAACTGCTACCTTTGCCATGTGAAATCCTCCTCATAGAATCTCGAGAGCGTGACCGCTCCCCTATACCGCCTGCACCAACTCAGCGAGCGGACTTCCCGCCTCCAGCCGCGTACAGAACTCATGTGTACAGACCGAGTACTGCTCAAAGAGCGCCCGTGCCTCGGCCTCATTCGTGTAGACCTTCCAGTATCCGCTGTAAACGAAATCCTGTCCCCGCCGCGTGATAAAGCCGCGCACATCCTCCGGAGGATAGCCGAGAAACAGCCCGATCTCCGGCGGCAGTGTCTTGCGCACGCGCATTCGCAGGCGCAGGAACTCGAGACGCTCCTCCATGCTGTCCGTAATGCGGTACCCCGCCTCGCACAGCAGATCCTGCGCCTGCGGTACGGCAAGCGCACGCGCGACAAGCTCCGCGCGATAGAAAAGGATGAGGACATATTCCTCTCCCTCCGCAACGCGGAACGTCGAGATCCCCTTGCAGGAGAAACAGGGTTCATAAGACGCGAGCAGCGCGTCAAAATCCTGAAAGCGACTCTTTTGAAACGACAGCAGACTGCCCGCCGTCAGACCCGCAAGCAGGGGTGCAGCATGATAGCCGAGCAGATGCTCAAAATCCGGGCAGCGCATCGTAATCTCCCCCTCTGTACAAACGCACAAAATCGTACCAATGAAAATCATCCGGCTTTATATTATAGCGCAAACGATTCTCATTGGCAACCGTCCTTGTCAGAGACAGAGAGCTACCGATTTGGTCTGGGTCTATTATAGCGGAGTTTTTGTCCAGTGACAACAGAATCTTTTCGCCCGCTGTATCGGGCGATGCAGTGTAAACGCCCTATGGCCTCTGTGGAAAACATTGACAAAAATCCCCGTGTGTGCTACGTTTGTCACGGTATATTACAGCCAAAGGAAGGCTTGCCTATGATATATTTGAAAAACATTGTGAAAACATATGCGGATGACATCCACGCGCTGCGCGGCATCAATCTGCGCATTGAGCGCGGGAGCATCTACGGCATCGTCGGCCTCTCGGGTGCGGGCAAGTCCACGCTCATCCGCTGCATCAACATGCTTGAGCGTCCGACGAGCGGCGAGGTGCTCGTGGGCGGGCGCGATCTCATGCAGATGTCGGAGAGCGAGCTGCGCGAGGAGCGGCGCCACATCGGCATGATCTTTCAGCATTTCAACCTGCTGTCCTCCGCGACAGTCTATGACAATGTCGCCTTTCCGCTGAAACTCGCGGGCAAATCTGCAGATGAAATCCATCCGAAGGTCACAGAGCTGCTCGCCCTCGTCGGTCTCTCCGACCGGGCAGACGCCTATCCGAGCCATCTCTCGGGCGGGCAGAAGCAGCGTGTCGGCATCGCGCGCGCGCTTGCCGGCGATCCGAAGGTGCTCCTCTGCGATGAGGCAACCTCAGCGCTCGATCCTCAGACGACGAAGTCCATCCTCGCGCTCATCCGCGACATCAACCGCCGCATGGGACTGACGGTCGTCGTCATCACGCACGAAATGCAGGTCATCAAGGACATCTGTGACCGCGTTGCGGTCATCGACGGAGGCGTCATCGCCGAGGAGGGAGATGTCGTTGATGTCTTTACCGAACCGCGCGAAGCAATCACCAAAGAATTTATCAGTGTCCTGCTCTCGAACGAACTGCCGACGGCATTTCGCGGCAATCCCGTCGAGTGCGATCCGAGTCCCGGGAGCTACATGCTCCTGCGTCTCACGTTCCTCGGGGAGAGTGCGGACAATCCCGTGCTTGCGGACATGATCCGCCTCTTTCCCGACATCGAGGTTACCATGCTCTTCGGCACGCTCGACCAGATCAAGGAGATGCCGTTCGGCCGCATGATCATCGGGATGCGCGGCGAACGTGCAGAGATCGAGGCGGCCATCGCGTATCTTTCCGCACAGCATTTGAAGCAGGAGGTGATCGGCTATGTCCGCCGAAATGATGCCCCTCTTAACTAAAGCGCTGGGCGAAACGATCTACATGGTCGCCATCAGCATGCTCATCGCAAGTGCCATCGGCATCCCGCTCGGCGTGCTCCTGCACGTCACGGCAAAGGGTGAATTCCTCGACGCTCCGATGGTCAACCGCAGCATCGGCGCCGTCGTCAACGCCGTGCGCTCCATCCCATTCATCATCCTGATGGTCGCGATCATCCCGCTGACCCGCCTCATCGTCGGTTCGGCGATCGGCACGACTGCGGCGATGGTGCCGCTCGTCATCGCCTCCGTTCCCTTCATTGGGCGGCAGGTCGAGACCTCTCTGCGCGAGGTGCCGCGCGGTCTCGTCGAGGCGGCACTCTCCATGGGCGCAACGCCGATGCAGATCATCACCCGCGTCCTGCTCCCTGAGTCCATGCCCGGCATCGTCAGCCAGCTCACGACGGTCATCATCGCTCTCGTCGGCGAGTCCGCGATGGCGGGCGCGATCGGCGGCGGCGGTCTAGGTGATCTTGCGATCCGCTACGGCTACCAGAGGTTCCGTCCGGACATCATGATCGCCACCGTCGTCATTCTCATTGTTCTCGTCCAGCTCGTGCAGTTCCTGGGCAACACCCTCGCCGCACGGCTGGATAAGAGATAGATTTCCATCTCATTTCAATCACAATATGTGCCGGACACGATCACTCGCATAACGCGTCACTTTCGTCAGGCACGTATACACAAGCAAGGAGGTTTTTATGAAGAAATTACTTACACTCGTTCTCGCCCTCACAACACTTGCCCTCGTCGGCTGCGGCGGCGGCGCGAACAATTCTGCCGCCAAGACGGAGAAAGTCATCAAGGTCGGCGCATCCCCCGTTCCCCATGCCGAGATTCTCGAGGCGATCAAGCCCGAGCTCGAAAAGGAAGGCATCAAACTCGAGATCGTCGAGTTCAACGATTACGTCCAGCCGAACCTCGCAACGAACGACAAAGAGGTCGATGCGAACTTCTTCCAGCATGAGCCGTATCTCAAGAACTTCATCACCGAGCATCCGGAGCTGAAGCTCGTGAACGTCCTCGGCGTTCACGTCGAACCGATGGGCGTCTACTCGCACAAGATCAAGAAGCTCGACGAGCTCCGAGACGGCGCTCAGGTCTCCATCCCGAGCGATCCGACCAACGGCGGACGCGCCCTGCTCCTCCTCGAGCGTGCAGGTCTGCTGAAGCTCAAGGACGGCGTCGGCGCTGCAGCAACCGTCCAGGATGTCGTCGACAATCCGAAGCATCTGAATTTCAAAGAGATCGAAGCGCCGCAGCTGCCCCGCACCCTCGATGACGTAGACATCTCCGTCATCAACACGAACTGGGCGATGCAGGCGGACCTCGTTCCGACGCGCGATGCCCTCTTCATGGAGGACAAGACCTCGCCGTACGTCAACATCCTCGTCGTCCGCGAGGGCGATGAGAATCGTCCCGAGATTCAGGCCCTCATGAAGGCGCTCCACTCCGATACGGTCAAGAACTTCATCAACGAAAAGTACAAGGGTGCGATCATTCCGGCATTCTAACAGAAATACGCGATCCCATATTCAAAAAGCGGAAGCCGTCAACGGACGGCTTCCGCTTTTTGCCGTCTTTCCATAAATGGCATGCTATGATAAAATAACATTGGAATGTATTTCGCTATGAACAGGAGAGCAGGATCGCATGGAGCAAATATTGATAAACAACACTATATATGGTCGATGGATGTACCGCATTCTGCTGGGACTTGCGTTCGCTTCAAACATTTCAACAGGGGCTTCATCGATATTCGCTGCAGCGGGGCTCCTTCTTGTGTTGATCCAATCTGTACGTACACGGATATCTCCCCCAGTTGATTCCGGATTAGCTGCCGCCGTTCTCATCTATCTTGGCATTTGGGTCATCTGCGGATTGACCTCACGAGAAGCGAGCACATCTGTCGCCGCAGTAGGAGGGGCAGCACACCGTATTCTGCCGCTTTTTCTCACGATGCTTTATGTACATCACAAGGAGCAGATGCGCGCTATCATTCTCGCTTTTGCTGCCTCCGTCTGCATTAACGACATCACAGCGTTTGTCCAGCTCGGCATTCACGGCATGGAATGGCGTCCAACTGGCCTCGTCCACTCTCCGACATTTTTAGCCAGCCATCTGCTTATGGCGATCCCCGTACTTTGTTTCTTCTCTCAACAATCATATATGAAACATTTTCAACGCCCGCTGCTGGCCCTTGCGCTGCTTTCAGGAGTTCTTCTCCTGCTGACCCAAACACGCGGTGCATGGCTTGCGGCTGCAGGCACTTCTGCGCTCTTGTTCGCACTCACCCCGCAGCTGCGCCGTGTCCTGCTCGCCGCCGCCCTGATCGGTACACTGCTTCTCAGCGCAGTTATACTGTTTTCTCCAACTTACTCGTCCCGGCTCATATCCATTTCTGATACAGGGTATGCTTCTAACCAAGAGCGAATCTACATGTGGCAGGCGGCTCTTGATATCTTCCGAGACCATCCCATTTTAGGCGTCGGCATGGACGAATACGGATATTATTACAACACGGCTTATATTCCCGATGCAGCAAGAGAACGCCCCCGTGATCCGGATGATCCGAGCACCGGTCACGGTCATCCGCACAACAACTTTCTTAAGCATCTTTCCGAAGGCGGCATCTTCGGTGCTGTGGCATTTCTCTTGCTGCACGGCTATCTTTTCTATCGCCTTTACCAGCAGTTCCATGAGGAACGCCGCCAGAGGACACCGGCCTATGCCTTAATGGGAATTCTCGTTTTTGCCGGTATTCACCTTGAGGGGCTCACCGATACAAATATCAATCAGCTCTCCATTGCGCGCGAATATTGGCTGCTGATGGGCCTCATTCTTGCCAGTGGAGCAATGGAACGCCTCCCGCATACAGCGTGCACAGAAAAATCTTCTCCGGAATCCTCGTCTCATGAATACTAAAGATTTCGAAAGTCCTCTTCAAACACTCAAACGTCATGAGTACATCTACGGCGTGCACAACCCGCTCACCTATGACTTTCTCCACCATAACCTGCATCATCTGCACGTCCTGCTCTTCCACAGTGCCGATCAGCAGGACTTTACACGCGGGCCGATTCTCCGGCAGCTGCTCGTATTCATGCTGCCCATCCTGCTCTCGCAGTTCCTCCAGCAATTCTACGGCATTGCCGACACGGCGCTCGTCGGGCAGGCACTCGGTGCAGAGGCGCTCGCAGCGGTTGGTACAGCGAGCCTCATCCTCTCCGTCATCGTCAACTTCTTCATCGGCTTCTCTGCAGGCCTCAGCGTCCTCGTCTCGCAGCTTTATGGAGAGAAAGAATACGCCCGCCTGAGCACCCTCGTGCAGAGCATCTTCGTCACCGTACTTGCCTTCGCCGTACTCTTCACCGCCGTGGGACTTCTCCTTACGGAGCCGCTGCTCACTGCACTTGCAACGCCCGCAGACCTTATCCCTGAGGCAAGTCTCTACCTGAGAATCACACTCCTCGGCATGCTCGCTCAGCTTGTCTACAACACCGCCGGCGCAGTTCTGCGTGCGCTCGGCAACACGACGAGCGCCCTACACTACCTCGCAGTCGCCGTTGTGCTCAATATCGCACTGGATGTCCTATTGCTCATCATCATCCCCTGCGGCATCGCAGGCGCAGCAGCCGCGACCATCATCGCCCAGTATGCGTCCGCGCTGCTCGCCCTGCGCAAATTTTTCCATCTGCACGGCGCATGGCAGTTCACACTGAGCCGCCCCTTCTTTGCACCGCACTATCTCATCCCCATCCTCAGCACAAGCATCCCCGCCGGAATGCAGGCCGTCTTTATGAGCATCTCCTCGCTCGTCATCCAGACCTACATCAACTCCTTCGGCTACGCTGCGATGGCAGGTATGACCGTCTATGCACGCGTCGAGGGATTCCTCTACTATCCGCTGTTCGCATTCGGCATCGCCCTCACGAGCTTCATCGGCCAAAACGCCGGTGCCGGGAATCTCACTCGCGTGCGCGAGGGGCTTACAGCAAGTCTCAAGTTTTCTGCCTTCGGTGCGATGGGTATGGCGCTCGTCGCAGGCTTCTTTGCCCCCACGCTCATCTCTCTTTTCACCGATGATCCTGCAGTTGTCAGCAATGCATTGGGCGCCGTTTACTATACATTTCCATTCTATTGGCTATACGGAGTCAACCAAATCTACATCGGTGCCATCCGCGGGCTCGGCAATACGATCTGCCCCATGATGGCTGCACTCGCCGCCTACTGCATCTTCCGCGTTGCATGGTTCTGGACATGGGATGCTGTCGGTATTCACTCCATGCAGATTGTCTACAATGCCTATAACGCCAGCTTCTTCGTCATGGCTGCGCTGCTCTGGTTCGGCTGGCGAAAGACGATACGAACCTTCTCGTAAGGCGAAAGAAAACATTGCGCGTCCTGCACACACGATCTATTTAAATAAAGAATTTCCAGCACCCTTTCGGGTGTTTTTTATTTTTAAAATATCATTGTATAAGCAGCGAATATACTTCCCATTAAAATATCATATTATTTTTTTCATATATTCTTTATGTTTATTTTATTTTACTTAACTATACTGTCGAAATAGATTATCATTTTTACTCTGATTATATTATCAAGAGGTGATTGTGCTGCAAAGGAGCTATCCCTTATGAAACAAAGAACACGCCGGACGCCTTCGTTCCGGCATACACTTTCCTTGGCTGTCGCAACATGGTTTGCCCTCCCTGCATACACGGTCTGGGCAGATAATGCAGTACAGGGAGAGAGCAGTGTATACACTGATGATATACATGTCGATGCAGATGCCGTAAAGGAAGAGGCAAAATATGAGTCACAGTCGACGACGATCATCACGGCGGAGGACATCGCACGCAAGCAGGCAAAGTCCGTCGAGGATGTGATCTTTAACGAGGTTGGTGTGACGCGCACCATCGACGCAATGGGCAATGTCGGCGTGTCGATCCGCGGCGCTGATCCAAGGCACACGTTGATTCTCGTGGACGGACAGCGCGTGCTCGGCGGCGAGGCAAAGTACAATGGCAGCGGTGATGAGCTGCTGCGCATCGGCGCGGAGAACATCGAGCGCATCGAGATCATCCGCGGCGCAGCGAGCGCGAAGTACGGCGCAGATGCCATCGGCGGCGTGATCCGCGTCATCACGAAGCAGGGCGTGAAGAATCCATCCGTCTCACTGAACATCGAGGAACGCTATCACCGCTCCCGAACGGGGAGCGGTACGGAGACGAAGACCCTGCCCGCAAATTTCTACCTGCGTGCAGACGCGGGCGACATGGGCAAGCTGAACCTCAGCGGATGGACATCAAAGCGCGAGGTCATGCCCGTCTACTCCCACGGCAAACAGTTCGTCATGGGCGAAAACTGGTACGAGGATTTCAAGCCGTCGCTGCGTTTTTATGGTTCGATCAAAAATGACGGTGTGAGCGGCTCCTACAAATTTGACGACGCGAACAAACTCTCCTTCCGCTTCACAGCGGAGCGCGAAAATATGCAGCGGCGCAACAAGGGTGAGCTCTACCCGCTCGGCTCCTTCTTCGAACCGATGCAGATCTATCAGCGTGACCGGAGACGCGATACGTACAGTCTCAGCTACGAGGGGCGCATCGGCAAGAATACGGACTTCACGCTGAACTACGGCTACGGCAAGCTGCGCGAGGATGACTCAACTCTCCTCACCTACTACAGCAGCGGGCGTGACAAATACTCCGGCAAGAACAGTCTTGCAGGTGTGGACTATCTTGACCACACGCAGACGAACATCGACCTGCACTTCAACACCGCCGTGAATGACGCGCACTATCTCAGCTACGGCTTCGGCTGGCAGAAGGAGTATGCCGCAGGGTCACGTCTGCGCAATGCGCCGAAGAGCTATACGAAGAAGATCAATCCGTGGGACTATGACAAGTCGCTCGATGTTGATGACAATACGGCGGGCGTAGACGACGAGCCAAGCTCCTACGTCCACAACTATAAATTTATCCGCAATGAAAACGGCTTCGTCTGGGATAGAAACGGCGAATACTACGGGGCGGAAACGCCGCCGATGACATACGAGGAAGTGCAGCGCGTTCTTCCGGAGATTTTCGGCGGCGGCATTGTTGACCCTGCTATGCAGGCGAAATACGATGCATTTGAGGCGCTTCTCAAGGCACAGAATGATTTCAGCGATTCCAAATTTGACAATACACCGATGATGTATAAACATGCGCCCGTTCTCGGCTACTACGGCGCATTGGCGCAGTTCGGACCGGCATATAAGCAGGACAAGAACATCACATTCAACGGAACGTACTACGGGCAGGGCTTTGCCGCGCGGCAGAACCAGCTGCTCCTCGGCGAGGCGGACCTCACGAAGACCTACGCCTATGTGCAGGACAGCTGGCAGGTGACCCCGAAGACCATCCTCACGCCCATCCTGCGCATCGACCACAGCGGCCGCTTCGGCTCGCATACGACCTTGAACCTCGGCATGACACACATGCTTGCGAAACACCGCCGTCTCAAGGCAAACATCGGCACGGGCTACGGCGAGCCGGGACTCGGCGAACTGTTCTACAACTGGGAGATGTACGGCGGCACGGGTGCAGACCATCTCGGCTGGTACTGGATCGGCAATCCGAACCTGAAACCCGAGAAGTCGCTGAACATCGACCTCTCACTCGAGGGGGAGAACGAGCGCACCTACGGGAAGGTCGGCATCTTCCACAACGAGATATCAGACTATATGACCCACTACTTCACAGGTCAGCTCGTGGACTTCAACTTCCATGGGCGGAGCTTCCGCAACGTGCCCGACCGCATCTACAGCTTCCGCAACATCGGCAAGGCAAAGCTCACGGGGATTGAGGCAGAGGTTCAGCACAAGTTTGACAAGCACTGGAGCGCAAAGCTTGGCTATACCTATCTGCACGCGATCAATGCGAGCGACGATGATCTGCCGCGCCGTCTGCTCGATCGCCCGACGCATAAATTCGATGTCGGTGTCAACTACAAGGATGAGGCGCACGGCTGGCGCGCGGCGTTCTGGGGCAGCTTCTTCAGCCGCATGCTCGACAGCAACTCGGTCAAGACGGACAATCTGTTTGAAAAGGACGGCGCGGGCAACTACATCCGCAAGCGCGGCGAATACCGTGAAAAGAGCTTCGGCATCTGGAACCTCCTCGTCGAGAAGGATATCCGCAAGGACTTCACCGTCTATGCAGGAATCGACAATCTCTTTAACCATCAGGACGATGACCGTGCCTATCACGACCGCATGTTCCGCTTCGGCGTGAATATGAAGTTCGATGAGTTCGGCTCGTTCCTTGACACGGGCATTCACCGCAACGCGGACGGTGTACTGGTCGACCGGGACGGCGTGCCGCTCAAGAATTTTTATAGAGAGGACTTTTTCCTGCGCCGCCCCGAGACGGCAACGGACAGCAGGGCAAAGGGCAGCCTCGACTTCTTCGGCGACTACCGTATGCGGACGAATACCTACCGCGGCTATGACCGCACGGAGATGCGCGAGACGAAGGAAACGCAGGCGGATGCAGATGCGGCACGGAACTATGCCGACCGCCCTGGGCACGGATTCGGGCAGCGTCTGCGCATCGGCGCGGACTATCGCATTGATAATAAGCTCGGGGTCAAGGCAGTCCTCGCAACAGGCGAGGCGAACGATGCGGCAGATCCCGTGGACGAAACGAAAGGACTCGGCGGCGTCCACGTCGAGCGGGCCGAGGTCACGGGCAGCCCCGGCCGCTGGGACTGGACGCTCGGGCGCATCCATGAGCCGATGGGCGTGACGGGCTACTTCTTCGGCAAGGAGTACGACGGTGTGCGCGTCCTCTACACGAAGGACCGCACGCAGGTCGCCGCAGGATTCGGTGACTTCTCCCGCACAACGGGAGTCTATACAAGCGCGTACAGCCACAAGGAGGCGGCGATCATCCGCCGTGCCCCGACGCTGAACGAGCTGTTCGGCTACTATACACAGGAGGTACGTGATGCCAACAACCAGACTCAGCACGTCAGCAGCTCTCCCTATCCCATGAACTACGACCCGAACGCACCGGCAAATTTCCGCGAGAAATATAACAACGCGGGCAAGATACAGGACGCGGACGGCAACTGGGTGCGCGATCCTGCACTCTCCGATGTGCAGATCGCCGAAAAGAAGCTCGATGTCATGCGTGAGTTTGTCAGTATCCTCAAATCCGTGGATGCGGAACTCGTGCGCCGCTCGAACGAAACGCCCGGCGGCGGCGGATATGAAAGCAAATGGGAGAAAATTCTCGACGGAGATGGATCCCCTGATACCGCAACATCCACGTTTTATAGTAATTTTTACAGCGCTCGTGTCGTTGTGCGGCGCAGCGACGGCGTCGTCCGCGACCTCTATCGCGACAACAACTACGCTGCACTCAAATATCTAGACCTCTCTCAGGAATCAGGCGTCGGTTCGCCTGTGGACAACCCGAAATACGGCGGCGTTGAGGGTATGCTCCGCGAGGAGAATATCCGTACGATGATGGACGACATCCTAAAGGAAGTTGAGGATGCGGGCAGTACCTATGAGACGCAGGACGGACAGACGCTGACACGGGCTGAAGCAATTGACCGTATGTTCAGCGACTTCGTCGGTGAAACTGCGGAATATTTTGACCAGAATATCCCCGGCAATTACGGCGGTTCGATTGGGAGATACAACGGCGTATCAAAATTTTTCTCGGCAATGATGGGCAACGAGCGCTTCAATCCGCTCAACAATGCCCCCATCCCTCTTCCCGGGGCCCCCATCGCTTTCCGGCAGCCCGGTTTCCTGCTGAAACACGACGTGATTCCAAAGATAGAACGTGCGGGCTTCCTCAAGGTACGCCATCAGTTTGGCAAACGCCTCGGTGCGGAGCTGTGGACGCTGCGCTCCTTCGGACACGGCATGGATGTGAAGGGCGAGGAGCTGCCGATTGCGAACGTCATCGGCATCGGTGCACGCGCCGTCCTCGGTCCGCGCACGATGTTCTCCTTCGACTATGGCATCAACCGCGCTGCGACAGGACGCTATTTCCACGGCGCCAGGGACATCTACGGACGCTATACGGGCAGCGGCTCCGTGCCGTACTTTTGGGTCATGCGCCTGGACTTCGGCATTCCCGACATGGACATCCCCGGCAGCTGGGGCGTCTACCTTGACTACAAGAATTTCGAGCACGGCGCATTCCTCGGCGGCACGGGCACAGATCTGCCCGACCGTTACCTCGACGGCATCCGTTCCTTTACCGCAGGGCTTGCCTTCGTTCCCGCCCAGAACCTCATGCTCGAGGCGACATATACATTCGGCGCGTGCAGCACGCAGATGCGCGACACGCTCTACACTCCCGAGAATTTCCGCCTCGGCGACTACACGCGCATTCAGCTCACCTATCGGTTCTAAATTCATTACTACGCAAAAAATCCTGCTCCCGAGAAAATCGGGAACAGGATTTTTCTTTTCCGTTCGGAGTGCCTCTTTCAGTGCTTGCTGACCTGTCCAAGAGCAAGCCCATAGGGCGCAGCTGATGGGGAACAGGTCGTATGCAAAAACATCCCAACGACACGAGCGTGAGCGACATTTGATTGGTTGACGTTGACTGCTGCCACGCGGGATGTGCGTGGAACATGTAGAAGCGGCGGGCGCAGCGATCCGATAGGAGCGCTCGTACAGCAGCCCCATTTTTCGTTTCACCTCACGGCGTCGCTGGCGTCTCCGCGTTCACCGCGCTGCGGCGGATCATATCGCCGACGCGCAGATCATAGGTGAGTGCCTTCTTGTGCAGGGTCTCGGCACGCGCAAAGTCCTCCGGCAGTCCTGAGTCGAGGCCTTTTACGAAACTCTCATACGAGGCGATGGACGCCTCCGTCGCCGCCTTGCGCTGCGCCGCAAGGTACGCCGCGCCGCGCGGAACTTCCACAGCATCGAGCTCACGCTGGTATTTTTTCAGCACGGGGATCATATCCTCCTGGAGGAGACGCGTGAGCGCTCTGCGGCGCTCGGTCGTATAGGTGCTGCGCTCCGTCTCCGTGAGGCTGCGGAACTCGCGCTGCGTCGAACGAAATACGCTGTTGTAGCGATCGACGATCGGGCGCGTCGCCTCGATATAGCGTGTGATGTCGCTGCCTGCCGCCGACTGGACCGCCTCGAGATAGGCGCGATAGTTCGTCACGCGTACGATCTGCCATCCCGCCGCCCCCCGCTCCATGCGCAGCTGCAGTGGGAACTCGATGCCTGTGCCGCCGTCCCGCACCTGGATCGATGCGACGGCAGCACTGCCGTCCCATGCGGTCTCACCGACGCTGAGCAGCTCCGTATCACGCAGGTGGCTGCACTCCATCAGATACTCATAGTCAATGCCGAGTTGGCGTCCCTTGAGCGCATCCGCTCCGCCGGGTTCCTCCCACACGCCGCTCTTCACGGCATTCTCAATCGTGCGGACAAGTCCCTCCGTAACGCTCTCCTTGACATTCTGGTAAAACTTGCCGGATGCATTGCGCTGCGCCTCTTTGAGGCTTGTATCGCGCGCAAAGAGGACATAGGTGAGATCGTCATAGCCGGCATCACAGACCGCCGCGATGTTCACGCGCCGCAGAAAAAGCTCCGCATCGTTCTCCCTGACTGCGGCTGCCGCCTGTTCAAGCGCATAGGCAGGGCGTTGGATGTAGTAGCCAAGGTAGCCTGCAAGCACAGCAATGGTGAGGACGATGAATCCCGCTGCCAGACGGAATTTTCGCTGATATGCCTTGCGTCGCCGCGCCATGCGTACACGCCACGCGAACTCATCCACCGCCATCGCTGCGCCTCCCCTCTCATAAAATTCAAACGGTGTCATTATAGCATTGAAGATTCATTTCCCGCAACTGTAAAGGGTGCCTGCAGAAGCAAATTTTCACCGCAATTTTTATTTAAATAAATTGCAGTTTAAATTGTATTCTCTTATTGACAAAATCGTATAATATGCATTAATATAAGGATAAAAATTGAATATAGACGGGAATAGGCGTCGAGAGACTTAATCTGGAATTCGGTGAGGAATCGCTGATAAAATGAAGTCCGTCAGATTGGCACAGATTTTTTGACCTGTCAAGGAGACAAACCGAACGCATAGCAAAGGCTATGTGGAGGGTTTGTCGACGCAGAGAGGACGAAAAAGATGTGCTGAGATGACGGTGCTGAGTTTATCAGCGGCTCCTCGAAGCCGAAGCGGTCCCGCCACTGTAAGGAAGAGTCTGCACATATCATGTCACTGGAGCAATCTGGGAAGGCTTGTGCAGGCGATGACACCAAGCCAGGATACTTACCTATTCTAACATCACCGTCGGCTTTTGCGGATTTCAAGAGCCGGTACCTGCGAGCGATGGGTAGGGGATTTTGTCGATACTTCATGACAAAGCATCTCCGGCTGTATTTCATATGCCGGTTTTTCGTTTTCTCATAAAGGCAATCCGTCTGAACCAAGCAAGGTCGCAGACGGATTTTTTTGTTGGGAAGAAGGAATTCTTCCAGGACTTATTGTCTATATATTTTAAATATAAATGAGAAAACGGAGGCTCTTTCATGTCCGAGAAAAGGAAAAAGAAGCATCTTGTCGCGGGTATCCTGTGGATGCTGCTCATCGGGGTGCTGTGTCATCCTGCGGCCGCTGCAGAGACGACGTCTGTGTCGAGCCCTACCGTGGATGGCGGGCAGGCTGAGACATCATCCAGCGAATACACGACGCCCGATATCACCGTTGAGGCAAAACGCCCTTCGTGGGAGGAGATCCTCTCCCCCGGTACCGTGACTATCATCCGTCCCGAGGAGTTCAAGGGGGAGCAGAAGTCCTTGCCCGACTTCCTCAAGATGGTTCCCGGTGTGCATGTGCGTGAGGTCAACGGCAAGGGACAGTATACGACGGTGACGGTGCGCGGCTCGACAGCAGCACAGGTCGGCGTATTCGTCGACGGCGTGCTGACGAACCTCGGCGGCGATGCGGCGGTCGACATCTCGACGATCCCCGTCAGCAACGTCGAGCGTATCGAGGTCTACCGCGGCTATATCCCCGCGCGTTTTGCGGGCACCTTCATCGGCGGTGTCATCAACATCGTGACGAAGAAGCCGACAGGTGCACACGGCTCTGCCGAGATCGGGCCGAGCTCGTTCGGCGGGAAGAAAGCATCGGTCGAGGTTACGGCGCCTGTCGGCAAAGGCAGCCTCCTCTTCGGATTCAACCACGAGTCGCGTGACGGCGACTTCCCCTATCACAGCTTTGCGGCGGATCAGTATTATACGAATACCCAAATTGGGCAGACGATCCTCGAGACGCGGGCCGAACTGCAAGGTTACCTCGCTATGACACCGGCAGAGAAAGCCGCGTTTGATATCGCAAATGGCGCCGGAGCATGGCAGCAGAATGTAGATGATTGTATCCAGTGGCTTGGTAATTACGAACGCCAGACAAGTGCTGCCGACGATCCGCGTCGCTGGCGAAAATACAATGACTACAGCAATTCGGATCTCCTGCTCAAATGGCAGAATGACGACTGGATGATCAAGGCCACGTATAAGACCGTCGACCGACATCTGCCCGACAGTCTCTGGGTCGATTACAGAAGCTATTTCGATATGATTACGCCCGGCCTTCTCGTGGATAAATACGATCTCTATAAATACGACAAGCGTCACCAGAAGATCACGGCAAAAGAGCTGCTCGTGCAGCGCCGCTATATAGGAAACCGCTACGAATGGGGCTGGATGGTCGACTACCTCACCCAGAGCAAGGACTACCGCGCCGAGAATATTCATGATGGTCTGCGCTACATGATTAAGGTTCCCATGCGGGAGTGGAGCCGTTACCGTTCGAAGAAATACAATGTACAGATAGACGGTACCTATCAGCTCAACAAGCGTAATATGCTTGATTTCCAGATGAACTACTCCCACGAGCGTATGAATATCCAAGGCGACGGGCTCGACGAGGTCATCGACGATGTGCAGGCCGGCATCGGAAATCTATGGACGCAGATGCGCGACCAGTTCGATCAGAACATCTTCAACGCACAGCTGCAGGATACGATCACGCTCGACAAGAAACGTTCTTGGCAGCTCACCCCTGCGATCCGCTACAACCGTTCAGAGATCGTCGGATACAGCAGGTTCGGCCGCTTTGATCCCCAAAAGACATACCATTGGGTGCATCCGAAGGACAGTCAGGTGGATTCCAGAGTCACATGGCAGCTCGCGGTCAAGAAGGAATTCAACAACCACTTCACGATGCGCATGACGGGCGGTACCTACTTCCGCCTGCTCAACATGTATGAGATCGCAGGTGACGGCGCGGGCATCATGCCGGCGCCAATTGATCACAGAGGCAACAGTGCAAAATTTCCACAGCCCGAGTATGGCAAGCAGTTCGATCTCAGTGCCATCTGGGACGGGAAGTTCCTCGGCTCCGACAATCGCACGACGCTCACCTATTTCTGGCGCGATACGGATCGGATGCTGTATCTCTACCGCGCGGGTCTCAACTACAGTTCCTACTTCAACGATATGCGCGGCAAGGCACACGGCATCGAGCTGCAGACGAACTTCCACTGGAAGAAGTTTGATCTCGACATAGAAGGCACACATCTCCATATCAGCGCGCAGCGCAGGGACTCCTCTCCAGGCGTTGATCACTCCTGGTTAGAGGTGCGCCCGACCTATCAGCCCAAGTGGGAGGGCAACATCCGCCTGACCTATCGCCCGACGGAGAAATGGCTCTTC
>NZ_GG749281.1:33259-43880 GCF_000160555.1 Centipeda noxia ATCC 43541
AAAGGATATGACGCTGACGCTCGGCTGCAACGACGTGTTTGATGCGGCATCCAGGCTGAAAGTGAACAGCGTGCAGCGCTACGGCAGCAATCCGGGCATGGTGAACATCGAGTATCCGCTGCAAGGACGCAGCTATTATATGACATTTCGCTACGAATTCTAAGGAGGAGAAGTTATGAAGACGTATTTTGGCAAACGGCAGCAGCTGCGTCTCTGCGCTCTTGTGATGGGCGGACTGCTCTACGGCGCGACGGCAAGCGCAGCGAACCTCGTCTCAACCGTTCCGTCGAACTACAGCAACAGCGAGATGGGAACGGTGACCGGCTCGCGCGTGACAACAGAGGTCGATGCGGCGCCCCAGCCCGGCGTGCTGAAGAACCTCAACCGCGACCCGGCGTCCTTTAATTTCCATCAAAATGGCAAGAGCATGCTGTTGATGCGACAATATACATACAGCACGACAGAGTTGGAGGACAGTCTGCTCATCGATCCAAACTCTGCGGGAGCTGCGGCGACTGTAGCGAAAGGCCAGACAAGTGCCGTGCCGAATATGCATGCGGCGGCAGCAAGTGATGAGCATATCTATATGACGGGGTATGACCTCGGGCAGATCGGTGTTGTACGTCAAAGAGGTACGCGATTGATGGAAAATACCAGCGCCGTTGTCAACCTAAAAAATGATATCCAGCAGTACTGCGGCTACAACTTCAACGAAGCCTTCCAGAATATCGACGACAACAAATCCTATGTCGGCGATCCTACGAAGGCCCAGGTACACGGCGAGGCACTGCTCGTTGACGGGAAGAATCTGTATGTGGCAACCTCCGTCAACCCGCTCGGCGGCTATGAGCCCTATGACGACGGCTTTCTCATGCAGTATGAGATACAGAGTGACGGCAGTCTGAAGTTCGGCAGCTATACGCGCATCAGCCGCAACATCGATCAGGGACGGCTCAACAAGTTCAACGACCAGATCCTCATTTCCTGTATCGGAGGCTATCAGCACTACGACGGGACCGGCAATAAGAACTATACGGCCATCAATATCGCCAAGCTCGGCGAGGGCGGCAAACTGGCAAGTACGGAGCAGCGTCGTGCCGTTCTCCCGAACAATGTCAAAGCTACGGGCGAGGATATGCGCGATCTGAAGGTACTGCCGAACGGCACTGCCTATGTCATGACATACAACCTCAGCCCGACCGGCAGCCAGATCGACGCACGTGTCTATCAAACTACCATATCTAATCTTCTCTCGGAGAATCCGGTCGACTGGACAGAGCTTGCTGTTACACATCAGGAAGAGGGTTGGTTCGGCAAACTCAATGCCGAGTACTACACGAAGCGTCTCTGGCTTGAGCTGGGCGACACACTGCGTGTCTATACGGACGGCGACACCACAGAGAAATACAAGTGGCAGGCGAAGGATTTTTCGGACAACAAGTCATTGAACCGCTTCAACAAGGTCACAACGATTGATCCGGACTGGGTCTCCGGCAACATCGCCTCCGTTGTGATGACGCTTCCTGCGGAACTGGGCGGAGGAACGACCGCCGCAGAGGAGAATAGGAACGCTGTTTGGAAAACAAATGCGGATATCACAGCCCCTGTTGCAGATCGCCGCAACTTTAACGGCGACACAGTCATAAGCGTCGGAAAGGATATGCTTGGCGATCCGCATACCAACGTTATTGCAGCTATCTCGGGGACAAGCGGAAACCGGCTGCTTAATATCAACGCACGAAAGAACTCTCTGCAGCTGCAGGTGGAGAACACCGTCGGCAATCCGACAGGAATCTATGCCGGAAACGGAACAAATGTCACTGTAACGGCACAAGAAGTTAATATTATCACAAAAGGTCTTGCGGGCGGGAATTCCTTGACCAACGCAATTCAGCTTGATGCGCAAAAAGATAAAGGATCCCTGCTTGCAGTCAACGGCTCGGTCAATATCTCGATGTCAGGCGGTCTTGGCGGAAACGGGGTTGCCATTCAAAAAAGCGACCGCCTCGGCGAAAAATCCTATGAAGCAACTGCAGCTTCGAAAATTCGAATCAACGGTGATTTAAAAATTGCCGGTGCGCGTACAGATGAGTGGGGTATTCCTCTCAATCGCGAAAATGTTTTTTCGCGCTTTAACAATGCGGGTATCCTGACGCAAGTTGAAAAGAGTGAGGTTGTCATCGCCGGCAGCAGCGCGAATGGAAAAAGCGGAAATGCCGACATGACCGTCTATGGCAACGGTGTGACAACAAATGCCAAAGACAGCAAAGTCCGTATCGCTGGCGGCGGGCATATTCAAGTCCCTGCAGGAACAAAATACAGCTACTATGCACTTGCAGCCTATCAAGGCGATATTTCTATGAATATGGGCGAGGACGGCTCAAAGCCTGGCAACGACAAGAAAGGTCCCAATATTGCGGACGTAAAACTTGACGGTGATCTCTTTGCTCTGCCGACCGGCACGCTGAACGTCGCACTGCTGACGGATAAGTCCTACCTGCACGGCCTTGTGGATAACGGCGGTACGGCGAATCTCTATCTGCAGAACGGTGCAGCATGGCTGAATGAGGGGCGCAATGCGCGCTACTATCAGGACAACGAGGACATCGGCGCGGGCGCACTCACCGATGTCGCCGGCAAAAAGATCTATGTCGGCAGAAGCCGTGTCACCAATTTCTATGGCGGAACGACAGAGGCCACACGCGGTATCATCTACCAAAAGGATTCGGATGCAATGACGCTTGATAATTACAGTGGCCATACGGCGGCTATTTATCAGCATGACGCAGCAACGCCGACAACCTTTAAGGGCGGTGATATTGTCATCGGCAAGGCTGTGGGAACGGAGAATGTTTTCACACTCTTTACCGATGCAAACGGAGTGACAGCAGCCAATCAGGACACCGTGCTGAATGCGCTCGCCAATAAGCTGACGTACAAGAATTTCGCCGACGGGAAACTCAAAGGCAAGCTTGCGATCGGCGAGGGACTGACGGCCTCCTCCATCAACAAGAACATTACCTTTGCGACGGAACGCGGCAGCTACGCCAGTGGAGGTCCTACCCCTCCGCCGCCAAGCACGGAGCAGACAAAGACCTCGTTCACCGAGCAGCTCACACAGAAGGACGTGGCGGAATACAAGAACGCCAATGTCGAGCCGTCCCCCGGCAGCTACAAGTTCACCAAGGATACGAAGATCTCCAAGAATACCTACGATGGTATGATTCACAATACGGGGATCCCAAAGCAGCCACTGTCCATCGACGCCGCAGGACATACGTTAACCCTCAGTGGAGAGAGCAGCGGCGGATTTATCCTTGGCATTAAGAACAGTTCTGCCAATGGTATTGACATCACTGCAGATACGCTGAACATTGATCTCAAAAATAGGGATGGAAGAGCCTATGGCATCTGGAATATTCAAGACAACTCCGCCGTCCGCGTTAAAGGGAATCTAAAAATCAATGCGATCGGCGGAGATACGGTGAAGGGGCTCTCGACGAGCCGCGGCGCGGCAATCGAGGCCGACGGTCTGGAAGTCACGCTCAACAAAGCCTCCTCAGAGGGCTGGTCCATCGACAGCGACGGTGCCGTCACGGTCAATAAGGAAGGCACGCATAACGTCTCCCTGAACGGCAATATCCGCACCGGATCAAACGGCAATGTCGATCTCTCGCTGACCACAGCAGAGTCCGTACTGAACGGCGTCATCCACAAGGAGGGCGAAACGGCAAACGGAGCGCGTCTCCTGCTTGCAAACGGTGCCGTTTGGAACAACAAGGACTGGAATCAGTCCCCCTCCGTGCTCGCAGGCATGGACAATCCGTTCCTGGGCAGCAGGCTCATATCGCTGACCGGCGGCAGCAATGCCGACAAGGCCGGAACGATCAACCAAATTGATCGGCGTACACTGACTATTGATAATTACAGTGGCCATACAAATATCGACTATGCGCATACATCTGCAACGCCAACCGTATTCGATGCCGGCGATGTAAAGATCAATAAGGCGGCGCTTGATTCCGTCGTCACACTGCGAACGGATCAGGCCGGTGTAACGGCCGCGAACCAAAAGGATGTGCTGGATGCCCTCGCACATAAGCTTTTCTATGCAGGTGCTGCAGACGGCAAACTCAGCGGAAAGCTGCAGCTCAAGGAAGGCCTTACGGCATCTGCCGTCAACAAGTACATCACGTTTGCCTCCATGCAGGGCAGCTATGATGAGAATGATCCGCGCAACGGATCTACGCCCCCTCCCCCGCCGTCCGAGCAAACGACAACGGAGTTCACCACCTCCATCACAGGCGATGCGGCACATGATAAGCCATATGTCGACAGCGGCGTCCGCAAGGGCGACGGTGACTATGTGTTTACGAAGGATACAACGATCACGGCGACGACTTCTGACCCGGTTCCCGGCGGGCCATGGGTCGGTCAGGTGGATGCTGCCGTATCGAACACCAATCCGGGAACTACGCTGAATATTGATCTCAGACAAAAAAATCTGACGATCAATACAGCGTACGATACAACAGCAGCAGGTCTTGCCGCAACAGATAAGGGTGCCAAGCTCAACATCAAGAATGCAGGCGCCATTTCGATCCATGCCAAAAATACGGGAAGCCAATATGCCCCGGGCCTGTTTGTCAACGGCGGCGGCGAGATCCACATCGAAAACGGCGGTAACAACCTGGAGAACAAGGTGCTGACGCTGCGTTCTTCCGGCAAGAAAGAAGCGAGCATCGCCGTCATCAAGGCGATGAACGGCGTGTCAGATGCACAGTCGAACATTACGATTGACGGTCTCGTCGATATCCTTGCAGACGGAACCTACCCGAACGGCAAGGGTGCAAATGAAGGCGTCAGTGCTGTCGCATCCCGCGTCGATATCGGCGGCGGCTCCATCCGTGCAACGGGCGATGCATGGGCAGCAATCCGTGCCTACGGCGAATTTGTTTCAGACAATGCAGGTACCGTCAACTTCAACGTCACGAAGGGCGCAGATGGCCTCGCTAACGGCGCTGGCACGAATCGAGCCGTCCTCGAGGGCGACATCGTCACGGTGGGCGGTATGGGGTCAAACGGCCGCGTCTCCGTCGGTCTCTCAACCGCAGATTCCTACTGGCTTGGCAACTACACCACTGCCGCGGGCTATGGTGTAACCCCGGGGACACAGGGCGGCGTAAATCTCTTCATGAAGAACGGTTCCTATTGGAAGGGATTCGCAACAGGTCCCATGAAGGTCACAATGGAGGGCGCCAATACGAAGTGGACCGGTTTCCACATGGGAGACAACCTTGAGCTCACGCTGAACAACGGAAGCATCTGGCACAATGCCATTACACCGGAGCAGAAAGACAAAGACGGCAAGGCGGCAGCCGCCAAGATCAATGTCTTCAAAGGCAATCAGGGCTTTATCGACATGACCGGTACAAACCGGTTCCTCGGGAAGTACAACGAGCCCACTGTTGGGTATCAGGGAAAAGAGACTTCTCTCGAAGAAAAGGGCCTTGGAGAGACAGGCGATCTCTCCATTGAGAACTTCAGCGGCAATACGACCGTTCTCTATCGCCACGACGCATCTGTGCCGACAAATATTTTCGGCGGAAATGTCACGATAAAGAAGGCGGCCGCAAACAGCAGCATCCTGCTTCGCACGGACAACACGGGGCTGAACACGAGCACAAATGCCGGCGCAGCCGACAAGAACCTCGTAAGTGCAACCCTCAACGCCCTCGCGAACAAGCTGTACTATACCGCATATACAACAAACGAGCGCAACCTCACAGGCAAGGTCGAGATCGCGGAAGGTCTGACCGCTTCGTCTGCGAGCAAGCGGCTCGAGAACATCACCTTTGACGCTGCGAGCGGAAAGGGCAGCTATGTCTATACCCCGCTCTCGCTGACAACGACAGACCCCATCAAAGAATCGGAGACGCTCACCTATGATCGTCTGGCTCTTGCCACGCAGCCGAACACGAAGGGGAACCGCGTTGTCTCGGCGCTCTATACAGAAAACAGCGCCTATGACAAGCAGCATCCGATGGTTGTCGATATGAACGGGCACAGCCTGCGCATTGAGGCAAACAGCACAAACCAGGTTGCAAATGCAATCTACATCGGCAGCAACAAACATGTCAAAATTACAAACAGCGGTGCCTCTGCCCCGCTGACCATCAAGGCGTCGAATACCGATACGCGGGCTGCGAACGGAATCTACGCCGATGCAAACTCCCGCCTCGAGATCGACGGGCCTGTCGTCATCGAAGATGTACACGCCAAGGGCTACAATGCCTCCGCGGTGCAGACCAGCAGCACGATCGGCTCGAAGAGCGAGGTCGTCATCAACGGCGATCTCACCGTTCAGTCTGTACGTGCCGACCGCACAGATAAGAAGCAAGTCGCCGATGACGGGCGCAACCTTTCCGCGCTGGTAACGACGGGAGACGATACCTCGATCACGGTCAAAGGCAATGTCGATATTCGCGACATTAAAGGCAGCGCACTGAAAACGGTCGGTGCAAACAGCCTCATCGATGTCAGCGGCGGTACCATCTCCGCGGCGGAAGACAGCAGCCTGTCCAAGCACTACTATGCAGTGTACGCCGAAAAAGGAACGGTGAACATCAACCGCTCGGAAGGTGTCATCGGAAACAAGAAGACGAATATCACGGGCGATATGTACGTCACCCGTGAGTACGGAAAGAAGACCATCGAGTACAGCGGCGGTCAGCTGAGAGACTATGAGGCCAAAGGCATTCTGAACCTTGCTCTCACAACAAACGACTCCTCTTGGACCGGAGCGGCGACCTATAACATCGATCGCAATGATTTCGGTGCCGGTGGGTTCACGGCGCATGATGTCGGGCAGTTCAACCTCGCCCTGCAGAACGGCGCATCGTGGACGAACGTACGGAAGACCAAGGCAAGCGATACGTGGAAGGGCAGCCGTGTGGCAGCATTCACAGGCGGCAGCGATGCCGCGCACGCAGGCGTGATTTTCCAGAAGGATGCAAACCCCATCACGATCGACAATTACAGCGGTCATACGAAGGTACTCTACGCACATGACGCTGCAGCGCCGACGACGATCATCGGCGGCGACTTCCGCATCAATAATGCAGCAGGAGGCAGCGCCGTCACGCTGACGACAGACAATGTCGGACTCAATACCGAATCCGCAAAGGCAGCAGACAAGAATCTCGTGAGCGCAACACTCAACGCACTCGCGAACAAGCTCTACTACACCGCATATACAAGCGGTCAGCGCAGCCTCTCGGGCAAGGTGGAGATTGCCGAAGGTCTGACTGCATCGTCTGCAAGCAAACGCCTTGAGAACATCACGTTCGACACGGCGAGCGGACAGGGCAGCTATCTCTATACACCTGCCGTCGAACCTCCGCCGCCGAGCACGGAGCAGACGACGACGGAATTCACGACACGTCTCCTCGGTGCGGATGCAGATCAGGAGTACATCGATGCGAATGTTCGTCAGGCAGACGGCACATATCGCTTCACGAAAGACTCGAACATCACGTATCAAAACGACGTAAGCGGACTCCGCGGCACAATCACGACGCGTGCGGATATTCATATTGATGCCGCAGACCGCGTTCTGACGATCAAGAACGGCAGCGGAATCACGAGTATCACACAAGGCGCCGGCATCGTCAACACCGGAAAGGCGCTTGATATCAAGGCGAAGACGCTGAAGCTCCTTGTGAACGATTCGACTTCCACCGTTCCGCTGCAGACGACCTGGGGCATTTTGTCTACGGGCGGCGCGACGAATATCTCCGGCACGACGGAAATCGATGTCGCCGGCACGGATCGCAGCAAAGCGGTGCAGGCTTATGGCGGCACGGTGACGCTGGAAGGCCTCCATGCCAAGGTAAATGCCGCTTCCCAAGATGCGGCAACGCTTGATGTACAGGGCAATGGACGCATCAATCTCAATATCAAGGACGGCACAGTCGGCAGCAGCGAAGTTATGCTCGACGGCAACATTGTCTCCAGGGAGTCCGACAGCCGTGTGGATGCTGCGCTTACGACCGGAACATCGTACCTCAAAGGGCTTATCTCCGGCGTCGGGACGCTCAATCTCTGGCTCCAGAACGGCGCTGCATGGCATAATGAGGAGTACATGACGCAGCCGACCGGATATGTCAGCCGTCTGTCGAACTTCACGGGCGGCAGTGATGCCTCCCATGCGGGCGTGATCTTCCAGAAGAACGCCAATGACATCACGATCGACAACTACAGTGGCTATGCGCGCGTATTCTACGAGCACGATGCCGCGACGCCGACGGTGATGAAGGGCGGCGACTTCCGCATCAAAAACGCAGCGGGCGGCAGCGTCATCACACTGACGACGGACAATGCGGGACTCAATACGGAATCCGCAAAGGCAGCCGACAGGAATCTCGTGAACGCAGCGCTCGACGCTCTGGCAAAGAAGCTCTACTACACCGCATATACGAGCGGTCAGCGCAGCCTCTCTGGCAAGGTGGAGATCGCCGAAGGTCTGACCACATCGTCTGTAAGCAAACGCCTTGAGAACATCACGTTCGACACGGCGAGCGGACAGGGCAGCTATGTCTATACCCCCGCTGTGGAGCCGCCGGACTCTCAGACGCAGACGGAGTTCACCACCGCCATCACAGGCGATGAGGTGCATGATGCTCCGTATGTGAATACCGGTGTCCGCAAGGCCGACGGCAGGTATATCTTCACGAAAGACTCCACCATTACGACCGGCAAGGATCTGATTTCGGCCGGCGCGTGGATGAGTGATATCAGCGCGGCGATATCCAGTGCCAATAATGGAAAGACACTCGATATCGATCTGAGCGGAAAGAACCTCGCCGTCAATACAAAGACGGATGTCAGCACGACTGGCATCTCGTCCATTGGGAAGAACTCGAAAGTCAATATCAAAAATGCCGGAGCTATCTCTATTGATGCAGAGAGCACGGCAGGCGGACAGACTGCGGCGCTCTTCGTCAACGGCGGCGGCGCGATCCACATTCAGAACGGCGGCAGCAACCTTGAGGATAAGGTGCTGAAGGTACGTTCCAACGGAACCGCAAAGACGAACGTTGCCGTCATCAAGTCGATGAACGGTGTGAACGGTGTCGAGTCGAACATCACGATCGACGGTCTTGTCGATGTGCTGGCAGACGGAAATGACGCGGCAAACGGCAAGGGCGCAAATGAAGCGGTGAGTGCTGTCGCCTCGAAGATTGACATCGGCGGCGGTTCCATCCGCGCCATCAATGGTGCATGGGCAGCGATCCGCGCCTATGGCGAATTTGTCACGCAGAACTACGGTACCGTCAACTTCAACGTCACGAAGGGAGCGGACGGTCTCGCGAACGGTGCCGGTACGAACCGCGCCGTTGTCGAAGGCGATATCGTCACGAACGGCGGCATGGGCACGAAAGGCCGTGTGAGCGTTGGTCTCGCGACCGCGGATTCACACTGGATCGGCAACTATGCCGATACGCGCGGCTACGGCGTGACGCCGGGCCAGCTCGGTGCAGTCAACCTCTTTATGAAGAACGGTGCCTATTGGAAGGGATTCTCCAACGGCTCCATGAAGGTGGAGATGAGCGGCGCGGGCACGAACTGGACAGGCTTCAATATTGGAGACAATTTGCAGCTTAAACTTTCCGACGGTGCGATCTGGCACAACGCCATCACGCCGGAGCAGAAAGACCAGGACAACAACGCCGCAATCAGCAAAGTTAAGTATTTCACGGGCGAAGGCGGCTTCATCGACATGACGGGAACGAACCGTTTCCTCGCGTCGAGTCAAAGCCTCAGCGGCGCCCCCGTAAAGACGGGTTCTTCCTCCATTGAGGAGAAGGGACTTGGCGAGACGGGCGATCTCATGATCGATGAGTTCAACGGTTCGACGACGATGCTCTATCGCCACGACGCAGCAACGCCGACGACGATCTACGGCGGAAAGGTCACGATCGGGAAAGCGGCGGCAGGCAGTCTCGTCAAGATGGTGACAGACAATGTCGGCCTCAATACGGAATCCACAAAGGCAGCAGACAAGAATCTCGTGAGCGCAACGCTCAACGCACTCGCGAACAAACTCTACTATACGGCCTATACGACGGGAGAGAGGAATCTCACGGGTAAGGCTGAGATCGCTGAGGGCCTCACGACATCGTCTGCAAGCAAGCGCATCGAGAACATCACATTCGATGCGGCGAGCGGCCAGGGCGGCTACGTCTACACGCCGGCAACAGAACCGAACCCGAACCCCAATCCAAACCCGAACCCGAACCCGAACCCGAACCCGAACCCGAATCCCAATCCCAATCCGAATCCAAATCCAAATACGCAGATCGAATACGGTGACTATGAGACAAAGCTCATGAGCGGCGTCAAATCCGCGATGACCGCATCCTCGATGGCTTGGCGGGCTGAGGCGAACGACCTCATGAAGCGTATGGGCGACCTCCGCCTCTCTCCGCAGGATACCGGCATCTGGGCACGTGCCTACCGCGGCAAAGCCACCAGCAACAAGGACAATGCCAACTTCCGCATGAACTATTCCACCATTCAGGTCGGCTATGACAAGAAGGTTGGAAATGACTGGCGCGTC
>NZ_GG749281.1:44544-54168 GCF_000160555.1 Centipeda noxia ATCC 43541
AAGCCAACGGAAAATTCCCAAATAAAAAGACGCACTCCTATGAGTGCGTCTTTTTATTTGCCGTGTGTTATGCGCCGAGTACTTCATCCATCGAGAGTTTCATGCGCTCGATGGCGGTCTCAAGATCGTTTCTCCCGATGTTGAGCGGCGGGTTGAAGTAGAGAATATCGCCGAGCGGGCGCAGGAGCAGTCCGTGCTGCAGTGCGCGGCGGTAGATGGCGTAGCCGAGGCGGCGCTTGCTATCAAAGGGCCGTTTCTCCGCGCGGTCCTCGACAAGTTCGAGCGCATGGATCAGCCCGATGTGACGAATCTCACCGACGTTCGGATGCGCGCCGAAGGTCTCGCTGAGACGCTCCGTCAGCCACGCTGCCGTATTCTCCGCCTGTTCCAAGATATTTTCCTCATTGAGGATGTCGAGCACGGCGAGCGCCGCTGCGCAGCCGAGCGGGTTGCCCGCGTAGGTGTGGCTGTGCATGAATGCCTTTCCCTCACTCCAGTCGGCGTAGAACGCCTCGTAGATCTTCTCCTTCACAACGGTGATGGACATGGGCATGTAGCCGCCCGTCAGCCCCTTCGAGAGGCACATAATGTCAGGCGTAATACCCGCACGCTCGCATGCAAAGAGCCGCCCTGTCCGTCCGAATCCCGTCGCAATCTCGTCGGCGATGAGGAGAACATCGTATTTGTCGCAGAGCGCACGCAGCTTCTGCAGATAGAGCTCCGGATAGATGCGCATGCCTGCGCAGCCCTGCAGGAGCGGCTCCACAATCATCGCTGCCATTTCGTGTCCATGCTCTTCAAAGGCACGCTCCGCATGGATAAAGCACTCACAGGAGCAGTCCCCACGCTGTTTATCGAAGGGGCAGCGATAGCAGTCGGGAGCCTCGACGTGAATGTTGTCCATCATCATGGGCTGATACATCTCGGCAAAGAGATCCATGCTCCCCACCGAGAGTGCGCCGATCGTCTCGCCGTGATAACTCTCCGAGAGACACATGAAGCGGATTTTTTTCGTGCGCCCCGTCTGCTGGCAGTATTGGAACGACATCTTGAGCGCCGCCTCGACCGCAGAGGAACCGTTGTCGTTGAAGTGGAACTTCGTCAGCCCCTCGGGCACAAGCGCCGCCAGACGCTCGGCGAGTTCGATCGCGCCGCGGTGCGAGAAATTTGCAAAAATCACGTGCTCGAGGCGGTCGAGCTGCGCCTTGATGCGCGCGTTGATCTTCTCGTTGGAATGACCCAGGAGATTCGCCCACCAAGAGCTCACAATATCGAGATAGGACTTGCCGTGCACATCGCAGAGCCATGGTCCCTTTGCGTGGTCGATGACCATCGGCGGCAGCTCCTCATAGTCCTTCATCTGCGCGCACGGATGCCAGATCCGGCGCAGGTCGCGCTCCTCAATTGTCGGCATAAAAATGACCCCTCCTACGGAAGCACTGATACACGCAGTGCTTCCCTAAACACACATTACACACAAAGCACGAAGTTTTTCATTTCGTGCAGCAACTTCTTCTACAGAGTTCCTATGCCCCCAGCACCTCATCCATCGACGCCTTCATCCATGCGATGGCGGTGTTGAGGTCATCACGCCCGATGTTCAGCGGCGGATTGAAGTAAAGTACGTCGCCGAGCGGGCGCAGGAGCAGCCCGTGCCGAAGCGCGCGGCAATAGATCGCGTAGCCGAGCCGCCGTCCTCCGTCAAAAGGACGCTTCGTCTCACGATCCTCAACCAGCTCAACTGCGTGAATCAACCCGATGCGACGGATCTCGCCGACATTCGGATGCGCACCGAACGTCTCCGTCATTCGTGCGGTCAGCCATGCCGCCGTCTCCTCCGCGCGCTCCAGGATATTCTCCTCATCGAGAATATCGAGCACGGCGAGCGCCGCGCTGCAGCCGAGCGGATTGCCCGCATACGTATGGCCTTGCATGAACCCCTTGCCTTCGCTCCAGTCCGCATAAAACGCCTCATAGATCTTTTCCTTGACAACGGTGATGGCCGTGGGCATATAGCCGCTCGTCAGCCCCTTCGAGAGGCACATGAGATCGGGCGTGATGCCCGCGCGCTCGCACGCAAAGAGGCGTCCCGTGCGCCCGAACCCCGTCGCGATCTCATCGGCGATGAGCAGGACATCGTATGCGTCGCAGAGGGCGCGCAGCTTCCTGAGATATTCCTCGGGGTAGATGCGCATCCCCGCGCACCCCTGCAGGAGCGGCTCGACGATCATCGCCGCCGTCTCGTGTCCGTGTGCGGCAAAGGCACGCTCCGCATGCTCAAAACACGCACAGGAGCAGGTGTCGCGCGTTTCCCCATAGGGGCAGCGATAGCAGTCGGGCGCCTCGATATGGATGTTGTCCATCATCATCGTCTTGTACATCTCGGCAAAGAGATCCATACCCCCCACGGAGAGCGCCCCGATTGTTCCTCCGTGATACCCTTCGGAAAGACACATAAACCGCGTCTTTTTCGTACGCCCTGTCTGCTGACAGTACTGAAACGCCATCTTGAGCGCCGCCTCTACAGCGGACGAGCCGTTGTCGTTAAAATGAAACTTCGTCAGTCCGGCAGGCACGAGCATCGCCAGTCGCTCCGCAAGCTCAATCACGGGACGATGGGAGAAATTCGCAAAGACGACGTGCTCGAGCCGCCTCAGCTGCGCCGTAATCCGCGCATCAATCTTCTCGTTCGTATGTCCGAGGAGATTCGCCCACCACGAACTGATAATATCGAGATAGCCCTTGCCGTGCACATCGTAGAGCCATGCCCCCTTTGCGTGGTCGATCACCATCGTCGGCAGCTGCTCATAGTCCTTCATCTGCGCGCACGGGTGCCAGATATGGCGCAGGTCACGCTCCTCAATCGTCGGCATAAAATCTCTCCTCCTACGGAATCACTGATAAAACAGGCCCCGGATTGGCGTAGATTTTTCGTCCGAACGAGGTGGAAAATCGGACGCAGAGAGGTGCTCTGTGAAGGATTTTCCGCCGAAGTGCGGGAAAAAGAGGCGTCAAGAGCCGCAAGCTGAATTTATCAGTGCCTCCCTAAACACACATTACTCATACAGCGCGGCAAGCGCATCCGCCCTCATCGGCAGTTCCGGCGCGCCGTGCGGCACACGCGCCAAGACACGCGCTCCCGTGATCTCCTCGACCATCCGCACATTGTCCTCCTGCATTAGACCGCCCTGCCAATTGTTGAAGATAAAGCCCCGCAGTGGAATGCCGCGCGCGCGCAGATGCTCTGCCGTCAGTACGGCGGCATTGATCGTTCCGAGCCCTGCATCGGCAACGACGAGGGCAGAGAGCCCCAGCCGCACGGCGAGATCGTCAAGGACGACGTGCTCATCGCCGTCCCAGCGCAGCGGACAGATAATGCCGCCGCTCCCCTCCACCGTCAGATATTCCGTGTGCTCCTTCGCACGGCGGTAGTCCTGCGCCACCTTTGCAAAGTCCATCGGCCGGTGCTCGATCTGCGCCGCGAGGTGCGGCGAGACCGCATCGCGGTAGACATAGGAAATGGTGACATCCGCCGCATTGAGCCCCGCAACGTGCGCCACATGGAGTGCATCGCCCGGCAGGAGCGTGCCGTCCGCGGCGACCTCCGCGCCCGAGAGTGCCGCCTTATAGTAGCCCGCTGCAAATCCCGCGTCACGGAGACATTTCACAATCAGCCCCGTGACATACGTCTTTCCAATGTCCGTGCCCGTTCCCGTGACAAATAACGCCTTACCCATGTATGATGGGCCTCCCGTCAGGCATCCATGCGATCTGCATGCACCGCCGCCCCCTGCACGGCAGCCGTGCTCCGCGGCTGCATCTCCTGCGTCTCATGAATCCAGAGCCCCGCCTTGTAGAGGCGAATCCCGACGTACGCCGCCGCAACGCAGAGCAGGAAGTCCGGCAGAACCTGCAGCACCCCGCAGTACCAGACCGCCACCCAGAAACCGATCGGCGCGTCGATAATGTAGTTCGATATGAAATAGAAATACGGGATGCCGAGGGCATAGAGCACCACCATGCCTGCTACACACGCGGCAAGTGCACGACGAAACGTCGGTACGCCGCGGCGCACCAGTGCACCCGTCAGCCAGCCCTGCACGATGAACCCGACGAGATAACCGAACGTCGGCTGAAGCACGTAGGCAGGACCGCCGCCCGAGGCGAACACGGGAATCCCCACGAGCCCCATGAGTACATACGTGCCGATGGCGAGCGCACCGAGCCGCGCACCGAGCATCAGCCCCGCGAGCAGAGTAAAGAGGAACTGCAGCGTGTAGACATCCGTACCCACAGGGATGCGCACGAACGTCCCGACCGTAATGAGCGCGATAAATAGTCCGCATAGGATTACTTCACGTAACTTCATAATCTTTAGATACCTCCATAAAAGCTGATAGACTCATAAACTTGCTTTATCTTACTCGCTATTTTATTTATTGTCAACCATAATATTCTATGTCGGTTTACTAAAATTGTATATCAATTGCATATAAAAAGACGGGACTGCTGCACGAAGCTGAAGCTTCGTGCAGCAGTCCCTCTTTGTCCCTTACACAACGGACGATACGCCTTACCGTTTCGTCACCTTCACGCGATCCATCTCTCTGCCGTCGGGCAGGAAGCACGCGATCTCAATCGCATCTCTCCCGACATCCATCGTGAGATAGTTGTCCGTCTCCGGCTGCGGGAGCGTCACCTCGTCGAAGGGATGATCGATCCATAGGTTCGGATAGCGGACATTGCCCGCAACGCCCGTGAGGATGTAGAGCGGTCCCTTCTTATCCGGCGTCTTTTGGAACCCGTAGATGTGCCCGCGGTTGCGGTACGTATGCAGATGCGCCGAAAAGACGACGTCGATGCCGAGCTCATCAAAGACGGGCATCCACACGCGCCCGTTGTCGTCATCAATGCCCTCCGTCCGTTCCGGGCGCCCATGAATGCGGTACTGCAAAACGTCTTTGTGCATCAGGACAATATTCCACTTCTTGCGGTGCGCCCTCATATCGCGGCGGACCCATTCCAGCTGCTCGGCAACGAGCCCGTCCTTGAACGCACCGATCTCCCTCTGCTGCGTGCAGAGTGCGATGTAGTGCACATCGCCGTAGTCAAAGGAGTAATAATAGCGGTCGAACTCCGTGCTCGCGTTCGGCGGGGTCGCAAAATAGTGAAGATACGCCTCCGGCAGACGCTCCTTCCAGTTGAGATCGTAGGTCTCGTGATTCCCCATCAGCGGGGCCATCGGGATCACACGCTGCATCTCCTCGACGCCGCCGAAGAAGTCGGTCCACTGCAGGCGATCCTCGCCGTTGTCCACGAGGTCCCCCATGCAGGCAAAGAGCGCCGCATCCGTATTGCGCGCCCATGCAAGATGCGCCATCTCCTTCCAGTCTGCATAGTTGTCGCTGGACTGTGTATCGGGGAAAATCAGCATCTTATACGTCTCATCCGCCGCAGGCGCGCAGAGGGTCTGCCAATCCGTCGCCGCATCCTCCGATGTAATGCGGTACTGATAGTGTGTGCCCGGGGTCAGATGATTGACCTCGGCGCGGTACTGATAGACCTCGATCTCGTCATCAATAAAGCGATCATTCGACGCAGGGAAATGGTGTACATTTGTCTCGTCCGCCCCCTGCACGCGCAGTTCGACGGTCAGATTCTCCTCCGCAGGCGAGGTAAGCTCCCACATCAGCATGCGCGTGCGCGAGGGGTCCTGCGTCACGATCTGGCGCAGGCGTTCCGTATAGAGCACGCCGGGGAACTGCCGCGTCGCGTTTTCCTGGAGCCGTCGGAATGCGCCGATCTGCAAGAGCGCTGCGCCGCCCGCGGCGAGCACGCCGGCAGCCGCAGCCGCTTTGATAAAGGTACGGCGTTTCATACCGCTCTGGTTCTGGTTTTCGTCTTCCATAGATGCCCCTTTCTCAATTGCATTTGTGGTTCATCATAAACCTTCGGGGTTGCTCAAAATCAAGTATTTCATTCTTATATTATAGCGCAAAGAATCTGAAATGGACATGATAGAGGCCAATTTTTCTTCCGCGCTGCGTCCCTGCACCGATCGAATCCGTACGATTGACATTCCAGTCTTGTCGATATATGATAAGAATGTTGAGTTACGTCTTTCATGCAGCCAGGAGGAAGCAAATGATCGAACGCTATACGCGGCCGGAGATGGGGCATCTCTGGTCGATCCAGAACGAGTGGCAGACCATTCTGAACGTGGAGATCGCCGCGTGCGAGGCGATGGCAGAGCTTGGGGAGATCCCCGCCGCAGCCGTCGAGAATATCAAGAAAAACGCAAAGTTCGATGTTGCTCGCATCAACGAGATCGAAAAAGTCACCGATCATGATATCATCGCCTTCCTCACGAATCTCGAGGAGAACGTCGGCGAGGACTCAAAATACATCCACAAGGGCCTCACCTCAAGCGATGTCAAGGACACGGCATACTGCATCATGATGCGCGATGCCGCCGCGATCATCCTCGATGATCTGCGCGCATTCCGTACGGTGCTGCGCCGCCGCGCAGATGAGTTCCGTCATACGCCGTGCATCGGACGTACGCACGGCATCCATGCAGAGCCCATGACCTTCGGGCTGAAGATGCTCCTCTGGAGCGCGGAGATCGAGCGCGACATCGAACGCCTCATGCGCGCGCAGGAGACCGTCTCTGTCGGCAAGCTCTCGGGCGCCGTCGGCACCTACTCCAACATCGACCCGCGCATTGAGGAACTCACGTGCAAACGGCTCGGGCTGACCCCCGTCCGTCTCGCGACGCAAGTCATCCAGCGCGACCGCCACGCCGAGTTTGTCACGACGCTCGCCATCATTGCGGGTACAATGGAGAAGATTGCGACCGAGATCCGCAACCTCCAGCGCACGGACATCCGCGAGGCGGAGGAGTTCTTCAAGGCGGGACAAAAGGGCTCGTCCGCCATGCCGCACAAGCGCAATCCGATCAACTGCGAGCGCGTCTCCGGCATGGCACGCCTCGTGCGCGGCAACGCCGTTGCGGCACTCGAGGACATGACCCTCTGGCACGAGCGCGACATCTCGCATTCCTCCGTCGAGCGCGTCATCCTGCCCGACGCGACGATCAACGTCGACTACTGTCTGCACAAGCTGACCGGCATCGTGGACAAACTCCTCGTCTACCCCGATGCCATGCTGCACAACATGAACCGCACAGGCGGCCTCATTTACAGCCAGCGCATCCTCACAGCACTCGTCAACAAGGGCGTCCTGCGGCAGACAGCATATGTCTGGGTGCAGCGCAACGCCATGAAGCGATGGCTCGAGAAAGAGGATTTCCGCACGAACGTCGAAAAGGACGCGGACATCTCCGCACACCTCACGAAGGAAGAAATCGACGCCTGCTTTGACTACACCTATTTCCTGCGCCATGTGGATTCCATCTTTGCGCGCTTTGATCTCTAAGGGAAAGAAATAAGGGGGACTCTATCATGTCAACCATCGTTATTACCGGAACGCAGTGGGGCGACGAGGGCAAAGGGAAGATCGTCGACTACCTCGCGAGCCAGGCGGACACGGTCGTCCGCTATCAGGGCGGCTGCAACGCCGGGCATACCGTTGTCGCTGCGGGCGAGGAGTATAAGCTGCGCCTCCTGCCGTCGGGCATCCTCTACAAGGGCACGCACAACATCATCGCGAACGGCGTCGCCTTTGATCCCAAGGTCTGCCTGCAGGAGATGGACGCCATGGCGGCGCGCGGCATCGACACCTCGAACATCCGCATCTCCGACCGTGCACATGTAGTCATGCCCTACCACCGCTTGATGGACGGCATTGGCGATGCGGCGCGCGGCGCGGACAAGATCGGCACAACGGGGCATGGCATCGGCCCCTGCTACATGGACCGCGACAACCGCATCGGCATCCGCGTCTGCGATCTCATGGACGGCGAGGAATTTGCGAAAAAGCTCAAGAAAAACCTTGAGAGCAAGAACAAAGAACTCGTCTCCGTCTACGACCACGCGCCGCTCGTCTACGAAGAGGTCCTGCAGGAGTATCAGGGCTACGCCGCGCGTCTGCGCCCGCTCGTCACCGATACCATTCCTCTCGTCAATGAGGAGATCGCCGCGGGACGCAAGGTGCTCTTTGAGGGTGCACAGGCGACCATGCTCGATATTGACTACGGCACCTATCCCTACGTCACTGCATCGCACCCCATCTCGGGCGGCGTCACCATTGGTGCGGGCGTCGCACCGAAAAAGATCGACAAGGTCATCGGCGTGGTAAAGGCCTACTGCACGCGCGTCGGCGAGGGTCCCTTCCCCACCGAGCAGCTGAACGCGATCGGTGAGAAGATGCGCGAGGCAGGCCATGAATTCGGCACCGTCACAGGGCGTCCGCGCCGCACGGGCTGGCTCGACGCCGTTGTTGTCCGCCATGCGGGCCTCCTCTCCGGCATCGACTATATGGCCGTCACGCGCCTCGACATTCTCGACGACTTCGATGAGATCAAGATCTGCACGGGCTACAAACACAAGGGCGAGCTCCTCAAGGGCGTTCCCGCGAGCCTCAACGTCCTCGCAGAGGTCGAACCGGTCTACGAGACCTTCCCGGGCTGGAAGACAGATACCTCCGGCATCCGCACCTACGACGCGCTCCCCGCCGGCGCGCGGAAATATCTGGAGCGCATGGCCGAGGTCACGGGCATCGCGCTCGGCATCGTCTCTGTCGGCCCCTCGCGCGAACAGACCATTGTTCTCGCAAACGACTTATTCTAAAAGAATAAAAAACGGCACGGTATGAATCATCTCATATCGTGCCGTTCAACTTATCGGCATTTATTACGAATGCAGCCACTTCCCAAACAGTATTGCCAACAATCGAAGGAGACAGAATCAAGACTCTTTCTCCGATGAGATCGACGATACCATTACAGAAGCCGAGAGTGAATATGCCCTAAACGGAATTCTTCTGGATGCAACCGAGGTGCTTTCCTTCTTGCGAGACAAGTATTTTTTGTGTGTTCTTATATTATTGAGCTGCTTCAATTTTGTCTAATTTCAACGAATAGCCCATAATATCTCCAACTTCTTTTATTGTTCCATACACTATTACATTCTGTTCCTTCTTCAACGTCAGAATAGTGTCCTTTAGTTCCTTATTCTTAGCATCTACATCACAACGAATATGAATCATCGAGTGCTTTGCTGCTGTCCCATCAATGGTGATATATTTTACATCCGAATCAATATTATAGACGTGTCCGCCGATAATCTTCACCGCTTTTCCCTTATAATTTTGGTTTGCAGCGGCAGCATTATCCTTTGCCTCACTCAACAGTACATTAATATCTGCTTCTGCGTAATCTTTCTGTTTCGATTTTTGTTGCTGTGTTGTGCTACTTGAATCACTCTTGTTCGCATTGTTTGCCTTATTCTGTCCACTGCCACCGCAACCACCAACTAAGCTGACGACGACCACAATGCCGACCAGCCCTAAGAGAACCTTCTTAAACTTACCCATAACAAGCATCTCCTTTGCAACGGAAATCATAGCTTTTTCTCATCTACATCTATTAATTCTACCCCCCCTCATATCCCTGCTTAATATTAAAATATTTTTGAAGTTTTTCTACTAAAAACAGGTCAACGG
>NZ_GG749281.1:55653-94298 GCF_000160555.1 Centipeda noxia ATCC 43541
CAACGGCTCGAAACTTAACCGTTGACCTGTCTTCTATTCTTTCCTTCTACTCCGCCACCGTGAACCCCGCCGCGCGGAAAAACTGCCGATAGGCCTCCGCCTTCTTCTCGAGCTTCATCGGATAGGCGCGTGAGGTGGACGGCAGACGCGTGACGAGGAGCTCACGACCGCCGCAGCGCGCGGGAACAGTCTCGCCCGTCTTGACATCCTTGCCCTTCTTTTCCGCCGTGAGCAGATCAAAGAGGATCTCCGTCGCCTTGCCGCCCGTCGTGCAGATGCGGCGGCACTGTGGGATCTGTGCCAGAATCTCGGGCAGCTCCACCGTCTCCACGACCTTCAGATAGGCGTCGGACGCATTGCCGTGCGTGCGGATGGCGCGCCGCACGCCGGGACATGAGCCGATTCCGCGCTCCGTGAGAAACGCCTTGATGCGCTCCGCATCAAAAGCCTTCTCCCCCGGCACCTGAAAATGTGCCGCATCACCGAAGAATACGAGCCCATAGACGCGCCACATATCGTTCTGAAAGTTCGGGTAGTGGAATGCCATCGCCCGCTTTTCCTTTGCCGGCGGAAAGCTCCCCATCATCAGCACTGTCGCCTGCGGCGGCAGAAATGGAGGGAACGGACGCAGCTCTATCGTTTCATCGGTCATAGTATCCCCCTGGATGTACGTCAGTATCGCAAAGAGCGGGGCTTATAAGATGCCGTCCATATGCACGCATTTCAGATCCCTTTCTAGCAGAATAAAATATGTTTTTATCTTACACCTTTTCCGTTCGTATTGCACGAAAAAACTGCCGCCCGATGCTGCTCAGCATCGGGCGGCAGTTCCTGATGTACGGCCTTCCCGCAGTCTCCCTACTTTTCCCTGCTTTTTCCCTATCGTCAGACCTGGAACTGTTTCGTTGCCTGCTGCAGTTCCTGTGCGATTTCAGACAGCGTGCGTGTTGCAGATGCGATCTCGGACATGGAGGCGGCCTGTTCCTCTGCGACGGCCGAGATGTTGGTCACTTCTTCCTGCATCTTCGTATCCGCATCGCTCGAGCCGCTGCTCAGATCCGCGATGGAGCCGACGGCGCGCTGGTTGGTCTGCTGCACCGACTGTGCAATCTGCGCGATGTGATCGATCCGCCCCGAGAGCTGCTCGATGAGGGAAGAGATCGCCGTGAATTTCTCGCCGGAACGGTGAATCTCCTCGACACTCTCTTCGACATTGGTCGTCTGCTCTTCCATCGCACGGAACGTCTTGTCCATCTGGACAGCATTTTCATTGAGCAGCCCGGAAATCTTCGACGTTGCGTCCTTTGACTGCTCGGCGAGCTTGCGTACCTCGTCTGCGACGACAGAGAATCCCTTGCCGTGCTCGCCGGCGCGCGCTGCTTCGATCGCCGCGTTGAGCGCCAGGAGGTTCGTCTGCTCGGAGATGCCCGTGATCATCTCGACGATGGTCGAGACCTGATGCGCGCTCTCCTGGAGCGCCTTTACGGTTTCCGTGACGGCAATCGCACCGTCTTTCAGCGTGTTCATCTTGTTGATCGTATGGTTGAGGATCGTCTGTCCGTCGTGCGTTTCCACTTCGGTCGATTTCGCGGAGGAAACGATCTCGCCGATGACCTCGGCCACCTCGCTGATGCTGGACGAGGCCTCCTTCATCAAACCTGCGGCCGAAGAGATCGTCTCGCTCTGAGCCGTCGAGGTCTCTGCGATCTGTTCGACCGACTTTGCAGCGTGTTCAGACGCCTGTGCTGCCTCTTTGGTGTTCTCCGTCAGATCGGCGGCAGATGCGGCGACTTTCCCTGCCGTATCACTTACCTGCCGAATGAGCTTGCGCAGGTTCTCCGTCATATTGCAGAAGGCGTTGTGGAGCGTCCCAATCTCATCCGTACGGTCAAGCGTCTGCGGCATGCTGCGCAGATCTCCGCGCGCAACGTTCGAGGCAAACTCCGCGAGGTTCTCAACCGGAACGGAGATGAGACGCGCGATATAGAAGAGAATTGCCGCGAGCAGAACGAATGCCGCAATCGTAATGCCCACCATGATGCCGAGGAGCTCCGTCGAGGAGGCAAACACCTCCGCCTGCGGTACACGCAGAACAAGTACCCATCCAGACTCGCCGACCGGCACCGCAGCGTAGAAGTTGTCCGAGCTGTTCGGGCTCGATGTAAATACGGGCTTTCCGGCGAGGAATGTCGATGCCAGTGCCTTCAGATCGGGATCATCCACCGAGGAGATGCTGTCGTCCAGGGAATACTTCTCATGATAGATGAAGTTGCCTTCCTTTGTGATGAGGAACGCCTTCCCTGTCTCATAGATCTTTGCCTTCGAGAGCATGTCTTCAACAATATTGAGGTTCAGGTCGCAGCCGGCGACGCCGATGATGTTTCCGCCGCTGCGGATGGCAGAACTGAAGCTGACGACCGGCGTGCCGTTTGCTGCTTTGTATACAGCGGACTGGCAGACCTTCGTCGATCCGACCGCCTCTTTGTACCAACCGCGCGAGGTTGCATCAAAATCGCTGGGGATATCAAATCCTGCGCCGTCAATAAAGGGCCGGTCGGGGAAACCGACAAAGAAGTCGGACGTACTGGTCGCGAATTCGCGCGCATCAATTGTCATCTCTTCGTAAGATGCGTTCTCCGTTCCCCACAGCCGTGTCACTGTCTCAAGCATACGGGATTTCGCCTGAAGCGACGTATTGATATTGGCGGAATACACCTGAGCCATCTGAAGCATCTCACGGGATGCAACATCCTGGATGCTCCCCGACGCCTTCCAATAAATCGTTCCCAGCAGTATGAGGAAAACGAAAATCAGAGGCACGCCCACAAGCATCATAATCTTTGCGCGTAAATTCATTTTAACGCCCGTCCTTCCCTGTGAACCTAAAATTAATTAAAGCCAGTCCTTTTTTCATCTATTTTACATATTTTATTCTTGATTGTCTACCTATATACTTTATTTTTTTATCTTTAAGCCTATTTCACCATACAATCCGCCCATTCCTTCTCGCGAAATCCCACAAGTACATGGTCGCCTGCAATGAGCAGCGGACGCTTCACCAGCATCCCATCCGACGCCAGCACCGCATACTGCTCCTCCTCCGTCATCGCGGGCAGCTTGTCCTTGAGTCCGAGCTCGCGGTAGAGCACGCCGCTCGTGTTGAAAAAGCGCTTCAGCGGGAGGCCGCTCTGTGCGTGCCATGTGCGCAGTTCCTCTGCCGTCGGATGATCGCTTTTGATATCGCGCATCGGTGCACTGCAGCCGTGTGCACGCAGAAATTTCTCCGCCTTCTGGCACGTTGAACACTTCGGATAGCCGATAAAAAGGATCTTCTTCTTTGCCATTTTTATCCCTCCCTAAATATTTTATCGTTGATAATTTCTAGGACTTTACTCCCTTATTATGATTTTCCTAAAAATTTTTCAATCTTTTTCTTTTTGATCTATTGACTTTTTGACTTTTTGCTGTATAATGACAATCAGAAGGCGGTTACCCCCCCCCTTCCACAATAAAAGAATATCATCAGCGGGACGGACTCCAAACGCCGAACCCGCCCAGAAAATCTCAAGGAGTTGATGAACATGTTTGGATTGGTACCTTTTGCCGGACGGCACGGGCTCTCTCAGCGCGATAATGCAAATCCGTTCGCTCTCTTTGATGCGATGCGCGACAGTTTCTTCCGCGACGGCTTCCCCGCCGCGAACTGGGGCGCCGACTCGTTCAAGGTAGATGTGAAGGATGCAAACGATCACTATGAATTGACCGCGGATCTCCCCGGCATGACAAAGGAAGATATCTCTCTCCACTACGAGAACGGCTATCTCACGATTGCCGCTGCCCGCAGTGAGTCGAAGGACGAGAAGGACGACGCGGGCAACTACATCCGCCGCGAGCGTCACACAGGCGAGGTCAGCCGCTCGTTTTACATCGACGGCATCGACGACGCGAACATCCATGCGGAGTTCAAGGACGGCGTGCTGCAGGTAAACCTGCCGAAGGCAGCAGAGGAACCTGCGCGCAAGCAGATCGAGATCCACTGAGTACGGTATCCCCCTCATACAGACGGCATACGCAAAAAGCGGAACTGCCGCGGAAGAAATTTCTTCCGCGGCAGTTCCGCTTTTGTATGCGTACAATGCAGGATTTTTACTTCAGCATGTGAATCACATTGCCGAGGATAATGCCGACCGCGCCGAAGTCCGCATCGCTGAATGTGGTGTTGGCAAAGCCGAGGTTGCCGAGCACCGGCATGAGGAAGACGGGCAGGAACGTGATGAGGAGGCCCTGTGCAAACGCACCCGCAATACAGCCGCGCAGGCCGCCCGTTGCATTGCCGAAGACGCCCGCCGTGGCGCCGCAGAAGAAGTGCGGCACAACACCGGGCAGGATAATCGGCAGGCCCGGGAACGACTTATCCGCAAGCAGGAGCACCGCCATCCCTACGATGCCGCCGGCAAAACTCGAGAGGAAGCCAATGAGGACGGCATTCGGCGCGTAGGGATAGACAACGGGACAGTCGATCGCCGGCTTGGCATTCGGCACAAGCGTCGTTGCAATGCCCGTAAACGCGGGCACGATCTCCGCGAGGATGAGGCGGACACCGGCGAGGATGACGTAGACGCCGCCCGCGAAGGTAATCGCCTGGATCAGCGAGAACACGAGGAAGTTCTGCCCGCCGCTCAGCTCTGTCTCCACATACTGCGGACCGCAGGCGAGGGCGACGATGAGGAAGAGGACGAGCATGACGAGCGAGACGGCGAGCGAGGAGTCGCGCAGGAACGCGAGACTCTGCGGAAAATTGATGTCCTCCGTCGTCTTTTCCCGGTTACCGACGAGCGAGCCGACCCATGCTGAGAGCACGTAGCCGAGCGTGCTGAAATGACCGAAGGCAACATCGTCGCTGCCCGTGATCTTCTTCATCGTCGGATGTGCAATCGCCGGGAAGAGCGCCATAACAAAGCCGAGCAGAACCGCGCCGACGGCGACGAGCGTCGTGCCCTGCAGTCCGCCGACGGTGAGGATAATGCCGATCATGCACGCCATATAGAGCGTGTGATGGCCCGTGAGAAAGATGAATTTCAGCGGCGTAAAGCGCGCAATGAGGATGTTCGCCACCATGCCGAACGCCATGATGAGCGCTGTCTGCGTGCCGTACTCCTTCAGCGCCATACCGACGATCGCCTCGTTGTGCGGAACAACGCCGTTGATGCCGAAGCCAAACTGGAACATCATGCCGAAATGCGTGAGCGCGCCGACGGCAAGACCTGCGCCGCCGCCAAGGATCAGAACGCCCATAATGGTCTTGATGGAGCCCTTCAGGATATCGGAGAGGCCCTTTTTCTGCGCGATGAGTCCGATCATCGAAACGAGACCGATCAGCACCGCGGGTACGCTTAGAATATCAAGGATAAAACTCAGCATGATCGTTCCTCCTATCCCTTCACCTTTGCGACGGCGGCAGCGATCTTCTCGGTCAGCTCCTTCTTATCAATCATATTATTGAGGGAAACGACCTCGCCGCCGAGACCTGTGAGCTGCGTGGCGATATCGCGCGTTCCCACGTAGATGTCCGCCTTCACGCCCCCCGCCGAAGCGAGATCGCAGTGCGACACCTCGGCCTCCGCGCCGATCTCCTGCAGTGCCTTCTTGATGTTCATCTCGATCATGAAGCTGCTGCCGAGACCGTTGCCGCAGCAAACCAAAATCTTCATTATGATACCCCCTCTTGATATTCTTCAAACAGCGCCTGCGCGCTCTCCTCGGTCTGCGCCTCCATCAGCCGCTGGGCCATGCCCTCCGTCATCAAGAACCCCGAGAGGTCTTCGAGCATCGCCACATGGCTCTTTGCATCGGGTGTCGCGAGCGTGATGACGAGGCGCACCGGATCGTTGTGTGCGCTGCCGAACGCGACGGGCTCCCGCAGAGTCAGGATGGTCAGGCCCACCGCCTCCGCGCCGTCCGCGGGGCGCGCATGCGAGAGCATAATGCCGGGCGCGATCACCATATAGGCGCCCATCTCCCGATGATTGCGCTTGACCGCGGCCGGATAGGACGGCAGCACAATGCCGTGCTCCATGAGCGGCCGCGCACCGCGGTCGATGCACTCCTCCCAGTCACGGCAGACTTCCTGCAGCATGATTCCGCCGGGCGAAATATATTGCCCCAGCATAACATCACCCCTTCCCGCTGCTGTGCAGCACGATAGGAAATATCCCCTTATAAGACAGTATAGCACAGCAAAGCCGCACTGCATAGGAGATGATCTGTCCGGGAATCAAAATCCGCGCCAAAGGCGGCGCATCCTTATTTTTCTGCCCTACCTCTCTGCCGCCAGCCCTGCGGCAAAGTCCCCGGCGAGGAGGGCGAGCGGGTGCGGCAGCCAGCGTTCCCCCGCTGCGAGGATCTGCAGATCCATATGGATCTGATAGTCCGTGACATCGAGAACAGCGACGCGTCCGGCGCGCACAGCATCAGCGACGGTAACAGCGGGAAGAATGGAGATGCCGATTCCCGCCGCAACGAAGTCAATGATGGTCTTGCTCGTACCGATCTCGACACGGTCGTGCAGATAGAGACGACGCTCCGCGAGATCGTCCTCCAGTTTCTTCCGATAATTTGTCCCGCGCTCGGTCAGAATCCACGGAGACGCCGTCAGCTCCTCGATGCAGACGGGACGCTGCGCATAGGGAGAATCGGGACATGCGATGAACTGTATCTCCGCGTGGCTGTGGTGCAGCGTATGCAGCCGCGGATTTTCGCTCAGGCGGTCAATCAAGAATACGAGATCGATGCTGCCGTGGATCAGCGCCTGGCGCAGCCGCGGCGCCGTGTCGACGTGCACATGCAGACGCACCTTCGGACAGCGCCGGAGGAATGCCCCGATCTGTGCCATGTAGCGCGAGGTTGCGAGCGTTTCGATGGCGCCGATGAAGAAGGTTCCCTCCGGTTCCCCTGTTCCGTGGAACTTTGCGAGTGTCTCCTGCTCGAGCGCTGCCATACGGCGCGCATATCCCAGGAACGCGCGCCCCGCGCTCGACAGCGCAACGCGCCGCCCGGAGCGCACAAAGAGCTCTGCGCCGAGTTCGCGTTCAATGGCCTGAATCTGCTGCGTCACCGTGGACTGTGCATAGTTTTTCCGCAATGCCGCTGCAGTGAAACTCTCCATCTCCGCAGCATGAATGAACGTTTTGATATTCCGCAGTTCCATTGTTTCACCTTTTCTTATCATTTTTTTCGATTTAGGAATTCAATATTTTTGATTTTACTGCATTCATCGTTTATGATACCATAACTTATAGAAAATAAAAATCCTTCTGCGCCATATTGTCTCAGTGTTATAATTATGAAAGGAGTTGTCTCTCCATGGAAATCATCAAAGCCATCAACGGCGTCTTCTGGGGCTGGCTTATTGCGGGCATACTGCTGTCATGCGGTATTTTCTATACGATACGCCTCGGTTTTCCGCAGGTACGCTACTTCACCCAGCTCGTACCAAATCTATGGAAGGCCAGCCGCGACTCCTCCGGAGTCAGCGCATTCGGCGCGCTCTGCTCAGCGATCGGCAGCGAGGTCGGTGCCGGCAGCCTGGTCGGTGTCGCAACAGCACTTGCCTCGGGCGGCCCCGGCGCGATCTTCTGGATGTGGATCACGGCGATTCTCGGCATGCCCATCATGTTCGGCGAAGCGGTGCTCGCCCAGATCTTCCGCGTGAAGAATGAAGACGGCACCACCTTCCGCGGCGGCCCTGCCTACTATATGCGGCGCGGGCTGAATGCAAAGGTTCTGCCCGTTCTCTTCTCGATCTCCGTCATCCTCGGCAACGGCGTTGTCTACTGCATGGTGCAGAGCAACTCCATTGCCGGCTCGTTCAGCGGGCAGGCAGCGCTTCCGCCGCTCGCCATCGGGGCCGTGCTCGTCATGCTCGTGGGGCTTGTCATCTTCGGCGGGATCAAGCGCCTCTCGACCGTCGCTTCCTATATCGTCCCCTTTATGGCGTTCGCCTATATCATCCTTGCTCTGATCGTACTCGTAACGCATGCAGAATGGATTGCAGACATGCTGCGCCTAATTATTGAGTCTGCGTTCGGTGTCCAGCAGGCAGCCGGCGGCGTGCTCGGATACACCGTACAGGAGGCGTTCCGCTACGGCGTGGCACGCGGTCTGTTCAGCAATGACGCAGGCGCCGGCACAACGCCGTCGATGCATGCAGCGGCCAATGTCAAGCACCCGGTCAATCAAGGCCTCTCGGGTATGCTCGGCGTCTTCGTAACGACCATCATCGTCTGCAGCTGCACGGCATTCTGCATCCTCCTCTCGGGTGCACTGAACGGTCAGCTCACCGGCATCCAGCTGACACAGGCTGCATTTTCCTCCTCGTTCGGCGATCTCGGCTACTGGCTCGTCGCCGCCGCCATGTTCCTGTTCGGCTATACGACGCTCCTCGCCAACATGTACTACGGCGAGGTCAACACGCGCTACCTCTTCCCGGACAAGAAATATGCCGTGACAGCTTACCGCATCTTTGCGCTCTGCCTGATCCTCTTCGGCTCCATTGTCCCCGTCGTCTCCATGTGGGAGTTTGCCGACCTGTTCGGCGCGCTCATGGTTCTCTTCAATGTTATCGCGCTCTTCCGCCTTTCGAAATACGTCGCCTTTGCGCTGAAGGATTATCAGGAACAAAAGAAAGTATCCGACACGCCTATGTGGGACTATGACGCCGACATTGTCGAGCGCTACCGCAGCCGCAGTCAATAAATCGCAGTAAAGGAGATATTCTCATGCAGGATCTGAAAGAAAACTGCCGCCTAGCCCTCGTTCAGGCGGCCCCCGTTATGTTCGACAAGGCGGCATCGCTCAAGAAGGCGCTGCTCTGGATCGAAAAATCCGCGGCGCAGGGCGCGGAGCTCGTCGTATTCCCCGAGCTTTTCCTCCCCGGCTATCCGTTCGGCATGACGTTCGGCTTCAAAGTCGGCAGCCGCGATGAGAACGGCCGCAAGGACTGGAAGCTCTACTATGACAACTCCGTCGTCTGCCCCGGTCCGGAGACCGACGCACTCGGCGCCGCAGCGAAAAAACACGGCATCTACCTCAGCATCGGCGTATCTGAACGCGATGATACGACCGGTACGCTCTACAACACGAACATCATGTTCACGCCGGACGGTGCGCTTGCCTCTGTCCACCGCAAGCTCAAACCGACTGGTGCGGAGCGCTTTGTATGGGGCGACGCGAACCGCGGCTATTTCCCGACGATCGACAGCCCGTGGGGACCGCTCGGCAGCCTCATCTGCTGGGAAAACTACATGCCGCTTGCACGCGCGGCGCTCTATCAGCGCGGTGTAAACATCTTCATCGCACCGAATACGAACGATGTGGATTCATGGATCAATACCGCCCGGCACATCGGTCTTGAGGGACGCTGCTACTTCATCAACGCGGACATGTACTTCACGCGCGCCGATTATCCCCGCGATCAGCTGCACTGCGGTGAGGAGATCGACCGTCTGCCCGAGATCGTTTGCCGCGGCGGCAGCTGCATCGTCGATCCCTTCGGCGAGTTCCTCACCGAGCCCGTTTGGGACAGGGAAGAGCTCATCGTTGCCGATCTTGACCTCGGCAAAGCGGCAGCGGCCAAGATGGAATTTGATCCCTGCGGGCACTACGCGCGCCCCGATGTCCTCGAACTCAATATCTGCGACAAGTAAGAAACGGCCCGACAGTGACAGTGTCCGGGCTTTCCTCATAGGAAAGGAGCGCATGCCATGCGAACCGAACACGATTTCCTCGGTACGATGGAGGTCCCCGATGATGCTTACTACGGCGTACAGACGATGCGCGCCATCGAGAATTTCTATATCACAGGGCAGCGGCTCGATCCCACCTTCATCATCGCACTCGCACAGGTAAAGAAGGCGGCGGCGCTCGCGAATATGGACACGGGCCGCCTCCCGCATGCGATCGGCGATCTGCTCGTGCAGGCAGCGGACGAGATCATCGCGGGCGGACTCATCGACCAGTTCCCCGTTGACCCCATTCAGGGCGGCGCGGGCACATCGATCAACATGAACATGAACGAGGTGCTCTGCAACCGCGCGCTCGAGCTGCGCGGCGAGGAAAAGGGGCGCTATGACATCATCTCGCCGAACAACCACGCGAATATGGCACAGTCAACGAACGACGCCTTCCCCACGGGCATCAAGGTCTGCCTCTCGGCAAAGAGCACCGTCTTCCTCGCTGCGCTCGACCGGCTCGCTGCGGAACTGGAGAAGAAGGCGGCGGCCTACCGCGGCATTCTCAAGATGGGCCGCACCCACCTCCAGGATGCCGTCCCCATCACCCTGGGGCAGGAGATGGGCTCCTATGCGTCCGCCGTGCGCCGCTCTATGCGCCGCATCCGCTACGTTCGTCGCCACATCCACACGATCAACATGGGCGGCACCGCCGTCGGCACAGGACTCAATGCCGAGCCCGCCTACATCAAGGCGGTCGCACGGCGGCTCTCGGAGATCACGGGCGAGACCTACCGCACCTCGCAGAACATCATCGACGCGACGAACAACACGGATGCGTTCGCCGATTTCTCCTCCGGGCTCAAGAACGCCGCGCTCGTCCTCATCAAACTCTCGAACGATTTTCGCCTCATGGCATCGGGGCCGCGCTGTGGACTGAACGAGCTGCACCTGCCCATGCGCCAGCCGGGCTCGTCGATCATGCCGGGCAAGGTCAACCCCGTCATCGCCGAGGTGCTCGATCAGGCGTGCTATCAGGTCATCGCAGGCGATCTCGCCGTGACGCTCGCCGTCGAGAACGGGCAGTTCGAGCTGAACGTCATGGAGCCGGTGATGGCGTTCAATATGTTCAATGCACTGAACTACCTCACGCGCGCCGTTGACACCTTCGTTGACAAACTCCTCGTGGGGCTCGAGCCAAATATCGAGCAGTGCCAGAAATGGCTCGACAACAGTGTCGGCATCGTGACGGCGCTGCTCCCCCACATCGGCTACGAAAAGTCCGCCGAGCTCGCGCGCGAGGCATATACGACGGGCAGACCAATCCGCGAGATCATCCTCGACCGCGGCATCCTCACGAAGAAGGAACTCACGCACATTCTCTCCCCGCGTCAGATGACCCGCCCGGGTATCGCCGAGTAGTTCTGCCCGCTTCAAAAAATTTTTCTCCCTGCACGCAGCGCATCCGTACTGCAATCGTGCAGAAAATCACAGAAAACAAACGGAAAATACCGCTCTGTGCCGGTTTGGCACGGAGCGGTATTTATGTATAGTTTGATACCTGTTGCTAAACGTAAGGCCGCATGCTATAATCATCTCATTGATACAGACGAGAGGGGTGATTTTTTGGCGGCAAACAAATCCTACCGCAGCGGGACGGCGGCAGAGATGGGTGTCCCTGCGCGGCGGGCGGAAACGGCACCCGGCAATGTGCGCCGCATGGGCGAAGTGTCGATGAACGTCCGGCAGGACGCCATCACGCCGGAATATTTCATCGCCCACTTTTACGAATACCTCCCGCGCTACATCGCGGGCGGCGCCCCCACAGCAGACACGCGCGACACCTATGAGCTCGCCATCCGTCTCTTTCTCCACTGGTGCATGGAGCAGAACCTCCACCCGCTGAGCGATGTGCACGACTATCAGATCCGCATCTACATGGAGGAAATGCGTACGCGCGGATACAGCGCGGCAACGCTCATGATCAAGGGCGCGGCGATCCGCGCCTTTTACAAGGTCGCGCAGCGTCTCTCCTTCATCGCCGAGAATCCTTGCGCCGATCTGCAGCTGCGCAACCCGCAGCATCTCGACGAGGACTATAAGTACCTCACCGTCGATCAGATCAAGGAGATCTGCGAAGGCCTCGCCGCCGATCAGAATGCGCTGCGCCGTCTGCGCAATCTCCTCATTGTCTACCTCATGGGGGTCGAGGGTCTGCGCGTCGTCGAGGTCATGCGTCTCTCCGACGAGGACATCGACTGGCAGCGCGGACGTATCGAGATCCGCGGCAAGGGACACGCCGGCATTATCTATCCCTGCGAGGAGACCTTTCAGCTCCTCAAGGCGTACATCGAGGAACGCGGCCCCGTTCCGCCGGAGAACCGCCTCACGCCGACCGTCATCTCCTGTGCGCGCAACAACGCGCAGGGACGCATCACACGCGTCGGCATCCGCTACGTCATCAACAAGGCACTGACTGACGCGGGACTGAAACAGCCCGGCTACGCCTGCCATCTCTTCCGCCACAGCTGCGGCACGAACCTCTATCAGGAGACCAAGGACCTGCGCGTCGTACAGGAAACCCTTCGCCAGCGCAGCCCAAAGGTCACCGCAAAGTACGCCCACGTCCATGACCGTATGGAACGCCGCTATACGCGCGGCATCACGCCGGGACTGAGCGTGGAGGCGGTTGTAACGCCTGCACAAGATACACCGAAACAATGAGTGGAATCTGCGATACTTATGTTCACCCCTGCGCTCCTCCGCCTCAGGGAACTATATCCTTCCTGTCACTTCACATTTATGACGCAGCGGCCAAGCCATACGTGACCTTTCCCCTACCTGTGGACGAAGTGTCCTATATTCGCAGAGGCACATTCCTCGATCGCTGGCGGGTGTTACCGCCATCATGCTTATCCACGCAGATATGGGGTATTGGATATCTGTACACAGCTCCTACAGGTAAATGGCGAAGACTACGCAGCTTCATCCCGGCCGAAAACACAATTCACTATATAAGGAACGCCTCAGCATCAGACAGCGAAATCTGATGCTGAGGCGTTTTATAATGTAAGCTCCGTCTCAAATATTACCGAGCATCCAAATATTGGATGCTCGCGCATATGACCTCATCCGGCGTTACATGATACAGGCAGTCGGGCTGCGGATAAGTCGGGCAATCCATCTCCGCGTAACTGCACGGGCAACACGGCTCATTCGAGGTGAATGCCATCGCATGATCGCTGATCGGATGCCAGCGGCGCGGCGAAGTGCAGCCAAACATAACGACGAGAGGGACTCCTGTCACGGCAGCAATATGAGCTCCCCCCGTATCCACGCTGACAAGAAGATCCAGCTGCTCATAAAATGCCGCAAGCTCCATGAGATTCGTCTTTCCGCAGAGATTTTCAACGGGAAGTCCGATTGCTGCAATCACTTCTTCGGCATAGCCGTAGTCGCCTGGCGCACCCGTCACATAGAACGCAGCATCATAGCGCGCATGAAGTGCACGAACGACCTCCACAAAGTATTCCTTCGGCCATGTCTTCAACCCGAACGTCCCCTTGACACAGAGCCCGATCTTTCGCTTCTCCCCAGAGGACGAAAGAATTTCTGCCATTTTTGCTTGCTGCTCTGCTGTCGGACATGGCAGAATCGGGCGCTCATGTCCCGTCACCCCCGTGAAGCCGCGAATAATCTCCTGATACGTCTCCGCTTGCAGCGTATCATCGAGATTATGAGTAATCGGAACGGTATGCGTATAGAGCCATGTCACGCGACTCGGCTTATCGTCAAAGACACGGGAAGGGCCAATCCGGACAGGAATGCCCGCCAGCCAGCAAAGGAGCGCCGGCCGCAGTTTACGGTCAAAAGAAATTGCAAGATCAAATTTTCGTGCGCGCAGTACCTTTACCATATCCCACATCTTCCCCATCGAATTTTTCTTTGCTTTATAGTCAAAGAGAATTACATCGTCAATCACGGGGTTGTGCTCAATCACTTCACGCACAATAGGGCGCGACAACATTGTAATGCGGGCATAAGGATATATTTTTTTGAGCAGAGCAATTGCACTCGTTGTAAGGATAACATCGCCGAGGTTTACCATCGCATAGACAAGGATGTTGTGATACATCGTCACGATTTCAAAACCTCCCTCATTTTCTGGGCAATCTCCGCATCCACTTCATCGAGGAATGCAAAACGACGGCGATAAAGGGCACGCTTGCGCGTCGGCACCTCCTCCATCGTCTTGCGTGGCAGGACAAGAGGAATCTCATAAAACCGTTTGTCCGCCGTCCGAAAGCCGCCTGCCTCCTCCCAGAACGCCCCGAAATCTGTCTTGAGCTTACGGTTACGACGCACATGATTATTTGCGTAATAGCCCGTATTCGACACGGCAAGAATGCGTCGGACACCGAGAGCGCGTGCCGCTGCCTGCACCATATAGAGGATGAGATTTTTTGTGCGGAAGCGATGAGCACGCTTTGTCATCTCACGGACGAAGTCCTGCGCGTTCTCCGTATTCGGTCCCTGCATAGCGCCGATCACGAGCGTTGGCACGCCGTCCCTCTGATCAATCCAGAACATGATCTGATAGAGATGTGTGCCATCCACATCCATCATCACGGAGAGCAGCCCCTCCTTACGCTGTCCCGGCTCGAATTTCAGATAGGCATTCCACTCCATATCAGTCTCTGCGGAGCGCCATATCTCATGGGCCCGATCAAGTCCAAGCTCGATAAAGTCAGGGGCCTTCAGTCGCTCCTCCAAAAAGGCATAGTGCTCCTTGATGAGCTTGATGCGTGAGCGCACCGTCGAGCCCGCATAAAAAAAGGCGCGCGTTGCCTGCTCCAAGGGAAATGGGTTGCGCCGATAGAGTGCACGCCGCGCTTCCGTTTCGTGAAAGAAGTCATAGAGCACACGCAGCTGCCGCCTGTGCAAGATTCCACGCACAATAAAGACGAGTGCGCGATGCCGCTCACGCGGGTTTTCCCAGCGATAGGCACGGTGCGCGACGGCACGAATCTCAGCAATCATGAAAAGTCTCCCGTATGGCGATTCGTCTTATCCAAATAGTACAGTTTTACATACTTTGCCATGGTATAAAAATAGTGAAACACCGCAAGGATGAAGCCGATCCGCCCGTCGAGGAAGCCGCATTTCAAAAAGTACATACGAAAGCTCGCCCAGATAGGATGAAGAATCATATCGACAAGATTCGCACGTCGCCCAGCATTATATGATTTCTGTGCGGCAAGCGTCGTATAGGTATTCAGCTTGCCCAGATAGTGCACCCAGTCACGATAGGGATAATGAACGAGATATTCTTTTTTCGGGAGTTTGACCTCTTGATAGGGATGACAGATCTTGGGGTGAACAAGCCCTGTGACATATGTTCCCTCACGCGGCAAAAGTCGGACGACATAGTCCGGAAACCAGCCGCCATGCCGGAGCGGCTGCTCGAAATAGTAACTCAGGCGCGCATTCGCGTAGGCATAGCGCCGATCATCCGCTGCGACGATTTCCTTGATGCGCTCCGCTAGTCTCGGCGATACCCGTTCATCCGCATCCAGAAAATAAATCCAGTCACAACCTGCCTCTTGAACCGCAAAGGTCTGCTGCGTGCCCCAATCACCGGCAAGAGCACGCTGCACAACACGCGCACCAAGACCGCGCGCCAGTTCCGCCGTCTGATCCGTACTGAAGTCATCAATAACAACAACTTCTCCGGCAAAGGAAACGCTGCGAATGCAGTCCTCTATGTTCTGCTCCTCATTCTTTGCGAGGATAAGCACCGAGAGATTCAGAGCCATAACGCCGTCCTTTCCTGCTGTCTCAAGAAATCGAATGCTTCCCTATGATTTCCACGATATGCATGGCAAAACGCGGTGGTGCATAGGCGCGCGCAGCATCTGCGAGCGCCTTGTGCCAATGTGGCGCGCGTACATCATATTCGTTGATGAAGGTCTCCAATGCGCTTCCAAGGGCCGTCATATCTCCGCTTGCAAAAGTCTCCCCGATGGGATATTCCGCAAACACCTCGGGGTTCATGTCGTCGCTCGTGAGGACGGGCTTTTGAAAGCCGATCGCTGTGAAGAGCATCGCCCCCCAATGGTAGCGGTATCGCGGCGCAGAGTACGGCAAGAGGAGTGCATCTACTTCAGAAATGGCACGCTGCCACTCAGCGCCGATCAGCCCGCGATGCAGAAAGGAGATGCCCCTGCCCTCATACATAGCGATGATGCGCTCAAACTCTGCCGCATCCTCTGCGTGCATCGTCGATCCTTGCACAAGCAAACGAACGGGTCGTGTATAATTCCCTGCAAGATAGACACGGAGCAGATCCTCAAGCCTCTTTTCCCTGCGGAACTGCCCAAAGAACCCGATGGTGAGGGGCTCATCCGTCTTTACGGGCGGATGCGGCGCAGTCTCGATGTCACGCGGGATAAATGCCGGTGGTGCGATCATATGGAGATTAGGACGCCGCTCTCCGAAAATCGTGTCGCCAAATGTGAGCACAACGGGGCGGATATTCGGATGCTTTGAGAGCGCATCCGCAGCACTGAAAAATTTCGGTGCCTCGCTCGGATTGATCCCATGTTGGATGAAGAGGACGGGCACGGGACTGCGCCGCAGAACGCTCTGCCGCAGTGCGCGCAGATAGCGATAGGTCGAGGTAGGAACGACGAGCGCATCAAATGCCCCCGCCTGAGCTGCCTCATAGAGCACACGATACCAGCGGAAACGCCGCCGCTCGCGCTGCACGGAGAGAAAGAGCTTACGAATCCCACGTGCATTCGTATAGAGCACGGGCGCGCCCGGAAGATAATACGCAGGCACGTGGTAGTCCATGCCAAACTGAAAGCCCTCCGGCACGTAGAGCATGACCTCATGCCCAAGAGCCCGCAGCTCATCCACAAGAATGCGGTCGAAATCAACCTCATGCCCGCCAGGAGTCATGATGTTTTCAAAGATGGCAATTCTCATGCGTATATCTCCGTCATTGTTGCTCCGTTTTCACCGCATCCCGCACGCAGTCGCAGAGGTTCCCCCCCGGATAGAGCACGCCCTTTACCCCCGCGTTTGCAGCGGCGGCGACGTCGTGCTCCCCGTCGCCGATCAGCAGCGAGACCGCAGGATCGATATCGTATTCTGCGATCGCGCGCAGGAGCATGCCGGGCGCGGGCTTGCGGCAGGCACAGGCCTTCGTATATGCCGGAACGATTCCCTCCATATGATGGGGGCAGTAGTAAAACGCGTCGATATGCGCACCGTGCTTGGCGAGCTCTGCATTCATCCAGTCGTGCAGGCGCTGCACGGCAGCCTCGTCATAGTAGCCGCGCGCGATGCCGCTCTGGTTCGTGACGACGATGACGAGATAGCCGTGCGTATTCGCCCAGCAGATCGCGTCAATCGCGCCGTCCACCCAGACGAACTGCTCCGGATTGTGCAGGTAGTGCACGTCCACGTTGAGCGTGCCGTCACGGTCGAAGAAGATCGCCTTATTCGGCATAGGAGAAGTACCCGCCGGCCTTTAGGAAATCACAGTACTCCCGGACCGCCTCTTCCATCGGGGTAAAGCCGCCGTCATAGCCTGCGGCAAGAAGCGCTGCCGTATCTGCCTGCGTGTAATTCTGATACTTGCCGCGCAGCACGTCGGGGAAGTCACGGTAGACGATCTCGCCCGTGCCAAGCGCCGCGATCACTGCACGCGCCGCTTCGTTGTAGCTGTGCGCAACGCCCGTGCCGCAGTTGTAGACGCCGCTCTCGCCGCCGTTTTCAAAAAACCAGAGATTCACGCGCACGACATCGCCGACGTAGACGAAGTCGCGGCGCTGTTCGCCGTCTGCGAGGCCGTCCGTCCCGCGGAAAAGACGCGCCTGCCCCGTCTCCATGATCTGATGGTAGAGCTGGTAGAAGATGGACGCCATCTTCCCCTTATGGTGCTCCTGCGGGCCGTAGACGTTGAAATACTTCAGCCCGACGATGGGACTGCGCGCCTCGGGGATGACCTGCCGCACATAGCGGTCGAACGCGAGCTTTGAAAACGCGTAGGGATTGAGCGCGTCCTCGCAGCGCCCGCCCTCGGTAAATCCGTTCTTCCCCCCGCCGTAGGTAGAGGCCGAGGATGCGTAGAAGAACGGAATGCGCGCGCCCATGGCAAAATGCAGGAGTGCCTTGGAGTAGGCGTAGTTCTCCTTCATCATGTAGTTGACATCGTACTCCATCGTGTCGGAACACGCGCCCTCATGAAAGATCGCGTCGATGTCCGTGCCGTCGAAATCCCCCTCTTCGATGAGATGGAGGAAGTCGTCCTTCTGCTGGTAGTCGATGAAATGCAGACCGCGCAGGTTCTTGTAGTTCTCGCCGTCCTGCAGATCGTCAACGATCAGGATGTCCCTGTGCCCGCGCTCGTTGAGTGCATGGACGAGATTGCTGCCGATAAAGCCGGCGCCGCCGGTGACGATGATCATACCGCCGCTCCTTCCTGGTGATCGAGTACCCGCAGAAGTTCCTCTCGATTGACCGCGTAGGTGCCGAGTTTCGAGACGACGACACTCGCCGCAAGATTTGCGAGATAGGCGCCGTCCGCAGGCTTGAGCCCGCCGGCGAGGGCCAGGCCGAATACGGCGATCACGGTATCGCCCGCGCCCGATACATCGAACACCTCCTGCGCTCTCGTCGGGATGTGAACGACTTCCTCGCCGTGAATGAGAGAAAGCCCCTTCGATGAACGCGTGAGGATGACATTCCGTATGCCGAATTTGCGCATCACATAGCGCGCCGCTTTTTCGACGTCGAAATCCTCATTTTGAATGGGCTCGAGGAGCGTTTCATTGATCTCCTTGATGTTCGGCGTGATGTAGTCAACGTCTCGGTACTTCGCCCACTGCGGTCCCTTCGGATCGACGATGACAGGCACGCCGTGATCATGCGCCGTGCGGATGATATGCTGACACGCATATTCGGTGCAGGAGCCTTTGCCGTAGTCTGAGATGATCACGCAGTCCATACTCTCGTTGAGTTTCTGATCGATATAGGCGAGATACTGCTGCGCATCGTCCCCGTCGATTGGATCATCGTCCTCAAAGTCGAGGCGCAGCATCTGCTGATGACCGCCGATGATCCGGATCTTCGTCGTCGTCGGGCGGTCGGTATGGATCAGCCCCTTGTAGTCGATGCCGCGCGCGGCAAATTTATCGAGCAGGCTCTTGCAGTGCGCGTCGTCGCCGACATAGCCCGCGATGCTGACGTTCGTCCCGAGGAGCGCCAGGTTGTGCGCGACGTTTGCCGCGCCGCCGAGTGTCTCGCGCGTGCCCGTCACATGGGTGATCGGTACGGGCGCCTCCGGCGAGATGCGTGTGACTTCGCCTGAGTAGTACTTGTCGAGCATGACATCGCCAACGACGAGAATATTGCTGCGCACGCTCTTCTCTGCAACGACTTCGCGGATTTTTTCCATATCCATGAGAACGCTCCTATCTTTGTGGAAAACACCTATTTCTATCAGTCAAATCCGTGCGGTTTGATCCCTGCGGGCAAAACGGGACGGACAACGCGCCCCGCTGCCCCCTTCGGTGCGAGGACAAACGAGCCGTCCGCCTGCTCCGCCACACGCGTCTCGAAATCCTTTGGGTGCGGAAGTTCATACGCGGGACGCTCTCCATGCTCGGCGAGCATCTGATCCGCATATTTCAAAATGAGATCCGGCGGCATCCGCTTCATGCACATCATGTAGTCCGCGCCGTCCAGCGGGCACTCATGAATACGGCAGGGATGGCAGGGAACGGGCGCGCGGACGGAGATGCTCCTCTCGTCATAGGGGTAAAAGCCCGGGATGGGCGATGCGCCGAACATGCAGAGCACGGGAACATGCATCGCAACGCCGACATGCATCGGCCCCGAGTCCGTCGTGATAAAGAGGATGCAGCGCCGAAGAAGCCCCGCGAGCACGCCGAGACTGACCTGCCCCGTAAAGATATGCAGCCGCGGATTCTCCCGCTCACGCATCTGCGCGCGGCAGGAGTCTACAATCTCCACATCCATGGGGCCGCCCATGACGGCGATGTGATAACCGCGCACGAGATAGGTATCCGCGACCTCCGCAAAATAATCGTCCATCCAGCGCTTCGTCATCCAGCTGGCGCCGATGTTGAGCGCGATCACCTTATCCCCCGGGCGAAAGTGTTCCGCCCAGAGCCGCGCCGCCTTCTCCTCCTCCGCAGGGGGCACCCACATCTCAAGCCCCGCGTCGTCGACCTCCCCGATCACCTCCGCTGCACGCAGTGCCGCATAGTGCGAGTGGACCTCGTGCATGATCATATTCTGATCGGGGCTCACATGATCGAAGAAGAGGGAGAAGCCCGGCTTTGTATAGCCGATGATCTGCTTGCCGCCGCTCAGCGCCGCGAGGGCCGAGGAGCGCTCGTTGCGGTGCAGGTTGACGACGAGGTCATATTTGCGGCGGCGCAGACGGCGCGCAAAGCGCAGGATGCCGAGCAGGCTGTTGTCCCGTCCCTTCTTGTCGATCAGCAGGCACTCGTCGATGTGCCGGTTCTCCTGCACGATGTCTGCGAGTTTCTCATCAGCGAGGAGGGTGATGCGTGCGGCCGGATAATTGTGCCGCAGGGTTCGCAGCACCGGCGTCACAAGCATGAGATCGCCGAGGTGCATGAGGTTGATGACGAGGATGTTACGATACGAGCTCATTGTCCCTCCAACGAATCGCCGTGTTCAATCAGCTGCCATGAGAGCGTCCGCAGGATCGCCATCCGCCTCTGCAGCAGATCGTACGCCGCGGCTGGGTCCTCCTCGGCCGCCCCCGGCAGGAGCTCCGTCTCCTTCGTGTTGACGCGTCCCATCACCGACCGGGTCAGGAAATAGTCCCGGTTGAATGCCGCTCCCATATTGTTCTCTGTCAGGCTCGGCGCGATGGACACGTAGGAAAATCCCGCAGGCGCAATCAACTCGATAAGCGTTGGTACGATGTTCGTGTGTCCGCCGACGACATCCGGCGCCAGAACCGCGGGGGTCACTCCCTGCCCGTACAGCACAAACGGGACGCTCTGATACTCGTACATCGTCGGCGTACGCGACGGATTCATGCGCACGGCATGATCGCCCGTGATGACGAACAGGCTGTCCGGATATTTTTTCATCGTCTCATGCACGAACTGCGTTACGATCTTGTCCATGTACCAATAGTGCCCGAGTTCGAGCGCGAGCTGATCCGGATCGTCCACATTCGGCAGCTGCGCCGTTTCCGCGCGCGCACGGGCGAGATCGAATCCCTCCGCCGCAACATCAATGTTGTAGGGCGGATGATTCGAGACCGTCATGATGAGATGCACTGTCGGCGGCTCATCGGCAAGATGCTGAAACAGCGCAGAGAAGAGCTGCTCGTCCGAGGTTCCCCACGCATTCACCTTTTCCGCATGGAAGTCCGGATACCCATAGAAATGGTCGAAGCCCTGCGCGATGGAAAACCGATCCATCCCCTCCCACGAGGGAACGCCGCCATACCAGAAATCTACCGCATAGCCGAGCCGCTTGAACTGCGGCGCCATCGCGGTCGGATACGCCTCCCGCAGACTGCGCGCGACATAGTTGACGTGCTGGTTGACCTCGGACAGCCCCGTGACCAATCCCGTGATCGCGATGGACGTGAAGTCCCCGTTCGGCATAAAGCGCCGCGAATAATACGCGTTCGGCTCCCGGATCAGACCCTTGATGCCGTCGGCCGCGTGCAGCGCGGCATAGGTTTCCAGCATCGGCCACTGCGCATAGGTTTCACCGAGCACAATGAAGATATGCCGTGGCTTTGGGATGCGCGCCCCCTGCGCCGTGCGCGTCAAGTAGGGCGTCAGCGTATCCGCCGAGAGCTCTGCATGCCCCGCAGCCTCCACCGCAAGCGCGCGTACGTGCTCCTTGTCAACGCCGACAATATCTCCGCTCTTCAGCCGCTTATGCATGGAGCGCACGCGATAGAGCGCCTGCCCGTCGTCCAGGATGCATTCGTTGAGGAAGGCATCACTCGTAACGCCCGCGTTTTCCCAGTTGACCCCGCCGGCATACGTAAAACTGCCTCCAAAGCGGACAAAGACAAATGCCGCCGCAAAAAGGAACAGCAGTCCGAGGGAAAAAACCGCCCGCTGCACGCCCGAGCGCAGTGCAGGCAGCGCATACGTCCTGCGCACGAGGAGGAGGCTGCGCAGCACATAGAGCGAGACCGCCGTCAACAGGAGCGCGATGCACAGCCGCCAGAGAAGACCGTACTCGCGCAGCATCATCTCGGCAAGCACAGCCGCATCGTCATTCAGCCCCGCCGCGACCTGCATATTGAACGATGTCTGAAACTGCCGATAAAAAGGAAAACGCGCCTGGAAAAGCACAGCGAATGCAAATGCCGCAAGACCGCCCCAACAAAAGCGCAGGCGTCTGAGCACAGGAGCAAGGCGCGGCAGTGCGAGCAGAGGAAGCGAACAGAGAACGAATGCCGGCAGGGTGACGGCACCCGCCGTTTTGAGCGAGAGGCGCAGGCCTGTGAGGAGCGCGAGGAGGACATCGTCTGCCCCCGCGGACGGGGACAGATAGCCCGCCATGTAGAACATGAAATACGCGCGGTAGACACAGAGGGTCAGCAGGATGAACGCAAACAGCTTAATATCCCGCTGCACAGCATCATAAAATGCCGCCAAGCGTCCCTCCTGCCTGTGTCCGTATCGTTCTATCCGCATGTCTTGCTGTACTCCTTCCCCGCCGCAGGACCACGCCGCCTATCTCTTTTGAAGAAGAGGCCTCATCTTTGCGATGACTTCCTCCGGTGTAATGATCGCCAGGCAGTCGAATCCCTTCGGACAGGCGCGCTTCCAGCAGGCACGGCAGCGGCGGTCGACCTCAATGGCGTTCTCCAGCTGTCCGTATGGGCCGTTGCGGTTCGCATCCGTCGGCCCCATGAGCATAACCGTCGGCGTGCCGAGCCCCGCCGCAAGATGAACCGGCCCCGTATCGCCGCCGAGTACGAGTGACGCGCGCGTGAAGATATGCGCGAGCTGCTTTAGATTCGTACGGCCGACGAGGTTTATGGGCGGAATCTCGACCGCGGCCATGATATCCTGCGCCAGCGTCTCGTCGAGGCGCCCGCCGCCGACCAGCACAGGAATGTAATGCGCACGGTAAAGGCGATTGGACAGCGCCGCAAAGTGTTCCGCGGGCCAGCGTTTGTTCGGCCAATTCGCGCCGATGGCGAGCGCAATGAAGCGCCGCCCCTCCGGAACGCCCTCACGCGCGAGCACGATCTCCGCCGCATTCGCATCGCGTGCGGAGACGGCGACAGGAAAGCGCACCTCATCGACGCGGCACCCGAGGGCGCGCGCCACGTCGAGATAGCGTTCGACGATATGCCCGTGCGCATGCGCTCCTTTCACAGGCCGGCTGACGAGATTGGCTCCCTCGCGCATGTTTGCTGTCCCGATGCGCCGCTTGACCCGCGCGTTGAACACGATGGCCGCCGATTTAAAGAGCCCCTGCAGATCGAGCGAGGCGTCATAGCGCCGCCGGCGCAGGCGCCGGCGGAGGGGGCCGATCGCATGAAGGAAGCCGCCGAGGCTGCGGAACTTCGCCTTCTCGAAGAGGATGATGTCGTCGATGTAGGGATTGTCCTCGAGAATCGGATAGGCGGTCGGTTCGACCACCCAAGTCAGGTGTGCGTCGGGGTAGGTTTCCTTGATCGCATACGAAACGGGCAGAGCATGAATCACGTCGCCGATTGCGCTGAGCTTGACGACCAGAATATTCTTCATGCCCTGCCCTCCTTTCACTTCCTGCGGCCGGCCTTTGCTATGATCCCCGTCGTAGACTTGCCCGCAACGAGGGGAATGAAGGCAACCTCGCCGCCGTATGCCTCAATGACGCGTGCCTCGGGGAGCGTCTCCCGTGTATAGTCGCCGCCCTTTGCGTAGACTGCAGGCCGCACCTTTGCGATCAGCGCCTCTGCTGTGTCCTCCTCAAAGATTGTCACATAGTCCACAGATCTCAGCGCGCCGACGACCTCTGCGCGGTCCTTCTGCCCGTTGACCGGGCGCGCCTCGCCTTTGAGCCGCCGCACGGAATCGTCACTGTTGAGCCCGAGGATGAGTACATCGCCGCGTGCCCGGGCCGCAGCGAGATAGCGTACATGGCCTGCGTGGAGAATATCAAAGCAGCCGTTCGTAAAGACGACACGCGCGCCCGCAGCGCGCAGCGCAGCAGCAAATTCTTCGATGTACTCGCTTGGAATGAGCATATCAGCATCCCCCTTCGATCGCAGCGAGAGCGCCGCGCAATTCCTCCTGCGCGACCGTTGCCGTCCCACGCTTGCGCACAGCAATGCCGGAGGCAATGTTGCTGAGGTGCGCGGCCGTCAGCGGATCAACCCCCGCTGCGAGGGCGAGAATCATCACGGCGACGCAGGTATCCCCCGCGCCCGAGACGTCGAAAATCTCACTGTGATCGCTGACGGGAATATTCGTCGCGGAGCCGTCGGAGAGGAAGAGCGTCATCCCCTGCGCGCCGCGCGTGATCAGAACGCCGTCAGCACCGAGACGTTCCCGCAGCTCCCGCCCTGCCGCATGGATATCCTCTTCGGAACGAAGCTCTCGGCCAAGCGCCGCCGCGAGCTCCGCGTCGTTCTGCTTTACATAGCCGATGCCCTCGTAGCGGAGGATGTCATAGCGCGAGTCCACGATGCTCGGGATCTCCGCCGCGCGCGCCGCATCGATGACCGTACGGCGCACACGCGCCGTCACCGTTCCTGAGCCGTAGTCCGAGAGCACCACACCGCGCACCCGCGGGAGCAATGCACGAATCTGCGCAAGCAGCTCCTCCTCCGTTTCATGCGCAAGCGCCGTGTGCCACTCACGGTCAACGCGCACGATCTGCTGGCTGACGGTCGCCCGCCCGCCCGCAATGATGCGCGTCTTGGTGATGGTCGGATGCGCTGCATCACGGACGAAGCCCTCCGTGCGCACGGCATTTTCTGCGAGCACAGCGAGGAGCGCATCCCCGCTCGTATCCGTTCCGCAGACCCCCGCAGCATAGGCCGTGCCGCCGAGCGTCGCCGCATTGTTGACGACGTTCGCCGCGCCGCCTGCAACAACACGCTCCTCCACCTGATCGAGCACGAGCACGGGCGCCTCGCGCGAGATGCGTGCAATCGCACCGTCGAGATAGACATCGGCCACCATGTCCCCGATGATGAGCACGGGGGTGCCGCTCATCTGCGCAATCGCATTTACCATGGGGTGAACTCCCATTTGATCTTCCACGCATTCTGCTTGGAGCGGTAGCGCAGAATGATCTGCGAGCAGTGCAGGTCGTGGAACCAATAGTAGTCTACATCCGTCCACTCATGCGGTTCAACCGCGTACTTCGTGCCGACGGCAATCCGGTTGCGCTCGTCGATGCGGTAGCTGAATCCCGCCTGCAGCACTTTGGAGTAGTCCTCCTGGTCAAAGGAAAAGAGTGCGTTCTGCTTCGTACTCTTCGTATAGATGCCGCCGACGTAGGCAGCGAAGCGTTTGTTGAATTCTTTCGTCAGGAAGACGCTCGCATTCACGCCCTGCACGCGTGAATGGTCGTAGCTCTCACGCGTGACGGAGTACCCCGCGGCAAGATCCAGCCCGAACCCGTGGAACGGAATCGTATCGTGCACGAGTGAGATGCCGTACTTCCAATGATTGCTGTGGATGCCGCTGCCGTACCAGCGCCCGTATTCCGAATAGAGGTTGTAGCTGATCGGCATCTTGCCGAGGCGCTGTGCATAGCCCAGGATGAGCGACGGCTCCTTTTTGATCCATTCGTTGTCGCCGTCCTCAAAGTTGCCGTAGGTGAGCAGGGCGCTCGCTCCGCGGTTCTCCCAGCCGAGATCGTAGTGGCTGCGCCAGCCGTTCTGCGTTGTCACCTGGAGATGGGCGGCGGCGGTGACCCTCGGAGCGACTTCCTGCTCGAACGTCTGCTCCAGCCAGAGGCCGTCATCACTGTCATAGCCGGCACGCGGAAAGTTCCGCTGGATGGGCTTCGATGCGTCGACTTCGTGGCGCTTCTTCGTAAAGATGACCTTATTCTTCAGCCAGAATTTCACATTGGTCAGCACCATGCGGTTCCCGGGATAGATCTCCGCCACATCCGAGCTCAGATGGTAGTCAGGCTTCTTCGCAGAGCATTTCGTCTGCGTACCGTCATAGACGATGATCTTGTCCGGATAGAACTCGAACCGCTTTCCTGTCATGTAGTACGCGCCGACTTTGCCGTTCGCCTCGGCCATCGTTCCCTCGTGCGTACGGTAATTGTATTTGATGCGGAAGCCGTCGAGCGTCACGCGGGATGTGCCCGCAGTCATCTGGAGCACATGCGCGCGGTCGGGAACGGAGACATCGCCCGTCGTCGTATTGCCCTCGACATAGTCCCCCTGAAAACGGCGTGCCTCGAGCTGAACGACATCCACATGCCCCTTCGCCGTGAACTCGCCCGTACGCTCATCATAGGTGAGGTCGTCGCCCTCGAACGCGATGGGGGACGGCTCATCCTTCTTTACGGGATGGCGCAGATACTTCTGCATCGCCTGCACGTCGGCAAGCAGCTTCTCCTGTTCCTCTGTGAGGCGGTTCGCCCGCTCTTCGCGGCGGCGGTTCTCGATAAAGTCCAAACGCTGAATGCCGGTATCGCCGTCCCCGGTGTATGCGGCATCGACGCTGCTCGGGAGGACGGTGCAGGCGGCAGTCAGCGCGAATAGGATGCGCGTTTTCAAAGCTATGGTCATCGGCGCGTTCTCCTGTCTTTTCTCAGTGCTTCATATCGTAATCAGACGTTATTATACTACATCATAAACGGAATTTTCGCAACCTAAAAGAGGGCCTTTCCGGGGCTTCCCCCTTACAGGCCCGTACATTCTAATCCCAAGATAAATTTGACGCGCAAAAACTTTTCCACTATAATAGACCCGAATTGGAGAGGACTCATACGGAAAGGAGGCGGTTGCACAGATGCAGCGTTTCACGGCGGGCAGTTTTCTGCTTGCCATCGCTCTCTTTATTGCGTGCTGCGGCGTGTGCGAGGCAGCAGAGGATATGCGCTTCGTCGACGCAGAGGACGATACGGGCTACTATGTGGATGCCGCGAGCATTGCCCGCGTCTCAGACACAGAGTTCGATGCCGTCGTCGCCGTCATCAAGGCGGCGGAGAATCGCCTCTATCTCTATCACACGCGCTTCAACCATCAGGCGGGAACGTATCGGATCTTTGACGCACGCGTCGAGGTCTATGATACGAAGGAGATTCTGCGTACGATGCAGGGCATGGATGCACCGCAGGTTTATACGCCCGCTTCGCCGATGCGGGGTATCGTGGACTTTATCGAGGAGCTGCTCGCAGAAAAGCAGCAGACAGCATAACAGGAGGAGGATCAATCCATGCGACAGAAACTATGTGCGCTCGCGCTGACCCTCGTGCTCGCACTCACATCCGTGGGCACGGCATTTGCAGCGGAGCCGCCGAACGCCGTCCAGTCCAAGCTCGCACTCATCGAGCAGGACACCTACGGCAGAGAGCAGACGGGCGCGCTCATTGACCGCGTCAATCGCCTCGAACGCGACTATGACGGCAGCCACCGCAGCGGGAGCCTCATGTCCCGCATCGACGCGATCTACGACGAGGTCTATACGAACAGCACAACGCCCTCCGTCCTGATGGACCTCAACGCCATCGAGTGGAACATCAACCATGAGACAAGCATGCGCTCCGTACAGGAGCGCATCAGCGAGATGGAGATGGCACTGCTCGGCAAGACCGGCGAAGGCACGTTTAAAAAACGCATCTCCGCACTGTCGATGGCCTCCTTCGGCACGAAGGATATCCCCGTCACCTCCGTCTCCGTCCCCGCGAACACCCTCATCAAGATCGCGCTCGTGACCCCGGTCAACGCAAAGGATCTCAAGGTCGGCGATACCATTGAATACCAGGTTGCGGACGATGTCTTCGTCGGCGATACCCTCGTCTTCACGAAGGGCTCGCGCGGCGAGGGCACGGTCACAAAGGTGCGCCAGGCACGCAACTTCGGCCGCAACGCACAGGTCGAGATCGACTTCAAGAGCACAAAAGCGCTCGACGGCACCTATGTGACGACCTACATCGGCGAAGAGGCAAAGAAGGAAATGGAGCATCTCGCGATGGCAGCGGGCGCATCGCTCGCGGGCATTGCCGTTCTCGGCCCCATCGGCGTCGTTGCCGGCGCATTCGTGCGCGGCAAGAACGTCGATCATCCAGCAGGCACGGAGCTCTATATCCAGACAAAGGATGAGACGACCCTCTACGGCGTGCAGACCACCTACGACAGCGCCGCACCGTTCCAGTCGACGGCGGCGCGCACGTCTGACACAACGACGACGAACGACGAAGGATACGACAACAGCGTCTACAACGACGCGGCGTAACGCAAAATAAAGAGCGCTGCACCGAGTGGGCAGCGCTCTTTATTTTGCGCAGGAAAGATTACGGAGGAAACGCACTGTGTTCACACTTACATTCGATTTTACCGAACAAGACTATATTGACTTCTGTATCTTCCACAGAAACAACAAGGGACAATATCGCTATGAAAAAGCCCTACGTTTGGGCTTTACCGCCATCATCCCATTTCTGGCGCTCCTGCTAAATACACTGAAGACGGATTACGTAGATCCGATCGCTGTGGTTATAACACTCATTCTCACACTCTTCACCTACATGTATATCACAAGAAAAAAAGCACATGATAGAATAATCGCAAAGCAGATTAGAAAAATCATTCAAGGAAAGGGAAAAGAGCATTTCTTCGGCGTGCGGACAATGACATTCGACGAAAACGACTTTCTGGATCGAACAGAATATGAAGAGATCAAAACGAAATACACAAAGCTCACTGAGATCATCGAAGCGGAGCACGGAATATATCTCTATACTTCTCCAATCATAGCAATCATCCTGCCGAACCGTATCTTCTCCTCTGCGGAAGAGAAATCACGCTTTCTCGAATTCATTCGGTCAAAGATACAGCAGACAGGATAACGTTTTTACAGCACAAAGGGCCCGCACGGCAATGCCGTGCGGGCCCTCTTTATACGGAAAATATACTCAGCGGATAAAGATCCCCGCAAGATTCATATTCGCATCATAGCTGAGACGATAGACCACCGCAGTCTCCTTGTAGCCGACCGCGATCTCGCAGACCGCAAACCATGCGCCGTTCTCCTGTCCGGCCGTCATATACATCTTCCCGCTGCTGACACGCGCCCCCCACTTCGGCGCAAACTGTGCTTTGGCCGCGTTGACCTGATCTGCCGTCAGCTGCGCGCGCATATCCTGCGTCGCCTCCGCCTGCAGACCGTCGATATCACCCTTTTCAAAGCGCGCAACCGTCGCCATCACATGCTGCTCCAGAACCTTTTCGTCAAACGGCGACTTTGCCTGCGCCGGTTGCTCAGCGGCAGGCTGCGGCGCATCTTCCGCATAGGCTGCCGGCGCTGCGGCATAGGCGCCGCCCGCGATGAATGCAGCAGCAACAATACGTGAAAGTGTACGAAATTTCATAAGTCATCCTCCTTCGCAAAACGGTAACCATATGACATTCCCTATTTCACACAGGAAAAACATGCAAGCGATTCGACGCATTCGACCGATACCTCACGATAGAGCGCGCTCAAACGCTTCGTCAGGCTCTCCTGCGTATCATACGGCGGCGTGAAGAATCCCATGCGCGTATAGAGCTGCGTCACAACGAACTCCGTACGCGGATTCCCGCCGAGGACGAATACCGAGCCCGTCAGTCGTCCGCCGGGGCGCAGCACACGGTGCAGCTCGCTCCACGCGGCATCCTTGTCCGGGAACGCGTGGAATCCATTGATTGAGACTGCCGCGTCAAAGAAATCATCCTCGAAGGTCAGCTGCCCGACATCGCCCTCCACAAACGCGACATTGCGGATATGGAGCGCATCTGCCCGCGCACGCGCCGCAGCGAGCATCGCGGGCGAGTAGTCGAGACAGGTGATATCGGCATCGGGCAGTTCAGCGTAAACCGGCAGCGAAAGGCAGCCGGTCCCGACAGGCACTTCGAGAAGCCGTCCCGCAAAGCCGGCATGCGCCGCGCGCAGCGCCAGCCCCACATAGCGGCTCACACCGTCCCGATCAAGCCCCCACACGAGACGCGAGATGAGTTTCCCCGACCATGTCGAGTAGGTCATCATCCCGTCGTAGAGATTTGCCAGCCGCCCCACCGAACGATACGCGCCGCGAATCTTCTCATATCGCCGCAATTCCTCGTCCATCATGACATCCTTTCCCGAGGAAGCACGGATAAATGAATGCCGTCCGATCGGCGCAGATTTTCCTGCCAAGACGGCACTCCCTCCGCAAAGCAGTGCTCTGCGAAGGATTTGTCGGTGGCGGCAGAGTGAAATTGAACACCGATACGACAGCTCTGCATTGATCCGTTCTTCCTCTGTACTATCGAGAGTTATTCTAACACAAAATCCGCAGGGGTTCAAATTCCCTCCTTATGGACACGCTCCAGGTTCAGTGGTAAAATCTACATAACTTATTCGGTACGAAAGGGAGATTCACCATGCAGCAGCGTTTCTATCTCACAGTCATTCTCGCGGCGGCACTCTCAGTTCTTTCCGGCTGCGGCAGCGATACGGCGGAGGTGCAGCCGCCCCTCGTACGGACGATGACGGTCGGCGACGTATCCTCGACGGAGACAGGATACAGCGGCACCGTGCGCGGACGCTACGAGACACGGCTCGCCTTTCAGGTCGGCGGACAGATCCTCTCGCGCAATGTAGATGCCGGCGCACATGTCCGCGCAGGCGACGTGCTCATGGTCATTGACGCGCGCGATGTGCAGCAGCAGGCAAATGCCACGGGTGCAGGTGTTGCCGCTGCACGTTCCCGCTATGAGCTCGCACGCACGGAGCGCGCACGCTACGAGGAACTCTATGCCGCGCAGGCGATCTCTGCGGCGATGCTCGATCAGTACCGCACGAACGAGCGGGCCGCCGAAGCGGCTTATCGGCAGGCGGTCGCGCAGGATGCGACGAGCCGCAACGCGCTCGGCTACACAAACCTCATCGCAGGCGCGGACGGCGTCGTCTCGAACATTGCAGCAGAGGAGGGACAAGTCGTCGCCGCAGGGCAGACCGTTCTGACGCTGACGCAGGAGGGCGAGCGGGAGATCGAAATCTCCATTCCCGAGAGCCGCCTTTCCGAGGTCGTTGTCGGAATGCCCGCCGCTGTCTCCCTGTGGGCAACAGGTGCGATGCTGTCCGGCTATGTGCGCGAGATCTCCCCTGTCCCTGACGCCGCCAGCCGTACCTATACCGCGCGCATTGCGCTCACGAACGCACCCGACGACCTCCCGCTCGGCATGACGGCGCGTGTCCATCTCACCGAGAAGGCTGCCGCCGGCGCCGTGATCCCGCTTTCTGCTCTCTATCAAACAGGCGATCAGGCGGGGGTCTACGTCGTTGAGGACGGCATCGTACATCTCCAGCCTGTTACGGTCACGGCATTTTATGCCAACGACGCCGTTGTTGAGGGTCTCGCACAGGGCGCCGTCATCGTAACGGCAGGCGTTCACCAGCTCCGTGAGGGAGAGAAGGTGCGGACGAAATGAGGAACCTCACCGAACTCTCGCTGCGCCATCGCACGCTCGTCTGGTATTTCATCATCGTCTGTGCCTTGGGCGGCATCTTCGCCTATGAGTCGCTTGGCCGCATGGAGGACCCCGCCTTCACCATCCGCCAGATGGTCATCTCCGCCGCATGGCCGGGCGCAACCGCGGAGGAGATGCAGGAGCAGGTCACGGATAAACTCGAGCGGCGTTTTCAGGATACGCCGGGGCTCAAGAAGATCATGAGTGAAACCCGCGCGGGTCAGACCATCATCTACCTCCAGCTGCGCGATGAACTCGACGCCTCCCAGATTCGCCCGACATGGCGCGACGTGCGCAATTTCGGCGAAGATGCAAAGCACGACCTGCCGGACGGTGTCTACGGCCCCTACTACAACGACCGCTTTGACGATGTGTACGGCTCCGTCTACGCCATCACGGGCGCGGACTACTCCTACGAGGAACTGCGTGCCATGGCGGAGGATGCGCGGCGCCGCATCCTCGCCGTTCCGCGCGTGCAGAAGGTCGTCCTGGTCGGCGCGCAGCGCGAGCGCATCTACGTAGAGATCGCCCTCGAACGCCTTGCGCAGCTCGGCATTCCGCCCACAACAATCACGGACGCGCTCAGCGCGCAGGATGCCATGATGACGAGCGGCACCCTTGAGACTGCAAGCGACACCGTCCATCTCCGCGCCTCCGGCGTATTCGAGAACATCGAGGACATCCGTGCGCTTCCCATCGCCGCGAACGGGAAAATATTCCGCCTCGGCGACATTGCAAGTGTCGAGCGCAAAACAATCGACCCGCCCGATCCGAAGATGTTCTATAATGGTGCCCCCGCCGTCGGCATTGCCGTCTCCATGGAGGACGGCGGCAACATCCTCGCCCTCGGCACACATCTCAAAGAACTGACCGCCGCGATTCAGCAGGATCTCCCGCTCGGCGCCGAGCTTCACGAGGTGTCGAATCAGCCCGCCGTCGTGCAGAGCTCCATCCACGACTTCGTGGAAACCCTCGCACTCGCCATCATCATCGTACTCGCCGTCAGCTTTCTCTCGCTCGGTTTCCGCACCGGGCTTGTTGTCGCGGGCTGCATCCCGCTCGTACTCGCGGGCACATTCGTCTTCATGTACCTCCTCGGCATCGACCTGCACAAGGTCTCCCTCGGCGCGCTCATCATCGCCCTCGGCCTTCTTGTCGACGACGCCATCATCGCCGTCGAGATGATGAGCGTCCAGCTCGAGCGCGGCATGGGGCGCTTCGACGCCGCATGCTACGCCTTTACCCAGACCGCCAAGCCCATGCTCACAGGCACCCTCATCACCTGCGCGGGCTTTATTCCCGTCGCCTTCTCCAAGGGCATGGCGAGCGAGTTCTGCGCCGCACTCTTCCCCGTCATCGGCATTGCGCTCGTTCTGAGCTGGATCGTCTCCGTCATGGTCGCGCCGTTGTTCGGATACTATCTGATCCGCGTCAAGCAAAATGCGGACGGCGAAGCGGCGCACGATCCCTATGCCAGCCGGTTCTACCGGCTCTTTCGGCGTGTGCTGACACTCTTCCTCGCCCACCGCGCCGTTGTGCTCATCGGCACCGCGGTCATCTTTATCCTGTCGCTCATCGCCTTCCCGCACATCAAGCAGACCTTCTTCCCGCCCTCCCTGCGTCCCGAACTGCTCGTCCGCCTCACCCTGCCCGCAGGCGCATCCATCCAGGCTACACAGGCAGAGGCAGATCGATTCATGGCGGTCCTGAACACGCATACGGACAAGATCCAGAACTACGCTGCCTACATCGGACAGTCCACGCCGCGGTTCGTCCTCCCCGTCGACCCGAAGGCCGACGCTGCGAACACAGCACAGTTCGTCATCACGGCAAACGATACCGCTGCACGCGAGGAGCTTGCCGATATCATCGCCGATGCACGCTGCAATGAGCTCAGCGGCGTGCGGGTATCCACGCAATACATCCAGACCGGTCCGCCCGTCGACTTTCCCGTTATGCTGCGCGTCTCCGCGCCCACAACGGACGAGGTGCGCAAGCTCGCCGAAGAGGTCGCCGCTGTCGTCGCCTCCGATCCCAACGTGACGAACGTCCATCTCGACTGGACGGAGAAGGCAAAGGCGGTCCGCATCGACTTTGACAAGGAAAAGCTGAAACTCTACGGCATCAGCGCAAAAACGGTCAAGCAGATGCTCTACACCGAACTCACAGGCGCACAGGCAGCGGAGTTCTACACGGGCGACCGCACCATCGGCATCGTCCTGCGCCTCAGGGATGCGGATCGTACAAACCTCGAACGTCTCGGTGAGCTTCCGATCGCGACGAGCGGCGGCTACGTCCCTCTCGCGCAGATCGCACACCTCTCCTATGAGGCGGAGGACGGACTCATCAAGCGCCACAATCTGCGCCCGACCATCATGGTGCAGGCGGAGATCACGAAGGGCGAGGGCAATGACGCCGCCATGCGCGCCTATGAGGCGACCAAGGAACTCCGTGCGAACCTTCCTGCGGGCACAACGATCGAGACCGCAGGCGCACTCGAGGACTCTGCCGACTCCATGGGCTACCTCATGCAGCCCATTCCTGCCATGGTCTTCATTATCATGACCCTCCTCATGATCCAGGTCGGCACCATGGGCAAGATGGTGCTCACCCTCCTCACCGCCCCGCTCGGCCTCATCGGCGTCGTGCTTGCCATGCTCCTCACGAACTCTGCGATGGGCTTCGTCGCCTACCTCGGCGTCCTCGCCCTCTTCGGCATGATCATCCGCAACTCCGTCATCCTCATCGACCAGATCAAAAAACATGAGGAGGCCGGTGAAAAGCCCATGGACGCCATCATCGACTCGGCCATCCTGCGCTTCCGCCCCATCATGCTCACCGCGGCCGCAGCCATCCTCGGCATGCTCCCCCTCATGCGCAGCATCTTCTGGGGCCCCATGGCCGTCGCCATCGCCGGCGGCCTCATCGTCGCAACCGTGCTGACCCTGCTCGTGCTGCCCGTCATGTATGCAGTCGCGTATCGGGTAAAGGAGTAAGCAATATAGGTTGTATTTATCCTATATTTATGCTATACTGAATAAAAGGAGGCGGACTCATGAATATCAATACCGATACGATGATTTCCATGACCGAGGCAAATCAAAATTTTTCCAAGGTTGCACGGCTCGTCGATGAAAAAGGATCGGCGGTCATTCTAAAGAACAATGCTCCGCGCTACCTCGTCATTGACTTTCAGCAGGTTGATCGTAATGAATCCTTGTCAGATGCGGATGTGCTTGCCGTTTCGCGCAAGCTGATGGAGGAAAACCGAGACGCATACGCGGTGCTGGCAAAATGATCCGCCTGACAAAGCAGCAGGTGCTTCAGATGCACATGGAACTCATCAATGCGACTGGCGGCAGTTATGGTGTTCGCGATGAGACACTCCTCGACGCTGCCCTGGCTGCGCCATTTATGTCCTTCGACGGCACAGATTTGTACCCTACGCTCGAACAGAAAGCCGCACGTCTTGGATACGGCTTGATTGAAAATCACGCGATGATTGACGGCAACAAGCGCATCGGTGCACATACAATGCTTGTGTTTCTGGCACTGAATGGGGTCTTCCTTCAATACACGCAGAAGAAACTCTATACCATTATTCTGGAAGTCGCCTCCGGAAAGATCTCACAGGAAAAACTTCTCACGTGGATTCATCAGCATAAAAAGGCATGAAAACACCCGACTGCTTCAGCAGTCGGGTGTTTTTATCTGTCTCCTCACACATTCTCATATGGATGGACAATCAGTGTGCCGTCCTTGTACTCGCCGATGTAGATGTCTTTCGGCTCGTAGCCCGCCATGCTCAGCTCGCCCTTGAGCCAGTCGCGGTCCTTGTCGATGAGTTCAAGAATATCCTCATCCACCTGCCCGTCAAGGATAATCGGATAGCGCGCGTTCTGCTCGCCGTACTGGATGACGGTCAGCTGCCCGTTCGGCTCAAGCACGGCACGCTTTACATCCTTTACATCCTTTACATAGTAGACCCCCGTCATACGGAGTTTCAGCATGATGTCATGTGCGAGCATTCCGTGCCGCATACACTCATCCATGAGTATCTTGCCGCGCTCAATCACCACGGCGGGACTGCCGTCGACGAAGTCCTTGATCGCACCGCTGTTCATCTTGAGATATTTCAGGATCAGCACGAGCATCGTCCACGCGATGAGCACGAGCAGGAAATCCAGAATCGAGATGGCATTGTTGTAGATCACGCCGCCGATGATGCCGCCGAGCACGTAGTTCTGCACCTGATCCGTCGCGGAGTTCGGCGCGAGGTTGCCCTTGCCGAGCAGATTGATCTGGAGGATGAGGCATAAAAGGCCGAGCGCAAGCTTGCCCAGCATCAGAGAGTAGATCAACATATCAGTCCTCCTTGTCCGCAATCTTCACATCGCGGCCGAGGAGATGCGTCCGTTCGTATTGGAACGAGGTAAAGTCCGCATTGAACGTCACCGCGTAAAACGTCCCCTGCACGTCGACGAGCATCCCCTGTTTCAAATAGGTGGAGTTTGTTCGGACATCCTCCACAGGCACGCCCATATCCTCACTGAACGTGTGAAAGAACTGCACCACACGCGAGGTTGCCTCCACATCGCTCTTCGTACGGTTGTAATCGTTCCACTGCATCCCGCCGAGGAATGCGACCGCGAGAAACAGAATGACAATGAGGTCCCGGTAGCGCGACACAAGACGGTTGCGCAGATATTTAATACTCACAAAAAGAAGTGCCGCAAGTGCGAGAAACGACAGCGCATACCATACTGCGTTGTTGAACTGGCTGTGCTGCGTGATGTAGTTGTAGGTATAAAATGTCAAACAGGCACCTCCTAAATCAATGTGTTCACAGATTACTACGGAGAAGAAGGTGCGTCAAGCATTTTATCCTTGAAACAAGCTCGCATGTATTCATGTATACTGTTTCATTTTTTCTGTATCTTCTGTTATAATATTGAAATCATCCGCGCGGATAAAGACGGATGCAAGGTATTCTGTGTATTTGGGATGTGTTTCCGCATCCCGGCGGGAGTTGAGCGCCATGAAGGGTGAGCTGTACATTAAGGAAAAACGGTGCAAGGGCTGCGGTATCTGCGCAGCGTTCTGTCCGAAGAAGGTGCTCGAGGTAAGCCTTCTCGGCAAGATCACGCCCGTCCGTCCGGAAGACTGTATCGCATGCGGACAGTGCGAGATGCGCTGTCCCGACTTCGCGATATTCGTAGAGAGGAGGGCGTGAGATGAGCGAGAGCAAAGCAAGGCTCATGCAGGGCAACGAGGCGATCGCCGAGGGTGCTGTCGCCGCAGGTGTGACGTTCTTCGCGGGCTACCCCATCACGCCGTCGACGGAGATCGCGGAGCAGATGGCAAAGATGCTGCCGCGGATCGGCGGCACATTCCTCCAGATGGAGGACGAGATCGGCGCAATGGGCGCAATCCTCGGCGCATCGCTCGCGGGGGCAAAGGTGATGGACGCGACAAGTGGTCCCGGCTTCTCGCTCAAGCAGGAGCTGATCGGCTACGCGGCATGCGCTGAGATTCCGTGCGTCCTCGTGAACGTCCAGCGTGTCGGCCCCTCGACGGGACAGCCGACCGCCCCCTCGCAGGGCGATGTCATGCAGGTGCGCTGGGGCACGCACGGCGATCATCCGATGATCGCGCTCTCGCCCTGGAGCGTCCGCGAGTCGTTCGATATGGCGGTCATGGCGGTGAACTACGCCGAACGCTTCCGCACGCCCGTCATTCTGCTGACGGATGAGATCGTCGGGCATCTGCGCGAAAATGTCGTTCTTCCCTCTGCGGACGAGCTGGAGATCTGTCCGCGCCGCCTGCCGAAGAAAACGCGCGCCGAGGGCTATCAGCCCTTTGCCGTGGGCGAGGATCTCGTCCCCGATGTGGCACGCTTCGGCGACGGTTACCGCATCCATGTGACAGGCCTCCTCCACGATGAGACGGGCTTCCCCTCAGGCAGTCCTGCCGTCACCGAGAACCTCCTGCATCGGCTGCATGAGAAGATCAACCGCGTGGGCGAGGAGATCATCCACACGGAGGAACACTTCATGGAGGATGCGGAGTATGCCGTCGTCAGCTACGGCGGTACGGCGCGCACGGCATACGAAGCAGTGCGCGTGGCGCGTGCCGAAGGCATCCGCGTCGGCTTCCTGCGCCTCCAGACGATCTGGCCCTTTGCCGATGCCGCGATCGGCAGACTTGCCGACCGCGTGAAGAAAATCCTCGTTGCAGAGCTGAACTACGGGCAGCTCACCGGCGAGGTCACGCGCGCATCGCACGGGACTCCTGTCCGTCCGTGCCTCAAGTACAATATGCTGGACTTCACGCCGCAGGAGATTGCGGCGGAGATTCGGCGCATGAGCGAGGAGGGTTAGGATGGGCACCGATATGAATACGCATGCAGAAGTAAACCGCAGCTTTGAACAGTATTTTCGACAGAACCGCCTGCCCCACCTGTGGTGTCCGGGCTGCGGCAACGGCACGGCGCTGAAATGCATCGCGCAGACGATCGAGAGCACGGAGGGCATGACGCAGGACAATACCGTCATCGTCTCCGGCATCGGCTGCTCCTCGCGCGGTTCCGGCTATATGGACTTTGATACCGTACACACGGCGCACGGGAGAGCCATTCCCTTTGCAACAGGGATCAAGCTTGCACGTCCCGAACTGAACGTCATCGTCATCACAGGAGACGGCGACTGCACTGCCATCGGGGGCAATCATTTCCTGCACGGCTGCCGGCGCAACGTCGATCTGACGGTCATCCTCTTCAACAACAACATCTATGGCATGACAGGCGGGCAGTCCTCGCCGACAACGCCGCCGGGCAAATCCACGACAACGGCTCCCTACGGCACAATCGACCGTGCACTCGACGCATGCCGCATTGCAGAGGCAGCGGGCGCGACCTACGTCGCACGCTCCACGGCATTCCACGTCAAGCATCTCACGCAGATGATCGAGGGAGGCCTCCAGAACCACGGCTTTTCACTCGTCGAGGCCATCGTTCAGTGCCCGACGGCATACGGCCGCAAGAACAAGATGGGCTCGCCCGCCGCAATGCTCGAATGGATGCGCGATTCTGCCGTCATGAAGACGGCGTGGGACAACCTCCCGCCCGAAAAGCGCACGCCGGACAAGTTCCCCATCGGACTGCTCTGCGCATGCGAGGGCGAGGAGTACGGCAT
>NZ_GG749281.1:94348-163682 GCF_000160555.1 Centipeda noxia ATCC 43541
GGCAAACGCCGAGATTCAGCGGCGTGCAGGAGGGCTCTGATATGCAGAAGGAACTTCGTCTCTCAGGCTCCGGCGGGCAGGGCGTCATCACTGCCGCCATCATCTTCGCCGAGGCAGCGGCTGCCTGCGGCATGAATGTCGCGCAGTCGCAGTCCTACGGTCCCGAGGCACGCGGCGGCGCATCCCGCTCCGAGGTCATCGTCAGCGACGACGTGATCTATCATCCGCACGTCGAGCACCCCGACATCGTGCTCGCCATGACACAGGCGGCCGCGGACAAATACGCAGGCGATCTCGATCCCGAAAAGGGCATCCTCATCGTCGACAGCGAGCTCGTCCCGAACGTGCCCGCGGCATCACACATCGTCTCTGTCCCCATCACGACGCTTGCCATCGAGAAGATCGGCAAGGCGCTCTTCGCCAACATCGTCGCCCTCGGCACGATTACGCGCGTCTCCGGCATCGTGCCGCTCGAAGCGGTCAAGACTGCCGTCAGCCACCGCGTCCCGCCGCATACCGTCGACGCGAATATGCAGGCGCTGATGGTCGGATATGAGGCGGCGGAGGCAGCTGTTGCACAAAAGTAAAACCGCTTTTGTGCAACGGCCCCTACTATTGTATCAGTCTATAGTTATAAGAAATCACTGATAAAAAGATTGTGCAAAAGTGTCGGCACTGGTTTTATCCGCGATTCATTTATCTTGAGATTTCTTGACAGTGCACATGACTTGCATTATTCTATACATAAAAAGGAGGAATTGCAATGTCACAGACCAACGTCAGCATACGCATGGACAACGATCTGAAGGAGCAGTTCAGCGCTTTTTGTGCGGATATGGGCATGAGCATGACGACGGCGTTCAATATCTTTGCGCGAAAGACGGTGCGGGAGTACCGTCTTCCTTTTGAGATCGGCGGCGATCCCCTGAATGCCGAAACACGGGAAGCCCTCGACGAAGTCCGCCGTATGAAGGAAGATCCAGATCTCGGAAAACGCTACACCGATGTCGATGCGATGATGAAGGATCTGCTCGCATGAAGTACACGATCCGTCCGACCTCCCGTTTCCAGAAGGACTTGAAACGTATTGCCAAGCGCGGCTATGATACGGAACTACTTTCTGCCGTCATTAAGAAACTGGCAAATGGCGAACCGCTGGAACAAAAACATTATGACCACATGCTCACAGGAAACTATATAGGATGCCGCGAGTGCCACATCACGCCGGACTGGCTACTCATTTATGAGATTTCTGATGATACGCTCCTGCTTTATCTGACGAGAACAGGAACACACAGTGACCTGTTCAAAATGTAAAACAAGCCTATGCACGAACGCATGGGCTTGTTTTCTTATGTCCGCAGATCTTTTGTTCCTTATTTCACCCCTGCACCGTCGAGCGCGGCACGGACACTCTTCTGTGAACGCAGGAGTTTCTCCATCTCGTCATCGGGCAGGCGCACCTCGAAGGAGCGCACGATGCCGTCCTGACTGATCATGCGCGGAATGGAGAGCGCAACATCACGCATGCCGTATGCACCGTCCATGACAGCGGAGCAGGGCAGGATCGTATGCTCGTTGTAGAGGATCGCCTTGATGAAGCGGCAGGCGACCATGGCGATGCCCGTATTCGTATATCCCTTCAGATTGACGACATCATAGGCCGTCTGTATGATCCCATGCTCGATATCGCAGCGGTCGAGTTTTTCACTGCGCTCGAAATACGCGTCGAGATAATCGAGACCGAGACTGGCGCAGTTCACCGTTGACCATGCGACAAAGGCGTCGTTGCCATGCTCTCCGAGCACGTAGCCCTGGACATTCTTCGGATCGATATCGTAATGTTCGGCAAGGATATAGCGCAGGCGATACGTCTCGAGCAGTGTTCCCGTACCGAGAATCTTTGCACGCGGATAGTCGAACTCCGTCGAAACGACATACGTCGCCACATCGAGCGGGTTTGTAATCATGATGATCATGGCATCCTTCGTGTACTTCACAATTTCACTGAACACAGAGCGCATGACCTTCGTATTCGTGCTCGCGAGTTTCAGCCGATTGGGCGTCTCACCGGGCAGGATGGACGGTCCCGCCGTGATGACGATGAATGACGCATCGCGGCAGTCCTCATACGTCCCGGGATGAATCTTGATGTTCGTACTGTACGGCGAAGACATCGCATGACTCGTATCGAGTGCCTCGCCGCGCGCACGATCCATATCGAGATCAATGAGCGCGATCTCGGAGGCGAGCTGAAAATCCGTGATCTTATTGAGTACGGCAGAGCCTACATGGCTTGCCCCGATGATGACGACTTTTCCAATGTGAATCGACATGGCAAAAACCTCCCTGCACATCAAAAAAGCCCGACCGCACACAGTTCATGTGCAGGCGGGCGTGAATACTGAAAGGAAAATCGGATCGATCATGGCGCACCCCTTCTTTCGGATACGTTCCGCAGGATGCCCTGCGCCATCATCCTAGCACCGCGGGGAATTGGTGTCAACCGATTTCAGCGTGTATACAGTACAGTTTCTTTTCTTTGCAGCAAGTTTATTTGCACTTTACAAAACACACGTTCACAAAAATAATCTTTCGTGATATAATCCACGCAGGTGTTGCCAACAACAACGGGTAGGCGGTCGATTCTCAGCCCCTTTGGCGGTCAACGGCATCCAATCGCGCGTCGCATTTCATGCTTGCGCTCTTGGGTCGTTTTCGCATACGACCTGTTTCCCAATCGTCTGTGCCCTCCGAGCTTGACTCTTGGACAGGTCAGCAAAAGGGGGCATGCTTATGGGACCATATGAGTTTCTCTCACTGGTATTCCTCGTTACAATTTGCGTTGTATCGTACAAAGCATAAGAAAAGCCGCCCTCAGTGACCAAACCTAGGCGGCTAATCTTAGTTCGTTTCTAGCAGAGGGGCTGACCGTTTACCGGCAGCACCTTTTTCTGTGTTTATTATACAATTTCCGTGTATTTCCGTCAACCCTTATCCGACTCCGCGTTGTAGACATCCTTCAGCAGTGTCTCCTTGCGCAGGCTGCGGCATTCGCAGATGCTCTCCTCGGCGGGAACGCTGCGGATGGCGGCGAGCAGGATGTCGCCGATCATGGGCGCATCGTCGTAGAATATCTGCGCGAGCGTGTCGTGCGACCACGGACGGATGCCCTCGCCGTAGTTGACGACGAAGTACAGCCCCGCATAGCACGCGCCGATCTCGCGCGCAAGGTAGACCTCGGGCGCGAGGCTCTGCCCCACGATGTCCGCGTGCCCTTTCAGCATCGCGATCTCTGCAGGGCTCTCGAAATGCCGCCCGTCGGTGACGGCGTAAATGCCGCGGTCAAAGATGCGGCCCGTATAGCGCTTCCTCGTTTCCTCAATGAGCGCCGTGCGAAGTTCCGCACAGAGCGCATCCCGCATCACAAGAAGATAGCGCCCGTCGAGCATGACATCCTTGCGCACGGACATATCAAGGTAATCGTCTGGGATGAGGAAGTCGCGCGGGTCGAGCAGCGGGTTCACCGTCCCGACGCCGCCCTCGGAGAGAATGCGCCGCACGCCCGCCTCCCGCAGCACCCAGAACACCTGCCGCGAGGCATCCGCGCGCGTCACGCCGCTGCGCCAGCCGTGCATACGGCAGGTCAGCACGCGCCGTCCCGCGACGGAGAAGAGGCGGAAGGCAGGACTCTCGCCGTAGGGTGTTGCAAAGTGCAGCCCGTCCGCGAGGATCTCCACATCCGCCGCCATCGAGGCACGCGGGAAGTCGCTCGAGAGCGTCCCCGAACCACCGATGACGGCATAGCCCGCTGCCGGAACCTGTTGCTCTGCCATATCAAAACCTCCGTATCACGCGATACTGCGTGTCACGCTGTGCCGGCTCTCTGCCTGCGCCGTGAATCAGATCGATCATCTTCTTGATCGACATATTATACCGCGTCCCCGCGGCACGCACGACATTCTCCTCGAGCATGATGCTCCCGAGATCATCTGCGCCGAAGCCGAGGGTCAGCTGACCGATGCGCTCGCCCTGCGTCACCCACGAGCCCTGGATGTGCGCAACATTGTCCATGTAGAGACGCGTAAGGGCAAGTGTTCGCATATAATCCCAGCTCGACGTCTTCTCTCCGCCGAGTGCGGTATTGCCCGGCTGGAACGTCCATGTGATGAACGCACGGAAGCCGCCCGTCTCCTCCTGCAGCCGGCGGATGTGCTCCATGTGCTCCACGCGCTCCGCCATCGTCTCGCCGAAGCCGATCACCATCGTCGCCGTCGACTTCATGCCGATCTTGTGCGCCGTCCGCATCACACGCAGCCAATCCTCGGTCATGATCTTCTTCGGTGCGATGAGCTTGCGTACGCGGTCGACGAGGATCTCCGCACCGCCGCCGGGGAGCGACGAGAGCCCCGCATCCTGCAGCCGCCGCAGCGTATCCTCGACCGTAAGCCCCTCCTTTTGGGCGAAATACAGGATCTCCGTCGCCGTAAAGGAGTGGATCACGATGGAGGGATAGCGGCTGCGGATGGCGCGCAGCATATCCTCGTAGTACGAGAGCGGCAGATCGGGATGGATGCCGCCCTGGATCATGACCTGCGTTCCTCCCGCTGCCGCCGTCTCGCCGACCTTCGCGAGAATCTCCTCCAGCGGCAGGAGATACGCATCCTCCGCATCCTGTTTCGTGTAGAATGCGCAAAAACGGCACTCGTTCACGCAGATATTCGTGTAATTGATGTTGCGGTCAACGATGAACGTCACCGTATCGCCGAACCGCCGCCGCCGCTCCGCGTCCGCCGCGCGCCCGAGTTCGATCGGGTCGCCGTGCGTGAGGAGATCGGCAGCCTCCTGCTCCGTGAGTCTCATGCGCCCTCCCCTGCCGCGATCGGTCGATAAAACGTATCGCGCTCCACGGGCTCATAGCCCGCCTCGCGGATCATCGCATCCAGTTCGCTCCGCGTGATGCCCGTCTGCGTCTGTGCCCCCGCCGCGTGGATGATCTTCTCCTCGCCGATCGTGCCGTCGAGATCGTCCGCACCGAAGCCGAGTGCCAGCTGCGCAATCGGCTGCGTCAGCATGACCCAGAACGCCTTGAAATGCGCCACATTGTCGAGGACAAGGCGTGAGAGCGCGAGCATCTTCATATCCTCCCACGCGCCGACGCGCGCGAGTTTCCGCTCCGCACCGAGCACCGTATTCTCGGGGTGAAACGGAAAGAGCATAAACGCCTGAAAGCCGCCCGTCTCATCCTGCAGTTCGCGCAAGGCAAGCAGATGGTCGATGCGCTCCTCCACCATCTCGATGTGTCCGTACATCATGGAGGCATTTGTACGGATGCCGAGCGCGTGTGCCGTACGCATACAGTCGAGCCACTCCGAACGCGTCGCCTTGTTCGGGCAGATGACGGCGCGCACACGATCGGAGAGAATCTCCGCCCCGCCGCCGGGGAGGGATGAGAGCCCCGCCGCCTGCAAACGGCGCAGGATGTCGCGAACAGAAAGCCCCTCGCCTTTTGCAAAGTTCACAATCTCCACGGGCGTGAATGCCTTGATGTCCGCATGGGGAAGCGCCGCGCGCACCTGCCGCACCACGCCCTCGTAGTAGGAGAAGGGACGGTCGGGATGGAGCGCACTCACGATATGGATCTCCGTGAGGCGCGGCGTATTTTTCGCCGTCTCCAGCACGCGCGCCACATCGTCGGTCTCCATGATGTAGCCGCGCGCATCGCCGCGTTCCACCTGGAACGCGCAGAGCGGACAGTTCGCACTGCAGATGTTCGTGAGATTGATGTGACGGTTCACCGTATAGTAGACATTCTTCCCGCTCGCGCGCTCCTTCGCCGCACGCGCCCACGCACCGAGCGCGAGGAGGTCGTTGTCCTCATAGAGGAGGAGTGCATCCTCCTTCGTCAGCCGTGCCCCGCGCTCTGCGGCCGCGCGGGCATTCGTTCGATTGCTCATGGTCCGATACTCTCCTTATCACACTCCCGCAAGTGTATCAAATGCGGCGCGCTTTTGCAAATTCCGCAGCACGGGGCCGAGCTTGCTTTTCTCGGGTGTTTCATGCTATCATGCGGTTCGTACCGACGAAGGAAAATATATGCCCACCGATTACCTATCGGACATAGATCAAGGATTTACAAAACGGAGTACTGTATGACACTGCTCGAACAGTGCCAAATTTGGCACGAGAACGAAGAATTTCAAAAGATCATCGCGGAGCTCGAAGCCATCCCCGCAGAGGAGCGCACGCCGGAACTGGACAGCGAGCTTGCACGCGCCTACAACAACGCGGCGGGCACGGGTGATCGCGCCTATTTCGAAAAGGCAATCGAGCTCCTCACGCCGCACGCAGATTACTTCCATGGCGATCATCTCTGGAACTACCGCATGGGGTACGCCTATTACCACCTCGGTCAGGAGAGACGCGCGCTGCCCTACTTCGAGGCAGCACTTGCCGCGCTCCCGGGTGATGCAGACACGATGCAGATGATCGCGGCCTGCCAAAAGCATCTTTCCACCCCCAATGCGGCGCGCAAGCCCCTGCTCTCCCCCACAGCGATCCGAAAGCTTGAGGCAATGGACGACGGCGGGACGGGCTATTTCTACAAGATGCTGTACTATCTGGAGGCGTACATCAAGAACGGCATGATCAAGGGGAATTTTACGCGCGAGGAAGCGCACGCCGATCTCGATATTGCCCTCTGGTACGCGTACGCGTGCAACAATCTGGACGACTACGAATACTATTACCGCACGATGCAGTGGATGCCGGCCTCTGAGGCGAACGCGCGCGGCTGCGGCACATGGTACTACCGCTATGCCGTCGCGCTCATGTACTGCGGCCGCCTCGATGACGCACTCCGCGCGGTCGAAAAGGGCGCACAGGAGGAGCCGGACTATCCGTGGACGTATCTGCAGCTCGGCAAGCTCCGCGCGCATTTCGGCGACCACGACGGCGCGCTCGATGCCGTGCAGAAGGGACTCTCCCTCGTGCCGGACGACCACGAGTTCCTGACGCTCGCGCGCGAGATCAAGGCAGGCGCAACGATTGAACAGATGTCGTACCACTGGATTGACCCCGCCTTTGACGAGGAGCTGCAGGAGGCATCTGCAGGAGAAACCCTTGGGATGCGCGACGGTGTTGATGCAGACGGGGAACGCGGCGACAAACAGCGCGCCATCGCCTGCATGACGATGAACGAGGCGGGACTCTCCTATTTCAAGCAGCTCTTTCGTCCCGACCCGCAGGACTACGAGAGGGATGCGCCCTTTTGCAGCTTCTGTTACACCGTGAAGGGCACGCCTGTAAAGCTCGTCTTCCGCATGAACGAGGCGGGTCTGTCGAAACGCGATCCCGCGTGGCTGCGCACGCAAAAGGAACGCCTCGACGACGGCCGCTGGCTGAAACGAGTCAGCGGCGAGGGAACCGGAGTCCTGACTGCAGTCCACTACGAGCTGGACAATCAGGTCACGCTCGCGTACCAGTACCCGTGGCAGGAGAAAAATGTCTACATCCCGCTCGATGAGGACGGAAATCCCGCCGAAGAATAACTTCTCTGTCAAAAAGACGAACTCTGCTTCATGGAGTTCGTCTTTTTGAATCCCTAATCAGCGCATCCTCAATACGTCTCAATGATATTAAAGTTCGAGTCGCACGCGGCAGGCGTGCGGCCAATCTCGCGAATGATGCGGATGATGTGGTCCTCGGAGAGAGCACGCGGGCTCTTTGCCCCCGCGTCATGAAGGATCGTCTCCTTGTGCACCGTGCCGTCAATGTCGTTCGCGCCGAAGCCGAGCGCGATCTGCGCCACGGGCACGGTGAGCATGACCCAGTACGCCTTGATGTTGCGGAAATTATCGAGCATCAGCCGCGAAATCGCAATCGTCCGAAGATCGTCCCACATCGACGTCTGCCGCACGGTCTGCCCGAGCTCCGTGTTCGACGGCAGGAATGGGAACGGGATAAACGTTTGAAAACCGCCCGTCTCATCCTGCAGATCGCGCAGTCGCATCATGTGCTCGACGCGCTCTTCCACCGTCTCGATGTGCCCGTAGAGCATGGACGCATTCGTCTTGATGCCGAGTTCATGCGCCGTACGCGCCACCATCAGCCACTCATCCGCCGTCGCCTTGTTCGGGCAGAGCTCGCCGCGCACGCGGTCAGAGAGGATCTCCGCGCCGCCGCCCGCGATCGACTGCAGCCCCGCCGCGCGCAGCCGCACGAGCACCTCGCGCACCGAGAGCCTCGACGTCTTTGCAAAATGCGTGATTTCAACGCCCGTGAACCCCTTCAGATAGAGCGAGGGAAACGCCTCATGCAGCGCCTTGAGGCGCATCAGATAGTCGTCGAATGTCCAGTCCGGATGCAGACCGCTCACAACGTGCAGTCCCGCCAGATGCGGGTCGCGCATCGCATCCGCCACATGCGCCACGGCCTCCTCCACGCTCATCTCGTACGCGCCCTTGTCCTCCGCGTCGCGCCCGAACGCACAGAACTTACAGTGCGCGAGACAGATGTTCGTGAGATTCACATGACAGTTCACGTTATAGTAGACGATATCGCCGCATTTTTTCTGCCGCACGCGGTCGGCAAGCGCGCCGATCCACGCGATGTCATGACATGCAAAGAGCCGCACGCCGTCCTCATACGTCAGCCGTTCGCCGTGCGCGATCTTCTTCTCGATATCCATGTATTCATTGTGCAATCTCTTCGTCTCCCAACGTTATACTCCTAACGCAAATTCGACGCGCAGCGCGAATTTCCTGCCAAAGAGCGCATAGATGAGACGGTCTCGCCCCGCAGCAAAATTTCTCCTGTGCCATTGACAATTTTCTGGGATTTTACTATACTAAAGATAGTAAAGGAGAACTTCCAGGCAGCTTGATTCAGGACGGGTTGCCCTCGTGTGATACGTAAGCGCATGAGATGAGTTCTCCGGAGTTTCCACAGTGTTGACCGACGGTTGTTGGAGTGAGGGAGCACGGCAGCAGCTCCGCTGGCTGAGCGGAGGGAGCACAGCCGGAGTTCCCCGACGGACTGGGAGGAGATTCCGATGGGTCATTGAGTGGCCGCAGGGTTGTCCGCACAGGTGCACCAGGACAGCGGTGCAGAGCGAAGGTGCGGCAGGAGGATGCGGCAGCCCGCGCGGGGCGGGTACAGGGATATGCGCGGCGCATGGCAGGAAGATCGTTCCCGCGAGTGGATTCGCGGTGCATGCGTCGGAGGCATGTCGAGGTAGTTTCTCAGCGTTTTGCCGGAAAGTTCCGCGCTGCATGCTAGCGGCAGCGCGGAACGAAGCAACATTGGTTTGGATGCAAGAGAGTTACCTATCACTTCCCGTATTTTCCTCAAGACCGCCGACGGGTGACGAGAAAGCCCGCCGGCGGTTTTGTTTTGTCCGGAAAGGAGTCTCTATGAAAATCTCCGTCATCTTGGGGCATCCCTACAAGCACAGCCTCAACGCCGCCATCGCGGAAATTATTGTAAAAACACTGAAGTCATCCGGCCATGATGTACGTTTCCACGATCTCTGCCGCGAGCATTTCGATCCCGCCATCCCAAAGGAGGAGCTCGTCAGCGGCACAACGCGTGATCCGCTCGTCCGTCTCCATCAGGAGGAGATTCGTTCGGCGGACGGCATCATCATCGTCCATCCGAACTGGTGGGGGCAGCCACCCGCCGTGCTCAAAGGCTGGGTTGATCGGGTTCTGCGCGAGAATATCGCCTACACATTCCCCGCAGGCGACAGCGGCGGCGGTCTCCCCATCGGTCTGCTGCGCGCGAAGAGGGCGCTTGTCTTCAACACATCCAACACGTCCGCACAGCGGGAGGACGAGGTCTTCGGCGACCCGCTGCAGCGTCTTTGGCGCGACTGCATCTTCGACTTTTGCGGCGTAAAGGACTTCGACCGTGTGATGTTCCGCATCGTCGCAGACAGCTCCGCCGACGAGAGGTCCGCGTGGCTGGAAGAAGCTGCAGACCGCGCGCGGCGCGCCTTCCCCTCTCCATGACGGGAGCAGTCTGCTCCTTGTATACATTCCGCTTCGGAATTTTACATTCTTTATTTCTATGTTATAATATTATCGGTATTTTTTCATTTTACTGAACAAAAAGGACAGGTGGTTATCGCATGAAAGAAGCGGAAAACGAGTTTATGCAGCACGAGCTGAGGCTCCCCGAGCTCACCGTGCGCGGCATCCTGCTCGGCGCGATCCTGACGATCATCTTCACCGCATCGAACGTCTACCTCGGGCTGAAGGTCGGCCTGACATTCTCGTCGGCGATCCCTGCGGCGGTCATCTCAATGGCAGTGCTCAAGATGGCAAAGGATGCAAACATCCTCGAAAACAACATGGTACAGACGCAGGCATCCGCTGCGGGAACACTGTCCGCCATCATCTTCATCATCCCCGGTATGCTCATGATCGGCTACTGGCAGGGATTTGAGTTCTGGCAGACCCTCGTCGTATCGGCGTGCGGCGGCTGCCTCGGCGTCCTCTTTACCATTCCTCTGCGCCGCGCCATGGTCGTGCACAGCGACCTCGCCTATCCTGAGGGCGTTGCTGCGGCCGAGATTCTAAAGGTCGGCAGCCGCACGCGTGCGGACGGCAAATCCGAATCCGGCATCAAGGAAATCCTCTCGGGCAGTGTCGTCGCCGGCATCATCGCCTTCCTCACGAACGGCCTGCAGGTGCTCGGCGGCAGTCTTTCGGCATGGTTCCACGTCGGCCGCGGCATGACGCAGCTGCCGCTCGGCTACTCGACCGCTCTCGTAGGTGCGGGCTACCTCATCGGCATTGCGAGCGGACTCGCCATGCTGGTCGGCATCCTCATCGCATGGGCGGGTTTCGTCCCCTATTTCACCATGACCGAGGCACTGCCGGACGGCATGACGCTCCAAAAATTCGCCGGTGCCGTCTATCAGCAGAAGGTGCGCCTCATCGGTGCGGGTGCAATGGGCGTTGCGGCGATCTGGACACTCATGACGCTCGCCCGCCCCGTCATCGACGGAGTCAAGGAGTCCATCGCAGGTACACGCATGGACGATACAGAGAAGGGTCTGCACCGCATGGACATCGACATGTCGATGAAGAGCATTGCGCTCGTCTTCGGCGTAACGGTCATCGGCCTCCTTGCGATTTTCTATCTCTTCGTCTCGCCGGAGAGCATCCCCCCGAATCAAAAGCTCATCTTCACCGTTGTCGGCGTCGGCGTATCCGTCCTCATGGGCTTCTTTGTCGCTGCCGCCTGCGCCTACATGGCAGGACTTGTCGGCACATCCGCGAGTCCGATCTCGGGCATCGGGATCCTCGGCATCATCGTCTCCTCACTCGTCATGTACGCGCTGTGCTCCTCGTTCGGCATCTTTGATCTGCCGGGCGGTGAGAAATTTGCAACAGCAACCGCCATCTTTACCACCTCGATCATCCTCGCGATTGCCTGCATCTCGAACGACAATATGCAGGATCTCAAGACGGGCTGGCTCGTCGGAGCAACGCCGTGGCGCCAGCAGGCCGCGCTCCTCATCGGCTGCGTGGTCGGGGCGCTTGTCATCGCCCCCGTGCTCAACCTCCTCTACGAGGCATACGGCTTCCCCGGCGCCATGCCGCGTCCGGGCATGGATCCCGCGCAGGCACTCTCCGCACCGCAGGCCGTGCTCATGACCACCATCGCACAGGGCATCTTCTCCAGCAAGCTCGCGTGGGAGTATATCTACATCGGCATCGGCCTGGGTGTTGTCCTGGTCCTCATCGACCAGCTGCTCAAGCGCACGACGAAGAATCTCGTCCTGCCGCCGCTCGCCGTCGGCATGGGCATCTACCTCCCGCCCGTCATCCAGACGCCGCTCGTCGTCGGTGCCATCCTCGGCTACTTCCTCAACCGCCATCTGCGCAAAACCGCAGGCGCTGAGGCAGAGACGGCAGGTCTCAGGCGCGGCACGCTCTTTGCATCGGGTCTCATCGTCGGCGAGTCCATCGTCGGCGTCCTGCTCGCAGGCCTCATCGTCCTCTCCGTCTCGAACGGCGGCGATGAGAATCCGCTCGCAATGGTTGGAAGCGACTTCGCAGATACCGCCGAGATGCTCGGCCTCGCCGTCTTCCTCGGCCTCCTCCTCCTCTTCAGCAAGGTTGTACTGAGCGGGAAAAAAACCTCATAACATCATAGGAAATACAAACACGCCAGCAGAGTCTGCCGGCGTGTTGTTTTTTGTATATCATAAACGATAAGACCGTATGCGCACAATCCCGTCACGGCTGCCGATGATCTGTCGGCACACAGATTCTGCGTCAATTTAAAAGGAGAGGTTATGCCTCTCCTTTTTTGCTGTTCGTATGTGATTATCTGCTTCTTCTGACACAGATAACTTCAGCTGAAACGAATATGGTTGTCTACATGCCAGCGAATCGTCCCATTATAGGCTCTGCAGTTCGGATTGTGGATGTGAAACACGTGTCCATGCGAACCGCCGGCAGGAACGTAAACGCCTACATTCGCAAAATCACCGCTGTCCTGCCAGAATACATTTCCTGCATCGTCCTGAACAATAACTGAAATACTTGCCGCTGTAACCGTCGCGCCTGCATCACCCAAGTTGACCAGATACCCCTTGATAAGTGTCTCTCCGTCCAGCAGCTGGACTTCTGCCGCATTGAAAACGATATTCGCATTGGCAGATACCTCCTGTGCCTGCGCCAAAACGCCAAGCATACATGCTGCAGTCAGCACCATCATCAAAAATTTTTTCATCGTTGCCATGATAACTTCTCCCTTCATGCCTTTCAAACATTCTGCTTCATATTACCGAGCCTTGATGTACTTCATCTCTTAGCCCCCTTCGCGGTGCGGGCTCCTCCCTTGCGGTCGACATCCTTCTGCGCATCGTACGCCTCCGCCACCTGGAAGATTACGCCCATAGCGCCCATATCCTCTTTGGAACTCGTGACAACCTCCATATTATCTTCAAAACTAAGAGATTCGTTGTAGCGAACCTTGTCAATAATCTTGTAATCTGTTCCGGCATCATTTACTGCGATGAAATACATTTCATCGACACGCGCAGGATCCCTTGCGTCGATACTCTTCGGCACCGAAACAAACGTAAGATTTCTAGAATGGAACATATCCTTCTTTATCGCCGCTGCAATTTGTCCTGCGACATAAAAAACACGTTCCTTGCTCACGACATCTGCACGACCATCAAGAGGAATGAGCTGGTTATCCACATAAAGGTCGCCATTATCAATTTTAACCCGTCCATTTGAAGAGTTTGCAATATACTTCATCGCTCTCTGGTAACGCTTCATCGTTTGAGGATGTGGATTGCGAAAATTCTTGGGACGCTTCCCATCAGGGAACCGAATCTCCTCCAAACGCAGGAAACGATCAAATTTCATAAGCGCACCGCCTGTTGAATATTCCGGAACGTTCTCAAGGAACTTAAGCCCCCACTCATCCGCCCCATACTCCTGACTGAGCGACATCTTACGCTCCCAGAGCGTATCCACGAGGTTTATGCCGATGCTCTGCGCCGTCGCCGCTGACATCGAGCCGCCGCCCATGCCAAGAAAGCTCGCAATCAGATTCAGTCCGAACTGCTTGTCATAGCTCTCGAGATGATCCTTCCCTGCCCAATGTCCGAACTCATGCCCCATAACAAAAGCGATGGCGGATGTGTTGTAAATGTTCGACTTATTCATTGGGCGAAGATAATGCTTGTTGATGTAACCATCATTCTGCACCGTATTCATAAAGTTCACCATCGAGTCCGCCATATAGGAATACCCGCCGGGGAGCATAAATGCGTTGGGGGAATCACTGTGGTACATCTTGATCGGTTCCAGCCAGCGCTTGTGCACGCCATCGCGCCGGTTCAGCGTACCCGGATTGCAGACAACCAGCCGCCGCTGGATCTCGAGGAGATCATCATCCGATACCACCTCATATTTCTCCTCGACACGCTCTGCTGCAGCCTGACCAATCTCATGCTCCTCCCAGCTCGAGACGACATGAGCCTCTGCAGTGCCTCCGAACGCCCCCGGATACGCAGCCGCTGCAAGCAGAGATATCCCGAGCATCCGATACACAGCCGTCATGCCCCTCTTCATCATCTTCATTCCATACAACTCCTTTGCACTACGCCTCCCCATCCGTAGGGAGGCTTCTCTCTATCCAAACGGCCCCGATCCCTTCTCATACAGCTCCTTTCACATTATTTTCGGGCTTTCCCGTTAAGGAAAAATAGTAGAATATCATGAGGAAAAAACTTTGTCAACCACTTTTTTACATATTTTTATAAAAATACCCACAGAGAGCACGGCCCGCTAAAAGATAATCACATCCTCCACATGTCGGTCTCCAAGACCCCATGAGCGCACCGACGTATGATTCGCCAGCAGATAGATGCGCAGGGAGTCCGTGCGCGGATCGATCAGGCGATGTGCCTGATCCGCCAGCTTCGCATATTTCTTCTCCGTCAGGAACCCCTCAAAGGCTGACTTTTGCACACGGACACCATATCTCTCCAGACACTTTACCATCTTCGCCCTCCGCTTATTCTCTGTAATATCATAGATCACAAGCACAATATAGCGGCGTTCATCCTCAGCAACGAACTCATTCTCCTCGTACTCGTATTCCATTCCCGACACCTCACCGCAGACGAATCGGCTCATAGATCTCAGCATTCTCCGCCATCAGCGCCTGCGCATATTGGCGCCCCTGATGCCCAAGCAACGCACGATATGAACGGCGCCCGCCCCCATAGAGACTCGTCGCACGCATCTTCTTCTCATAGGCACGCAGGAAGATCGCACGCCCCTCCCGCGTCAGGAAGATCCCGGGTCTCCCCTCCTCCTCGGACGGAGCAAAATGTTCGGGCCTCATCTCATGATGATGCACGAGCGACAACACCATCGCATCCACCAGCACCGGACGCCACTCCTCCATCAGATCAGAGGCAAGTGCCGGATGGCGGTTCTTCAGCGCATGGAGAAATCCAAAATACGGGTGCAGGCCCTCATTATTCACCACCGTATAGAGATCATACATCAACAGCGTGTAGCCAAAACTCAGCATCGTATTAAATGGGTCCATCGGCGGACGGCGGCTCCGCTTGACAAAGGCAAAAGCCTCCGGAACGAGAAGCCCGAGCGCACGGAAATAGACCTTTGCGATCGCCCCCTCATAGCCCATCAGCTGTGTATTCGTCTCGCACCGCGGAATATGCTTGCTCAGCGCTGTGATCTCCGCCATTGCCGTACGAACCTCAGGCAGCGAAGCACTGCGGTTATAGCGCCGCAGGAGAATGAACTGATTGTGCGCCTTTGCTGCGATCACCTTGCGTGCCATCGCAAGGTAAAAAAAAGAGTCCCTCAACAGGATCTGCCGTTCCTGCCGAAAGACATTCACATGACGCGTTGACTCCAAACGCCCAAAGAAATACCCCGTACGCGAAAGCCACGTCACGGGAATGCCAAGACGAAGGAGCTCCACCATCGCCCTCGACGAGACCTGCACCGTGTCGATCAGCGTCAGACCCTCAAGCGTCTGCGGGAATCTCCATCACAGACTCCTCATTACGCCCTACCGTAAAATTCCCGCCGCGCTTCCGGATGAACGCCCCTTCCTCCGTGATATAGGCAAAACTCATTGCTCAGACTCCTTCCGTGTAAAAGAGAACATCCTTGGAAAATCCGCCCCCTTGCGGGGATGTGGTTTTGAAATGGCAAAGCCCGTTGATTTTGTACGCGGCCGATTGGAGTTTCCGTCCCCTTGCGGGGATGTGGTTTTGAAATACGCTCGCCAAGCACTACGGCGTACATCTCCCGATATTTCCGTCCCCTTGCGGGGATATGGTTTTGAAATGATATGACCTCTACTGGCGCGGCGGGAAGTGGGAGCAGTTTCCGTCCCCTTGCGGGGATGTAGTTTTGAAATGCTCGCCTTGAGTGCGTTAAGGCAGGTACAACGGGCGCAGAGTTTCCGTCCCCTTGCGGGGATGTAGTTTTGAAATGCTCGCCTTGAGTGCGTTAAGGCAGGTACAACGGGCGCAGAGTTTCCGTCCCCTTGCGGGGATGTAGTTTTGAAATACTTCTCTTCAGAATTGGATCTCGAAGAAGATGAATGGGTTTCCGTCCCCTTGCGGGGATATGGTTTTGAAATGCAAGGTGATTAGTCTCGTGAAATAGGAGGAAGAGTTTCCGTCCCCTTGCGGGGATGTGGTTTTGAAATATGCACAGCGCTATGCCAATATCCGCGCGGAGATGTATAGTTTCCGTCCCCTTGCGGGGATGTGGTTTTGAAATTGAGAAGGCGACCTTATGGTTGATGTTCCGTCCAGCACGTTTCCGTCCCCTTGCGGGGATGTGGTTTTGAAATCGGATATCGGATCGCAGGATAACGCGTCTGCAAGTCAGTTTCCGTCCCCTTGCGGGGATGTGGTTTTGAAATTTTAACAACCTTCTCTCCGTCACCGCTACTGCTGGTGAATTTCCGTCCCCTTGCGGGGATGTGGTTTTGAAATTTGACGCGGAAGCCGAAGGCTACCTTGCACGCATCAAATTTCCGTCCCCTTGCGGGGATGTGGTTTTGAAATTCCTTGCGTTGGGATGCCTTGTGCTGACTGCATGAAAAAATACTTTTGCGGTGCGAATGAGATTCCCCTCCTTTTCGCGGCAGCTCTTGTTCGAAAATTCTTTGCAGTCATTGCGGCTCTAAGTGCGGCGCAGATTCTACGTGCAGTATAGCATAATGCTCCATGACGCACAATCCCGCCGGCACAAAGAGCAGACATCTTCCTTATTCGTGGATTTCGAGGGCTTCTTCGAGCCAGTTGTTGATGCGGCTATAGGTTGTGCGTGCCTCCTTGACTTTCGTTCCATAGACGAGGGTGAGCATCTTGGCAAAGGTGTCCATAAGCGCGGGTGGGGTCATCTGTGTGTCCTTCTGAAAGCTCTCGCGTGTCACGTTGACGATGACGTGAGCGACACTATTGCGTACTTTTCTGACGGTCCCCAGCTTGCCGAGTTCGTCCATCATATCGCTGTGAAGTTGTGCATCCTTTGCCAGCCCTGCCTCCTGCATATAGGTACAGTAGTGGATGAGCAACAAGAAGGACAGGTCGGTATTGGTGTATTGGTGGGCATTTGATCCCGCAAATTCCTGATCCAGCAGGTCTAGGAAGTTCCGCGCATTTTTTTCGATTTTCTTGCGCTGTAGTATGTAGCCATCGGTATTGTACTTTTTGATACAGAGGTTGTCGATGTGCTGTGCATTCTTTCTGCCGCCCTTCACATTTTTTGCGACGTAGTCGTGCAGGAATTCATAGAGGAAGGGTGTGATGCGCAGCATGAAGTTGGAAAGGCGTTCGTTCTCCTGATCGATCTGCATGACGAGGAAGTATTCGACGATGCGCTCTTCGTCTTCCTTGAACAGGAACAGTTTCTGTCCGTTGTACTCAGGCAGGATTTTACGTGCCTTGTCGGGAAGGAGCATGGTGCGGGCAGCAGCATGTTTGAGCAGCGTTTTCGCATCGGTGGGAACGAGACGGCTATTGCGTGCAAGGGTAAGTGCGGCATTGTATTCGTACGAATGGATAAGAGCAAGGATGCGGTTCTTCTCCGCGTGGTAACGAAAAATTTTGAGTGGTGGCTCATCACAGCGGCGTACCGCCCCGGGCTTGTTGTCTTCATTCATCTGAAGCATAGACTGAAGTTCTTCGGGGGTGATCTTTTGCGGATTATTCGCACGCCTCTCAGGTGTAACAGTCTGTATGCCGATGCATCGCTCATTGTCTGCGGCAAGCATGGCGAGGATAGTCTTGATCTGGGGGGTACCCGAACTGAGGTTGAGCAGGATCTCGTGCTCGGGGTACTTTTGCAGGAGATCCTGCACAGTCTGCGGCAGGATCTGACTGAACTCCTCATAGCGGCTTGCATCCACAATGTCAGTGAAGATCGGCGGGTCGATGATGCAGTCAGGGGCAACATACCGAACAGCTGTAGTGTAACGCTTCTCGTTCCGCTCGATCTCGCCCATCTCCTTGGTGAAGAAGAGGACAACGCGCTCGGGCTGATAGTGGCGCAGGATGTGCAGGCAACCACCATCATGGAAGTTGTTGCTGCTCACAGGGTCGGTTGTTCCAATGGGCGAGAACAAAATTCGCTTCATCTCGTTCATCCTTTCCAGATGTCAGTCTCTACCGCGCCCATGCCGAGGGCGGTTTTGATGCCGATGCCAGCGTAGGGAGCAAAGGCGAGGAGTGTGCCGAGGATGCGGCGCACCATGTCGCTGCCCGCGAACTGTAGGACAATCTGTCCGCGAAATCCGCGGATGTTGTAACCATCGACAGAGAATCCTACGGAGCGCAGTGTATAGCGCGTGAGGCGCGTATGCGCTGCAAGGGTCTGCGCGAGGTCGTCCTCCTCGATGCGGATGTCGGGGCAGAATCTGTTCCACCGTGCGAGGAGGCTCTGCAGGATGAGTGTGCTCTCAGGCAGGATGATGTATGCGCCGCCCTGTTTGAAGCTGGTCGGCGTGAGAAAGTGGAGCTCTGCACCGCGCGGTGCGGTCTCCGCGCGAAAGTATTCATCGGCGATGTCCTGATAGCTGCGCTCCTCGACGCATTGTATGTTTTGCACGTCGACGGTGTAGCCCTTTTGTCTGAGATGGATGTGCTCCAAGCTCTGCAGTACTGTCCCGATGATCTCGCCCGCCGTCTGATCGAGTGTGCCAATGCGCCAAATGACGCGCTCCCGTTCTTTGTCCCAGCGGATACTCTGGCTGTAGGGGCGCAGGTTCTGCGTGTGGAGAGCGTCGGCGTAGTCCTCCGGCAGGAGTTCCATGAGCGCACCGTGGAGGACGGAGCCCATGGAAGAAGGCGCACGCGCGCCGTCGGGCAGGCGCAGCTCCGCCTCAAAGCGTCTCAGCATTGCCAACTCCTGTGATGGAGCAGAGCCCCATGAGCCAGTCCGCCCCATCGGTCTGTGCTCTCTTGAGTGTGCGCGGGGTAAGCTGCGTATCCGTCTCTCTGTGCTTGTGCGATGGGTTGGTGAACTGCTCGTCGAAATACGCCGCCGCAAAACGTCGTGCATCCGTTTCTTTGTCTGCAAGTGCATAGGTGAGCGTCTTGGAGAGGAAGCCCGTGCCCCCGCCGAGAAGTGCGTTCGCCTTGTACTTTCCGATATCGGCAAAGAGATCGCCGTAGTATTTGGCATCAATGGCCTCAAAGACGCGCTGTTGGCGTGTCAGTCCGTCGAGGGTATAGGCGCGCAGCATATTGAGGACGGACGGCAGGGAGTCAATGCCCGCCGCGTGAAGCATAGGGAGGTTCGCAGTGATGGTAAAGCGCAGTCTGCTGTCTGCTGGGATACACTCGCGAAAGAGAACGATCGGGCTTTCGCCGCGCTTTTCACCAGGCTTGATGAGGGTTGTTGCGTCGATTTTCTGTACGATGACGGTCGGGGCTTTTGCCACGCATCCAACGAGCATCGCGTCGCTGACAGAGAGTCCGCGCAGTGCGCTCGCGGCGGCATCCCCGCGCTCTGTGTCCTCATAGGTGAGGGTGTGCAGGAGTTCCTGTTCGAGCCGCAGGATAATCTCGTTCCACTTGTGCTCTTTTTCCTTCAGTGAACCTTTGACGGAAGAGATTTCCTGCCAGTAGGCGCGAAAACGCGCGGGGTCTTTGCGAATGAGATGGTAGAGGATGCCCGTACGCAACGCACCCTTGATGGTGCTGCCGGGGATGTAGGGGTGCGCGTTGTCGGCGCGCACGAGGTGACACACGACTTTGTTGAGGTTGGGCTTGCGGTTTCGGTATTTTTTCTCCGAGAGCATCGCAACGGGGACTCTGCGGCGGATGACACCCGCCTTGCGCAGATCCGCCTCAGTGACACGGTTGGCAGTCAGCCACTCGAGCAGGTTGCGTGATCTGTTGCCCTGCCCCTCGATCTCGATGTATTTGATGAACGCATCGGTGAGCCCGCGCGCATCAAGAAAGGCGAGCCATTTGGACTCGTGCAGGAGACTCATCTCGAGTTTGTCTCTATCGTAGAGATACTCGAATGTTCTCAGTTCCTCCCCCGAGCCGATGTGGACGGGGGCGATGCACTTGATCTCATAGGTCTGCCGAACCATATCGCCTCTCATGCTGTCACCCCCGCATAAAATCCATAGCCATAGCGCCAGACAGGATGCCCATCATGTGTCCCCAGCATACCGCACGTGCCGCTAATCCGCGCAGGAAAACACGAGCCCGCGTCGAGGAGGTAGACGCTGTTCTTCTTCTCGGCAGAATGAACGGGATAGCTGATGAAGCCGCCCGCACGGCGCAGACGATAGGCACCGCGCTTGACGGTAGCAAGATCGTCCGCTGTCGGGAGGACGGGCGCGAGTGCGAGCTGCCACGGGGCACTGTCTGCTGCGAGCATGTCTCTGAGCGCTGCAATGTCGCCGCCATCGTCCGCGTCCATGTGGATGATTTCGCCGGCACGAAATTTGCCATAGCCGCTCGTACGCTTGCCGCCGATGCCCGCAGTACCAAGCCACACAAGGAGGCGGTGCAGCCACGAGATCGTCTTCTCATCACGAACGCAAGCGATGAGGTAAAGCCCCGCCTCTGTACGAAAGTCGAACTGTGCGACATAGTAGGGCAAAGGCTCCTCTCCCCGTCGATTCACACGTTGGCGCAAAGACTCCATGCCGAAATTGGCATCGAACTCGCGGTCCTCAAAGGGGTTCCCGCTCTGCATGGCACAGATGTAGTCCTGCATGCGGCAGGCGCGAATGTATTTCAGTTTTTTCTGCTTCTTGCGCATGGTAGCATTCTCACAGGTGCTGCGGTAGTCCTCGCGCTCCTGTGCCTGTGTATGCTCAATGCGCAGGACGGGGCGCGGGAGGAAGAGGGCAAGTGCGCCGTCATGTTCCCGCCGCTGCCACGGCAGGAGGTCGGAGAGACGCAGGTCGCCGCGCTCAACAGTCTCTGCGAGTCGCCCAAGCTCCTCGGTTTCGCCAGAGGCGGCGAGCTCTGCGCAGAGTGCACCAAAGAGTGCATCGGCGGGGTACTCCATGCATGCCTCGTCCAGTCTGCCGCCGCGTCCCGGCACACCGAAGCGGACGGCAGTCCTAAAGTGCAGCGGATAGATCACATAGCTCACACGGATCCGCCACCTTTCTCCAGTAAGTCCGCAAGCCCCTGCAACCGTTCCTGTGTCATGGCGTTCTCGGCAGAGAGCGTGAAGTGTTTTACATGAAAGTCGTGCAACGACACTCTGCCGTAACCGCGCGAGCCGTGCCCGCCGAGGTAGTCCATCTGCAGGAGGCGAATACCGTTAGCGAGGAGTTGCATGTCCTCTGCCAGCTCACCCTCGTCCTCGATGTTGTAAACAAGGCGGAAGTCGAACTCTGCGCCGGCGGGAACGCGCTCGATCTGGCGCGGGTTTGCGGCGGCACTGATGCGGCTGATGGTGTTCTCGAATTTGATCTCACCGATGTACGTATCCAGCTCCATCTCAGCAAAATATTGATAGGATTCCTTCCTCATGCGGATATCCGAGAACTGAAGGCGTGCCGCCTTGCCTCCCGCTTTGCCCTGTGCTGCAGAGCCAAAGAGACGCTGAATCGTAGTGCTATCCTCATCAATCTTATTCAGGAAGTATTCATTTGTTGAGAAGCTGCGCGCAAGGAGGGTACGAATCTTTCCTTTGAGCGAGCTGCCGGGAATAATCGGCCGCTTCGTCATCGGGTCACGCAAAAACGGGCTGTCAACTGCACCGATGGGTGAAAAATCAGAGGAAGCGCCAATGTGTAGACCAGTCTTGAGACACAATATCGCCTCAATCTCAAGTTTTCCTTTCAGCGCGCGCTGTCTTGTATCCTGCTGCTCCATCATCATTCTCCTTCCTTTTCCCCATAAAATTTGTGATAGGCAACAAGTGCCTCGATGAACTGTGCGAACGCCATGTACTCTCTGAGATCCGTGCCGACAGTGTCGATGTACTCCTTCAGCCGCGTATCCTCCGCGAATCTCTTGACGCCCTTATTCCCACGCGCGACCTGATAGGCAAGCTTGACCTTTAGGAATCGAACCGCCTTGGCAAGCTCATCGCTCATCTCAAATGCCTTTTCCTGCTCCCTCCCCCGTGCCTTCATCTGCTGATAGCGATATAGGATGATCTTGTTCGTCAGCGTGTTGACCGCCGTGAGGAATTTACGGATCTGGTTGGTTGTCAGTCCATTTGTTCCCCCGAGCAGTCTGTCATTTTTGAGCCCGAGGATGATCTTCTCTGCTTTTCCTGCAATATCATCCGTCTCCGTCAGTTTTTTGATTGTCTCAGCCATCGATGTTCTCTCCCTTCTCTCGGATGCTGTATATGATCAGCTGGAATGCAGTTGACAGCTGTCTGCGCTCGGATGGTGCGCGATACCATTCGTAGAGCTGCGCACGCACGCGCCGATATGCCTCCTGCAGAGGACTCTTTGTCCCCGGGTCGAGGCGCGCCAGCATGTATGCGAAGCGTGCGAGCTGGATTTGTCCGTCCTGCTCCAAAAGGGTGAGCATCCGATAGACAGCACTCTTGCCGAGGTTCAGCCGCGCCCCGTTACCGCCCTCTTCAAAGGAGCAATTCTCATGCAGAAATGTGAGTTTTTCCCCACAAACATTGTCGATGAAGTCATCCCAGCCGTAGACCTGCGCATGCGTCTCGAACTCCGCGAGAGAGCGCCCCTCCGTGACCGCACCGAAGAGTGCAACACTGTCCTTCTTCGGGCGCCCGTCCGCATCGCGCAGATCTTTCGCGCGTGATTCGAGATCGCCTGTACGGCGTGCCATCTCTGCAATGGGGCATTTGTCCTTGAAGAACCCGATTCCTGCTGAGAAATGAAGCTTTCCGCTCGTAAAGCGGAGGAATGCGCGTCTGAGGTCGACGGCGAGTTCGACGATGTCATCCCACGCGCCGAGGAGGAAGATGTCGTCTCCGCCCGAGTAGACGATATGAACGTCACGTGTCGCCTTCTTTTCCCTGCCAAAGAGGGAGAAGTGTGTACTGAACTTTCCATCGCAGATATCGTTGATGTAGTGCTTGAAAAAGAGCGAGAGCCGCTGCGAAAGTGCCGCCGTTCGCGTCATGGTGACGTACTCCGACGGGAATCCCGCGAGGAATGCCGCGCCGAGGTTGTCCACGTCGGCGCGCATGACACCGATGCGCGGGATACCCTTGCTATCCTCCGTGCCGCCGCTGCGCCGTGCAAGGTTCTCCATCTCGAGCACCGCCTTGTTTTCACGCGCAGAGTAGTCGCCGAGCCAGAGGTGTGCGACGGGCAGATCGCCCGTGTACGCTGCGTTCTTCGCATAGATGCGATCGATCTTATACGAGAGACGGTCGACATCGTCCAGCTCCTCTGCCGTGAGGTAGAGTGTACGCCCGATGCCGGGCAGGGAGAGCGCCTCCGCACTGCGCTCTGCAGAGACGCAGAAGGCGTTCTTTGTCAGGATGCGCTCGCCAAAGGTGAAGAGATGAGAGCACATCCCGCACGCCTCAATGGAGGGGTCGGCGGGGTAGGGCATGAGATGTGCTGTGGAGGTACGGCAGACGCCGCACTCGCGTTCCTTGTCCCGCGTTTTGTTCCAGTCGCTCTCAGGCATGAACATCGCTGCGAGCTGCTCCTCAGAGTAGCGGCAAAGTTTTTCCGCCGAAAGCCCCTCGCTCACGCGGTGAAACGCCTCCTGTGTACCCTGCCCCGCAAGCTCCGCGCCCGTGCACGCCGTCCACGCCATCGCGAGGTAGAGGCTGCTGCCGAAGTGCTCCAGCATCCAGTTGTTGACCTCCGTATGGCAGCGTGCGAGAATGTTCTGCACGTCCTCGGTGTTCGGCAGGAGCAGGTAGAAGTGTCCGCCGCCCGTATAGAGGAGTGCACTGCGGCTGATGCCGCACGCGGCGAGAATCTCGTCTACGATGTTCTCAAGCAGGATCTCGAGGTAGAACGAGCGGCCGCGCAGGCTCTTGAGTGCGCCCTTGGACGGGATCGCATAGATGAACGGCTGTATCCCCGAGATGTCCGCTGACACGAGGAGGAATGCGGGCAATGTCGCACCGCCCCGCTCCTCGTATGTGTGTGCACTGTGGATGTCCTGCGCCGCCGCATAGCGATGGAGCGCAGCCGCGTACGCCGCTGTCATGCGTGCGTAGTCGTAGAGCGAGATGTCCGCGCCCGCAGGGGACGGCACATAGCTCATCGTCTCCTCGATGACGCGCAGGAGTTCGCCAAGCGGCATGTGTACGGGGGATTTGCGTGCAAAGTGTCTCGCGAGCCGATCGCAGACCTCCCGATGACCGCGCACTGCGTCATCGAGGTCGCCGACGGGGCGCGGGAAGAGCATCCCCGCCCCATCCGTCAGACTGCGGATTGGAAAGCCCTCCTTCGCCCCATCGGCAGCACCGAAGCGATTGAACACGCTCTCAAGGTGTGCGGGCTCATGCGGCGCGGCATGCTCCGATGCGGATGTTCCCGCACCGGCAAGCCGCTGCGCAGCATCGAGGATCCATCCAATCGCGTCGTCGGATGCGCCTGCGTCGGCACGCAGCAGTTGCAAAAGCGCCGCATCCTCCGCGCAGTATTCTGCGAGGAATGCCGTCCCCGCATCGTGTGCAGCAGGATGCGCACGCGCCGCGAGAATGCGGACGGCGCGCAGGAGTGCCGCCCGTTCGATCCGTTCACACAGATCTTCCATAGCCTCATCTCCTTTCGTTTACCCTTAATCTCAAACTAATAAAAAATATTCTCTCTCCCGATGAAAATTCCTGCAAATTTTCAAGACTGCAACAAAAAAAGCAGCACGCGGCTGCTTTGCTTATAGAAATCGCTGATAAAATGAAGTCTGTCAGATTGGTGCAGATTTTTCGCCCTGCCAAGGAGACAAACCTAACACTGCAAGGGCTATATGGAGGATCGCGGGCGCAGTGCTGGCAAAAAGATGCGCTAAGACAGCGTGGCTGAATTTATCAGTGCTTCTTTAGCACACCTGCATGCTGTAAAACGTTTTCTTTCACCTCATTCACATCGTCGATTTTAATGTATCGTTCCGGTGTCCATTCGACCGCCGATAAACGATCATTGAATGTATCGATTTTCTCACCGTTAAAGATATTATTGATCGCTGTAAGCGCAGTGCCGCCAAACACTTTCACAAAATCTTTATACGTTCTGCCTTCGATCTCTGCGACATTGTTTTCGGCATATATTTTTGAATTTTTCCCAACGCCCAACGAATACGCATAGCGATACGCGCCGCTCTCATCATCGGATTGGTAATAATTGTTGTAGACATGAACCTTGCCCAATCTCACTCTTGGAGCGCGCTGAACCAGATTATGGAAATAATTATGATGCAGCGTCACATTCAGCTTCCCCTCGTCCGCTGTTTTTGAATCGCTGTTCCCGATCAAAATTGCTTTATTATGTCGTTCAAAAACATTGTATGACATCGTGATGTGATCCGCTTGATTTGTGATATCAAGCAAGCCGTCTCGATGCTCGTATTCACGATTAAAATACGTTTCCGTCGGCTCCTTCCCATCCTCGAAATGACAATGATCGATCCAAATATGCGTGCCGCCACTGATCGTAATGCTGTCATACTGGGAATTCCAGTTGCCTTCCGGCCCATCGTTTGGATCCCACGACGGGAAATAATCATAAGGGGACTCAAACATGATATTTCGGATGATAATATTATCCGCATTGAGGACTAAATCCACGCCCTTTAATTTCGCATTTTCAATTCCAATGATGCTCGTATTGGCAGGGACATGAACCATGATGTTTTTTCCCTGATTTTTTTGAGATTGTTTTCTTTTTTCCTCCTGCTCTTCTTTTAGGCTTTTCGGCGCTGTACTATGCGGCGCATGCGATTCCAAATACTGCTGAAAATCATAGCCCTCCGCCATATAATCGGTCATCGTTAGCCGCTTGCCATCCGCATCCGTATCAAAGTCAATCGTTCCATAGATCATCAAAATCCTAGGTTCTGTGTTTTTTCGATCCCCAAGTGCGGCAACTAACTCCTGCTTATTGGTCACGCGAAATATATTGTCCTGCACCGCAGCAGCACCGCCGGTCGTGCCGCTGCCCTCTGAAGCAAATCCATCATTTTGGGCGAGCACTTCCCGTATAAAATCCGGTTTTGCCATCGGACTCTGGACGAACAGCAATCGAAAAACAGCTGCTAACGCTCCGATGCAAGCAATCAGCAAAATTATTTTTTTCATATTCTTCTCCTCATCCCCCCTTAAACAGAATATCATACAACGGATCTGTATACAAGGTATTCAATCCTGCCGCAGCTTCGGCAGCAGGAAGCGCAGGAGGACATAGGCGAGGAGGCTGCCCGCACTCGTGGAGAGGAGGAAGGGGACGATGTAGACGGTATAGCTCGCGGGGTTCAGCCCCATGAGGAGGACGGCGACGGGATAGGCGGCGAGCGCGCCGATCAGCCCCGTGCCGAGTCCCTCGGCGATACAGGTGATACCGAGGCGCTTCGTATAGTGGTAGGCGAGCCCGCAGCAGAGCGCACCGATCATGCTGCCGGGAAATGCCATGAGTGTGCCGACTCCCGCGATGTTGCGCAGGAGGCTCGCAGCGAACGCAGCGCCGACGCCCCAGAGCGGTCCGAGGAATACGGCAGCGAGGATGTTGACGAGGTGCTACATGGGCGCGCAGCGGCTGCCGAGCACGGGAAAGCTGAATACGCCGCCGAGGACGGCGGCAGCGACGAAGATGCCGGCGAGGGTGAGTTTACGGGTTCGTGTGTCAAGCATTGATAATCTCCTTCGGTAAAAGCGGCCCTTCTGCCACTCCGGCGAGTGGTCCCCCTCCTCCGCCGCAGCGGGGAAGGCCGGAGCTTACACGATAAAGCGGCTCTTCAGGTCAAAGGTATGTGCGAGCGGACCGCTCCCGTGTCCAAGGTCGAGCCCCGCCGCGAGGGCGCCGGAGAGATATGCCTTTGCCTGCGCGACGGCGCTGTCTGTGTCTATGCCGCGCGCGAGGTTGGACGCAATGGCGCTCGAGAGGGTGCAGCCGGTGCCGTGGGTATTCGACGTCGCGATGCGCCGTCCCTCGAACCAGCGCGCGCCCGTATCATCGACGAGAAGATCATTCGCATCATCAACGCTGTGCCCGCCCTTCATCAGAACGGCCGCATGCGTGCGTTCATGGATGCGCGCCGCTGCGGCGGTCATGGCAGTGCGGTCCGTGATCGCCATGTCGGCAAGCACCTCCGCCTCGGGGATGTTCGGCGTGATGAGCGCCGCGCGGGGCAAAAGCTCGCTGACGAGCGCCTCCACGGCATCCTCGCTGATGAGACGCGCCCCGCTGGTCGCGACCATGACGGGGTCAACAACAACATTTTTTGCGTCATATTCGTCAAGTTTCTCCGCGATGACATGGATGAGTGCGGCGTCCGCGACCATGCCGATCTTGACGGCATCGGGCGGAATATCGGCAAAGACGGCGTCAAGCTGCGCCGCGAGGAAGGCGGGCGGCACGGCAAGGATATCTGTAACGCCCGTCGTATTCTGCGCGGTGAGTGCCGTGACGGCGCTCATGCCGTAGACGCCGTGCGCCGTCATGGTCTTGAGGTCTGCCTGAATCCCCGCCCCGCCGCTGGAGTCGCTGCCCGCAATGGTCAGTGCCGTATGCATTTTCATCATAGTCCCCTCCTCATACGCTCGTGATCTTCGCATGGTCAGCGAGTTCCTGCGCCGTCATGCAGCAGATGGCGTCAATGATGCGCGTGCGGTAGGATGCGTTGCCGTCGTACTCCTCCATGCGCGCCCGAGCCAGTTCGCCCGCGGTGCCCATGAGTGCCGCGGTTTCTGTGACCGCTGAAAGAGGCGCATCAGGCGCGGAGGCAAGCGCCGCCGCGAGGAGCGCGGAGAGCTGGCAGCCCGTGCCCGTGACCTGCCCCATCTCGGGATGTCCGTTCCGCACCGCATAGCAGTCCGTTCCGTCTGAGATGAGGTCAATCGCCCCCGTGACGGCGGCGATGCAACCCGTACGTGCAGCAAAGCCGCGTACAAACGCGGCAGTCTCCGCAAGATTCTCCTCGGTGACGGCATCCGCCGCGCTGGCATCAACGCCCTGTGTGCTGCCGCTGCCGACGGCAAGCGTGCGGATCTCGGAGATGTTTCCGCGCACGACTGCAGGACGAACTTCATCGAGAATCTGCAGCGCCGTCTCCGTGCGCAGTTTGCTCGCGCCCGCACCGACAGGGTCGAGCACGACGGGATGACCGAGCGCCCGTGCGCGCTTTCCGGCAAGGAGCATGCTCGGAATCGTACGCGCGTTCAGTGTGCCGATATTGATGCAGAGCCCCGCGCAGAGCGCCGTGATCTCCTCGACCTCGGCGGGATCATCTGCCATGATGGGGCGCGCGCCGATCGCGAGCAGGACGTTCGCGACGTCGTTGACCGTGACATAGTTGGTGATGCAGTGTACGAGCGGGGTCGTCCTGCGGATCTGATCGATGATAGATGTATGCATGATATCCTTTCAATTGATGCGTCTTGACCGCGCGCTGCGGCAGGGACGGCTTATTGCTCGATTCTCTTCCCCAACACACGATTTGCAATCAATACGAGCACGAGGGTGACGGCCATGGTCGGCAGGGTGCTGCCGACGGGCGTGTTGAGCGTCATGAGGCAACGGTAGCAGAGGAATCCGACGAACCAGACGCCGAGGTTGACAGCATGCACGCTGCGCCCCGAGGCATCCTCGCGCAGGAGGAAACAGCTCGCGATCTGCACGGCGATCATCGGCACAAAGACTGAGCCGATGATGTAGAGGAATCCCGTGATGTCGTCCATCGGATAGAGACACGCGGCAAGTGCGCCGAACACGGTCACGCCGATGCCGACTGTCCGCCCCGATGCGCCGCGCACAATGCTCTCGCTCGAAACGCCCGCCGAGTATGCGTCGAGATAGGTGGTCGTCACGGTGGATAGGATGACGACACCGAGCCCGGCCACGCCGAGTCCCGCGTGAAGCATGATCTGCGCGATGTCATTTTCGCCCGTAAAGATCGCCGCCCCCATGCCGATGAAGTACATCCAGCAGCTGACGAGGCCGTAGACGAGTGCGCTGACGGCCGCAGCCCCCGCGGGTTTCTCCGCCGCGCGCGTGTAGTCCGAGATGAGCGGCAGCCACGAGAGCGGCATGGCAATCGAGAGCTCAAGCGCCATCGCAAAGCTCATCGCCTCGCCTGCGGCGCTGCCCTCCGCTGTGCCCGCCCCGCCCATGATGACGCTGCAGAGGAGCACCGTGAGGAGGAAGAGCCCCGTCATGGCGACGGCGTTCACGCGCTCAATGCGGAGAATCCCGATGCGGACCCAGACGATGATGAGCACACCGATCACGAGGCACCAGAGCCAGTGTCCCGCATCCATCACACTGTTGGCCGCAAGCGCACCGTCGTAGATCATGATCGATGTCCAGCCGACGAGCTGCATGACGTTCAGCACCGCAAAGAGCAGTCCCCCGCGCGCCCCGAACGCCATCTTCACCGTCTCCATCGCGCTGCGCCGTGTCCGCGCGCCGATGAGACCGGCGAGAAAGAGCAGGAAGCAGCCGATCACATGTCCCGCGATGATGGCGATGCCGCCGTCGCGAAACCCCAGCGGCGCAAAGAATGTTCCCGTTAAAATCTCCGCGAGCGACACGCCTGCGCCGAACCATATGAGCGCATTCGCATGAATGCTTGTCCTCTTTTCCATGACAGACTCCTTTATTATATGAAAAAAACGCGGCCATGCCAACTGACATAGCCGCGCTGCTGTGCGCATGTTTATCCCTACGTTGGCATTACCCAAATCAGGTTCCGGGTCGGGACGCATCGTCCCCTCTCAGCCGCCGTATGGCAGCTCCCCCTATTCGGTTGTAAATTGTCTATTTACTGTGCGCTCATCGAGAGCTCGATGAACTTGTTGCCGAGCTTCGCCTTCTGCAGGACTTCCTCGGTGATGTCGGCACCTGCCTCAACGATGACGACGCCGTTGTCCATCTTGATCGTGCGCGTCGCCTTCTTGCCGAGCAGGAAGCGGCGGTGACGATCCTCATTCACGCGGTCCGCATTCTTATCCTCAGCCGGCTCCTCAGCGGCCGCTTCTGCCGCAGGAGTCTCTGCCGGCGCATCCTCTACCGCGAGCTCCTCAATCGTGGGCTCGGCGGATGGTTCCGCCGCCGCAGCCGTATCCTCTGCCGGAGTCTCAGCGGAGGCCGCAGGCTCCTCGGCAGCAGGTTCTGTTGCCGGCTCAGCCGCAGGCTCTTCTGCGGACGTTGTCACAGCGGATGCCGCCGGCGCATCCGCTGCGTCAGATTTTTTTCCGGCGTCCCCCTCCGGAGAGATGACCGTAACTTCCTTGCCGAAGATCGAGACCTGATCCGCCGTCACCTCGGACGTAGAGCCCTCAGGCGCCGTGATCTCGCACTTTTCGATGCTGCCGTCCTTGCCGATGAAGATCTCGGTGATCGTCCCCTGAATGACGCCCGTGCGCGTGATTGCCTTCGTGCCGATCACGCGGATGTTGTCGTCGAGCAGGGTCTCGAAATCGCCGGCCGCATCGAGCGTCAGGATGTTTTCGCTGTGGTTGACCGTGACCGCATCATCGCCGACCGCAATGACATTATCGTAGGGAATGAGCTTGACTCCGCGATACCAGTCCTCGTCCTCAATCGTGATCGCCGCCACAACGCGGTTCGGCGCATCAATGAGCAGGGTCTTGCTCATGCCGAGCTCGCGGCCCTCGGTGATGCTGATGACGGGAAGTCCCAGGATGTCAACGCTTTTCTTCATTTGTATTCCTCCATTTTACCAAAAATGTCAGATGGTTGGATGCTCTGCGCGGCGGTCCGCCTCCGCAAGCAGTTCCTTCGGAATCTCTCCGTAGGGAAGCGCGGGCGTCCCCTGCGCGGCGAGCATGGCAGAAACGGCGCCCAAAAATCTGCGGGAGCGCTGAAACTCCTGCACCACGACGGCGTTCTTTGCGACGACGGGCAGTGCGAGCATCTCGTCAAAGAGCGCCAGCGCCGCATCATAGTCCCCCATACGCTTGTAGAGCGTGGAGAGCTCGATGATGAGATAGGGCATATACGAGTCGTCCGGATAGCGCGCAAGCGCCCGGCGATACGCTGCAACTGCACGCAGCGGCATATGCTCCGTGGCTGCGTGCGCAGCATCGAGCAGACCGTCGAGACTCTCCGGCAGATCGTCGTCCGCAGCCGCTGCAGCATCGCTCGGCAGCGCGGCAGGCTCCTGCCCCGGCGAATCGGGCGCTGTCCCGTCCTCCGCTGCGGCGCGCGCAGATTCCTCAGCATGCTCCTCCGTAAAGGTACGCAGCTCCTCCTCCGCACGCCGCCGCGCGTGTGCCGTCATCGCACGGTCGTAGAGCGTCACGACGAGCCCTGCCCCTGCGATCAGTCCCGCGAACCGTATGCAGTAGGCCCGCGTGAGCGGCGGATGCAGGGCGATCGCTCCCGCAACGAGCGCAGCGCTGATGAGCGCGGCAAAGGCAAGCGAAGAGAGCCGAATCTGCGTCTGCATCGCCGTCACTTCCCTTCGTGCAGCCGTCTCCCGATGCGGCAAATGCACTGCCGCATACAGGTATTCTAAGTTGGTTTCGACACAGAGGGACAAAATCCTTCTTCGCAGGAGAAATATTGTGGGAAAAAACTAATCTTTTTCCCAAAAAACTTTTTTCCTTCTACTCTTTTTTCATTTCGCTTTTTATAGTATAATGACCGTGACATTCATTCGCGCATGACGGGCGCATCCACGGTATGCAGCGGACGTGTGCGGGGGGAATACAGACAGACTGACTAACGGATGGGAGATGTTCACATGACGCAGGAAACAGTTATGATCGAGAACAAGACGGGCATTCATGCGCGTCCCGCATCGGTATTCGTTCAGACGGCAACGAAGTTCAAGTCCAAGATCCAAATCGAGGCGAAGGGCAAGAAGGTTGACGCCAAGAGCATCCTCATGCTGATGAGCATGGGCCTCGTCAAGGGCACGGAGCTCACCATCATTGCCGAGGGGGAGGACGAGGCAGCTGCCGTGAAGGAGCTCGCCGATCTCGTCAACTCGAAGTTCGGCGAAGAGTAAGCCTGTTTGAAAACGCCCGAGGCAGTGCATCGTTTCGCCTCGCGGCGTTTTTTCGTAAGCATTCATAGACTAAATATCAGGAGGGGTGTCACATATGGCGGAAACGATCCGTGGAAAAGGGGTCATCTCAGGCATTGCCGTCGGTCAGGTCATGCTCGCGGGCCAGAATCTTGACGGCTATCTCGCTGCCTATCATCCCGGCAGCATTGCCGAGGAGCAGGGCAAGGCGGAGGCGGCGATCGTTGCCGTCACCGAAATTCTCCTCACGACCATCGAACGTCTGCGCAAAGAGGAGCAGACGGAGCAGGCGGCGATCCTCGAAGCGCACCGCATGATGGTGCAGGATCCCATGATGGCGGAAAACATCAAAACGAAAATCGAGGCGACAGGCAGCGCTCCGCAGGGCATCCTCGACGCTGCAAACGAACAGGCACAGCTCTTTGAGCAGATGGAGGACGAGTACTTCGCCGCCCGCGCTGTTGACCTGCGCGATGTCGGCAAGCGCATCGCGAAATACGTCCTCGGCGTCAAGGAACCAGAGATCGGTGCAGGCCAGGTCATCCTCTGCGGAGAGGAGATCGAGCCGTCCGTCGTCGCCGGCATGCCGACCGAGCAGATCGCGGGCGTCATCCTCGGCTCCGGCAGCGCAACCAGCCACGTCGTCATCATCGCAAAGGCGCGCGCCATCCCGACGGTTCTCGGCATCGGCGACAAGATCAGCCGCATCAACGACGGCGACGAGGTCATCCTCGACGGCAGTCGCGGCGACATCATCATCCGCCCGACCGAGGAGGAGCGCACCCTCTATGAGGGCAAACTCGAGGAACAGAAGAAGCTCGCGGCGCACTATGCCGCACTCAAGGATCTGCCGGCCGTAACAAAGGACGGCGTGCGCATCGAGCTCACAGCAAACATCGGCACGCATATGGATGTGGACAACGCGCTCACCTACGGCGCGGAGGGCGTCGGCCTCTTCCGCTCCGAGTTCGTCTTCATGGGCTCGACGACAATTCCGACGGAGGAGGATCAGTTCAAGGCGTACAGCGCCGCGGTCGAGAAATGCGACGGGAATATCTGCATCATCCGCACCATGGACATCGGCGGCGACAAGCCTCTGCCCTATCTCAACATCGACCCCGAGGAGAACCCGTTCCTCGGCTACCGAGCGCTGCGCATCAGCCTCGACCGGCATGACCTCTTCCTTCCGCAGATCAAGGCGATCCTGCGTGCCGGTCTCTACGGCAAAGCAGCGATGATGGTCCCGATGGTCATCAGCGTCAGCGAGATTCAGCGCGTGCTGAAACTCGTCGAGCAGGCGAAGCTCGAGCTCGCCCACGAGGGCAAGGAGTACTCCGACGACGTGCAGATCGGCATCATGGTCGAGACGCCGGCCGCCGCTGTCATCTCCCCGCTGCTCGCACAGTACGTCGACTTTTTCAGCATCGGCACGAACGATCTCATCCAGTACACTCTCGCGGTCGACCGCGGCAACGCCCAGATCGCACACCTCTACAACCCGTTCAACCCCGCCGTCCTGCGCCTCATCCAACGCACGATCCAGAGTGCGCACGAACACGGCATCTGGGCCGGCATGTGCGGCGAGATGGCGAGCGACCCCTATGCCGCCGTCATCCTGCTCGGCATGGGCATCACAGAGCTCTCCATGAGTGCACCGTCCATCCCGCGCGTCAAGGAGATGATCCGCTCCGTCACCTCGGCGCAGGCGAAGGAGCTCCTTGACGACATCATGAAGATGGAACACGGCGTCGAGATCCGCACCTACCTGCACAAAGTGCTCAAGGCATCCGATGCCAGCGCGGAAATCTGAGAGAGGCAAACTGTTGCCCGAGTCACAGACAGATCCATCCGACTGCGGCATACTATAAGCGTGTGTTATATTTATTTTGAAAAAACTCCTGCTGTGCTTCGGCGCAGCAGGAAATTTTCATTTTGGTGACTTTCATGAATCTTTCCATTGATTCGACAGCATGCATCTCCTGCGGCATGTGTGAGGAGCGGCTGCCCGCTGTCTTTCATATCGACCGCACGCAGCGCTCCGCCGTCATCCTGCGGCAGCCGACCTGTCTCGAGCAGGACGACGCACTGGAGGCGGCCGAGGACTGTCCCGTCGGTGCGATTGCTGCCTCTGCCTCCGAGAAGACGTGATGTCAGCATGACAGTGAATCGCCTCTGCGTTTCAATATTTATAAAGCTTCATCACATTTATAGAAAATATTTATGCAGCACCAAGTTTTTCAATCATGCGCCGCACCGAAATCGCTAGACATTCCGCAAAAAGAAGCGTAATATAGCAGCTATACTGGAGTTCTGCTCATAATAATTAAAGGAGGCTTAACCAGATGAACATTCACGAGTACCAGTCCAAGCAGATACTGCGTGAGTTCGGCGTCAACGTACCAAACGGGCTGCCCGCGTTCAGTGTCCAAGAGGCCGTCACCAATGCTGAAAAACTCGATACTCCTGTTGTCGTTGTCAAGGCGCAGATCCATGCGGGCGGGCGCGGCAAAGCCGGCGGCGTGAAGCTCGCAAAGAGCGCCGAAGAAGTCCGTGCCGTCGCACAGGAACTTCTCGGCAAGGTTCTCGTCACACATCAGACCGGTCCCGAGGGCAAAGTCGTCGAACGCCTCCTCATCGAAGAGGCGTCAAAGATCAAGAAGGAATACTATCTCTCCTTTATCATCGACCGCCATACGGCAAGCGTCGTCATGATGGGCTCGGAGGAGGGCGGCGTCGAGATCGAAAAAGTCGCTGCCGAGACACCCGAGAAGATCATCAAGGAATACATCGATCCCGTCATCGGTCTGGCAGGATTCCAAGCGACGCGCATGGCATATGCCATCAACATCCCGGAGACCGCCATCCGCAGAGCCGTTTCAACCATGCAGAAGCTTTACACTGCATTCGTTGACAAAGACTGCTCTCAGCTCGAGATCAATCCGCTCGTCCTCACCGAGGACGACAAAATCGTCGTGCTCGACGCAAAGCTCAACTTCGACGACAGTGCGCTCTTCCGCCACTCTGACATCGCGATGCTGCGCGACGAGAGCGAGGAGGATCCGAAGGAGCGCATAGCGGCGGCAGCGGGGCTCAACTACGTCAACCTCGGTGGTGACGTCGCATGCATGGTCAACGGCGCAGGGCTTGCGATGGCGACCGTTGACATGCTCAAGTTCTACGGCGGCGAGCCGGCGAACTTCCTCGACGTCGGCGGCGACTCCGCGCCCGAGAAGATCGCCAAGGCATTCAGCATCATGCTCGAAGGCGGTCAGGCAAAGGGCATCTTCGTCAATATCATGGGCGGCATCAACCGCTGCGACAACATCGCAAAGGGCATCATCGAGGCCGCACATATCATCTCCAAGGACGGCAGTTCCCTCCCCGTTCCCGTCGTCGTACGCCTCGAGGGTTCGATGGTCGAAGAGGGGCGCGAGATCCTGCGGAACACCCCTATCACCAACGTATTTGCCGCGCCCACGATGGAGGGCGGCGCCGAGCAGATCGTGAAACTTGTCGCTGCGGCTAAGAACTAAGAGGGAGGGCGCACCATGTCAGTTCTGATTGATAAGGACACCAAAGTCATCGTCCAGGGCATCACCGGCACAGCGGCGATGTTCCACACGGAGCAGATGCTCAAATACGGCACGCAGATTGTCGCCGGCGTCACCCCCGGCAAGGCGGGACAGACGGCGCTCGGCGTCCCCGTATTCAACACCGTCAAGGATGCGGTCGATGCGACCGGTGCAACCGTCTCCGTCATCTACGTCCCCGCGCGCTTTGCTGCGGACGCCATCCTCGAGGCGATCGACGCGGAACTCGATCTCGTCGTCTGCATCACCGAGAACATTCCCGTTCTCGATATGGTCAAGGTACGCCGCTACATGCGGGGGAAAAAGACGCGCTTCCTCGGGCCGAACTGCCCGGGTCTCCTCACCTCCGGGCAGTCGAAGGTCGGCATCACGCCCGGCAGCGTCAGCAAGCCCGGCCACGTCGGCCTCGTCTCGCGCTCCGGTACCCTCACATACGAAGCGGCATTCCAGCTCACGAACGCCGGCATCGGACAGACCACCACCGTCGGCATCGGCGGTGACCCGGTCAAGGGACTTGATTTCATCGACGTATTGCAGCTCTTCCGCGACGATCCCGACACCTACGCCGTGCTCATGATCGGCGAGATCGGCGGCACAGCAGAGGAGGAGGCCGCCGCCTGGATCAAGGAGAACATGCCCGACAAGCCCGTCGGCGCATTCATCGCCGGTCGTCAGGCACCTCCGGGCAAACGCATGGGACATGCCGGCGCGATCATCTCCGGCGGCAAGGGCACAGCAGCGGACAAGGTCGCAGCGCTCAACGCGGCAGGCATTCCCGTCGCAGAGACCGTCGCGCACATCGGCGAGACCATGGTCAAGCTGCTCAAGGATAAAGGCATCTATGACAAGTGCCGCACCTGCTGAGGCCGCTCCTTCCATGCAAAGAGAACGCATTGTGAATTTTTTACACAAAATCATTCCCGCAGTCCTCACCTCGCTTACCCTCAGCCTTTCATTGCCTGCCTGCGCGGCTCCGCCCGCAGTCGATACCCAGCTCGACATCATCGCACACAGCAAAGAAGTGTGGAGCAGGGATATCTCCTTGACGGAACAGATGTGGCACCTCGGCAAAGAAAAAACGGATTGGTCTGATGATATGTCAGGCATCTCCTATGCCGTTACCGATCTGGACGCAAACGGACGACTCGAGTTGCTCATTCGAGGCCTGTACTTTGATGTTTCCGCCTTTTTGGAGGCAAAGGCTGCAGGCCTTGGAGAGCCTGCTCTCCAAGCGATGACAGCAATGACAAGCATCCCCCGCAGCATCGACAGCTACGTCTACGAGATCAGCGCAGACGGCACGCGGCTCGAGCCTGTACGAACGGATATTCCGCCGGCAGACTACACCATCACACCCGACCTTTCCTACCTGTGGGGGCATAATGTCCCCATGGTCATGATCGACGGAAATCGCGTCTATCATATTGATACGTGGATACGCACCGGGCGAAGAAACGGCCGCGAGGAATCAATGCACCAATATCAGCAGGTTTTCCTAAAGGACGGCATTCTTCACGTAAGCGCTGTTGCGGCGAAATATTCCTACGCAGATTCTTCGTCCGCCAATCAGCCCGGCTTCGTTGATGCCTCTGCTGTATTCTACGTGCCGTATAGAATGCATGCCGATCCGTATGGCTCTGAGTTTCAGGCATTTCTCGCCGATTTTCTCCCCTCCCGCGGCAATCCTACGAAAGCAGCGATCCAATGGAAGCCCTACGCTGAGCTCGACAGGAATCCCCGCCAAGCGCTTGCCGATTCCTGGCAGGGATTTTCCTATGGTGACCGCTGACGAGCATCAACGCCAAGGCCCTTTGCAAATGTGCGAACATCTCCCCGAAATGAAGTTCCAAGAGGCGAAAGGGCGAACACAATGTGCCGTACCCATAGAAAGAAATCTATGCTCGCTTCCTCATGATGCGCCTGTCGCATGAGGAAGGAAAGGCAATCAAAAACAGCGATTTGCATGGTGTGCAAATCGCTGTTTTTGTATATAGCCTTACATCTCCTCTGCAGGAGCGATCCGATGCAAAAGCGCACGCGCACACTCTGCTGCGCGCCTAAAATCCGCCCGCGGCAGAACGAGCAGGACGTAGTCCTCGTTGTTCATGTCCATCGCAGCGAGGACATAATTGTGCCACGATGCGTTCACCGCCTTGCTCCAAAGGGGAATCCCGTCCGTTTCACCGAGCATATCCGCATGGACGGCGAGCCCCGTGCCCGCTGACAGCGTGTCTGCGGCAGCCACAAAATCCTCCTTCCAGCTCTTCCAATCGAGCGCGATTGCCCTGCCGCTGCGCACGAGTTTTTTGCAGAGCCTTTCCCACCCGACGTCAACGCCCGCCGCGCCTTTCGCCTGCATCTTCTTCTGGAGGCTCTTCGTATACGCGGCGTCCCCGAGCAGGATGTCCGCCAGCGCAGCAAATGCATCTGCGATCGCTTTCGAGTCGTCCTCCATCGGCTCATACTCCCTTGCAGCGGGGCGCACTCTTTTTTGCACGAAGTCTTTCATGATCCGCGCAGCATCGTCGTAGGAAATCCCCGCACGGCGATACTTCTTCCCGTCGATTTCCAGCAGCAGGTCTGCCTGGTCGGCAGCCTTCCCGCCCACCGCCTTCATGGACGTGCAGCCCTCGACTGCGCGCGGCGGGCAGAGTTCCACGAACATATTGCGTCCGTCCCGCATTGACTTCAACTCGTTCTCGATGCCCACGATGTGAAAGCCGTGCCGGTTCATCGAGCTGCTCTTCAAGCACCAGTCCTCATATGTGCTGAATATCTTCGCCTGAATCAGATTGTATAGACTCATGTAAATCTCCTGCAATATGCCGCAGCCAGAAAGCTCCCCTGCCCCTTTTTCTTTACAAGCCCCATCTTTTCCATAAGATTACCATACGATACTTTTCGCCGCGGGTCAAGCAGGAGCTCCTTCCAAGGAGGTCAACGGGAGTTGTGGAACCATAGATGATCCCGCGGCTGTGCCCGGAGGCTGCGGGAAATTCGGCTGCATCGACTGAAAGCAGGGGGGCATGATGACGCCGCAGGGTGCATACCCGGCGTCAGCAGCCGCCTCCCTGCGGACGCTCCTGCAGCGCAAGAGTCCGCGCAGATCGGCAGCGACAAATAAAATTTATGATAAGCACTTTCAATGTCGTTGTATTCTTCTGAAAATCGCGCTATAATAAAATATAGAAGCAAACGGGGCCATGTCCCTGATCCGCACGCTCGGTTTCCCCGCCTGCGCGGAGGATCAGACGCAGAGCGGCGAAAGGGGTGCCCTCTCCCTCATATTTCTCACAACAGGAGGTATGTCCAATGAATCAGGAACAGCTGAACCGCATGCAGCATGACAAGGGCTTCATCGCAGCGCTCGACCAGAGCGGCGGCTCCACGCCCAAGGCGCTGAAAGCGTACGGCATCGACGAGAGCGCGTACCACGGCGATGACGAGATGTTTACACGCGTCCACGAAATGCGCACACGCATCATCAAGAGCCCGTCATTCGACAAGAACCAGATCCTCGCGGCCATCCTCTTTGAGAACACCATGGACCGCCAGATCGACGGTCTCTTCACTGCGGACTTCCTTTGGACCAAGAAGGGCATCATCCCCATCCTGAAGGTCGACAAAGGCCTCGCCGAGGAGAAGGACGGCGTCCAGCTCATGAAGCCCATCCCGGGTCTCGACGCCCTGCTGGATCGCGCAAAGGAACGCCACATCTTCGGCACGAAAATGCGCTCCGTCATCAAGCAGGCAAACCCGGCCGGCATCCGCGCCATCATTGACCAGCAGTTCGAGGTCGGCATGCAGATCGTCCGCAAGGGTTTTGTCCCCATCCTCGAGCCGGAGGTCGACATCCACTGCCCCGATAAAGAAAAGGCAGAGGAGATCATGCTCGGCGCCATCAAAGAGCACCTCGCAAAGCTGCCCGCCGATGCCAAGATCATGTTCAAGGTCACCATCCCGACCGTCGACAACCTCTACGAAGGTATCATGAAAGACCCGCACGTCGTACGTGTCGTCGCCCTCAGCGGCGGCTACACGCAGGACGATGCGAACGAAAAACTCGCGCGCAACCACGGCCTCATCGCCAGCTTCTCCCGCGCCCTCGCACAGGAGCTGCGCGTCAGCCAGAGCGACGCCGAATTCGACGCCGTCCTCAAAAAGGCCGTCGACAGCATCTATCGGGCATCCATTACCTGAGAACGACGACGGATTCCCCCTGTATTTTTATGAATACAACACAACCCCCGCCGCAATGCGGCGGGGGTTGTGTTATGCGGGAACTATAGCAAACAATTTATTTTAATAAATTCATGTCACTACAAGATTATTAATAGGAAACATTTCATACTGTTCCAGTTGCTCCGAAGTCATCTGCCCCTTATAAAAAGTAACATCTCCCTTATTGCCAAGCAGAGCTGCAAAACCGGCATGATAGAAAACCGCACTCTTGTCTTGATCGGATGTCTGAGTTCGTCGTTTCATAATTTCAGCAATCTCACACGTTGTAAACTCTCGTTTCCGCCGAATCACCTGCATTCTATTGATAAAGTTAGAAATATTGTCTGCATGCTCTAATAAATAGCAAGAAAGCTTCTCGGCAATTTCTAATAGACGAAGATTCGTTGTATGATCATATGCCATCAGAATACGAAGAAGTGTATTAACGGCCACCATTCCATAGTTCTCTGAGTATGGCACATTTATCAAACTCTGCTCCACAACATCATAGTCGATATTATCCAGGTTAACATAATCATCCACAGAAAGCATGACATAAAGACTAGACGCAAACCTATGATCGCCCTCGTCAAGTGACATTTCAAAGTTTTCCAGCTCAATCCGAAAGGTATCATAAAGGTAACAACCAGTTTCCGACTGTCTGCTGATGATAAAGTTTTTGAGAGGTCCGCAGGTCCATCGGCCAAAAACATTATTTTCCGCCTCATAGGGAACTCTCTCAACCATATAGAAAAATATTGCGTTCAGCTCATACAATTCATCATCCGTAAAATCAGAAACATGCACTTGTTTGGTGACGTGCATATACGTCAATAATTCTTGGATGCGCTCGTAAAATAAAATGTCTCGACTTAGCTCATCCACATTGTGCGAAAACTTCAATTCACTCACTGTTAAGAAATCTCCAATACGAACTTCTCCGCCTTCCGCTGCAAGCTTGATAAACTTCAAATTATCTACCATCTGCTGAACTGTGCATTCCCGATCTGAATCTACCAATCCCGTCTTTTTCTCCCTTGATAGCTTGCTAAAACGCAACCCCGGATTAATAACAATTTCTTCGATTTTATTATTCCGTCCTAAAACGACTTCTCCTTGACGAAAATATTCCTGGCCATTAACGTAGGTAACGAGCGGAGCATCTTTAATCGTCATTGTATCAAAAGTCCCCTTCATCAGGGGCACTGAAACTGATTCCGTCAGATTTTGATATATATACCTTGGACGTTCATCAAAATATGGAATCCCATTTTTAGATGGCAGACTAAAGGTATATTGATTAACTGCGGAGAATACCTTATCCGTTTTCCCATAGATAACCGTATTGGATTGTTTTCTCTGATCGCTGAGAAAATCTCTAAAAATGGTCTCCACGTCATCGAGTTCTCTCGGTAATGGCAGGAATTCCAAGACACGCGTCTTCTGCTTTGAATACCACTCTAGGATTTCATGTAAATCATACGGTAAAAGAGCATTATAATAGATTTTGGCATCTGTATCATTCTCAACCTCTGCTAAATATACAACAAAGAATAGAACACCACGAGATGTAACAAAATTCCCCACATCACCTATTTCTACCGGAAATGTTATCTTCTCCTTTTCCAGTTCCATGAGGTTGACAAGATGGCCTTTCACCTGTATCGGTATATGTCCTATAAAGTTCTCCTTCGAGAAAGGTGATTGTATGTAGTAATCAATTCCTCCGTCCCAAGAAACATTCTTGTCGTGCTTTTGGATTTTGGGATCTAAATGCTCGCTCCTTTGCAAGAAGTTAGAGAGCCTATCCACTGCAATATTTCCTATTTTTTCGGGATTGTTCTTTAACGCCATAATCTCACCCCATCAAAAATGAAATTCCTCCGTCCTCCCCACGACATCAATCGTGAACCGCTCACGCTACTCCGGAGTGTGTCTGCTCTCGTCTGCAATGACAAGGTTGTAGCGGGCACTGCGGTCATAGCCCTGTGCGCGTAGATGGAAGGGCTTTCGAAGGATACGCTGTGCACCGTCCTCTTCCGTGCGGTCTGCGATGATCTGCACCGTATCGCTCACGGGCGCGCCCTTTCTCCTCCATATAACGAAACTTCTCCCCATATGATCTTGGCTTTTTGCTATCAAAGCGTACCTTAGCCCATGGAACAGCCAATATGCTGCACGACGATTGCTGCCACTCGATTCGCCTCTTCGCAGGCCTCGCGCAGCGTTTTCCCCTGTGACAGCGCCGACAGGAATCCTGCTGTATGCGAATCTCCGGCGCCGATCGTATCGATCGCCTTGACCGGAGCGGAGGGCACGAGCATTTCGCCTTCATCGCTGCGGCAAAGCGTCCCCTCCCTGCCGAGTGTCACGACGACGGGCTGACGCGTAACCGCATAGAGTCTGCGCGCAGCAGCAGCAGCGTTTGCTTCTCCCGTCATCGCCTTTGCCTCGGCCGCATTCATTTCGAGAATCGTACACATACCCAGAAGCTCGTCGGCAAAACGCATCCCCAAAAGCCTCGGCCCCGGGTCAAGCACCAGACGGCAGCTGCGTTTCCTGCGGCGCAGGAAACGCAGCAGGACTTCACTGCCGGGATTGTCATCCTGAAATCCATAGCCGGAGGCATAGATGTAATCGTAGGCCTGCGCATCAATCTTGTCCAGCCACGCATCGAGCCACATCGTCTCAATGCCGTCCATCGTAATGAATGTACGCTCGCCGTCAGCCTCGACAAGAGAGAGGCAGTATCCGTTGTCGCAGCGTTCATCTTCGATCATCGGCCAATGCCCGGACTGCAGGAGTTCCTGCCGGATGATGTCCGCATACATTCCCTTGCCGAGCGGCACGCAGAGATCATGCGCAGTGCCCAGGGCGCCCATGATTTTCGATACGTTGAATGCACAGCCGCCGACGATCATGCCCTTCTGCCTTCCGGCAATATCTTCTCCGGCCTGCGGCAGACGATCGATATGGATGACGACATCGATCACTGCCGCGCCGAGGATCAGTATCTTTGCGTTTCCCATACGCTCTCCTCCGTCAGGCCGCATTTCGCCTGCCGCCGAACAGTGTCAGGAGGATGTACAGTCCGCCGCTTACAACGAGGGTCAGCAGAACATTGAGGCTGTTGCCGGCGAAGATGCCCGTGGCAAAGGGGCCTGCAAAAACAAACGTCTTGGAAAACAGCATACCCACGACAAAGCCGACGACCCAACTGACAACGCCGTGATAATTCAGCGCATTCCTCGCAGGATCGGTGAGCAGCTCCTTATCATATCCCTGCCTGCGGCGCAGCAGCAGATAATCCGCAAGGAATACCGAGGCCCACGCCGCGAGCAGCTTCCCGATGATACTCAGGAAGCCTTCCAGTGTCCCCTGAAAATCCTGCGCCACAAAGAGGATATAGGTCGGGATGACCGTGACAACAACCGTCTGGAACAGGAGAATCCAGCGTTCATTCACCAGAATATGCGCCGCCTGGAGCACGAGCTTGGAGGATTTCAGTCCCAGGAAGCACTGCGGCGTCAGGCCGCCGATTGCCGTGATGTAATAGAGGATCGCCAGATTGACCGGCAACACGCCCTTGATCACCTCGATGGGGTTTGCCGAACTCGCAAGATCCGGCACCCGTGTCGAAAGCAGTATACCGACACCGAGCATCAAAATGAGCGGCACGGCGCCGCCAAGCGTAACGGCCCAGCCTACCTTGGTGCGCGAATGCTCCGGTGCCTGATGACAGCTGTAGTCCGCCGCATAACTCGTCCAGCCGATGCCGGTGCCGGCGGCGACAAAGGCAAGTGCCGGCAGGAAATTCCCCAGCCAGTCACCACTCGGCATCGACAAGAGCATTGCCCAGTCCGTCTGCGGTATGATGATCGCAAGAATGACGAGTGTGAAAAAACCGAATAAATAGGTGCAGAGTGTCTGCATACGGATCAGCATCGCATGACTGAACAATACGGAGGCCAGTACCAGCGCTACAAAAATTGCCAGAGCCGCGCCCATACTCAGAGTCGTCGTCCCAATCCCCAGCGCGGCAAATAGGGCCAACACCGTCAGTGCGCCGGTACAGACATTGATCGACAGCCATCCGGCATGCGCGATCAGAGCCGCCGCTGCAGGGATTAAATTGCCCCGAAAGCCGAACGAAGCACGCGACAAAACAAATGTGATGGCTCCTGTATCGCGTCCGGCCAGGCTCATCAGCCCAACGATGCCGAACGAAAACGAACCGATGACCGCAACGAGAACGGCCTGCAGGAAACTCAGCTGATAACCGACGATAATGGCGCCGTAGACGAGACCGAGGATCCCGATATTGGCAGCGCAATATAGGAAAAACAGGCTTCTGGGCCGGTCTGTCCGCTCCTCCGGCGACAGAAAGGTCTTTTCTTCTTCGTGCATAATAATCCCTCCCGCTCTTTTTTCTTGAAGCAGCGCTTCAAAAGGGTCAACAATGTACCCTGCCGCGGTGTGCGAGCAGGCTGTCGGCATAATGTCCGAAATCCACGGCATTGCTCCGCTCCAACACGGCGATCCATTCTTCCTCGATGTGCTTTGCTCCGACCTTCGCACCGCAGATCGCAGTTGCCATAGCGCCGATCGTATCCGTATCGCCGCCGAGATTCGCACAGGCCAAACTGCATGCTTTCGGCTCCTTGAAATAGTACGCCATCGCCAGAGCAGCCGGCACAGCCTCGCTCATCAGTGTTGTCGTGCCGATGATTTCATAAATGGAGAGAGAGAACGCCTCCTCATCTGCCCGATACCGCTGTGCAAATTCCAGCGCCAAAGCAAGCCGTGCTTTTGGCGAGGCACTGTATGTCTCCGCACCGTACTGCGCGATCATGGCACAGCAGTCCATTGCAGTATCCATAATGTCATCCCACGACCTGCCGTCGAGCGCGGCGCTGACCGCTGCCGCCACCATGCCGGCGCCGCTGAGTGCCACGTCGGTCTTATGCGTCGCCTCGCTGATATGAAAGACATATGCGGCAAGATCCTGCAGATCATGGGAGGAAAAGAGGCAGCCGATCGGCGCAATCCGCATCGCCGCGCCATTCGTCAGCGCCTTTACGGTGTAAGGTTCGGGATCTTCTCCATGTGCAACAGCATAGAGCGCAGCCTTCGTGCTCTGCCCCAGGATATTTTTGTCGAACGCATTCGTTCGAACGGCCCATTGCAGGAGATTACGCGCGATCAGTCCCTTGTCCGGCACGTAGTCGTTTTCCATCAGGGAGTCGAGAATGACGAGTGCCTGCGCCGTATCATCGGTAAACTCCCCCTTCTTCAAACCGATTGCGGCAGGATTTTCCGCGGGACTGTCCTCGAACGCCTCAATGCGCCCGAAAATCTCCCGAAGCCTTCTGCGGCTCAACAGCTCCGACGGCATTCCCATCGCATCGCCCAGCGCCATACCGTAAAGCGTCCCCAAAATATGATCTCTCATACGATCGCCTCTTTTCCTGTCCGGTTGTTTCCATAAGTAAAGTATATAATACGCAAGGAGTTTTTACAATGTGAAAGCCTAATCCGAGGAGGATGGGTTAAGATTTATCAGCGGGCGGGAAAGCCATATCGAACCGGCACTATTATGCGCGGGATTTTCGTCCTATAACTACTCTTGATGCAATCATGCGGATAGGAAGATCGACGATGACGCGAAACAAAACAAGCACCTACAAATACCTCATGGCGTTCGGGTATCTGTGCATGGACATCAATCCGTGCCGCCGTCTTTGCGAAAACTGTAAACACAAAAGACGCAGACAGACGCCTGCGCCTTGATATAAAAGAGTCCCCCTAATTTAAATTTTTCCGCATCATATCCGCAATTCCCGTGAGCATCTCAATTTTTTCTCTCTGCCAATCATCGCATTCATCATAAAAGCACATATTCTTCTGCTTCTTGAAGATACGAAACGGCTCCTCCGCGGAGTTATCATAAATGTGGCATATATCACTCACGGCAATGACCGCGGGAACGAGATCCATTGCGCGATCATAGCGCGCATAGATCTTCTCCTTTGGAACATCGTGCCCGCCCGATGCCACGCGCGTTTTTACACGGTAGACATTGATAATCGGGGCTATGGTCAGGACATAATAACAGCGGATAAAACAGCCCATTTCCCGCGCACGTTTCAAAAGCTTCAAATTACGCGACGTGGAAAGCACAGTTTCAAAACAGAACTCTCTCTTGTCAGAAAGACATGCCTCTCGCTGCCGTTCGGCAGTCTGCGCCGCTTCAAGATCATCACACTTGAGGTTCTTCTTAATCTCATCGGCGTTGATATAATCCATCTGAGGAGGACGCAAAATTTCTGTAAACGTGCTCTTGCCCGAACCGTTCGGCCCCGCAAAAACGATGATTTCAGGCCTCTTCTGCACGTTTTCCATCACATTCTGCCCGTATGGGCACACGCTGCCCATCGCTCCTGATCTCATAGAGTATCTTCGTCTTGCGGTCGTAAACAACACTCGACACGCCTCTTGCTTTGTTCTTCGCCAGTGCAATACGCACCGCCGCGCGAGCGCCCTGCACGACCATATCATCCGTTATCTCCATCGTGCAGCCTCCTTCCAAAGTCTTTGCTTAAGGAATCGCTGATAAAATGAAGTCTGTCAGATTGGCGTAGATTTTTTCGTCCGATTGAGGAGGCAAACCGGACGCATAGCCAAAGCTATGTGGAGGATTTGCCGACAAAAAGCGGGCAAAAAAGATACGCTAAGATGGCGCGGCTGAATTTATCAGTGTTTCCTTAACTATATCACATTTTAAAGAAAAGTTCACGAGAGGACGGTATCGCACCACATCATTTTGCTCTATAATAGAGGCAAATCAACCGGCAGGAGGTGCCCCATGCTCTACACATCGCACTACGCTTCCCCGCTCGGCGGGATGACGCTCGTAAGCGACGGCACGGCGCTCGTCGGACTCTATTTCGACGGGCAGAAATATGCTGCAGAGGGACTCGACGCAACGCGCACGCAAAAAAACCTCCTCATATTTGAGGAGGCGCGCCGCTGGCTCGATGTCTATTTCAGCGGCAGAAAGCCCGACTTTACCCCGCCGACTGCGCCGGCGGGCACGGCATTCCAGCAATCGGTATGGGAGATTCTGCGCACAATCCCATACGGACAGACGGTCACCTACGGTGCGATCGCACGGCGCATTGAGCAGAATACCGGCTGCCGCATGTCGGCGCAGGCGGTCGGTGGCGCGGTCGGTCGCAACCCGATCTCCATCCTCATCCCCTGTCACAGAGTCGTCGGCACGAACGGCAGCCTGACGGGCTATGCGGGCGGCATTGATAAGAAGGAGCGTCTGCTCCGATGGGAGAGAGCACGCTGAGACGCGCCTTCCCTCCCGCTGCAAAAACGCATGATCTCCGGGTCATGCGTTTTTATTTGCATCAATTTATGAGAGCAAATGCTTATTCCTTTTCTGCTTTTGACTTGCTCCTCAGTATCGCGCAGACGCAACCGCCTACAGGATTCGCCGCCCCGCGTTTGCGCGCCTTGTGCGCGGCATAGCGGCGCTTGCCCTCCTCGAAGGCGATGCGTGCCTCCTCGGTATCGAGCGCGAGCGGCGGCACGGACTTCGGACGCGCATTGCGGTCGAGTGCAACCATTGTGAAATACGCCGAGAGTGCCAGCTGCGGATCGCTGTCCTCATCCAGATCCTCGACGATGACATTGACGGCGATCTCCATCGAGCTGTGCCCGACGTAGACAATGTCCGCCGTGACAACGACGAGGTCGCCGATGCGGATGGGCAGGTGGAACTCGAGCTCATCCACGCGCGCGGTGACGACGTTCGAGCGTGCGTAGCGCCGCGCCGCTGTATATGCTGCCGAGTCCATCAGCTTCATGATCTCGCCGCCGTGTACGTTCCCGTTCGGGTTCGCCTGGCTCGGCATCATGACCTCGCTGATGACAATGCGGCTTTCTTTCATCTCACATGTATTCATACAGACCCTCCATCGAGTTGACTTCCATTTTTGCAGCGTCTACTTTACCACCGCTTCCTGAAAATAATCCGTTGCTTTGGAAACATTTTCCAAAAAACTCTTTCTTGACATGTGAGCGCACTCCAATGCTATAATGCGGCGTAGCAGGATGGATGTTTTATGGGGGCTCCCGCACGATTCAAAGGGGGATTTCACTTGTATTTGGAAAAGATCACATCACCGGCCGACATCAAGGGCTACGGCCCGGCAGAACGCAAGGCGCTCGCGCAGGAGATGCGCGATGCGATGCTCCGGCGCGCGAGCATTCACGGCGGACATTTCGGTCCGGACTTCGGTGCGGTCGAGGCGATCATTGCGCTGCACACGGTATTCGACTCGCCGCGCGACAAGATCGTCTACGACATCTCGCACCAGTCCTATCCGCACAAGATGCTGACGGGCCGTGTCGAGGCATACATCGACGAGGCGCACTACGACGCGGTCTCGGGCTACACGAATCCGGAGGAGAGTCCGCACGACTTCTTCAACGTCGGACACACATCGACCTCGATCAGCCTGGCCTCAGGCCTTGCGAAGGCACGCGATCTCGCAGGTCGGAAAGAAAATATAATCGCCTTTATCGGCGACGGCTCGATGTCGGGCGGCGAGGCGCTTGAGGGGCTGAACGTCGCGGGCGAGATGGACACCAACTTCATCATTGTGTTCAACGACAACGACCAGTCCATCGCGGAGAATCACGGCGGCATGTACCGCGAGTTCCGCCGCCTGCGCGAGACGGGCGGCACCGCGCCGAACAACCTCTTCCGCGCGATGGGGCTCGACTACCGCTATGTCGCCCGCGGCAACGATGCCGAGGCACTGATTGCAGCGTTCGCAGCAGTCAAGGACAGCCAAAAACCGGTTGTGGTGCACATTCATACGCAGAAGGGCAAGGGCTACAAGTTCGCCGAGGAGGACCGCGAGACTTGGCACTACCGCATGGCGTTCGATATTGAGACGGGCGAACTGAAGCGCCCGTACACCGACCCGTTCCAGGAGACAACAAAGGCATTTGTCAAAGAGACAGCCAAGGTGAACCCGAACTTCGTCTTTCTCGCGGCGGGCACGATGGGCGGCATCGGTCTCTCCCCCGCCGACCGTGCGGAGCTCGGCAGCCAGTACGTCGATGTCGGCATTGCCGAGGAGCACGCCGTCGCGATGGCATCGGGGCTCGCACGCGGCGGTGCGCGTCCGGTGTTCGGCACGTACAGCACGTTCTTCCAGCGCACCTACGATCAGATGGCGCAGGATGTCGCGGTGAATCATAATCCCGCGGTCTTTCTCTCCGTCGGCGCGTCCATGTACTACATGAACGACGTGACGCACCTCGGCTTCTTCGATATTCCCCTCTTTGCCAACATCCCGAACCTCGTCTTCCTCGCACCTGCGAGCCTCGACGAGTACGCGGCGGTGCTGCGCTGGTCTGTCGAACAGACAGCGCACCCCGTCATGATCCGCATGCCGGTCATGGGCTACGAAGAGAGCCCCTACGCCGTGCGCACGGATTACAGCGCGCTCAACAAATATCAGATCGTCACCGAGGGCAGCGGCGTCGCTCTCATCGGCGCGGGCAATTTTGCCCAGCTGGCGAGCGCTGCAGCGGCCGAGCTCGAGAAGGACGGCATCAAGGCAACCGTCATCAACCCGATCTTTCTCTCGGGACTCGATACGGCGCTCCTCGACGCACTCAAGGAAAAGCACAGCCTCATCCTCACGCTCGAGGACGGCATCCTCGACGGCGGCTTCGGGCAGAAGATCGCCGCCTACTACGGCATGGACAAGAATATCCGCGTGCGCTGCTACGGGCTCTCGAAGGAGTTCTATGACCGTTACCGCAGCAAAGAGCTCGCGCGTGCCCATCATCTCACCGCCGAGCAGATCGCCGCGGATACGCTGACGGCATTGAAGGTCTGATTTTTAGGGATGCCCCCGTTTACGGGGCCGCTTGCGGCGGAAGGGGCGGCGGCCCATGCGCACGCAAAACGCCTGGCGGAGAAGATTCATTCGCTCGCATAATCAAACATATTTCATCGAGGATTGCCGCAGCAGCGGCAGTCCTTTTTCTTTGCTCTCATTCGTATTTTTTGACCAATCATGATATTTTCTCAGAATTTATGTTATAATAGGGTCAATATTTTATCATATGTAAAATTAGGAGGATATCTTCCTTGTATCTTGAAACCATCACCAGCCCTGCGGACATCAAGCACTATAGTGCAGCACAGCGCTCTGCACTCGCGCAGGAGATGCGGGATGCACTCATCCGCCGTACGAGTATCGCCGGCGGGCACATTGGGCCGAATCTGGGCATAGTCGAGGCGACGATCGCACTTCACACCGTCTTTGATTCGCCGCGCGACAAGATTGTATTCGATGTCTCGCACCAGTGCTACCCGCACAAGATGCTGACGGGACGCGCCGCGGCCTACATCGACGAAGCGCAGTACGGTGCGGTCTCCGGCTTTACGAATACGGATGAGAGCCCGCACGACATCTTCAACATCGGACATACATCCACCTCGATCAGCCTTGCGACCGGTCTCGCCAAGGCGCGCGATCTTGCCGGGGGCACAGAGAACGTCATCGCCCTCATCGGCGACGGCTCGATGTCCGGCGGTGAGGCGCTCGAGGGGCTGAACGTCGCGGGCGAGATGGAGACGAACCTCATCATCGTGTTCAACGACAACGAGCAGTCGATCTCCGAGAACCACGGCGGCATGTACCGCACGTTCCAGAGGCTGCGCGAGACAAACGGCACTGCGCCGGACAACCTCTTCCGCGCAATGGGCCTGGACTACCGCTATGTCGCCGACGGCAACGACGCAGAGGAGCTGATCCGCGTGTTCTCCGCAGTAAAGGGCACACAAAAACCCGTCGTCATACACATCCATACGCAGAAAGGCAAGGGCCTTTCCTTCGCCGAGGACGATCCCGAGGGCTGGCACCGCCATGCGCCCTTTCACCTGGAAAGCGGCGCGAGCAAGAACCCCGGCGCGCCCGAACCTTATGCCGCGGCTACGGTGAATTTCGTGCTGGAAACGGCGCGGAAGAATCCGAACTTTGTCTATCTCTCGGCGGGCATTGTCGGCGGCATCAACCTCTCTCCCGCCGACCGCGCAGCGCTCGGCAGCCAGTACGTCGATGTCGGCATTGCCGAGGAGCACGCCGTTGCGATGGCGTCGGGGCTCGCGCGCGGCGGTGCGCGCCCGGTATTCGGCACGTACAGCAGTTTCTTTCAGCGGACCTACGATCAGATGGCGCAGGATGTCGCGATCAACCGCAGTCCCGCCGTCTTTCTCGCAACAGGCACGTCACTCTACCGCTCAACGGATGTGACGCATCTCGGCTTCTATGACATCGCCATCTTCTCGAACATCCCGAACCTCGTCCACATCGCGCCGACGAGCGTCGCGGAGCACATCGCCGTCCTGCGCTGGGCAGTGGAGCAGACAGGGCATCCCGTCATGATCCGCATGCCGTTCTCCGGCTATGCAGAGAGTCCCTATCCCGTGCGCACGGATTACAGCGGGCTCAACAAGTCCGTTGTCGTCACTGAGGGTGCGGACGTCGCCCTCGTCGGCGTCGGCGACTTCGCCGCGCTCGCCTCTGCAGCCGCGGAGGAACTCAGACGCGAGGGCATCCATGCCACCGTCATCAATCCGCTCTATCTCTCGGGACTCGATGCGGAGCTGCTCACCTCACTGCGCGCAAAGCACCGTCTCATCCTCACGCTCGAGGACGGCATCCTCGACGGCGGATTCGGGCAGAAGGTCGCCGCGTTCTACGGGGATGCGCCGGATATGCGCGTGCGCTGCTATGGACTGCCAAAGAAGTTCTTCAACCGCTACAATCCCCATGATCTTGCACGCGAGCATCACCTCACCGCCCCGCAGATTGCAGCGGATGTCGTGCGGGAGATGCGTGTGCGGGCGTGATGTCTGAAAAAATCACTTGCTTTTTCCATTTCAGAGCGGTATAATGTCCTTTGTCAGTCACGGGGACGTAGCTCAGCTGGGAGAGCACCAGGTTCGCAATCTGGGGGTCGAGAGTTCAATCCTCTTCGTCTCCACCATCCTTGACCATATACGGAGGAATCCATGCGGATATCCTCCTTTTTTGATACGGAGGTACATGATGTTCCACACGATGCGCCGCAAGATACAGCAGCTTTCTCCGGAGGAAGCCGAGGCCGTGCTCCTGCGCGGCGCTTCCGGCGTGCTTGCGCTCGCGGGGGACAAGGCCTTTCCCTATGCTGTGCCGATCAGTTACGTCTATGATGGTGCGCACATCTACTTTCACAGCGCACTTGAGGGGCACAAGATCAATGCCATTCGCCAGAATCCGAATGCGTCCTTCGCCGTGATCGATCAGGATGAGATCATCCCGGAAAAATATACGACCGCATTTCGCAGCGTCATTGTCTTCGGCAGTATCCGCATCATCGAGGACGATGCGGAAAAGCGCGCATCGATACGCAAACTCGCCCTCAAATACGCGCCCGACAACACTGAGGCGCAGCACAACGAGATGATCGACCGCACCTGGGAGCGATTCTGCATGCTTGAGATGAGCATCGCCCACATGACGGGCAAGCAGGGCAAGGAGCTCCTCGCAAAGAAATAGCATGATACGAGAAAAGCGGTCACGCAATATGCGTGACCGCTTTTTGACTGCACAATAGGTTCATCCCTCGACATTCAGCACGATCAGTTTCTCCTCAGTGAGCTCGCGGATGGCGTAGGCGGGACCCTCGCGGCCGATGCCGCTGTCCTTGACCCCGCCGTAGGGCATGTTGTCCATGCGGAAAGTCGCACCGTCACCGATGATGACGCCGCCGACCTCGAGATGCTCGGCGCAGTAGTTCGCAACGGCGAGCGAGCGCGTGAAGACACCCGCCTGCAGGCCGTAGCGCGTGTCGTTGACGGCGGCGACGGCCTCCTCAATCGTATCGTAGGGGATGATGCTGACGACGGGGGCAAAGGTCTCCTCGGAGACAACCTTCATCGCAGGGGTGACATCCGTGAGCACGGTCGGCTCGTAGAATGCGCCCGTCCGCTGCCCGCCCGTGAGAACGCGCGCACCTGCGGACGCTGCCTCCTCGACCCATGCCTCAATGCGCTCTGCCTCGCGCACGGAGATCATGGGACCGATCTGCGTGTGCACGTCCATGAGGTCGCCGCCCTTGAAATTCTGAGCAGCTTCCGCCGCCGCCGCGCAGAACTCCTCATAAATGCTGCGCGCTGCGTAGACGCGCTGGCAGGAGATGCAGACCTGCCCCGCATTCACGAATGCATGGCGCGCGCAGTGTTCGGCAGCCCATGCAACATCCGCCACATCCTCGTGCACAATATTCGCGGAGTTCGAGCCGAGCTCGAGCGAGATGCGGCGAAATCCCACCGCCTCATGAAGCGCCTTCCCGACAGGAACGCTGCCGGTGAAGGAAAACATGCGGATGCGCTCGTCCGCCGTGAGGAGACGCCCGACCCTGCCGCCCTCGCCGTAGATGAGATTCAGGCACCCCGCAGGAAGCCCTGCCTCCTGAAACACATCGCAGAGAAGCGCTGCCGTGAGCGGCGTTGCCGAGGCGGGCTTGTAGATGACGGTATTGCCCGCCGCAAGGGCCGGGCCGATCTTGTGCGCCGCGAGATTGACGGGGAAGTTGAACGGGGTGATCGCGCAGACAATGCCGAGCGGGCGGCGGATCGTAAATGCCATGCGGCCTGCGCAGCCCGGCGCTCCCGCAAGCGGCACCGTCTCACCATGCAGACGCTTTGCCTCCTCTGCCGAGAGGATGAGCGTCTGATAGGCGCGGTCGATCTCGCCGCGCGCGTCGCGGATGGGTTTTCCCGCCTCGGCAGAAAGCGCCTCCGCAAACTCCTCGCGGCGCTCGCGCATGAGATTTGCCGCCCGCATGAGGATCTCATAACGTTCATAGGGACTGAGCTTCACTTCGCGGAAAGCCCTCTCTGCCGCATCTGCGGCTGCCCGCACCTCGGCCTCTCCCGCCGTACAAATCGCTGCGATCTGCTCCCCTGTCGCCTTGTGACAGACGGGCAGCGTGCTCTCCCCCGAAACATATGCGCCGCCAATGAGCATTTCGATCGTCTTCATTTCATCGTCCTCCCTCCGCAGGCGGTACTGGAACCGCGCTGTCCCGCAGAAAATCATCCCGAAAGTTCATCATCCGCACTTCCGATCGAAAAAGAACCGCGCGCGGCCCATGTCAGCTGTTTTTCATTATAGACACGCCTCTTCCAAAAATCAAGAAATCATGCGCCTGCAGATTTTTACCAATATATAATCCCATCCTTACGCCGTTCCCCATTACTTTTGCTACACTATCATTCGTCAGCAATCAACAGAAGAACAAATGGAGGAACCATGATGAAGAGAACTCTGCGCGCTGCGGCGCTTACCGCGGCGATGACGACGATGCTTTCCGGCGCGGCTTTTGCGATGGCGACTGTCACGGACGGACAGGAGACCAGCGACGGTGCGACGCTCACCTATCCCGTCGTAAAGGCCGATGCGCCTGAGGCACAGCAGCGCATCAATACGGTGATCGAGGACGATGTGAAGGCATTCATGCAGGAGATCGACGCCGCACGCGTTGCGGGCAAGCCGCCCACGGCAAAGATGAGCTACGAGATCACAAAGAGCAGCGACGATCTGCTCAGCCTGAAGACGAACCAACTCATATCCGAGGAGGGAGCGGCGCATCCGATGTCCTATGCACACGGCTATATCTTCCGTCTGTCCGACGGCAAGGCACTCACCCTCGCCGACGTGCAGCAGCTGCCGGATCGGAAAGAACATGCTTCACGCTACACGCTGGAGTCACTGAACAAGCGCCTCGCCGAGCCGAAAGACGGCGCGGCCAAGGACTTCAAAAAGCTCGAGACCGCGCCCAAGGACATCTATATGGATGCCAACGGACACATCCATGTACTCATTCAGCGCTATGAGGCGGCTTCCTACGCAGCGGGCATCCTCGACATCGACCTCGACGCATAACATCAACATTGCCCCAGCCTCCCTTTCCCGTCTGCACCCATGCGGTGCAGGCGGTTTTTTTGTGCGCTGGAATGCCTCTAATCTGCAAGAATATATCTATTATAGTATTTGCGAAAGATTTTCATTGACAGCATCTCTGAAATACCGTATTCTGCAAAAGTGAATATAATTCGTCTTTAAGTGCTTCTCAAAACAAACACAGAAAGGAGGTCGCCGTGCATATTCGATCGCTGCTCACATCACCGCCCGCACTCGCTGCTTTGCTTGTCCTCACCGCCGTCTTTGCTGTATCGGCGGGCAGCGTCTTTATCCCTGCCGGCGATACACTCGCTATCATCACGGCAAAGCTGACGGGCAGCGTCCCCGCCGCCGATCCTGCCGTCACGGACATCATCTGGTCGCTGCGCGTGCCGCGCGTCCTGCTTGCGATGACAGCGGGCGCGGGGCTTGCGCTCGCGGGGGTTGTCATGCAGGCGAGCGTGCAGAACCCGCTCGCGGAGCCCTTCATCCTCGGCATCGCCTCGGGCGCGTCCGTCGGCGCAACGCTCGCGATCCTCATCGGCTCTGCGGCGATCCCGTTCGGTGTGCCGGGCTGCGCCTTCGTCGGCGCAATCCTCGCTACGCTCGCCGTACTCATACTCGCAGGGATGCATCGCCGCGTCTCGACGGTGAAGCTCGTACTCGCGGGTGCAGCGATCAGCGCTCTGTGCATTGCGGTGACGAACTTCATCGTCTACATGGCGGCGGATGCGGAGGGCATGCAGTCGGCCGCGTTCTGGACGATGGGCAGCCTCGCGGATGCAAAATGGCACAGCCTCTTCCTGCCCGTCCTCATCGTCACCGCGCTCGCCGTCTACTTCCTCTCGCAGCTGCGTACGCTCGACGTGCTGCTGCTCGGAGAGGAGCTCGCCGTCACGCTCGGCATCGACGCGAGCGCGAAGCGCCGCCTCTACATGGGACTTCTCGCCCTGCTGACGGGTGTCCTCGTCGCGACCTGCGGCATCATTGGCTTCGTCGGACTCGTCGTCCCGCATCTCGTGCGCTCGTTTACGGGCGCCTCACATCGTCGTCTGCTGCCGGCGGCGCTCCTCGTCGGGGCGATCTTTCTCGTCATCGCCGACCTCCTCGCGCGCACACTGCTGCCCGCGGGCGATCTGCCGATCGGCATCATCACGGCGCTCATCGGCGCGCCCCTCTTCATGAAGCTGCTCTTCGGCAGCGGCGGGAATTTTGGGGGTTCGCGATGAAGGAGATCCACATTGAGAACCTGCATTTCCGCATCGGCGCAAAGGAAATCCTCCGCGGCATCACCGCGGACCTCCCGGCCGACCGCTTCGTTGCGCTCCTCGGGCCGAACGGCTGCGGCAAATCGACGCTCCTCAAGCACCTCTACCGCGTCCACCGCGTACAGGAGGGCGCAGTTACGATGGACGGCACGCCGATTGACGGGATTCCTCTGCGCGCCGCAGCACAGAAGATCGGCGTCATGGGGCAGTTCCATGCTGTCGACTTCGACTTCAGCGTCGAGGAGATCGTGCTCATGGGACGCGCGCCGTATAAGGAGAGCTTCGAGGAGGACACGGCGGCGGACTTCGCGCTCGTACGCACCGCGCTCGAGCGCGTCGGCATGGCGGGCGCGGCACAGCGCAGCTTCAACGAGCTCTCGGGCGGCGAGCAGCAGCGCGTCATGCTTGCGCGCTGTCTCGTGCAGGAGCCGCAGCTGCTCATCCTCGATGAACCGACAAACCATCTCGACATCAAGTACCAGCTGCATATCCTGGAGCTGGTCAAAGGGCTCGGCATCGGCGTGATCGCAGCACTGCACGATCTCAATCTCGCGGCGATGTACGCCGACCTCCTCGTCGTCATGAAGGAGGGGCGCATCGAGCGTATCGGCACGCCGCAGGAGATCATCACGGAGAACATGCTCGCACATATCTACAGCGTACGCGCAAATGTCACCCACGATGCGGCGGGACTTCCGCTCGTCGACTACCGCACGGAGCAGATGACGTGAAGCGCGCGCAGACGAGCGGCAAAGTACTCCGCTGCATCTCCCATATGCTCCATCTCCTCCCCCTCCTCGCGCTCGCCGCGCTCATCCTCTGGCTGTCCCTCACCGATGGGCGCGGGACGCAGGCAGCAGCACCGCATACAGGCGGAATTTCCTACACGACATCGGACAGCGAGGGACGCCCTGCGACGTTCACACTTGCCCATACACCTGAACGCGTGCTCGTTTCCTATCCGGGCGCGACGGAGCTCATGATCGATCTCGGTCTCGAGCGCCGGATCATCGGCACGACCGCGCCCTATGGGAAGGAGCCGCCTGCGTATGCAGACGCCTATGCGGAACTGCCGATTCTCGCCGCGCCCTATGTGCCGAGCCGCGAGGAGGTTGTTGCACTCGCCCCCGATCTCATCATTGGCTGGTCGCACCACTTCACCCCCGAGGCGCTCGGCGATGTGTACTCCTATTTCGATCACGGTGTCGGTGCGTACATTGTGCCCGCCACCGTGCGCAGGGGAGCGCCGACGCTCGAGGAGACAGTCTATCCGTTCATCGCGGATATGGGACACATCTTCGACGCGGAGGACCGTGCCGCGGACTATATCGCAGCATTAAAAGCGCGCGTTGCTGCCGTCGAAGACCACACCGCTGTACGCGGGAAACGCTTTTCTGCAATGATCCTGCAATCGCATGGAAACAGTCTTTACAGCATGTACGCCCCCGCCTACATCATCGACGACATTGCGCGCAAGGCGGGCGCGGACAACGTCGTCACGCGTCAGATGCGTGCGGTCGGCCCCGAGCGCGTGCTCGGCTTTGCCCCCGACGTTATCATCTGCGTGAATCCGCGGGACATACCGCCGGAAGAAGCGCGCGCGGAGCTGCGTGCGGACGTCAACCTCCAAAACATGAAAGCCGTGCGGGAGAACCGCATCATTGTCGTGAATTTTTCCGATGTCAACAACGGGAACGGACGCTGCATCACAGCGCTGGAAGATATAGCAAGAGGGCTAGATGCCCTTGAAGGTGAGTAAGGAAGGGATAAAAAGATGAAAAAATCGGTATTAAGCGGCCTCATCACGGGCGTACTGACGATTGTAACGGCGTATGCCGCTCCGTCGGCGAGTGCGGAGGAAACGACGGACGAGAGCACACAAACCTACGAGACGGACGCGATCGTAATCACCGCAAGCCGTAGCGAAACAACGATCAGTGACGTGCCGGCAGATGTCACGCTGATCTCGGGAGAACAGATCGAGCGCGGCAACTACAAGAGCGTCTCCGATGCACTGAAGGGCGCAAATATCAACGTCGTGCAGAAGGGCTTTGCCGCCTATCCCGTCATCAACGGCGACTCGCGCGTCCTCGTCATGGTGGACGGCAAGAAGGTCAACTGGGATCACCTCGTCGTCAGCGGTGACACGAACGCCGTCGATGTGGATCAGATCGCCATCGGCGACGTGGAGCGCATCGAGATCGTACGTGGGCCGAACTCCTCGCTGTACGGTGAGCGTGCCGTCTCGGGCGTCATCAACATCATCACAAAGCGTCCAACGACGGGAAAACCGTCCGGCAGTTTCAACATGCAGCTTGGCTCGTGGGGCGAAAAGCGTGCGGGGGTGAACGTCAGCGGCGGCGATGAAAAGAACACCATCAAGGTCGGCATCGCGCATGAGCGCCGCAGGGACTTCCAATATAAGAACGCCTATGGCGAAAAGCGCACCTTTGAGAACAGTGACATCAACCGCACGGACTACAACGTCGGATTTGACCGCATCCTTGGCAATGACCGCCTGCGCCTCGAGTTCAGTCGCCACGAGGCGGACGACGGCTACGGCGTTCTTTTGAGCAATCCGCGAACCGGTGCATCCATGTATCAAGGACGCACAGACATCGTCGATACGGGCTACGGCATCACTTATATGTTCGGCTCGGAGAAGGAGGGCGAGGGCACCTTCATGCGTTTCTATCGAAATGAAGCAACTGCGGTCGGCGGATTCAATTCGCAGTACGATCACCACCTGCGCCGCAACGCCTTTGAGGGGCAAAAGCTGTGGATGCTGAACGATAAAAATATGCTCATCGGCGGCTTCCTCTGGTCGCAGGAGAAAATTCATGAGATGAGCGGCAATGTCCCGATGGATGTATCCGCCGTCACAAAGGCGCTCTTCCTCGAAGATGACTGGCAGCTCGGGCGCGGTTACTCGCTGAAGCTCGGCTCGCGCCTCGAAAACCACAACGACTTCGGCACGGATGTCACCTCGCACATCAGCCTCAACAAGAAGTTCGACCGCAAAACGCACGCCTATATCTCATGGGGGCAGGCGGTCAACAATCCGTCCCTCAAGATGCGCTATGCAAGAACGCCCTTCTGGATTGGGAATCCTGATCTCAAACAGGAGAAATCCCACACCTTCACCATTGGCGCGGACAGTCAAATCACGCGCAAGTGGAACGTCTCTGCCAGCATCTACTGGAGCAAGCTAAAGAATGCGCTCAACTGGGTGAACGGAACGGGCGGTAATCCGGGTCACTACGAGAACGTCGATACGGAATACCGCCGCGGACTCGAACTCAGCACGCGCTATCGCGCCGACGACCACTGGACAATCCGCACGGCATACAGCTATGCGCATGTCGACTCCACCGATCCCGCCAAGGACTTCCTTCGGACGAATACATGCCCGAACGGCTACAATCTCGGTGTCTCCTACACGCAGGGAAAATGGGATGCGGATCTCGACCTCAACTATGTGACAGGACGCAGCACGGTACACTATACCGACTCTCGCTATCTGACGCTTGATCTCGGCGTAAACTATCATGTGACGAAGGATTTCAAGATCTACTTGAAGGGCGTCAACCTCACCGATGAATCGTATGAATCCATGGGTGCAACACCGTCTATTTGGTCGCCCCTGGGCGGCTATGCGGCACCGAGTCGCCACTTCATCCTCGGCGGGACGTATAACTTCTAACCATACGCAGCAATAAAAGAAGAGCAGACAAAATCTGTCTGCTCTTCTTTTGTGCTTCCAAGCAGCAAAAGTATGTACTATAATATTACCCAGCAGCTGGTGAATGTTGGGAGGCTCTCTTTAGGGAGGTGATGCACGTGACGCTTTTTGAAAGGCTGTCACTTTTGATTGCGGCAATAATGCTCGTAGGAACAGCGTGTCTCATCGTGGAGATGCGCCGTTTTTGATTCTGCTGCATGAGCGCATTGCATTTCGCTCCTACTTTCGGTAGAATGTGAATAAAGGAGGATCTATCATGCTGAAAAAATTGTTCCTGCTGAGTCTCGTTCTCCTGCCTCTCCTGTTCCTGGCCCCATGCAGTCAGGTTCACGCAGAAAAGCCCCTTCCCAAAACGACGTCAGTCCAGCCGGTTCCCGAGGATGCGGTCAGCCGCTCAAGATTTTCATTGGCGACAGAACACCTGAGATTCCGTGACCAGGACTCCGCCCTCACGATGTCAGTACCGCTCATTAATGGTCCGTTTGATATCTATAGGCTCAGGGGCGGCATTACCCTATTTGTCAATGACAAATTTTTAAACGGCGATGTGCCGCTGCGCCTTACAGCGCTGCTCACGCATATGCCTGCTCCTGCAGGCAAGGCACAGACGACAGCCGAACCTTTCAAAGATGACGCTGACCGCACCATCCTCTCCTACCAGACATCGCCCCTCATGCGCAATGTCAAGATCCTCAGCAACGAGACACTAAAACAGAATGGCTCTCCCGCACGGCGCCTGACGATGAGCGTATTCACACACGAGAGAGATACCATTGTCGAAATCCTGTGGATTGGCGATTCATCGGGAGCATGGCTCGTTCAATTTGACTGCAATGCCGATGATACGAATACGGTCGATCTCCTTCCTCGCCTCCTCTCCTCTGTGAGCATCGGCGAAGATACAGAAAAATAACTCCCATCTATGGATACTGGATTCCAAGAGGAGGACAATCATGGATTCCATCGAAAAACTTCGCACCATCCTCAGCCAAAGCCGCCGCGCGGTCTTCTTCGGCGGGGCGGGCATGTCAACCGAGTCGGGCATTCCGGACTTTCGCAGCGCGGGCGGGATATACAGTGAGACGCTGCATCAGGAGTTCAGTCCTGAACAGATGGCGTCGCACAGCTTTCTCATGGCGCATCCGGAGGAGTTCTTCGACTTTTACCGGCGGCGCTTCGTCTATCTCGATGCTGCGCCGAATCTGGGCCACACCGCGCTCGCAGAGCTCGAGCGGCGCGGGCATCTCGCAGCGATCGTAACGCAGAACATCGACGGGCTCCATCAGGCGGCTGGCTCCAAGACCGTCTACGAGCTGCACGGCTCCATCCGCCGCGCGCACTGCATGGACTGCGGCGCGCACTACGAGCTCGACTACATCATGGAGCACACACCCATCCCCTACTGCTCCTGCGGCGGCACTGTCCGCCCCGACGTCGTGCTCTATGAGGAAAGTCTCGATACCGCAACGATCGAAGGGGCCGTTGCCGCGATCCGTGCGGCGGACACGCTCATCATCGGCGGCACGTCGCTCATTGTCTATCCCGCAGCGGGGCTGATCGATTACTTCCGCGGCGACCATCTCGTCCTCATCAACAAGAGCGAGACGCGTGCAGACCGCCGCGCAGAGCTCGTCATCCGCGAACCGATCGGTGATGTGCTGCATGCTGCGCTGCCGGAGGTACACTGATCCGAACACCAAGCGTACGGCGCGCACACAGCATCATCAGACACAAAACAAGGTGGTTTCCATGTCCATCAGAAAGATTCTCGCAGTGACCGTCTGCGCTCTTCTCCTCGCTGCGGCAACGGTCTCGGCACAGGAAAAGACAGAGACCAACCCGTGGGCAGCAGCTCTGCAGGCAACGACACTGGAGGGATTCGGCGCACGCCTCACCATCGATCTGCCGCCGCTGGAATACTGCCAGCTGGGACGTTTTTCGACGAAACCGGAGGGAAACGATTTTGGATTTGTCGGAAACACATTCTCGTCAGGGGATCGTGATGCCCTCTACATTGGAATCTCCTGGGAAGAAAATGCCGCCTTTTCCAAGGACGGCGATACGATAAATCAGCTCTCCGACTATGCGCACAATTTTATTTCCACCATCCCCGCATCCGATTCCGCCCCCCGCATCATCCGCGAATATTTGCTCACGCGGGACAAACATCCTGCATGGATGATCAGCCTCTCCTATAACGGGGGTGCTGCACGGCGTGACTTTCTCTTCATTGCCGACGAGGGGAGGATCTGGCGCATCAGTATATTGTGCCACGCCCCGAGCGCACAGCAGGAAAGGCGTATCGACACGATACTGACCTCTGTCAAACTCAGCTCTGCCGAGGCGACAGTGCCTCGCGTTCACATGGACGGCATACAGCCCATCGAGTTCACAAAGAGAGCCGCTGAGAACAGCGATGCATCTTCCCCCGCGCTCAGCACGACAACACTCCGCGACCGCGGCAGCGCTCTCACAATGCAGCTGCCAACCTCTGGGGTGCCGTTTTCCGTCGACACCTCGCGCACGGAGGGCACATTCTTCACCAGCAACCGATTCTCACACGATGACACGCCTCTTGCCCTGTCCGCCGTGCTGATCCATACGCCCGATACAGACGCAGGGCAAACGAGCGGATCCATGGAGGAGCGTCTGAACGAACAAACGACGCTGCTGACCCAAGGCATCCTGACCTCCCCGCAGGGAAGCGAGAAAAAGATCCTCCGCGACGACGTCCAATCCCAAAACGGCTGCCCTGCACAGCGGCTGACCGTGCAGGCGCACTATCAAGGTCAAAACATCATCACCGAGATCCTGCTCATCCGCGGCAAGACAGATACATGGATCGCCGAGCTGACCTTTTATGCAGAGGACACTGTACTGGCGGAGCTTGTTCCCGTTCTCTTATCCTCCATAAAAATCGGCGCATAGGAACCTGCCAAGAAAATCACAGATACATTTAGGCAGCCGCCCTTGACACATTTTTCCATGCTTCGACGGAAAATTCTCCACACAGCCCTTGTTGTGCGTCTCTCTTTTCACCTCATGCGGACGAAAACGTCTGCGCCGATCAACCGACTCCATTTCAGCTGCGTTTCGTTAGAGAAAGGAATTCGTTAATGCTCCGACAAATGATACCGCTGTGTCTTACGTTCCTATGTTTTTTTGTCTGCGCACCGGTGGATGCGGAAATCCAGTCATACGCCAGTGCAGAGGAAACGCCGGAGGAGGTACGTCATCTCCCTGCGCCGACCATCCCCGTTATGTCCGTCAAAATCGGCGAATTCCACGACCGCGGCTCTGTCCTAACGATGGACATCCCCTCGACGAATACACCGTTCGTCCAACAGCATCTTCGCAACGGCGACACCGTCTTTATCAACAATCAATTCGCGAACTACTACAAAACGCCTCTGGCGTTGGCCATGTTACTCACCCACTTCTTTCCTGCGTCAGACGCGGCCTCAAAAACGGCGGACCAATGCTTGGACGAAATAGCTGCGGGATTTCTCGACAGCATCATGACATCTGCAAAGCTGCAAGAGAAGGAACTACAGCGCAATGAATCCCTGCAGCAAAACGGTTCTCCGGCACGACGACTAACGATACGATCATTGGTAAACGGACGGGAAATCATCACAGACACCCTGTTTCTTTCCTTCAAAGACGACATATGGAGCATCCAGCTGATGTACGACACCAGTGATCCGATCATCCCCTACCACGCAGACAGTCTTCTATCTACCGTAACGATCAGCAAAAGCGAAGAAAAATAATATCCACATCCGCGCGCTGTTCCTATCGGATGCAGTACGCATATGCAAAGGAGGTCGTTCCCATGTTCAGCCGAAAATTTCTTGTACACATTCTGATCCTCATGCTCTTTCTGCTTGCCGGAACGGCACACGCAGAGGTCGCGGTCAATCCGCTCCTGCTTGAGCTGCGCGCGTCAACGTTCACGGACCGTGGCGATGCGCTGGAGCTCGTGCTCCCGCCCGGCACGTTCAAAGCGGAGCGGAAGGAGACCGGTCAGCAGGTCTTTTCCTGCGAAAGTTTTCAAGGTACATATAAGGACCATGCGCTGACGCTGCGTGTCACGCACATTCCCTTCGCCAACCCGACCGGCACCGCTCAGTATGATCCGACGAGCCCCAAACAGCTGAAAAAGAGCGTTGCCCGCTACACCAAGGAGCATACGCGTCCCACAGGCACGCAGACCACACGCGACGAGACACTCACCATCGACAGCCGCCTGGCAAGACGTCTGACGCAAGTCCGCACCGAAGGCGATGCATCGCAGACGATCTACGACACGCTGATCATCCTCACGGACCGCGGTGAGTGGAACATCGAGGCCGTCTACACATCCGCGCCGAGCGAGAAAGAACTCGGTGAGAGCATCGACACCATCCTCACATCCGCTTCGCCCGGGAGGGTCTCTATCTTCAGCGCACCGCGCACATCGAAGTAAACAGGAGCTTCCACCGCCGCAGTCTCAGCGCTCATGCCGCCGGGCGATCCATGGCATTCTGACCGCCCCGCAGGGAAGCGAGAATTTCTCCGCGACGAATGCCAACATCAGAACGGCTGTCCCGCACGGCGGCTGACCGTGCGGTCGCTCCATCATGGCCAAAACATCATCACTGAGATCCTGCTCATCCGCGGCAAGACAGATACATGGATCACCGAAAGGGAAGCACGTATCCAGTTGCCCATCTCGTTCAGACAAAAAATCTGCGCCAACCAACCGACTTCATTTCAGCCGTAGTGCCCGGGGCACACGAAAGGAAGCCTGTTATGTCCATCAAAACAATCTATGCACTGACCATCTGCGCCGTACTCCTGTTCATGCCGACCGTCTCGGCAGAAATGAAGCCCGATATTGATACAGCAGAATTACGGATAGAGCAGGATACGGATTCCATATTATTAGCAACATCAGCAGAAGATGGTGCTGCGTTACGTTCTCTGCTCCGTGTGAAAGAAACAAAATTTCACCACAACGACGCTATACTGGCGATGAATCTTCCGCAATACACGCAGCCATTCTCCTACCATCCCAGCTACACAGGCCCCACTACTTTTATCAACTCTTCCTTTCAAAACAACGGTGCTCCTCTGCCGCTCGTTGTAATGGGCTCCCATTTCCTGCCATCTCCTGCAGAACGGGAATCCACCATCGAACAGCGATTTAACACGACAATTGCAGGCTTCAGGGACAGTGTGACAGCACTGAAAGGGGCGAGGGTCTGGGAGGTGCGCCGCGACGAATCACTGATACAAAGCGGCAATCCGGCACATCGATTCAGCATATATTTTCAGAAAGATGGACGGGACCTCATCGCAGACGCCCTTTTCATCTCTGATGAAGACGATATCTGGCTCGTCCAGTTAGTCTATGACGCGCACGACAATACGATTGCCGATCACGCAGATGACCTCCTAGCCTCTGTAAAAATCAGCACCGACATAAAAAAGCCCCCTACCTCCGCCGCACATTCTGCAGCAGGATCCCGCCCATGATGAGCACGAGCGCGAGGAGCGCTGCTCAGCTCTTCCCCGAGGTGCGGTGAGGCTGCTCAGGAAGAGTGCCCCGAACGCCGGAATCGTCGTCAGGAGGCTCTTTGCCGTCGCCGCGAGCGTCGACCAGATCACAACCGCGCTGACCGCATAGAAATAGACACGCCCCTGCATTGCAAAGCCCCCCTCATAATGATAAAAAGGCTTCCGATCTCTCGGAAGCCTTCGCTGTTCAAATGGAGCTGATTATAGGACTTGAACCTACGACCTGCTCATTACGAATGAGCTGCTCTACCAACTGAGCTAAATCAGCACTACCGCCCCATCGGCGATAGTGGAATTATAACCGAGGGCGGCGGTCCTGTCAACCCTGGCAGAAAATTTTTCTGTGCTTTTCGGGCGACGAACATTATGAGGGACTAATCCTTATTTCACGCATCTTTAAGGAAGTTTTGGAACAATACGAAATAAAATACGAATGTATCTCTATGGGGGATCCTCGCAAGAGCCCCCCAGTGATCAGGGAGTGAAATGAATGATACAACACATGCTGCGCGCCGCTATGCTGTGCGCGCTGTTCTTTCTCACCGCGGCCTCAGATGCCGCTGCCGCGCCGCAGACCATCGAGGCGGAGGGAATCTACGTCATGGGCGACAACGACTCGCCGAAGATCGCCCGTGACGCCGCACGACAGGAGGCGATGCGCTCGGCAACCGAGCAGGCGGGCGTCTACGTTGAGACATACACCGAGACGCAGAACCTCACGCTGACCAAGGACGAGGTGCGCATGGTTGCAGGCACGGTGCTGCGCGTCATCCGAGAACAGACGACGCCCGAACTCATCGGCGACTCATGGCGTTACCGCGTGCACCTCGTCTGCGAGGTAGATACGTCAAAGGTTGATCTCGCGGCGCTCGGACAGAACAAAGCGGAGCTCGCACGTCTGCAGAAAGAACGCGACGACCTGAAGCGCCAGAACGATGCGCTCCTCGCCCGCTATGAGCGTGCGCAGGGCGCGGAAAAGGCCGAGATCGGCGCACAGCTCGAGCAGAGTTACAGCCTCGGGCGCATCTTTGACGATGCGGCAGCGATGATCCAACGCGGCGAGGAGAAACATGCCATCGCCGACCTCTCCCTGCTCATCGACGACCCGAGCGTCACGGGCAGCGCGCGCTCCTACGCCTACTATCTGCGCGGACGCGCATACTATGAGCTGCGCAGCGACAAGCTCGCGCTCGCGGACTTTGCCGCGGCAGAACGCACGCCGCACACGAATGAACTCTATCCCATCTGGCGCCTGCATCAGTATCGCGGTCAGATCTACTACGACGCAGGACGCTACGAGGAGGCCGCAGACGAGCTGCAGAGCGCATGGGACGCCTCGGACAAGAGCGACGACGAACTCTGGATGAGACTGCGCCGCGCCGAGCACAAAGCGGAGCAGACACGCCGGGACGGAAACACGCGCGGCATCAACTGGACACAGATCATCACGGAGATCATCCGCGGCTCAATGCAGCAGGCAGCCTGAGCCATACACTGATCGGTACCGCATCTCATCGGAATCACACAGACGACAGCGGCTTTTTCTCCGGTTTGACACAAATATGCTGCTGCGCTATACTAGCAACAGTACTAATGTAGTTTAAATGCGCAGTCCTGCGCTCTCAGCCTGCTGCAAACAAAGGAGGATTTTCATGTCTCAGAATCCGATGTGCCGCGCCCTCTCCGTTCTCATGGTGGGCGGTCTCCTGCTCGCACCCGCTGCACTCCTCACGGGCTGCTTCGGCAGCGATGACAAGGGAGAATCCGCCGCATCCGGCATCAACGGGCTCCTCGCGGGCAATACGACCGAGGACAAAGTAGACGCCATCGCCCCCTATCTCGACGCAACCAACAAATACAATCATATCATCGTCACCTTCGATTTCGCCATCACCCCCTCGCTCGAGAAGCTGCGCAGCGGCGAACGCCAGACCAGCATCGCGCTCCCGCATTTCTCCGATCTGAAGAAAGATCTCGAAGAGGCGCGTGCGAATCCGCAGACCGCAGGCGTCTTCAAGGACATCGACGCGGAGGCGGATGCCGTGCTCGCGATCCTAAACGACCTCGCCCCGCTCGCGGACAAGATGGACAGCTACTATTCGTCCAAGGGCTACCTGGCGGACGACTACGCGGAGGCTGCGAAGATGACGGCGCAGTTCCTCCCTCTCTATGACAAGTTCGAACCGGCGTATGACAAGTTCGACGCCGTCGTCACGGAACGGTTCAAGGAAGTGCGCCTCGCCCAGCTCGAGGACATGCGCAAGGAGGGCCGCACGAACGCCGCCAACTTCATCGAGCTGAGCATCAAGACGCGCGAGCTCGCGGATATGATGGACAGTGATGCCGTCGACAAGGCCGCCGCCGAGGCAAAGATCACAGAGATCAACGACCTCGCGGCCAAAGTGCCGGATGTGCCGGCGCTCGGCTCCTACAAGTCCAACCTCAACCGCTTCATCGGCACGTTCCGCAGCTATGTCGCAGGCACAGAGGATGCCAACGAGGTCATCGACGACTTCAACGATCTCGTGCGTTCCTCACAGAACCTCGACCTCGGCGATCTGGACAAGAAGAAGTAACAAGCCGGCATTGCCGCAGCAGAATGCCGGTGAGCGGCTCTCACGGCTGCGTCACTGAGCAGAATACAATCAAAACCCCCGAGGAAGTCCTCGGGGGTTTTGGTTGCCGCGATTTATTTACGTTCCGATAAAGCCTAGATCCGTAAGCCACTTCTATACAAAGTTCTTTTGGCAGAAAAACTTTCCCGCCTCTGTGAAACTCCCGAGACGCACCACTGCCTGGAAGTATCACATCTGCTTGATCAAGCTGTTTCCCTCATTTCCTTTTGCAAAGGATCATGCCCGCTCCGCCGCCGCCTTCGCCCAGCGCGTCACGGACGCTGCCGACTCCGCCGCCTGCGAGCCTTTGACCGCGAGGCCCTTTCCCACCTCGGCGCCCGCACATGTCGTGCGCACATCCTTCTCGCTCTTGCCGAGTCCGCTGCCCTCGTGGGTGCAGAACGGCGCAACGCGCTTGCCCGTGAAGTCATAGCGCTCCAGGAAGGAGAACACGGGCATCGGCATCGTCCCCCACCAGTTCGGATAGCCGACGAAGATCGTGTCATAGGCATCGATGCTGTCGAGATACTTCACCAGCGCGGGGCGTGCCTTCTCCTGCGCCTCCCGCTGTGCCTCCCGCGTGCAGGCGTCATAGTTCTCCGGATACGGCTCCGTGCGCTCCACCTCAAAGAGATCGCCGCCCACCGCCGCCGCGATCATCTCCGCGACAGCCTCCGTATTCCCCTTCGCAAGGCTTTTAATGCTCCCGTTCGAATAATTCTGTCCCTTGCGCGAAAAATATACAATCAGACTCTTGGCCATATCGATCCTCCTATTCTCGTTTCCTGAACTCTGTGCTCATTCTATACCCGATCGGAGCGGGAAGCAATTTGAAAATAGATGCCGTTTCATAAGAAAAGCTTATATAAGACCTTTTCGCCCAAAACATCCTAAAAGTCTGCTATTATACAGCGTATTCAACAGTTCCCTCTCCATATATATGAACCTTACTCTAACTTTATTCCATAAGAAAGCCCGCCATAAGGGCGGGCTTGAAAATCAAGTTTTCCTGCGGATAAGAGCCTCTACTTCTTTATCTGATAGTAGCGAAGCACCTCACGCACCTGTTCACTCTCCACCTGTGCCACAATTTCCTCCGAGAAGTTGTTTGCAGCGATA
>NZ_GG749281.1:163954-294799 GCF_000160555.1 Centipeda noxia ATCC 43541
CGCCCCCCCCTCGAGTGCAAGAAACGCTGCGCGCCACTCCTTTGTCAGATTCTCCTTGTACCTCATGCGCTCGATGATGAATGTCTCCGGCATCCAGAGGATGTCAAAGAAACCTTCGATATCGTGTCCGAATGCCTCCTCGAAGAACGAGCGTCCGCGCCCGATCTTTCCCTTGGTTGCATTAAGAACCGCCTGCACCGCGCGGATAAACTTTCGGTTCCAATGCACGCCGATAAAATCCCGGTTACGGAAATACTTCGGGTCGCGAATCGGGTGATACTTCATCGGGAACGAATAGATCGCCACGTCCAGTTCGTCGCAGAGGTCTACATTGATGCGCATCCGCAGATACAGCTCCTCGGGCTGATCCTCATAATTGTAAAGCAGATAGTTCGACAGATGGTCGATGCCCGATGCCGCTGCCATCCGAATCGCACGGACATAGACATCCTTCGCCTCGTAGTGATCAAATGCGATGCGCAGGGGATTGATTGCCGTTTCTGCAAGTCTCGCCATCTTCTCAGACGTTACAAGCCGTGCGTCAAGCCCTTGGTTGAAATCCAGCGCACGCTTTCGCTTCGTCCGCTTGAAATATTTCTCGTAGAGCGGACGCGCCACCACGTCAAAGGCAAGCGCATTCTCCCGCTCTGCCGAGGGGAGATAAAGCAGACCTGCGCGCTCGCGTGCGAGGTAGAACGCCCCCGCCTCCTCATCCTTGAGCTTCCCCGCAATCGCCTCATAGAGTGCGAGCATTTTTTTGAGATAGCCGCGCACATTGTGCCCGCGCCGCAGGTTGGAAATGGCAACCTCGTACGGGCTGGACGGTGTGTAGTGCGCCCCCTTTTGAAAGCCCTGCGCCTTGATCTCCTCAATGATGTCAAAAAAACGTGCAGAAGCAAAAACGTTGTTATCCATGAGCAGGAGATCCCGCTGCGCACCGAAATGCTCCTCGATATACCCGAGCTGTCCTGCGATGCCGATATACTCCTTATACTTCGGCTCGAGCGTCTTGACCGCACAAAAGGGACAGTTGCGGATGCAGCCGCGCGTCATATAGCCGAAATAGGCATCGTGCGCGGGATAGGTATAGTCGATTTCCTCCAAAATGGAGTAGTCAAGCGGAAGCGTGTCGATGACCTCCCCGTCCTCATCAATCATGCCGGGACGGTCGAGCAGACCGACATAGGGATCAACCCCCGTCTCCTCCTTGATATGCGCGGGCAAAATCGTCGCAGCCACGCCGCCGACGAGCAGACGCCCCTCAGGGTGCACAAACGCCTTGGCATCATTGATGGTGTCAATCGTCTTTGCCCAGTAAAACGTAAAGAGCGTCGTCACCGCCACGAGGTCGAACTGCGGATAGTCCCGCCGCTTATAACGCAGGTAGTAGGCGTGTGCCAGCTCCTGTGCTGCGAGATCCTCCGAGAGCTCGCGCACATCCTCCAAAATGGATGCTGTTCCGCGCCGCACATAGCGCTTCAACGCATCAAAGTAGCGGGCAAGATCAGGCTTGTCCAGTGCGCAATAGAGTTCCTCGACGAGCAGCTGCGCAGCAAAATCCCGCAGATCCCCCTTGAAAAAACGCACATCGTCGCCGCGTCTGCGAAAATAGGTCGCGAGCTTCATGAGGGGCATCGGCGGGTATTTGTTCTTGTAGTCAGGCTCGAGTAGGAGTACCTTGCGGCTCACCGCAGCGCGTCCTCGATTGCCGCAATCACACGCTCGGCGACGGCTGGGTCATCGGCGAGCGTTTTCTCAACAACACGGTATATTTTATCGACCATCTTCTTTTCCTTTTTACTCAGTTCAGACAAATTATCAGTACGCCGCACCTTATCATTTTGTACTTTCTGGGGACGCGGTGCCTTTTCCTTCGACGCAGAGGGCTTCGGCTGCTGTTTCAGCTCCTCTTTGTGTATGCTTAGCCGTGCGCCTGCAATCCGCGCAAGACCCGCATCCATGTCGGAGACATCTTCCTGCTTCGCCATCTCCGCGATGGACTTCAGCTTTTGTTCCGCAACCTTCGCCGCTTTTTCCGAAGTCTTGAGACTGTCCGCCGCCTTTTGACGTGCCACAGCATCCAGGAAACGATTTTCTTCGGACTTTTTCTCGAACGCCTCTTTTTCTTTTTCATACTTTCGCATGTCATTCAGATAGGTGTTCATATCAGAGCCGGAACGGCAGAGCTTGCCAATCTCCTTCGCGACCTCGCGAAATGCCTCCTCGAGCGCGATGAGCTGCGGGCTGCTGTTGAAGTAGTCGCGGCGCGCATTGGGGCGCAGTCCCGCCGACGGCAGAACATGAAGCTCTCCCATTACATAGCCGGCAAAACGCGCCTCGGGATAGAAGGGACGCAGGGTATCCTCATCACCAATTTGGATATTCCCGACGCGTACACGGATACCGGCGAGTGCGCGGTCTTTTCCCGCGAGAGCAGCATAGAACCCCGTTCTCGCATACCAGAGCCAGGCAAGGACAGTACCGTCTGCATCCCTTAGTTCCTTGAACGCAAGATCCTGTATAGCGTCATGCTTGCCGTCTTTGTAATGATAGTTCGTCCGATATGCCTTGAAAAGCGGCTCCTGATTCACGATAATGCGGTACTCGTCGAGCGGAACCCCATACTTTGCGGCATGCTTCGTAACCATGCCTTTCTGATAAAAACTGATCTCATATGCTGCGGGAGCGACAAAGGAGAGATAACTCCGAATCCGTTCCTTGTCGAGCAGGGCATCCACCTCGCGCTCCACATCATAGAGTTCCACACGAAAGAAATGCGCAGCATCCTTCTTCTTCGCTTCCTCCGCAGAGAAGGAAAACGCTGCGTCAAGCACCTCTGCGGCAGTGTGCCCCTTTTCATCCACCATTGCACGGAACTGTACGGCATCACATTCCAGACGGGAAACAGCCGTCTCCCCCGCCGCCCGTGTCGTAAAGACAAGCCGCTTGCAGTAGGCAAGTCCTGCGAGGCGTCCGATTCCGCGAAAGCCCTTGTCCTTGCCCGCTTCCTTATCTGAGTTGGCAATATCCCCGACCGTGCTGCGGAACTTCGCCGCAGGGACGCCCGCACCGTTGTCTTCGATGCACACATAGCGCTTGTCACGGTCAATCAGGAGGTGCACACTCCCCTGTCTCTGCTCTGCGTACAGCCCCTCACGCACCGCCTGATCGATGGCATCGCACGCGTTCTGAATGTACTCCCGATAGATGATGATGGGATCTTGGTACATCCCCGTCGTCAGCGTCTCGAGCATACTCGCACCAAAGACAGTTTGCTGTTCTGCCATCGTTCTCACCCCTTAAATTGTTTATAAATCGGTTTTGGAAATTGGATCTTGAGCAGGGAACGGAACATCGGGTTCTGGATGAGGTAGTCGCCCTGTGCGAGGCGTGTGAGCATATTCTTGTAGACAGGTGGCAGACTCTTGTAGTCCTTCGTCTCCGTCTCAATCGTATTCGTCCGCCCATAGGCGTGCGTCGAGCAGTTGCCCGTCACGCGCGGATGGATATTCGAGCGGAACTGCTCCGCGCCAAAGAGGACAACGCCGAGCGAGCGCCCGCGCTCCGTCACATCGAGGATTTCGCGCAGGATCGCCGAGGACTTCGGCGTGTCCTTCGAGGCATATTTGTTCAGCTCGTCGATGAAGACCACGATGCGCGTGGGCGGCTTGTGTTCATCCAGCTCATCATCATACTCGCCGAGCTTCAGATTGTAGATTGCCCGAATCGCATCGCCGAAGACGAACGCCTGTTTATCCTCCGAGAGCTTTGCAATATCGATGACGTAGACATCGTTTTTCCGAATACGGCGGATTTCGTCCGTCAGACGGCATTCGCCCTGCGTATCGACCACGCGGCTCGCAAACATATCATCGTTACGGATTGCCTTGTTGATGATTCTCTTAAATTTTCTCCAGCTAAGAACGGAGATTTCATTGGACTTCTTCTTGTCCTCCTTCGTATTCTTCTGTGACAGATCGTCCACCTTTTCCCGAAAGGCGTTCCAATTGGACAGACCCGAAAAGTCTGGATCCGTCGCATCAATAATCTTATTGATGATCGCGTCCATCGTCTGCTGCGGATCGTCAATGTCGGAAAAGAGCATCTCAATGCTCTCCTTATCGTCCTCATAGGTGTATTTGAACTTTTTGAGGATTCCCTCGTGTTCGTATTCTGACTGCTCCACTTTCCCGAGATAGGTGCTCTGGCGGGGCTTGCCCTGCTGCGTGTAGGGAATGTAATATTTAACCTGCTCAAACGGCTTGCCCGAAAGTCCCATCGCATGATACTCCGTCATCACACGGGTGCGCTCTACGGCAGGGTCATCTGCCTCACTGAAATCATTTTCCTCGTGAATGGCAAGCAGATCCTTCCCCTTCACATTGAAAATGACGTAGGCGACCGACTCCTCCTCTTCCTTCATGTACCGCTCCTGCGCGGCTTTCAGGAGGAACATCGCGTAGGAGGTCTTTGCCGCAAGACCGGAGATGCCCGAGATATTGAGGTGTGCGCCCTCCGGTCCGAGCAGGAATTTCGCATTCAGCGGGACATTGAGCGAGATTTCCGCTGCTGTGTCCGCGTACATTCGAACCGCGCCGCAAACGAGCGGATTCTTCACATCATCCAGACCGAGCGCCGTCGTAATCTCGTCTACACTCGCACGACGCACCTTCGCCCCGCTGTGCACGGGCGTATAGATGCCCTTACTGTTGTATGAAACCGCCGCCTCGACATAGTTCATACCGAGCCGCGCCGTATTGCCCTCCACATCCACATCGCCGAAGTCACTCGAGATAAAGCTCGTCAGAAAGCTCTGCGCATCCGTGATGTGCGAGATGTTCTGAATGACACCATAGGAAAACGAGCCTTCGATGTGCTCCACCTTCACAATGTCGAACGCATGAAGTTTCTCGTTCTCGCTAGTCCAGAAGGTAAATGTGTCCATCGTCGTGGGGCGTTTCTCCGTTGCAATCACGCGCCCGATTAAAGTACCTGCCATTATGCCACCTCAAAACATCTGCAAAAAACTCTCATTTGGAATGTACTGCGCCTTGACGAATTGCTCCGTCAGGTAAATTGGATAGAGATGATTCGCCCAACGCAAATCTGACCCGTAGCAGACGGGATTCCGCTCATTCAGAATCCGTGCACTCAGGTCATCGATGCGCTCCGTGTCCATCCCTTTTTCAGCCTCATCCCCGACCAGTATCTTCTCCACCTTGACAACGCCGTCAAAGATGGAGCGCGTCCGCACCGCCTCGCGCAGACGGAGATACCAGACGGCATAGCGAACTCCGCCCCACTCGTACATCGCGGCGGGCGTACGGCAGCAAAAGGGAAGCTCCGCGATGAAGCCCGGATTCGGCTTGCCGTCTTGATCCTTGCAGACCTCGGGGTTAAAGTTCTTCGATACGCCGAGTACCCATTCATACTGCTCCTGGTGCAGCATCTTGTCCTTCTCACTTGCCGCATCCCCACGCTTCAGCCCTCGGTATTCGAGCGAGCCGTCCTTGATGAGATAGTTCGCCTGATCGAGTGCGTGCTCCTTCACAAGATTCCGCACCATCTCCTGCTCGAGCCAGATCATGCGATCCTGAATCATTGCCGTGCCGCGGCTCTCGTAAAAGTTCCGCCCGATCTGCTTCCACTCCTCACTTGGTTTGGAGGTATCATAGAAAAAGATGTGACTGAAATGTACGCCGCGCCGCCCTGCCATCTCCACCGCATTGAGCTTTTCCACAAGCGCACCCGAAAACCCTGCCCGTCCGTCCGCATTGGCGAGGTCGGGCAGGGCAAGAACGCACTCGAAAGAAAATCGGTGCTTCTTCATCACGCGATTGCTGCGCTTACAGCAACCGACCCCGACCTGCCCTGCGAGGACGGGATAGACCGAGATTCGTTTATTTTTCGAAAAGGCAATATCATCGACCTTGTAGACATGACGCGACCCGTCCAGAAAATAAGCAAGGCTGTCTACCACTTGATACTGTTTGAGCTGATCGCATCGTGCTGCAAGGTCACGATAGCCCTTCAGAGTCTCCGTCTCGCCGGACTGTTCCCATGTCGCGCCATCCCGCCCGTAGTCAATCGTCGGGCGCTCTGTCATATCAAGACTATGCCGCTGTCCCGGGAACATCCGCTTTGCCCCTGTCTCTTTGATGAGAATATCTTTGATCCGCAATGACACAAACTCACCTCGCTCTTTCGATTCTCAGTCTTAATATTCTATTCACTTTATCTTTTTCCTTCTTTAATCTTGCTCCTATAAACGGAAATTTCACTCTTTATTATATCTCTTGCATTTTCGTTGTTCAACAGAAATGGAAATACTACTTTAACAACTTACTCCTCTATACCTATGGAACCCGAGCTCCAAATATGCTATCATGAAGAAAATCTCTTGAAAGGAGGTGTCTCTCATGGCAGGGATCACATTACCAATTCACTCGAATATTATTGACTGGGTGCTGCAAAACATCCAAGAGGAGCATCTCGACCCCGCTGACCTCCACCAATTGGACGCATGGAAGACCGGTGAAAAGCAGCCAACGCTGAGGCAACTGGAAGACATAAGCAAAAAGACTCATATTCCATTTGGTTATTTCCTCCTGCAAACCCCTCCGAAAGAAGTCTTTCCACTTATCGAATATCGGACAGTGGGCAGTACAAAGAAAAAGCGCCCCAGCCGTGAGCTCATTGATGTCCTCGATCAGATGGCGGCGATCCAGGATTGGATGCGAGACGAGCTGCAAGCAGATGGCATGGATAAATTATCCTTTGTTGGAAGTTACGGGCTCCATATGCCTGCCATACAAATTGCACAGAGCATTCGCCATATACTTGAACTAAAAACCATCTGGTATAGTACGGGAAAAACAGCAGGAGATAATTTTAACTTGTTTAGAGAGCGCCTAACAAACTGCGGTGTCCTTGTTTTTACTGGAGGTAAGGTTGGCTCTAATACACACAGGCCCCTAAACATAAACGAATTTCGGGCATTTACACAGGTCGATCCCTATGCACCTCTGATTTTTATCAATACAACAGACGCTCCAAATGGAAGACTCTTCTCCCTCTTGCACGAAACGGCTCATCTTTGGCTCGGGGAAAACAGTTTGTTCAACCATCCCGATTGGTCGAGAGAAAATGTAAACCTGCTCGAGCAGAAATGTAATGCCGTTGCAGCAGAACTTCTTGTTCCTATTGATGATTTTCGATCTACATGGGATTCGTCTGTACCTGTGGAAGAAATGGTCGAAAGGGCTTCGCATTATTTCCGATGCAGTGAGGCTGTCATCCTGCGGCGTGCATATGACAATGGAAAAATCCAGCGAGATTTATATATGAAACTAATGGCAGTCCAAAAACAGCACTGGAAAAATGCAAGGGCCAACAAAGAAAAAAGTTCTGGAGGCGATTTTTACAACACATTATTGTCGAATCTGGATCGTCGCTTTCTATCTGCCCTTGAAAGGAGCGTCCTTCAGGGAACTACACAGGATACGGACGCCTATCGGTTGACAGGTACAAATCGAAAGACATACAGAGCCGCACTAGCAAGGATGGGGGGCATATAAGTTGAGCGAAAAATATCTCATTGATGCCAACAGTCTCATACAACCTGCCCGTGCCTATTATCCTTTTGATTTTGCCCCCTCTTTTTGGCAGCAACTGAGCCCTAGGATTTCATCAGCCAAGATTGTCATTTTGGATAAAGTGCGCGATGAGCTGCTGAAAGGAACTGATGAACTTGCCAAATGGATAAACAATCTCCCGACCGAATATATCCTTTCGACGAGAGATATGCAGATCCTTAATATCTATGGCAATATCCTCACCTTCATTCAGCAAAGCGATCAATACAGCGACGCCGCACTTCGTCATTGGTCTCAACTTGATGTTGCCGACCCGTGGCTGATTGCCGCTGCTAAGGCGTACAACTATACAATCCTTAGCTTCGAACAGTCGGCAGGTCGCATAACGACGCGCTCGAATAATCCAAAACTCCCTGACATAGCCCGCCATTTTCAAGTCCCGTACACATCCTTATTTGACATGATGCGGCAAGAAAACTTTCGTCTATGACAACACCCCTGCACATTATCTGTGCAGGGGTGTTGTTGTGTGTCTCGTATTCTATTTTCCAGCGAGCATCACCTTGTACCGCAGCCATAGGCAGCCGCCCTGCTTTTCCTCAATGCCAAGCAGTCGGAGTGAAAGCGCTTTGTTTTCCGCGAATCCTCCCGCATCCGAAAAGAGGGCGGGCATCTTCGCCGTGCCGTCGGCTGCAGCGGCGATGACAAGGCTGATCTCGTCGCACAGCCCCTCCTGTAGGAAAGACCAGTTAAGTATCCCACCGCCGCCAAGCATAAGCGTGCGAACGTGAAAGAGGTGGAAAAGCTTATCCATCGCAAGAGCACAGTCGAGAGCATCCTCTCCTGCGATGATGTACGAGATGTTCATCCTTCGCAGGAACGCCTTATAGGCGTTCGATGCACGCCCCGTCACACCTCAATGATATGCGCCTCGGTATCGCCGTAGCGCAGGATATTGCTCTTCTACCCGAGCCGCCCGCTGCGATCGAGCGAGATATAATACAATACATAGGGCGCTCCGCCGTGATAACAAAATCCCCCGCCGAGACTTGCAACGCATTTTCATCGAGATCGAGCTATTCGTAGAATGTGAAGTTATCATCCGTCGTGACCCGCCCCGAGATCCATCCCTCGTGCTGATAAAACGCGTCCTTGCCGAACGCGATGTCATATAACACCTCGCCTGCCGCCGCGCCCTCGGGTGTACCCATAGTAGGAGCCCATGATTTTACCGTCGAGCGAGGTCATCATATGGCAGAAAATATATGGTCGCTTCATCATCCGCCATCCTTTCCTATACGCTCTTTTGCCCGCGCACAAAAGAATGCGTTTATCTCAGCGCCTCCGCAGCATCTCCTCCAGCTGCGCTGCCCGCGCGCCGAGCGGCGATCCCTCCGCCTGTCCGAGCACGCTCCGACAGGACAGGAGCGCCTGATAAGAATAGTAATAAAAGCTGTAAAAGAGATCGTCGGGGAAAACGTCGTCGTCCTCCCAGCGCCGTTCATCCGCGTCCTCATCGTACACCTTCGACCACAGATATTCCTCGCGGAGGAGATCGGAAAAGTACGGCAGCGGATCTGCGTGCGCCATTTCGCTGCCGTCATGGACGCATTCGGCGATCAGCAGGAAGTGCTCCAGCAGCTGCGCCGCAATGTCCCGCGCCGTCGCGTTGTGCTCCTGCTCCTCAAGCGCGCGCCGAAAGATCCGCGTGAGAAAAATCATCGCAAAGGGCGTCGCATGCCAAAGCGTGCTTTGATGCTCCGTGTGGATGGTCAGCTCATACAGGGCCTCATCCGCCGCCGCACGATCACGCATCGTCTCCAGTACGGCAAAGAAGCGCGGGAACTCTGATGCCCTGCCGTAGGGCGTCGTCAGCCTGTGCCACGGCACGTCCCGTACCGCCACGCTCCGCATGTACCGTTCATTTTCATTCATCTCGACACCTCCAAACAGCGAAAAGGACATTGTACAAAACAAATCTTGGTACAAAGGCCCTTTGTTCTGCAATATTTTTCTCTCAAAAACTCGGATACAGGCCGTCCCATACAACGCGGCGGTAGTTCGCGCGGTCCGTGTCGCCCTCGGTGGAGATGCAGAGGATGCGCGCGTCCTTGTTCAGGCCGATGCGGTCACGCAGGTAGTCGAGGCTGCGGTTCTGCATGAGCTCGGCAACGAGCCCCGTGGTGACGGCACCGCTCTCGCCCGAGACAACGCGCGGATCATCGCCCGTCGGGCTGCCGAGGATGCGCATGCCCTTCGCCGCGACCCACTCGGGCACGGAGACAAAGTGATCGGCATAGTCCTTCAAAATATCCCATGCAAGCGGATTCGGCTCGCCGCAGGAGAGCCCCGCCATGATCGAGTTGATCTCGCCCGTCACGATGTGCGGCGCGCCGTCGTTCGCAGCGGCGGTGCGGTAGAGGCAGTCCGCGCGGTTCGGCTCGACGATCGTGATGACAGGACGCTGCGCTCCATAATGCGCCGCAAAATATCCCGTGATCGCGCCCGGCAGAGAGCCGACGCCCGCCTGCAGGAAGATGTGCGTCGGCAGCTCTCCGTATTCCTCCGTCGCTTCCGCGGCGAGCGTCGTATATCCCTGCATGATCCAGAGCGGGATCTCCGTGTAGCCGTCGAACGCCGTGTCCTGCATCAGCACCCAGCCCTGCTCCTTTGCCATCGTCGCCGCATGGCGCACCGTATCATCGTAGTTGTATGTCGTGAACGCGGCCTCTGCGCCGAGGCCGCGAATGTTCGCGAGGCGCTCGGGCGAGCCGCCCTTGGGCATAAAGACGTGTGCAAAGAGGCCGAACAGCTTCGCCGCCCATGCAACGCCGCGCCCGTGATTGCCGTCCGTCGCCGTGACGAGGATGACATTGCGGAGACGCTCGCGGTACGCCGGCTTCTGCAGGTTCTCATAGGTCATCTCACTCTCGGGCAGACCCAGATACTGCGCGAGATAACGCGCCACGGCATAGCTCGCCCCGAGGGCCTTGAACGCATTGAGGCCAAAGCGCTTGCTCTCATCCTTTACCGCAAGCCGCCCGATGCCAAGCGCTGCCGAAAGCCGCACGAGATCTGCGAGCGGGGTCGGCTCATACCCCGGAATTCCCCGATGGAACTCTGCCGCACGCGCGGCGGTCTCCTTGCCGAATGCAGAGACATCGGATAACGCGGTCTCGGGATGCAGCTTCTCTACTGCTTTGATCGATTCATTCATGATGCTTTCCTCCCGATCAATTCAATCCGAAAATTCTTTTCTCCATTATAGCACAGAGCCCCTTCTTTTGTAAGAAGCACAAATATATTCCGACGCGCTCATTAATTTTTCTATTTTCGGAAGTTTCTGCTTGACAATGATTTTTACTTATATATAATGATGATACATTCATTATTAACGCAGGGAGCGGATGTGTGCTCGTGCACCGCGGACACAATGCTGCATTGGAAACAGAGGCGGACGGGACATGTCCATTCCTGCAGATTTCAAAAGGAGGGGCTTCCCCATGAAGAAAACTCTCGTATCTGCGCTCGCGGCGGCATTCGTCATCGGAGCTGCAGGAACGACGTTTGCTGCGGCAAATCCGTTCAGCGACGTGCCGCGCGATCACTGGGCATACGACGCTGTAACCCAGCTCGCCTCGGACGGCGTGATCGAGGGCTACGGCGACGGCACGTTCCGCGGCGACCGCAACATCACGCGCTACGAGATGGCGCAGATGGTCGCAAAGGCGATGGCAAAGGGCAATATGTCGGCCTCGGACCGCGCGCTTGTCGATCGTCTGGCTGCTGAGTTCGCGGATGAGCTCAACAACCTCGGCGTGCGCGTCTCGAACCTCGAGCGCAACGCGGACATGGTAAAGTGGAACGGCAAACTCGAGTACACCTACACGAGCGAGCGCGCAGATTTCAGCCGCAATGCTGACGGCAGGACAAAGAAAAACGACAACAACCTGCTCTTCCGTCTTGAGCCGAGCGCAGAGGTGAACAGCCACTGGCACGTCAATGCGCGTCTCGATGCCGAGACCAAGATGAAGTCTGATGCCGGCAATGACGGCAGCGACAAGGTCTCGCTCAAGCGTGCATGGGCACAGGGCGACTACGACAACTTCCAGGTCAAGCTCGGCAAGATGGAGCTCCTCTCGGCAGAGGCCTACGCAAAGCCGGGCGCGCTCATCTTTGACCGCGAGTTCTCGGGCGCCGAGGTCTCCTTCGGTAAGGATCTGCGCGTCAAGCTGCAGGCAGGCCGCATGACCTCCGATGAGCTTCCCAATGATCCCGCCAACTACCAGGGCATCGAGCTCATGTACAACGGCCGCCTCACGGCAGGCGCTGCCTACTATCGCATGAACTCCAGCGACCTGGCTTCGATCCTGAAGAACCATAAGCACACCATGAATGTCTGGGCAGTGAACGCAGGATACAGCTTCGACAAGAACAACTTCCTCTCGGCTGCTTATGCCCGCAACAACAATCTGAATCTCGGCAACAAGCTCAATAAGTCCTATCAGGTCAGCTACGACTACAAGGGCGCAAAGCCCGAGGACAAGGGCTCGTGGGGCGCATACGTCTCCTATCGCTACATTGGCGGCGCATCGATCGAGCCGACTACCGACGGCGCAATGGAGGGCTCGAAGGGCATCGAGATCGGGACGGACTACACTCTGTTCCCGAATGTCGTCCTCTCGGCGAAGTACTTCAACGGCAAGGATCTGAACCCCCTAAATACAACCAACGACGACAAGGTCTCGAAACTCTTCGGCCGCGTCGAATTCTTCTTCTGATCTTTACGGCATCGGAACGGCAAAATCCCCCTGCATCCATATTTGGGATGCAGGGGGATTTCTCAATGCGTCAGTATTCCGCCTTCCAGACCATTTCCTCGACAGCGGCCTTTACATCCGCAGCCGCACGTCGGTTCAGGCCCTGCTTCACGGCACACTCCGCGACGGCGACAGCGACAGCGGCAGAGAACTCGGTGAGACGCGTGACGGGCGGGATGACGGCAGCGCCCTTTTTCTCAGGCGTAAGGAATGCGCCGAGTGAATGCGCCGCGGCCGAGATCATCTCATCGGTCACGAGCTTCGCGTCGACCGCCATGCTGCCGAGTCCGAGTCCCGGATAGATGAGTGCGTTGTTCGCCTGTCCGATCTCGTAGGTCGTTCCTCGGTGGGAGACCGGATCACGCGGAACGCCGGTCGCAACCAACGCACGCCCGTCCGACCAGCGAATGAGGTCCTCCGCTGTCGCCTCGGCAAGCTCCGTCGGATTGCTCAGCGGAAAAATGATCGGACGATCACACCACGATGCCATCGCTCGCACGATCGTCTCCGTGAACGCGCCCGGCATTGTCGACGTGCCGACAAGGATGGTCGGCTTTACCGCCATCACGGCGGCCGTGAGCGTCGTGAGCGAATCCGCATGGTCGAACTCGCTGCGTTTTCGCGCGAATGGCTTTTGCTCCGGCGTCAGGTCGCCCATGTCGTCAAATAGGAGTCCCTGCTTGTCCACGAGGTAGAAATGCCCGCGCGCCTCCTCCTCGCTGAGTCCCTGCTCGACCATCTCGCGGCAAATACGGCTCGTGATGCCCGCGCCCGCCGTCCCCGCGCCGAAGCACATGTATCTCTGCTCCGTGAGCTTCTGCCCCGTGATCTTCATCGCGCCAAGGAGTCCTGCGAGCGTGATGATGCCCGTCCCCTGACAGTCGTCGTTGAAGACGGGATAGGTCTTCTGGTACCGGCGCAGAATCGGCGCGGCGTTCGGCCGTCCAAAGTCCTCGAAGTGGAGATAGAGACGTGGGAAAAGCCGCTCTGCCGTCTGCACAAAGGCATCGATGAAGTCGTCGTATGCCTTGCCCCGCACGCGTTCGTGACGATTGCCGAGGTAGAGCGGATCCTGCAGGAGGCTCTCGCGGTTCGTCCCGCAGTCGAGCATGACCGGCAGCACCGACGCGGGGTCAATTCCCGCTGCTGCGGTATAGACCATCAGCTTCCCGACGGCGATATCGGCACCGTTCGTCCCCCAGTCACCGATGCCGAGAATGCCCTCTGCGTCCGTTGCAACGATGAGACGGATCTCCCGGTCGCCCGCCGCCTGCCGCAGCGTCGTCTCGACCGCCTCCGGATGATCAATCGAGAGATATGCCGTCTCCTGCGGGTTGATAAACTGCTCGCTGTACTGCTCAATGCTCTCGGCGATCACGGGATCGTAGACGATCGGCATAAGTTCTGCGATATGCTGACGAAACACATAGTAGAACAGGCGGCGGTTGCGGTTGAACACGTCCATCAGAAAGCGGCGCTTCTCGATCCCCGAGCTCTTGCGTTCCATCTGCTGATAGATGCGCTGCGCCTGCTCCGCAATCGTATCAATATGCGGCGGCAGGAGACCCGTAAGTCCAAACTGCACGCGCTCGTCAGCACGGAACGCCGTCCCCTTGTTTTGGAACGGATCGCTCAGCAGAGCATAGCCTTTCTTTTCCATAATTTTTCTCCTTTTCGCTGATAAAATTTTCCTGCATCCGGTATTCGAGAAAATCCCCCCGATTTCCTGCGGCACAGCTTATAATCTGCTGCGGCATACTGGACAGGCACATTCCTCATGCGTTACAATACGGGCAAAGGAGGAATCGCCATGCAGATCGTATTTGAAGCGGAACAGCCCCGCAGTGCGGCCTATGACAAAGAAAAGCTCGTCGGCGTCGCTGAGATCGAGGACACGCACGGATGCTGGGTCATCACACATACCGAGGTTGACCCCGCCTATGGAGGGCAGGGCATTGCCCGCCGCCTCATCGAGGAGATCGTCGCCGAGGCGCGCCGTGCGGGGAAGAAGATCGTCCCGCTCTGCTCCTACGCCGATAAGATGATGACGGGCAAAGAGGAGTACCGCGACGTGCTGTAATCTCAGTACTCGCTGAACCCGAAATTCAGACCGATCCGCTCGCCCGTCGTCGTATACTCCTTGAACTTGTAGATGAGCGGGCGCCACTTCGCCGTGTCGATCCGCCCGTCCCGCAGCAGTTCGTCCGAGACGAAGATCGCCGTGATCCGGCAGACGACGACGGCGAACCAATCCTTGGGCGTGATGCTCTCCACGACAGTCTCGATATGGATGGGACACTCCGCGACACGCACCGTCCGCACCGTCTCGCCGGGCAGCCGCGTGAGGCCGGCGGCGGCGAATTTATCCGGGCAATAGGTATAGCCGAGCTCTTTTTTCACACCGGCGGGCTCTTGGACGCCCGTCGTTTTTTCAATGCGCTTCAGCTGCTCATAGAGCGTGTCATCGGGCACGCTGAACGTCGCCTCCGCGCCCTCTTCCAGATTTTGAAAGCCTTTATTCCCCTGGCCGATGCCGATCACCATCGTATTGCCAAGCGTCCAGGACGAGGACAGCGGCGTCAGATCGTCCGCGCCGGTCGTGCGGTCCTTCGTTGTCATGAAAAACACGGGAAACCCGTAGTAAAACCCAAATCGCTCAATTCTCTGATGCATCGTATGCTCCTTTCAGTCAATGGATCTGTTTTCAGCATACCACCTGCGTCAAGCCTTCGTACAGAAAAGGAGCCGGCACATATTGTGTGCCGGCTCTTTTACCGTATATTGTGAAGATGCTCCGCATCTCAGCCAAACCGTCACAGCAGCGTCAGCAGTCCCCGATGTACCTCATCCCCGACACGGGTCTCTGTGATGCGGCAGTCGATGTCATAGAACCGACGAAGGTTCTCCTCGACGAGTAGGCTTTCCGTCGGCCCAAAGAGCTGCTCCCCGCGCCGCATGAGCAGGCTCTTGTCCGAGATCTTGAGCGCATTCTCGGGCGAGTGCGTGTTCATGACAATGGTCATATTCTGCTCTGTTGACAGCTTCTTCAGTAGGCGCAGGACAATCATCTGGTTATGAAAGTCCAGATGTGCCTCCGGCTCGTCGAGAATCATCAGCTTCGGCTCGACCGCGAGTGCGCGGGCGATGTAGACCATCTGCAGCTGTCCGCCACTCAGCTCGGTCGCCGCACGGTCTGCGAGCGGCAGAACGCCGACCAGATCGAGCAGCTCCGCAACACGCGCGCGGTCTGCCGCCGCAGGGGTCCGAAAGAGGCCGATGCGCCGCGCGCGCCCCATCATGACCATCTCAAAGACCGTGTAGGGAAAGGCGGGCGCATGGCTCTGCGGCACATAGCCGATTACATCGCTGACCGCAGCGGGGTCGGGCCGCTGCCCGTCCACCATGCACTCCCCGCGCGTCCACGGCAGGATGCCGAGTAGACAGCGCAGGAACGTTGTCTTGCCGATGCCGTTGCGCCCGAGAATGGTGAGAACCTCGCCCGCCGCGAGGGAGAAGGAGAGATCGGAGAACAGTTCGTTTCTGCCGTCGTAGGAAAAGGCGGCATGCTTCACCGTAATCATGACCAGTCCCCCTGTTTCTCCCGCGTGCGCTTCAGCAGGAAGGCAAAGAACGGCGCGCCGAGGAGTGCCGTGAGAATGCCGATCGGCAGCTCTGCCGCGAGGAGGCTCCGCGCGCAGATGTCGACGAGCGCGAGGAAGATCGCCCCCATGAAGCACGCCGCGGGCAGGAGCCGCGCATGATCGACGCCGACCATGCGGCGGCACATGTGCGGGATGACGAGCCCGACCCATCCGACAATGCCGCAGGCCGTCACCGAGAGCGCCGTGAGGATCGTCGCCGCGACAATGGCAATGTTGCGGATGCGCGCGGGATTCACCCCGAGGCTGCGCGCCTCCTCCTCGCCGAGCGAGAGGATGTTGATGCGCCAGCGGATCGCGATCAGGAGCGCCCCTGCGGCAATCATGGGCAGCCCGATGATCTGGATTTTATCAAAGTCCGCCTTGGCAAAGCTGCCCATCAGCCAGTAGGTAATGGCGGGCAGCTTGTCGTAGGGGTCGGCCGAGTATTTCACCAGCGAGATGAGCGCGGAGAAGATCGACGAGATGATGATGCCCGAGAGCACGAGCGACATCATCGAGACGGAGCCGCGGCTGCGCGAGAAGTAGTACACGAGCCCGACACTCGCCATGCCGCAGACGAAGGCGATGACCGAGGTCCCCGTGCCCGTCCCCCAGAGGAGGATGCCGAGCACAGCGCCGAAGCCAGCGCCGCTCGAGACGCCGAGCACATCGGGACTGACGAGCGGATTGCGGAAAATGCCCTGGTAGACAGCCCCCGAGAGCGAAAGCCCCGCGCCGACGAGCATGGCGATGAGCGTCCGCGGCAGGCGAAGCTCCAGAACGACGGTCGATGCCATATCCGTCCCCGCATTGCCTCCGGCCGCGCGCATGAGAATGTCACAGACCTCGCCGGGCGCGATCGCAAAGCGTCCCGCCGCAAGCGACAAGAAAAAGACGGCGATCAGCAGGACCGTCATGGTCGTCCAGAGAGCTGCATTGTTTTGTTTCATAGGGCAGCTCACTCGTGCAGAATCATCTTGAGATCGGCATCCGTCAGCGTGTATGAGAAGAACTTCTCATAGAAGGCGCGCAGATCGTCTGTCAGACGATAGTCGCCAAAAACATCCGGATGCAGTTTCTGCGCAATCCACTTGATCATCAGCGGCGTCTCGACGCAGGGCGCATCCCAGCGGTAGAGGCCATTCGGCGCCTTGTAGACACGTCCCTCGCGCACCGCCTTGATGTTCTTCCAGTTCTGTCCCTCAAGTTTATCCTCAAAGAGATCGGCCGGCTGAATCGGGTCAAAATCGCTGAGGATGATGACATCGGGATCCCACGCGGCGATCTGCTCCATTGTGACCGGCGTCCACTGTCCCTGCACATCCTTTGCGACGTTCACGCCGCCCGCCGTCTCGATCATCATCGTGTTGACGGTTTCGCCCGCCGCAACCTTGAGATCGCGATCGCGCAGGTAGAGTACCTTCGGCTTTGCTTTTCCTTCAAGCGCCGCCTTTTTCGTCTCAAAATACGCCATGATGTCCTGCTGAAAGCCCACTAGCTCCTCGGCGCGTTCCTCCTTGCCGAACACCTGCCCGATGACGCGGATGCCCTCCTGGACGTCCTCCAATGTACCGTACTTCAGTGCAATCGTGGGGATTTTCAGCTTCTCGAGCTGCGCAATTTCATCCTCCTGATAGTTCCAGACGATGATAGCGCTCGGGTTCAGTTTGCCGAGTTCCTCCATGTGGATGGAGAAGTCCTGTCCGACAAAGTCTGTTGCGGCATTCGCCATCCCCGGCGCAAGCACCTTGAGCATGGACTTCTCATACGACGCCTTCGCCGACGGGTGCATGCCCGCAATGCGGTCGGCCGAACCGTCCACCGCAAAGGCAACAGATGCCCACGGAATCGGCACAACGGCGATGCTCTTAACCTCTTCCGGCAAATGCACCTCGCGTCCGGCCGTGTCCGTCACGACTCGCTCTTTCTGGGGGGCGGCCGCCTGCTCCTGTCCGCATCCTGCGAGCACGGCGCAAAGGAGCATCAGCGCAGCAAGAACGCCAAGCGAAAAACGGTGTGTCATGATCATCCTCCTATTCCCAAAACTTCCATCTGAAATTATAGCATAATACAATACGGGGCACACCCCAAAGGCTTGTAAAAGTCCCGGAGCGGCCCCTCCTGTATGTCTATCCGGAGTGTAGTCAGAGATCAAACGTCGCGGAGAGCATGAACGTCCGCGGCATCGAGAGCAGCAGCTTGCTCCCCTGTCCCGGCTGCAGAATCCAATAGCTGCGGTTGAATACGTTGTAGACAGACGCCTGCACGGAGACCGGCGTCGTCCCGATCTTCGTCCGATAGCTGGCAAAGAGATCAAATACCGCCGAGGACGGCACGGAGAGTTCGCGGCGGCCGGTGCCGATGATCGTACCGCGCGAAACGTAGTTCATACGCCCCGTGATGGTCCAGTCCGCATTCGGCATATACTCAAGCCCGACAACGGCGCTCCACGGCGCCGAGCTGTCCGTCGGCAGTCCGTCGTTTGCGCCTCCCTGCGTCCGCTGCTGGCGCGCACGGAGGTACTGAATCCCGCCGAATACGTTCCATTTCGGCGCGGCCGCGCCCGTAACGCTGAGGTCAAGGCCGCGATAGCGGTTCTCGCCGTCGAGGCGGCGGAACTTCGTCCCCGGAACGGCGGGATTCGCGACATCGACATAGTTCGGCTGGTTCACGTCGAAATAGGCGAGCGCGGCATACATGCTGCCGAACTTGTACTTTACGCCGACTTCCTTCTGCGTGACCTTTACTGCGGGGAGAATCGCCCCCTCGTTGACATAGCCGCTGCCGACCACCTGCCCGCGCGTCGTGGCTTTTGCATACGCGCCGTAGACCGAGAGGCGGTCCGTCGGCGCATAGGTCACGCCAAACGTGGGCGCATACTGCGTATCCTTCGTCTCGCTTCCTGCAGCTGCGCCGCGGTAGTTCCCGTGGCGGCGCGTGACGGCCGCGAGCAGATTCCACTTCCCGATCTTTACATTGTCCATCAGGTTGATGCTCGTATCCATCTCCTGATACTGGAACTTCTGGCCGAGGCTGCCGGAGATGTCGTAGCTATAGATCGAGGGATTGTAGATCATGCCGGAGTAGATATTGCCTGTCACATGAGCATTTGGAGTATCTCTCCGCGTATTGTTGTACTGCACGCGCCACGAACGGTCCACGGCGAGCGTCACGTCATGCTCCGCTGCCCCTGTCTTGAACTTGTGGTTCACACCGACCTGCCCGTAGCGGCTCTTGAGATAGAAATACTGCGACCAGACCTGATTGCTGCGCAGATTCCCGTCACCGTCAATTGTGATCTGTGACCAGTAGATGAACCGTCGGTTCGTCATGTCGTTCGTGCCAGCGTTCAGGAACCACTTCGTATGCGGATTGATCCTCTGCTCGTGGTTGAGCGTGATCTGATAGCCGTCCCAGTCGCTGTGCATGAGGTTCGGATCATCGTAGCTGCGGCTCGCATCGGGTGCGCCCGGCACCTGCCGCGCCGCGCGCTGGATCTGGAAGCGCCGTTCGGTTCCGCGCAGGCGGTCCTTGTAGTATCCGCCGAAGAAGTTCGTTGTGCTCTTCGGCGTTTCGCGGCTGACATCGACAAAGAGGTTCGTCTTTTGCCGTCCCGCACCGCTCACGGCAAAATTCCCCTCGCTGTGCTCGCCGTAGATGCGCACGCCGAATGTCCCGTCGCCGAGACCGCTGCGGTTCACGTCGATATAGCCGCCGTAGTGCCCGTAGCCGCCGATCGTCTGCCGATAGCGCGTGAAGTCGCCCTTCTCCGGCCGTTTCGTATAGAGATAGACGGAGACCGGCTGTCCGCCGTCGGGGCCGTTGTAGGACTGCACCGAGCCGGAAAGCGTTGCCGCAGGACCGACCATGACATCTGCGCGGCCGATGGTATTCGTCACGGGACCGGACGCCATGATGAAGAAGCCCGGCACATTGTTGAGATACATCGCCGAACCGTTCGCAAGCATCCCGCGCGCGGAGAAGTCCGTCTTGATGAGCGAGGTGCCCACGCGCAGCGACGGCACATTCGCGAGAACCTGATTGACGTCGCCCGACGGCGCAGAAAACGTATCGAAGTTCTTCGTTGTGAGGCTCTGCGCCGTATACGGCACCAGCATCACATCCCGATCGCCCATCAGGCCGAAATTCGTCTGCTCTGCCTGGAATCCTCCGGGCAGACTTCTGCGCGCCGCGGTGTCTGCGGGGCGGCGCAGTCCGATCACCGTTGTCTCGGGCAGGCCATAGGTGTCCATCTCCTCTGCCGCCTCTGTCTGCGGATGCTCCTCGGCAGCAGCAGTACTCATCATGCCCGTGCCCGTCAGACATGCGAGGAGCAGAGCAAGTTTCTTCTTCCGTGTCATTTTGAACCATCCTTTGTATCGAAATCATTAATCGACGGAAAGATTATCATAGTCCACGATTAAATACAATCGAATAGGTTCAAAACGATAGTTCAATATTTTTGAAATATCAGCCTCTCAAAAATACGTCCAGCACTGCAGCGAAGTCCGCGCCAAGCACGCCGCTCCCCTCTCCCGCGGCATCCCTGCCCGAGAGCAGGCCCGACGGCAGCGGAACGAGGCGCTTCTCCCCCATCGCAGGCAGCAGTGCAGGATCGGCAATGACGGCATCCGCCGCGTCCCATGCAGGCTGCAGCTCCGCAGCCGTACGAAAGACGAGCACATCGGCCTCGGCCGCCTGGCGGTACAGCATCGCCGTCTCCTCGCCCCACGCATAGGACGCGCAGCGGATATTGTGAAGTCCATATGCGCGGAGCAGGCGATCGATGGCTGCGGCAACAATCGGATCGCCGATGATGAGGATCCTATCCGCACGCACATCTCTCGCTGCCTGCTCTGCAGCTGCATCCTCTGGGGGCAAACCGAGCGCCGCAGCGATCTCAGCCCGCCAGGCCGTCCGGCCCGCATCCCCGAGCGGCAGGCTGCGGACAACGGGCACACCGCACTCCCTGTGCAGCCATTCCGCCGCAGACGCACCGGCAGCAGATACCAGCCAGACCAGCGCGGGGCGTTCGGTCAGTGCATCGCGCCCTGCCGTGCGCACATCGCAGCCGTACGCAGTGAGAAAATCAATCGGGGCATCCAGCTGCGCCATATCGCCGAACAGCAGCGGGCTGTACCCGAGAATGAGAACCGTCCGTCCCGCCTCCCGCCATCCGTCGGCCGCCTCCCGTACAAGACGAAGGGCCTCCTCTGCAGCACCGTACACGGCATCATGAAAGCCGTCCGTCGGCGGTGCGCACGCACGGCAGCCCTGCTCCTCCGCTGCCTGCAGGATCGGTGCGGCCTCCATCGCCATGAACGCGGGCACCGGCGAGCTGAGGAGATGCACCGTGCGGTATGCGCCCCCTGCCGCAAGCGCACCGGTCTCTGCGGCAGCGGTCTCCTCCATGCCGAAGATGTAGTCCTCCGCCTGCGGTATGAGTGCATAGACATCGCTGCGCTCCGCCATGAGATCCATGCGTGCGAGCGCATTGCGGCAGCCCGACGGCGTGACAAGGACATGCGCCGCGCCCTCTTCCCGCAGGAAGTCCGCCACGCCCGCCGTATCGCTCATCGGCGGCGGCAGCTGGGCCGGCGCCGTGACTGCCCCCTCCTCCGGCGGCAGTGCGGCGAGGAGTTCCTCTGCGGTCTCGTGCCGGATGCCGTCCGCCTTTGCCAGCGGCCCGCGAAAGAAACAGCGCACGATGCAGCCCGTCTCCGCCGAGAGCGTGCGCTCGATGTCTGCAAAATCCGGACGTGTGAGGATGTCGAGGCAGGAGAGATAGATCACAACCGCGCGCGCCCCGGGCAGGCGTGCGGCATCCCGCACCGCATCCCGGATCGCATCCTCCGCCGTTCCGAGCACATAATCCTCTGCCCGCACAGGGGCATAGCGGAACCGCCCGAGCGCGCCGATCTGCAGTGCACGCCGGTAGATCGAGCGAAAACAGATGAGCGCCCCCGCTGCGACGACGACGAGATCGCGTCGCGCCCACAGGCGGTCGAGACTCGTGTCAAAGTCGCGAATCTCCTCAGCGGCAACCGGCTGCATCGGCATCCCCCTCATCACAAGGCAGTTCCTCCCCGCCCGAGTTTCCGCTCTCCTCCCCAAGAATTTCAAGGAAGAGATTCATTGCGGGGCTGCGCCATTTATTCCGGTGAATTCCGTAGTATGACGTGACGGTCATCGGGTCCGACTGCGCTGCAGTCAGCCGGCCGAGAGCCATACGTTCCCGCACCGCATGATCCGGCAGCAGTCCAATCCCCATGTCGTTCTCAACCAGATTGATGATGGTCTGCGTGCTCCGCAGCTCAATCATATTCGTAAACGAAATCCCCCGCCGCCGCAGATAGTCGTCCGCCATCTGCCGAATCTCGCCCGGACGCGGCATCGTGATCAGCGGCATCTCGTTGATCTCCATCTCCTGCTCGCGAAAGTCCGGGCACCATGCGGCTGTGGCGGCCGAGGTGTAAAAATGCACGGGACTCTCCTCGAACGCCCGGAATGCAAGGTTCTCCTTATCTCTCTCGTGGATCGCATATGCGAAGCCGACGTCGAGCTGCCCGTCGCTGAGTGCCGCAACGACATCGCGGCTCGTGAGCGAGCGCAGGCGCAGATCGACGCGCGGAGCATGCGCATGCAGACGTTCGAGCAGGGGCGGCAGACGGAAGCAGAGCAGCGACTCCGGCGCACCGACCGTGAGCGTCCCCTGATAGGCGGCAATGCCGTATTGAAAGTTCTTGATCTTGTTCGCCGCCGCAAGAACCTCGTCCACATACGGAATCAGCGCCTCGCCCGCCTTTGTCAGAACCATGCGCCGCCCGCTTTTCTCAAAAAGCGGTACCCCCGTCAGCTTTTCCAGCTGCGCGATGTGGAACGTGATCGTCGACGGCGTGTAGCTGAGGAGACGCGCCGCCTTTGTAAAGCTGCCCGTGCGCACGATTGTCCGGAACGTCGTGAATATCTTCAGTTCCATTCGTATCATCCCTTATCGGCAAGTATGTATAAACTATCATACGACATGCGGGGATGCTTTTCAAGCGCTCCGCCCATTGCCGGCAAGTGCCCGCATCAAAAGAGGCTGCGGCACGAAAATATTACTTCGTACCGCAGCCTCCTCATGAGCCTGTCCGGTCTCAGCCGACCGCCTTTGCCATCGCCGCGCCGAGGTCCCTGCAGCGCGCGAGTGCATCGTCGTCCGGCTCATTCTCGCAGGTCACGCCGTCCGCGACCATGTTCGCGCCCGCTGCCTGCGTGCGCTCCGTCCACGTCTCCATGAACATGCCGCCGCCCCAGCCGTAGGAGCCGAAGAGGCCGACCTTCACACCCGCGAGCTTGCCCTCTGCCTCGGCGAAGAACGGCTCAAACTCCGTCTCGTCGAGCTCCTCCGTACCGCAGGCGGGACAGCCCATGAGCACGCCGTCATAGTCCGCGATGCGGTCCGCCGAAAAATCGCTCACGCGGATGAGCTCGGCCTCGGCGCCGCCCTTTTTCACCCCCTCGACGACTGCGTTCGCCATTGCCTCCGTATTGCCGGAGCCGCTCCAAAATACAACTGCAATCTTTGCCATCATAAAATCCCCCTTTGGATGATGTTCATTCGATACGTTGATGATAACATCTCTCATGCATGGGCGCAATCTCTTTCGAAAATTTTTCTCATTATTAAGTCTTGACAGGAATGCTATAATGTAACAAAAAATCTTCTAAAAATAGAAAAGGAGTTTCTATGCGAAAGGAAACATTCAACGTCACGGGCATGACCTGCTCGGCGTGTGCGGCGCGCGTGGAACGCGCTGTGAAAAAAATGGAGGGGACGGCGGATGTCTCCGTCAATCTCCTTACGAATACAATGACCCTCGCCTACGATGAGGCGGCGGCCAATCCCGCTGCGATCATTGCGGCGGTGGAGGATGCGGGCTACGGCGCAAGCGTGAAGGGTGCCGCGAGCGCACAGGCAGCCCCGCAGGCGGGAGGTTCGTCAGAGGCGGGTGCGGACACAGCAGAGAAGGAGATCCGTGCGATGCGTTCACGCCTCACGGTGTCGATCCTCTTCCTCCTGCCGACCATGTACATCGCGATGAGCCATATGCTCGCAGGCTGGGGACTTCCCTACGCTGCAGGATTCAAGGAGGTCTTCTGGGGCGCGGAGAACGCGCTGACGTTCGCGCTCGCGCAGTTCGTGCTCATCCTGCCCATCATGTACGTGAACCGCGCGTACTATGTCAACGGGTTCCGCAATCTCCTGCACGGCGCGCCGAATATGGACACGCTCGTCAGCATCGGCTCGATGGCGTCCGCACTCTTCGGCGTGTTCGCCATGTTCCGCATGAGCTGGGGGCTCGGGCACGGCGATCTCGCCCTCGCGGCGGAGTACAGCACGAACCTCTACTTCGAGTCGGCGGGCATGATCGTCACGCTCATTACAGTCGGAAAGTATCTCGAGGCACGCGCCAAGGGACAGACCACAGGCGCACTCAAGGCGCTCATGCAGCTGGCTCCTGCGGAGGCGATCGTCCTGCGCGACGGACGGGAAGTGACCGTCCCCGCCGCATCCCTCGCCCTCGGCGATACCGTCATCGTCCGCCCCGGCGGCCGCATCCCCGTCGACGGCACGGTCACGGAGGGCGCAACGAGCGTCGATGAGTCCGCCATGACGGGCGAGTCCATGCCCATTGCAAAGACAACGGGCGACACCGTGACCTCGGGCACGCTCAACATCGAGGGCACGATCCGCTTCACCGCGACGCGTGTCGGCGAGGACACGACCATCCGCCAGCTGATCCGTCTCGTGGACGATGCGAGCGGGTCCAAGGCACCGATCGCGCGCATTGCCGACCGCGTGTCAGCGTTCTTTGTCCCCGTCGTCATCACGATTGCGCTGGCGGCGGGCGGCATCTGGCTCATGACGGGCGCAAGCATCGAGTTTGCCTTCTCCATCGTGATCTCCATCCTCGTCATCTCCTGCCCCTGCGCGTTGGGTCTCGCAACGCCCGTCGCCATCATGGTCGGTACGGGACGCGGCGCGGCGCACGGGATCCTCATCAAATCGGGCGAGGCACTCGAGACGGCAGGAAACATCGACATCGTCCTCATGGACAAGACGGGCACCCTCACCGAGGGGCGCCCGCAGCTCGTCAGCGTGCGCCCGATCGGGATTTCCGCCGACACGTTGATCTCCCTTGCAGCGGCGCTCGAGGCGGGCAGCGAGCACCCGATTGCCGCAGCGGTTACGGCCTATGCTGCAGAAAAGGGGCTTGCCGTCCCTGACGCTGCAGATTTCCATGCGGTCTTTGGCAAAGGCGTGCGTGCGCGCGTCGCAGACACCGACTGCGCGGCAGGCAATGCGGCGCTCCTTACAGAGCTCGGCATCCCGCTCTCCGATGCGATCGCGGCGGCCCGCGCGGAGATGGCCGAGCGCGGCGAGACTGCCCTCGCGGTCGTACAGGCAGGCCGCATCGCCGGACTCCTCGGCGTGCGCGATGCGGAGAAGCCGACGAGCGCGGCAGCGATCACGCAGATGAAACGCATGGGTCTCACGCCCGTCATGCTCACGGGCGACGATGCGCGCACGGCAAAGGCAATCGCCGAACGGCTCGGCATCACAGAGGTCATTGCAGGTGTCCTGCCCGCAGACAAGCGCGCCCATGTGGAGCGGCTGCAGGGCGAGGGGCACTGCGTTGCCATGATCGGCGACGGCGTGAACGACGCGCCCGCACTCGTGCAGGCGAATCTCGGCATCGCCATCGGTGCCGGTACAGACGTCGCTGTTGACAGTGCGGACGCCGTGCTCGTGCGCAGCGATCTCCTCGACGCAGTTTCCGCCATCCGCCTGTCGCGCAGCGTCATGCGCAACATCAAGGAGAACCTCTTCTGGGCGTTCTTCTACAACGTCATCGGCATCCCGCTCGCGGCGGGCGTGCTCTACCCCTCCCTCGGCATCAAACTCTCGCCGATGATCGGCGCGGCGGCGATGAGCCTCTCGAGCGTCTGCGTCGTGCTGAACGCCCTGCGCCTGCGTTTCTTCGCCATCGAGCATGAGCCGGTCCGCCAGGAGGAGCACACACCGATTGAGGTCATGATAAGCCCCATCGTCCCGGCGATGGATGAGATACGTCAAAGCACGGCGGACAGCTCCGCCGCACAAAGAAAGGAAGATATTATTATGGAAAAGACCATCACTGTCAAGGGCATGACCTGCCCTAACTGCGTCAAGCATGTCACGAAGGCTCTCAGCGGCATGGAGGGTGTCTCCGATGTCGCCGTCGACCTCGAAGCGGGCACGGCGAAGTTCACGGCGAGCCGTGAGATTCCGGACAGCGAGCTCGCTGCCGTCCTCGACGATGCGGGGTATGAACTCGGCTGAGAAGATTCAGCGCATACAAAAACGGTCATTCGGGAAGATGTACTCTCGTATGACCGTTTATTTTATGACATTTTCGATATCTCTGCCCGCATAGAAAATACGGAGAATCGTGACCGCCGCGGCATCCTCATCCACGCGATAGAACGCACAATAGTTGTCTACGGGCATCTTATGAATCCCCATTGACGCCCACGGCTCCCAATCAACCGCAGGATGTCTGCACGGAAACGTATCCAATGCACGGACAGCCTCCCGTATCCGCCCGGTCTGATCCTGCGCCGCCTCTGGCGCCAGCAGCTCCGACGCGATATAACGGTAAATCGCCCGCAAGTCCTCATATGCGGCAGGTGAATACTGCACGCGGTAAGAGCTCATCTGCGAAATTCCTGTGCGAGTGCCGCATCCATCTCATCCGGCGTCATCACGTTTCCTGTGTTCAGGGAGTTCAGCCCCTTCTCAAGTTCACGGTTCAATGCCTGGCGGGGCATCCCGCCAATGGCGACAGGGCGGCACAAACGCGGTTCGTGCCTTTCCTCTGCGGAGGGTATTCGATTATAGTCAATCGCCGCATTTGACATAACGGCACCGCCTTTCCTTTTTGTGCTCATTGTATCAGTTTTTATCACCTGTGACAAGTTCCCCCGCCGCACGGCTGATTTGAGGCAAACGAAATGACCGCCCCGAACAGAGGAAAAGCACATGTCGCCCTCAAATCATAGGCACAGCATATACCTACTCCACCTTTTCTTCGTTTGCTGCAATCACGCAAGCCCCCTTTTTCTGTACGTGCACCAAAAGTATACCGCCTGCATGATTTACAAAACGCCGCATTTATCCTACAATAAATAAATCAATCTGTGAGGTGGTTTGTATGATGGAGGAACAGCTCGGTACATCGCGGCGCGCGGTGTTCATCGAGGGTGTGCACGACGGCGTGCCGATTGCGCTCGGCTATTTTGTCGTGGCGTTCACCCTCGGGATTCTCGCGCAGACGGCGGGACTGACCCCATGGCAGGGCTTCGTGACGAGCATGGTGAACATTGCCTCGGCGGGCGAATACGCAGGCTTCACTGTGATCGCGGCACAGGCGCCCTACCTTGAGATCGCCGTGCTGACCCTCGTTGCAAACGCACGCTACTTCCTCATGGCTGCTGCGCTGACGCAGCGCTTCTCGCCGGAGCTGCCCCTCCTGCACCGCCTCGCCGTGAGTTTCGGCGTGACGGACGAGATCTTCGGCATCACGGTCGCGCGCGGCGGCACACTGGATCCATACTACAACTACGGCGCATTGGCGATCTCCGTCCCCGCATGGTCCGCCGGCACAGCCATCGGCATCGCAGCGGGCGATGTTCTCCCCGCGATGGCGCTGTCCGCACTCTCGGTCGCGCTCTACGGGATGTTCACATGGATCATCCTCCCGCCGACAAAGAAAAGCCGCCCCATCGCCGCCATGGTCGCCGCCAGCTTCGTCCTGTCCGCCGCGGCAGCATATGCTCCCGGCCTGAGCGAGCTCTCGGGCGGCACCCGCACGATCATCCTCACCCTCCTCATCGCCGGAATCGGCGCAGCACTCTGCCCGATCAAGGAAGAACAGGAGGGCCGCAATGCGTGATATATGGATCTACATCGCCGTCATGAGCGCGGTGACCATTGCCATCCGCCTCACCCCGGCGCTTCTCCTGCGGCGCGAGATCAAAAACGTCTTTGTCCGCTCCTTCCTCTTCTACGTCCCCTATGTGACGCTTTCCGTCATGACCTTCCCCGCCATCGTAGAGGCGACGCGCACGCCGCTTGCCGGCGCGGCGGCATTTGCATTTGCCGCCTTCCTCGCGTGGAACGGGGCGAGTCTCTTCCGCTGTGCGGCGGGCGCAAGCATAATGGTGCTGATTGTGGAGGGCATCTATTTTTCGCTGTAATCGACTGTAATTTGCTGAAATGCGTCCGTTAAAAGAAACGAAGGGAGCACGCGCATGGACTTCGACTGCTGGACGGGACTCAAGATCAAAGGGACATCCTACATCATCGCAGAAAAGATTTGCTACAAGGAGAAGGCATCGGACGATGTATGGACAGAGTACGGTCTTATTACGTCCAACAGCAATGATCGCATTTGGCTGACAATCGCAGACAGCGGGCTCTCGTGCAGCCTCTCTCATCCCGTCGCCCGTGTTTCCCCGCCGCAGGGCTACCGCCTGCACGACAAAGGAATGGAGCTCGTCACCGGTGTCTGGGGCGATACGGATGCCGCTGTCGGCGATACGGCAGAGTACGAACAATACGAGAGTGCAGACGGCGCGGAGATGTTCTTCCTCGAGAACTGGGAGGGCACAAAGAGCGGCTCCCGCGGGACGAAGATTGCTGCGTCCGACATCGTTCCCAACGATGCACCGTCTGCCGAACGCGACCGGCTGATGGCAGCTGCATGCAGAAAATCCCTGAACCGCTTCACAAAAAACAGCGTGATTATGGGGGCCACCGTGGCTTATGCCGCCATCATCGCAGCCTTCCTTTTCGGTGGTGTGACCGATCTCGGCAAGGGCGATTGGCATGACTTCCGCCGTTTCGTGAACATGCCCTACGCCCTGCATGAACGGCTTGCCGATGCGCCTTACTATGCGGAGGAAGCGGAGGAGGGTGGTGCGCGCATCTATACGGCACAGATGGATGCGGGGGCGGCTGCGCTCGACCTCATCGAGGGGATGGACGGCAATGTGCAGGACGCCTTTGAGGACGCCGCCGACGCAGAGCACCCCATTGTGATCCGCACTGAGACGGAGACCGCACGCATTACAGCCGTGTCCGACGGCACGGCACGCATTGCCGTCAGGCAGACGAGCCCCGACCTTGCCCCCGCCGCAGATCAGCTCAAACGCGACCACACGCTCGCCCGCTACGCCACGCTTGTGCGCACGGGCGATTCGCGCGGACGCGCCGGCATCGTCACAGAGGGAGCAGACACAAGCGCCCCCGCGACAGCTGCAGATACGGCGAGCTCCCATGCCTCTGCCGCAGAAGCAGCACCCGCACAGACACCCACATCTCCCGAAGGGACACCGCGGCACACGCGCTACCTCGCACACTGACTGCGCCCCCGCACAACTCATATGCAAGATAGGAGAACTCATATGATCTTTCTGCCCGATCTTATGCTCACGGTATTCTACGCCGCGTTCGGCATTCTGCTCATGATTGTGTCGAACATTGTAATGGACTTCTTCATCCCCGGCAACTTCGCCGAGGAGATCCGCCGCGGCAACCGCGCGGTCGCGTGGCTTTCGGCCGGCTCCTTCATCGGCATCGGCGAGATTCTGCGCGCCGTCATCATCTCGCCTGCCTATGATTCGATGACAACGGACTTTGTGCAGGGCGTTGCGGCAAGCGCAGTCTACGCGGCCGTCGGTATTTTCTTCTTCATCATCGGCTTCTTCATCATCAATGCGTGGCACCGCAAATATGGGCTTGCCGAGGAAATCAAACGCGGCAATACAGCGGCGGGGATCTTTGTTTTCGGCATCTTCGTCGGGCTGTCGCTCGTCATCAGCGGCGCGGTGCATTGATGCGAGCTGCGCGCAGCGAAGTGTTCGCGAGGGCGTCATTATGAACAGAAGGAGTACTCTGCATGGAAAACATGGGACGTAAGGCCGCCATCCTCGCCGCTGCATTTGCCTCGGTCAGCGCACTCGGCGCTGCGTATGTCTATCGAAACGACATCGCATATTCATTGTGTGAAATTATTCATCCTGAATGGAATGCCGGCGAGGCGCGCCTCTCGGACGCCTATGACCGCCGCTTCACCCTGCTCAACAACGGCGACGGGACGGAGACAGCGCTCTACGACGACAACACTGCCGTGACCTTTCGCAGCGACGGCGCAGGCAGCCTCGTCTGGCTCTATGGCACGGCGAGCCTCCTCGCCCCCATGGCGCCGAACTATTTTGCGTTTCACGGGTTCTCCTATCCCGGCGGATCCATGGATCTCGCACACATGACATACCGGACAAACGCGCCTCTGTCCCCGCTCCCCGAAGAACCTGCCGCGGCTTCCAAGCAGAACCATGGACACGGCGCATCTCACGTCTTTGCGGGGCGCAGCAGCTACGGTCAAAGAAAGAGCTCTCAGTCCGGCGAGATCAGCCGAAAATCCGGCTTCGGCCAGGCAGGCATCCGCTCCTCGGGAGGATCGTAAGAGATGCAGACAAACCAAAAACCGACCTACATCGACACGCTCGATCCCGACATCTTTACCTACATCCGCTACGGCGACTATGCCGACCGCTACCCCGCGCATACGGCACAGGAGTTCCCGCAGGAAGTCTATGACGAGATGCGCACGGCGTCCGCCGCACTCTTTCGCATCTTCTGCAAGGCGGCGAAGGTCTTTCAGCAGGCGCCGGACAGCTTCGCCCGCGCAATGGATATGCCGGAGGAGCTGCTGCCCTATCTGCGCATTCCAAATGCATTTCATCTACCGACATGGCTTGCACGCTTCGACTTCGTCCTCGACGAGAAAGGGCATATCCGCATGGTTGAGATCAATGCGGATACGCCCTGTTTTATCATTGAATCGTTTTATGCCAACAGCGCTGCGGCCGCGTATTTCGGCAGACAGGATCCGAATGCGGAAGCACTCCCCCAGCTGCGGAGCTTTCTCGCACGCATCCACGATCGTCTCTGCGCGCCCGTTGCCGATCTCCGAACACGGGCGCTCATGCGGCGCACCTTCCTCTTCAGCTGCTTCGATGACTACCCGGAGGATCTTGCGACCACGCGCTTTCTCATGCGTCTCATGCAGGAGGGTGCAGAGCATGGAGATATCTGCTTCCGCTCGTTCTACGAGATGGAGATTGATGCAAAAGGGCTTCCTCTTGCAGACAACGCATATGCATCTGCACTTTATCGTCTGCACCCAATAGAGATTTTGATCGACGAGCGAACGCAGGACGGCGAACCGCTCGGGCAGATGTTCCTGGATCTGTATAGAGAAGGCAAATTCGCCATGATGAATCCGCCCGAAGCGATCATTCTGCAGAACAAGTCCTTTATGGCACTCGTCTATGCCCTCGCACAGACGGAGCAGTTCTTCTCTGCGGAGGAATGTGCGCTCATCCGCCGCTGGCTCGCCCCGTCCTATTTCGAGGACGACTTCGCATCGCTTGCGGACGGCACCTACATCCGCAAGGAGATCTGGGGACGCGAGGGGCGCAGCGTCAGCCTCGTCGAAAAGCGCGGCGGACGGGCGGCAAAGGTCCTGGAGAAGCAGCCCGACAACGCGGATGACATCATCTGCCGCGAGAGCCGCGCCGCAATGTATCAGGACTTCATCCGCCAGCCGCGCTTTGTCCACACCGTCGATTCCGGCACGACGGATGGCTGCCTGACGCTCTCGTGCTTCATGCTCTTCGACCGGCCCTCTGCCGTCGGCGCACGCTTTTCCCCCGAGGAGATTGCGGGCACGGAGGCATATTTCGTCCCGCTGGTCATTTCGCAAAAATAAGAAACACACGTTTCTTTTCTCTGGCTTTTGTGCTATAATATTTCCAGGTGACTGACGATCGCAGGTTTTCTCCCGCAAGGGAGGTGATGTGCATTTGAGCCTGTATGAAATACTCTCGCTCGTGCTAGCGGCGGCAACGCTCGCGGTCAACATCATATTCTTGTTCCTGGAATAGGCAAGAAAAAAGAACCTTACGCAAGGTAACGAAGGCTCTTTCTTCAAGAACATATTTGATTCTAGGGAGAGACCGACGGAACCACTCGTCAGTCACTCTTTTTGTGTCTTCATTATACCCGCGCGGTCAGGCCTTGTCAAGCTTCGCCCTGCCGGCACCGCTCCCAGAGGTTTCCGAGGAGGAAAAAGAGGAGCGAGACCGTGATGCCGACGGCAATGGGGTGCAGCCCGAGCGGCTTGAAGCCCGCCGCCATCGCCGTGCAGTAGACGAGTATGCCGCCCGCCATTGATGCGAGCGCGCCCGTGCGCGTCGCCCAATTCGTAAAGAGACCGAACACGAGCACCCAGAAGAACGCCGTCTCAAGGCCTCCGAACGCGAACATATTGATGAGCCAGATGAGCGAGGGCGGGGAGACGGCGAGGAGGAACACGACGATGCCGAGCGCGGCGGTGACGCCCATCGAGAGACGACTCAGGGTCTCTTCGGGAACATCCCGGCCGCGCTTTTGCATATGGTGGAGGTAGACGTCCTTCACCACGGCGGAAGAGGCGACAATGAGCACGCCCGAAATAGTCGAGATCGACGCCGCAAGCGGTCCGATGATCGCAAGCCCGAGGAGCGCGGGCGGCATGACGTGCGCCATCAGCTGCGGGATCACGCTGTCCACCCCGCCGAGCGCCTGTGCAGGAACGCCGAGCACGCCGCGTCCGAGCACGCCGACGAGATTTACCGCGATGTTCATAAAGGCAATGACAACCGTCCCGATGATCATAGCCCGGTGCATGTCGCGGCCGCTCCGATAGCTGATGCCGCGCACAACCGACTGCGGCAGGGCAATCGTGAGTGCCCCGACGAGCAGCCACTGCGAAACATACAGCGAAATCGGCATGCGCCCCGCGGCCGTCGGCGTCAGCATCTCCGGATGCGTACTGCGGAGCTCCGCGAGAATCGCCGCAAGCCCGCCGCCGGCATCGAGCACATAGTAGAAGAGCAGAACAATGCCGAGCATCATCACGATCGCGCAGCAGGTATCCGTCAGCGCGACCGCGCGGAAGCCCCCGATCGACGTATAGACAACGACCACAACGCCAAAGAGGATAAGCCCCAGCTCATAGCTGTACCCTGTAACCGCGGCGAAAAGCTGCGCCCCGCCGACGAACTGCGCGACCATCGAGGCCGCAAAGAACACAACGATCGCTAGTGCTGCAATCGCCGCCAGCGCATCCGACTGATAGCGGTGCCGAATGATATCGACAATCGTGACGGCATGGATGCGGCGCGCGAGGCGCGCCACCTTCTTTCCGAAGATGCCGAGCACGAGGAAGATGGTCATGGTCTGAATGACCGCCATATAGATCCAGCCGAAGCCGATCTCATACGCCATGCCCGGACCGCCGACAAACGAACTGACCGAGCTGTACGTCGCGACCATCGTCATCGCGAGCACGAACGCGCCGAGCGTCTGCCCGCCGACAAAGTAGCCGGAGAGGAATCCGCCCGCATGGCTCTGCCGCCGCACGTACACGCCGAGCGCAAGCATCGCCGCCATGAAACCGAGAAGAGGAAGGAGCACCATGAGATTCCCGCTCATCGGACATCCCCCTCTCCATGCGCATCGAGAGATACATCCTCTGCCGCCCATGCGAGATACAAGGCCAGCACCGTGCCCACAACAAGCACGCCGACCGTTGACGTCACCGCCCAGAGCGGAAAGCCCGCGATCGTCACCTCGGATTCTGCAAGGCCGAATCCGAGCGCCGTCCAGAGTACGGCAAAGATCACTCCTGCGGCTGCGGTACGCCTCGCCTCACGAGCGATGGCGTCCGCGGCCTTTTTTTCATCCTGCATGATGAAACCTCCTATGAAATTCCTGCTGTCAGAGGCACATGGAGGAAGCACCGATAAATACAGCGATTCCTTGGCTCTCCGCAGCGCATAAATAAGATACCGATCTATCCTATCACATCCGAACGTGAAGCGCAATCATCACCGTTTCAAAACATGCCGGCATCTTCCTTTCAATAAGTTCCGGTAAATTGCATCAGCATAAGAAAGCCGCTTGATTCTTTGGAGAAAAACGTATAAAATATAAATTATCTTTAGAGATCTCTCATTGAAAGGAAGCGAAATTTTGGGCATCAAACAAAAACTGCTCCTGATGGGCACGCTCATGGCAGTCCTTGTCGCAGCCATCTGCGGCATCGGCTACTACAAAGCGCAGGACGCGCTCACGGAGAGCACATCGAACGAGATCGAAGCTCTTCTCAATGTCGAGGCCGCCTCCATCGACGGCTGGCTCATTCAGAAGAAGCAGCAGGCAGTGAGCGCCGCGAATCTGCTCGCGGCATACGACGGCAATCCCGTCTCGATGGACCGCGAGATGATGAGTCTTGCCTCCGATGACAAGGACATCCTCGACCTCGCCAACGGTGCGGAGGACGGCCGCTTCATCAGCTGGAATGACGGCGATATCTCGGCGATCGACCCGCGCGGGCGCGACTGGTACAAGGAGGGCAAGGCCGCGGGCAAGGCGGTCTTTACCGAGGTCTATCAGGATGCTGTATCGAAAAAGATGGTGGTTTCCGTTTCCGCTCCCTACAACGGGAAAAACGGGGCATTTGCAGGCGCCGTCTGCTCAGACATCACCCTCGACACGCTCGCCGCGCGCGTTGCCAATCTGAAGTACCATGGGCAGGGCTCGGGTATCATCATCGACAAGAATGGCCTCATCATCGCCTCCTCCGAGGGAGAAGCGATGCATAAGGCGGACGAGACCCCCTTGCTGAAGGGCCGCTTCTCTGAGATGCAGCAGAAGAAGAATGGCTACTTCGCCACGGAAAAGGACGGCGAGAAACAGATCGTCGCCTACGCGACCGTTCCCTCCACCGGCTGGATCATCGGGATTGCCGTACCGGAGAGCGTCGCCTTTGCACAGCTGAACAGCCTCAAGGTCACCTACGCAGGGCTGACCATTCTCGGCGTTCTGCTCGTCGCAGGCATCATCTTCGCCCTCCTGCGCTTTGCCGCGACGATCACCGGCGCGACCGAGCGCCTCATGAACCACGTCGGGGCACTCGCAAAGGGCGAGCTGAACCTGCCCGACATCCCCGTCACCTCGCAGGATGAACTCGGACAGCTCGCCGCGAATTTCAACGCAATGATGAAGAGCATCCGCGACGTCATCCGCCAGGTTGCAGGCACCGCCGAACAGCTCGCCGCAGCCTCCGAGCAGCTCACCGCAGGCGCGCACCAGATGGCAGACTCTGCGACTGAGATCGCGGGCACTGTCACCGTCGTTGCCAACGGCACGGACCAGCAGCTTGAGAGTCTCGCCGACGCAAAGAAGAACATCGGCGAAGTCTCGAACGACATCGATCGCATGACAGACAAGGCAGCACAGGTTGCCGACAGTTCCGTCCAGACGGCAGACGCCGCCGCACGCGGCGAGGCTCTGATGAACGACGCCATGACGAAGATGAGCGGCATCGAACAGAGCGTCCTGCGCTCCGCGGAGGTCGTCGAGAAGCTCGGAGAGAGCTCCAAGCAGATCGGCGAGATCGTCGAGACCATCTCCGCCATCGCCGAGCAGACGAACCTCCTCGCCCTCAACGCAGCCATCGAGGCAGCGCGCGCAGGCGAGACGGGGCGCGGCTTTGCCGTCGTCGCCGAGGAGGTCCGCAAGCTCGCTGAGCAGTCGCGCGAAGCAGCCGAGCAGATCAAGGAGCGCATCAGCAGCGTCCAGCACGACACGGAGCAGGCCGTCGCCGCCATGCAGAGCGGAACGACCGAGGTGCAGGCGGGCACGAGCGCCATCCACGAGGTCGGCGCGCAGTTCGAGAGCATCATGCGCATGGTCGACGGGATCAAGGAACAGATGGCAGACATCAACGCCTCCATGCAGACCGTCGCCAAGGGCACGGAGCGCGTCGTCGCGTCCGCAGACACGGTTCACGAGATCAGCCAGGCCACGGCAGAGAACATGCAGAACATCTCCTCCTCGTCCGAGTCGCAGTCCGCCTCGAGCGAAGAGATCGCCTCCGCCTCGCAGTCGCTGGCAACACTTGCGACCGACCTGCAGAACACCACGAGCAAATTCAAGCTCTGAGAGCATATGCAAAGATACCCCGCGGCGTTTGCTGCGGGGTATTTTCGTGCGGAGATCCATTGCTTTTCTTCGCGCGCTGACGCTATAATACAGACATCCCCCTCTCAAAAAAGATGCCATGCTCCCTTCCGAGAAAAGGGCACGGCATGTGCCCGAACTCTGCGCACTTTTTAGAAAGGCCTCCCATGACCGACATCATCGACATCCACACGCATACGATCGCCAGCATGCACGCGTACAGCACCATCCGGGAAATGGCGGCAGCGGCGAAGGAAAAGGGGCTCGCGCTCCTGGGCATCTCCGACCATGCGCCCGCGATGCCCGGCACCTTTCACGAGCTGTACTTCCACAACTTCAAGGTCATCCGCCCCGCCGCCTACGGCATTGATCTCATCATGGGCGCGGAGCTGAACGTCCTGGACCACACAGGCGCGGTTGACCTGCCGGAAAAGGCGCTGAAAAAACTCCACTACGCCATTGCGAGCCTGCACGATCTCGTCATCGCTCCGGGTTCGCAGGAGGAAAATACCGCCGCCCTCCTCGGCGCGATGGAGAATCCCTATGTCACCATCATCGGGCACCCCGACAATCCCGTCTACCCGATCGACTTCGATGCGCTCGCCCGTGCGGCCGCAGCGCAGCACATCCTCATCGAGGCGAACAACTCCTCGCACAACCCCGGCGGCAGCCGTCCCGGCTCGGATCTCCTCGCGCGCGATCTGCTCGCCGCCTGCCGGCGCCACGGCGCGCATATCATCATGGGCAGCGACGCGCACATCGACATCGATGTCGGCGAACACGGCTATACGCGCGCCATCCTCGCAGAGACGGATTTCCCGGATGAACTCGTCCTGAACGGTGATCCCGCGCGCCTCAAAGCATGGATTCGGGAGCGGCACGCCCTGAATGCCGTGCATGGGTTGGATTATTTTTCTTAATTTCTGTCGCTTTATCGTTATTTATATCTATTTATTGTTCTTTATGCCGTCCGCGCAAAGAAAAGCACCTGCCGCAGGTTTTTCCCTCGCAGGTGCTCTTTTTTTATGCGGTTCCGTTCTCGTTCCCCCGTGCGGGCACGCTTATGCAGAAATCTCAGCCCCGACCGATCGCGGCATCCTTCGCCCGCTCTCCTGAGGGGCAGAATGTGCGCCGTCTACTTTCTGCTCACAACGGCGATATAGGAGAACTCCTTGTTGTGATCGAAGAAGAAGTTGAACATCCTGCGGAAGCGATCGATGTTCTCCGTGCGCAGTCCGTTGCGGATGATCTTCATCGCGCCGTCGAACCCTTCGTCGCGTACGAGACCCGCCGGATCGAGGAGGGTCATGTCGCCCGTCTGCACCTCTGTCGCAAAGCCCGCATCGTGGAAGAGACGCTCCCACATCTCCTGCGGGAGCGGGTCGACGTTCACATTGATCGCGCGCGAGATGCCCGCCCGCAATTCTCCTGCCTGTTCTTCGTTTGAAACCCGCAGAGCGACATCATGCGTGAGGAGGGTTCCGCCCGGCTTCAGCACGCGGAAGTATTCGGCAATCGCCTTTTTCTTGTTTTCGCGCGGCAGCATCGTGAGCATCGCCTCGTTGATGACGACGTCAAAGCTCTCGTCGGGGAACGGCAGCGCCATCGCGTTGCCCTCGACCACGTCGATCACATCCTCCATGCCGTTCTTCGCAATGTTTGCACGCGCCTTTGCGAGCGCCGCGGGATTCATATCCAGCCCTGTAATGCGGCAGCCGTGTGCCTCCGCGAGCGCGATCATCGTCGTCCCCATATTGCAGGCGACCTCGAGCACGCGCGTATCCGCCGTAAAGTCTGCGTGTCCGAGCAGCCACTCCGTCGCCTCGCGTCCGCCCGGACGCAGGCGGGTCTTGCCGAGCCGCGCGAGGAACTCATGTCCCATCTCAGGCTTCTTCTCTTCTGCCATCGGAATCACTCCCATCTATATCATTAAAAGCAGCTATTCATCTATTCCGTCAGTATAGTTGAGAATTATCCCCAATTCCGTTGCAGAAGCCACACATCCGAAAAAAGTGCAAAAAAATAACGCGCCCAATCGGGCCCGCCGTCTGTGCGCATCCGATGGAAAGCGCGTTTCGCAGAAGAAACGAGGCGCCCTCATGCAAGACGCCCCTTTCGCTGCTATCCCCCGCCGCCGTGGAGTGTTGTTTGGTCAGCTTTCCTCCGGACTCCACACCGTATCCGCAAAGAGCCCGAGCGACTCGCCCGGCAGCGCACGCTGCGCGGAGATCTCGAACGGAACTTTCTGCGCGCGTACGCAGGCGATCGCGAACATATTGATCGCCGTGGACATGTTCATGCCGACGGCGCCGCAGAAATTCTCAAAGTTCTTCTTGAGGTCAGCGTCCATGCGGATGCTGATGCTGGTCTGTGCCATGTATGACATCTCCTTTACAAGTTCGATGCTTTTTCTTAGGATATCATATTTCACACGGCGTTGCAAGAGCTGCATCCGCTCCCGCGCGCAGTTTTCGCAGAAGGTTCGCCTTGCTCTTGCTCACTGCCCCGGCGGATGTGCCGAGCAGGGCCGCGATGCGGCGCAGGGTAAGATCGCTGAAATAGTGAAGGGACAGGATCTTCTTCTCCCGCTCTGTGAGCCGGTGCATCGCGCGTGCGAGAATGCCGCGCACAAGAAGGCGCAGATCCGCGCATGCCGTCGGCTCGTCCGTTCCGCCGCAGCGCTCCCACACATCGCGGCCCTCAGCATCCTGTTCGGGATGGCTAGTGCGCTCCCAGAGGCGCCGCTCACGGCGAAACTCCGTGTAGAGCGCCGAGTGAATGCGCGTCTTGGCGAAGGCCGCAAACGGTGCGCCGTGCTGCGGGTCGTAGTCGTGCAGTGCCTCGACGAAGGCGAGCGCCGCGATATTTTCCGCATCGGCCGAAAGAGCTGCATTCCGCAGATACGAGGCGCGGGATTCCCGGATGATCAGCCCGCGATAGCGCGCGTTCATCTCCGCCGCCGCCTGCGCATCTCCATGCACTGCACGCGCGATCAAGGCGTCCTCCTCCGCCTTTGGGAGCGGCGGATATTCGTTCCGATTCATTCAATCTTCCTCCTTCAGACAACTGTATTCTGAAAGAGAGTATATCGAGAACATATGTACGCTGCAAATTGCCTATCAGCGCGATGGAGATGAAAATGGCGCCGTCGCCGTCTTTTTCTCCGCCCGATCAGCCCACCCATCGCGCCGATACGAAAAAAAGCCGCAGATTTTTCTCTGCGGCAGTTCTGTACAATGATAGGATCGGCATGCCCACATCAATCGCATGACACACCTGCGGAAGCGGTAAAGAAGACCTACGGCCCCCGATCAGAGAGAGATCCGGCCGAACTCCTCGAGCATATCGCGCAGGCTCATTCCGCTCGTGCCGCTCAGGACGCCGGAGCGCTCCCCGGGCGCCTGTTTCATCTTTGCGACAATCGCATCGAACAGGTCGTCCTCGATCGATCCGGGGACGAGTTTCTCCCAGTTGGCGTTTTCATAGGGGCGTTCCTTGATCGCGTTCTCGGGGCGGCCTGTTACCTCAAGCTCCGAGATGAACATGATCTCGCGCCGCTGCGGACTGATGTAGTAGTGTTCCAAGAAGTACTTGCTCGGGCGGGCATCCGTGCCCCCCTCTGCGGTATTCCCCTCCGTGTTCTCGACCAGGCGGACCCATGCCTCGATCATGCGCTCTGAGCCGCTGTTCGGCCGCGGCACCCACCGGGAGTTCTTGGAGTCCAAATAGTAGGTGAACCCGTTGTCCGTAAACAGCGTCTTATAGCGCGCCTTCTTTTCGCGCTTCGCCTCCGCCTTCTTTGCGGCGCGCGCGGCCTTTTTCTCCGCCTTTGCCTCCGCGCGGTCGGCGTTGCGCTGGGCCTTGGCGTCGGCCTGCTGCTCCGTCGTGACCGCCGCATCGGGCTGCGCCGCCGTCTCTGCAGGCGGTGCGGCAAATACGAGCAGCATGACCGCGCCGGCCGCGAGACCTCTCCATCGTTTCATCTCGTTATCCCCCTATCGAAAAACTTCCTGCATCCGGTGTCCGGCTGCCGCGCATCGATCCCCCCGAACGCGCCTTTGCGGAAAAACGGTACAGCAAACACATCTTCTTTGACCTGAATAATCTTCGACATGAACGTCCGAAACCCTTTTGTACGGGGAAATTATTTCAGCGGCGCACGCTCCGGCAGACCCGCGCGCCGCGGATACCCCTTCGGCGTCGGGCGCTCCTTCGTCACGGCGAGAATCGCACGTACATCATCAAGACCGGGGAGCCGCACGGGGCGTGCACTGATCGCACCGCCGCCGAGGATCTCCGCCGCGCGTTTCCCCTCCGCCTGCTCGGCGGCATAGGCGCGCCCCTTGAGCGCGAGCAGCGTCCCGCCTGTGCGCACGAACGGCAGCGTATACTCGAGCAGCACCGGCAGACGTGCGACGGCTCTGCTCACGGCGATGTCATAGCGCGCGCGGTGCTCCGGCCGGCGCGCTGCCTCCTCTGCGCGCGCGTGGATGCAGCGCACATTCCGGAGCTCCATTGCCGCCGCCGCTTCCGTGAGGAATTTCACGCGTTTGCCGAGCGCATCCATCAGCGTCACCTCTATCTTTGGTGCATAGACCGCGAGCGGGATCCCGGGCAGGCCCGCGCCTGTCCCGACATCGATGAGCGTGCGTGCGGGTGCAAAGAGCTTCGCATCGTACGCCGTCAGGCTGTCGATGATATGCTTCACCGCAACATCCTCGGGCGCCGTCAGAGCCGTGAGATTCATGCGCTCGTTCCACGCGATGAGCAGACGGTTGTAGACGGCGCACTGTTCGATCTGCACAGCCGTCAGCGCAAGGCCTGCCTCTGCCGCGTGCACTGCCAGGATCTCCTCAAACGGGGTCATGGATGCTCCCTTCTCTGATTTATCCTTCACTGCGGATGAGCACAACCGCGGCATCGTTCACATTCGTTCCCGTCGGCCCCGTGATGATGAGTCCGCCCACGGAGTTCAGCGCAGGGTAGGCATCATTCTCAGCGAGCGCCTCTGCCGCGCTCTTTCCCGCGCGTGCAAGCGCCGCCGTCGTCATGCCGTCGACGTAGCCGCCCGCCGCATCCGTCGGGCCGTCCGTCCCGTCGCTGCCGACGCTGAACACGGCGACGTTCGAAAGGCCCGCGATGCCCTCTGCCGCCGCGAGCGCGAGCTCCTGATTGCGCCCGCCGCGCCCCTTCCCCTTTACCTGCACGACAGTCTCACCGCCCGCAATGTAGGCAAGCGAACCGTCCTCCGCATGGCTGCGCGCAATCGCCGCGAGGAACCGCCCCGCCTCGCGCGCCTCCGAGTTCAGCTGATCCGTCAGGAGGATCGGCGTATAGCCGCGCCTCTGCGCAGCAGCTGCGGCCGCTGCGCAGAACTCGCGCACGCTGCCCGTGATCACCGTCGTGACATTCGGCAGCACCGCAGGCAGCGGTTCATCCAGGAGCGCCCGCGCGGCAGGAGAGAGACGGAGGCCGTATTTCGCCGCGACCCGATGCGCGTCCTCCGCCGTCGAGGCATCGGGATGTGCGGGGCCCGAGGCGATCATATCGAGCGGATCGCCGAGGATGTCGCTGAGCACGATCGAGAATACCTGCGCGGGCGCGCAGTGTTCCGCGAACCGGCCGCCCTTCACCGCGCTCATGCGCTTCCTGAGGGTGTTCATCTCCACGATGTCCGCCCCGGAGGCAAGCAGCTGATGCGTGAGATCCATCAGCTCCTCTGCGGGGATCAGCGGCTTTTCAAAGAGCGCGCTCCCGCCGCCTGAGAGGAGAAAGAGCACCGTGTCCTCCGCCGTCAGATCTGCCGTGAGGCGGAGCACCTCCTCCGTCGCCGCGAACGAGTTCTCGTCCGGCACGGGGTGTCCCGCCTCCATGCAGGAAATGCGCGGGAGATCGCCCATCACATGATCGTATTTCGTAATCACAATCCCGCGGTCGATGCGCTCCCCGAGCACGTCCGCCGCCGCACGCGCCATCTGCCACGCCGCCTTGCCGACTGCGGCGAGCACAATGCGCCCTCCGGCGAACCGATGTCCATGCAGCGCCTTCTGCACTGCCGCGTCCGGCAGGATTGCCGCCAGGGCCTCCTCGATGATGCCGTCGGCATCGCTGCGCAGATTCATGATCATCGCTCTCCTTTCCTGTATCGTTTACTTATTATAGCACAGATTTCACCGTCCGAACTTCGTGCCTGCCAAGCTGCTTCCTTCCTGCTGTGAGGAGGCGGGAAAACGTCCTTGCCGGCATCTTTCCGAAACCACTTGTTTCTTTGGGGTTAATTCACGACATGCGCGGGCTTCCCGGCCATAAACGACTTCACGTTGTCCGCCGTCGTCTGCATGATCCGCTCGCGCGCCTCCTTCGTCGCCCATGAGATGTGCGGCGTGATGATGCAGTTCGGCGCATGAAGGAGCGGATTGTCCGCGCGGATCGGCTCCGTCGATGCCACGTCCACCGCAGCACAGCCGACCTTCCCGCACGCGAGCGCCGCGGCGAGATCGGACTCGACGATCAGCGGCCCGCGCCCATTGTTGACAATGATCACGCCGTCCTTCATCTGCGAAATCCGCGCCGCATTGATCAGCCCCTCCGTCTCCGGCGTCAGCGGACAGTGCAGAAAGATAAAGTCCGACGATCCGATGAGCTCATCCAGCGGCACATAGTCTGCAAGCGCCTGTCCCTCCGCACGCTCCGAGCGGCTGTGCGCGAGAACGCGGACATTCATCGCGCGCAGGACGCGTGCGACCGCCATCCCGATCCGGCCGAATCCGATGATGCCTGCCGTCTTGCCGCTGACCTCGATCAGCGGGCGTTTCCAGTAGCAAAAGTCCGCGCTCTCGGTCCACTCTCCCGCATGCACCGAGCGGTCATGCAGTCCGACGTGCGAGCACGCCTCGAGAAGCAGAGCGACAGCATATTGCGCTGCATTGTCCGTACCATAGGCCGGCACATTCATGACAGGGATCCCCTTTGTGCGCGCATACACCGTATCCACGACATTGTATCCCGTCGCGAGCACGGCAATCGCGCGCAGGTTCGGACAGGCATCGATCACCGCACGCGTGAGCGGCGTCTTGTTCGTCACGGCGATCTCCGCAGCGCCGATGCGCTCGGCGATCAGCGGCGACTCCGCATAGGAGGTGCGGTCATAGACCGTCACATCACCGAGGGCCTCGAGCGGCGCCCAGCCGATGTCGCCCGGATTCTCCGTATACCCGTCGAGTACAACAATCTTCATCGCAGTTCCTCCTGTCCATCCTTTTTCTCCATTCTACACGAATCTGCAGCCCGGCGAAAGCCCCGCATTTCCGCGGACCATTTTCCGCCCTGCGCCACTTCAAACAGGACCTCTGCCGCATCGAGACCAGCGCCGAACACGCCGAGACCGGCGCGCCGATGTCGAATCGTGTCCGCGCGGGCGCCTCCGCCTTGTTCAGAGCTTTGCAGTCCGATGCCTACTGCACCCTCCCCGCGTCCAACGTATGAATTTCATCGGCAAAACAGGTGAGCAGCGCGCGGTCGTGCGAGATGAGCAGCATGCCGAGGCGGCGCTCCGCCCGCAGCCGCAGGAACAGACGCAGAATCTGCTCTTGAATAGAGACGTCGAGCATGGTCGTCGGCTCATCGAGGAGCAGGATCCGCGGCTTTGTGAGCAGCGCCCGTGCGATCGCCGCGCGCTGCAGTTCGCCGCCCGAGAGCTCGTGCGGCCGCCGCCCCAAAACGTGCGCGGTCAGTTCCACGGCGCGCAGTTCCGCTGCGATCTGTTCTTTCGCAGAGCCGCCCTCATCGAGCAGGGACGGATGAATCGCAAAAACCTCCCGCAGACTCTCCTCCATTGTGCAGCGCGGGTCGAATGCCTGCTCCGGATTCTGCGCAACGAGCTGCACGCTCCGGCGAAAGGCCCGCATCTCCGCACGCGAAAGCATCGTCAGATCACGCCCCTCCCACAGGACCGCGCCGCCGTCCGCGGGAATGAGCCCGAGCAGGATGCGCACGAGCGTACTCTTGCCTGCACCGCTGCGCCCCTCGAGTCCGATGGTGCGACCCTCGGCAACGACGAGACTGCACGCATCCAGAATGCGCAGAGGCTCATCCGCCGCACGGCCGCGCATGCTCTTCGTCACCGCGCGCGCCTCGAGTACGGCAGGGCTGCGGGGGGATTCCTCCGCCGGTGCAGGTTTGCGTTCGTTGCCTGTCCTTTTTTCATGCGCCAGGAACTGCGGCTGCGCCCGGAGATACGCCTTCGTGTACGGGTGCGCGGGATGCGCCCACACATCCGTCCCCTGCTCCACAATCCGCCCCGCCTGCATGACGACGACACGGTCAGCCAGCTGCGCGGCGAGCGGGATATCGTGGGTGATGAGGAGGAGGGATACCCTTCCGTACGCACACAGGCGGCGCAGATTATCGGCAGCCATCTGCCAGACGGCAGGATCCAGCCCCTTCGTCGGCTCGTCCGCGAGAATCCACTGCGGCTCGCCTGCGTCCGCCATCGCACAGAGCACGCGCTGCAGCATTCCGCCCGAGAGCTCATGCGGATAGGAACGCAGCACCCGCTGCGGATCGTCAAAGCCGAACCGCGCAAGGAGCGCCGCATACTGCGCCTCGTCCCATGCGGGGCGTCCCGCTCCGCGCCGCACATCCGCCATCTGCCGCCCGATGCGGTGCACCGGGCTCAGTGCGGCCCGCGGCAGCTGCGGTACGATGCCCCATTGTTTGCCCCAGTAACGGCGGCGCAGCTCCTCCTGTCCGAGCGCGGTCACGTCCGCAGCGCCGAACAGCACTTGTCCCTCGACTGCGGCTCCCGGAGGCAGTGCGCCGAAAAGCGCCTGTCCGAGCGTCGATTTCCCGCTGCCGCTCTCTCCGATGATCGCCGTCACGCCCCCCGCGGGGAACACAGCATCCACATGATCGAGCGCGGATATGCCGCCCGCGCCGTCCGAATAGCGCACAGTGAGTCCGTGCACGGCAAACGCATGCTGCTGCCCCCTCATCCGCGCACCTCCTGATGTATATCGAAGCGGCGGCGCAGCATCTGCCCGACCGTATTGAGCGCGCCCACGAGCAGGACAAGCGCCGCGCCCGGTACGATGATGAGATGCGGCGCCTGACGGTAGTAGAGCATCGCGTCGCTGATCATCGTGCTCCAGTCCGGCGTCGGCGGCTGCACGCCGAGGCCGAGGAAACTCAGCCCCGCGATCGCAAGCACCCCACGCCCGAGCCGCAGCGAGCCGAGCACGAGCAGCGTCCCGCCGAGCGCCGGCAGAATGTGCCGGAGGATCATCCGCCCGTCGCTGCAGCCGAGCACACGCAGATTCTCTACATAGGGCTGCGCAGAGAGCCCCATGACCTCCGCACGCACGATGCGCGAGAACCCCGCCCACGAGCCCGCAACGAGCGCGAGCAATAGGCCCGCAGCGCCGGGTCCGACAAAGCCCGCGACGGCCACCATGAAACTGATGCCCGGGATCCCCTGGAACACATTGCTGACCATCGTCAGAACGGCGTCCGTCCGCCCGCCGAAATATCCCGCGAGCACGCCCACAATCGTCCCGATGCCGAGCGCCAGCACCGTCGAGACCAGAGAGAGCAGGATCGCACTGCGCCCGCCGTAGAGCATCCGGCTCAGGAGATCGCGCCCGAGTGCATCCGTGCCGAGGAGATGTGCCGCCGTTGGTCCCTGCAGGCGGATCGCCATATTCGGCTCGAACGGATTCATCGGCGCCAGCTGCGGGGCAAATATGCCGGAGAGGACAATCCCCGCGAGTACGAGCACGGCAGCGCAGCCCATCCAGCGCTCCATCACCGCTCACCTCCCGGCAGGATGCGCGGGTCCATGCGTGCGAGCAGGAGATCGACCGCGAGGGTCACGAGCACATAGATCGCTCCCAGGAACAGCACATACCCCTGCAGCAGCGGATAGTCGCGGTAGTGGATCGCGTCGAGCGCGAGCGAGCCGATGCCCGGCAGAGCAAAGACCGTCTCCACGACGATCGCTCCGCCGAGCACAGCTGCGAAGAAATTCCCCAGCATCGCCGCTACGGGGAGCATTGCGTTCGGCAGCGCATAGACGAGGAGTACGCGGCCTTCGCTGAGACCGCGCAGGCGTGCAACGCGCGCGTAAAAGGACGAGAGGGCGCCGCGCAGCTGACTGTCGAGCAGCTGCGCCGTCATCGCGAGCGTCACAAGCGCGAGCGCGAGCGACGGAAGAACATAGCCCGCCGCGGACTCCACGCCGTTCGTCGGCAGGATATGGAGCCACACGCCGAAGACCAGGATGAGCAGGATCGCCGTGAGGAACGACGGCGCCGCCAGCATGACCTGCGTTGCGCCGCGCACCATCTGCTCCCACATCGTCCCGCGCAGGTAGGCCATCGCGAGGCCGAGCCCGATGCCGCCGACTACCGCCCATACGAGAGCCGCCGCAGCGAGCGCCGCCGTCACAGGCAGCCGGTCGAGGAGCGCCGTGAAGACCGGCATCCCCAGATGGTAGGACATGCCGCCGTCCCCGTGCAGGAGGCGCCGCAGCCACAGCCCGTACTGCGCGTACCACGGCTGATCCAGACCGAGATAGGAGCGCAGCGCAGCGACCTCCTCGGCGGACGGCATGCCCATCCCCGTCCCCTCCAGCATAATCTCTGCCGGATCGCCCGGTGAGAGCTGGCCGAGGCCAAACGCGAGCAGACTGACGCCGAAGAGCACCGGCAGAGCGCTTGCAAGCCGCCCGCAGATATAGCGCTGCACCGCATTCATCTCCACGCCACCTCCGCCAGCGACACCCCGTAGCGCAGCGCCCGGTATCCCGTCAGGCGCGCCGCATTGTAGACCACAATGTTTTCATCAAAATAGAGCGGGACGACCGGCTGTTCCTCCACGCCGATCTCCTGCAGCCGATCAAAGAGCGCCCGCCGCCTCCCCTCGTCCGCCGCGGTGTCGAGCTCCGCGAGGAGCGCGTTCACCTCCGGATTGTCATAGCCGAGCGACAGCGCCTTGTTCCGCGGCCCGTTCGGCGCGAAAAATCCCTTGAACACATAGAGCGGATCGCCGTTCGGCAGCCCCTGCTGACTGCGCGCGATGTCGTAGTCCCCGCGCCGCATCCGCGCCGTCAGCATCGGTGCCTCGAGCGCCTCGATGCGCACATCAAGGCCAATGTCTGCGAGCCAGTATGCAATCAGCTCCGCCTCGCCCTTGGCGATCGGGTCCGCGCCGTTCACACAGTAGACGATCTCCTGCCGCGCATCGCCGAGCACCTCATGCGCGAGCCGCTTTGCCTCCGCCGTGTCCCGTGCCACGGGGAACTCCTTGTAGAACGGACTGGAGATGCTCAGCAGATTCGTCGTCGGCTCTGCATAGCCGAGATAGAGCGCATCTGCGAGCAGGCGGCGGTCGAGCAGGAGACTCACAGCGCGCCGCATGCGGACATCGTTGAACGGCGGCCGCGTCCCGTTCAACGCCAGATAGCGCACCATGATCGAACGGCTGACCGAGACGGCGAACCGCTCGTCCTGCGCCAGCTCATCCGCCAGCACCGGCGGCATCGCGCTGACATCCAGCACGCCCATGATCTCCTCCGCCTTGAGCGCGGCAAAGCGGACGTCGGGGCTCGGGATGATGCGGATCAGGATGCGGCGCGCACGCGCCTTTTCCCCGTAGTAATCCTCGTTGCGCTCAAGAACGACATAGCGGTCCTGCACATTCTCCGCGATGCGGAACGGCCCCGTCCCGCGCGCGGTCCCCGCGAACGAGCCGTCGTCCGCAAGGCACGAGGGGGCATAGATCGGGCTGCCGAAATTCATCATATTGTAGAGCTGATTGACGTTCGGCTTGGCAAAGGTCATCCGCACCGTCAGCTCGTCGAGAGGCTCCACGCGGATGAGATTCGGATAGTAGTTCTTGCGGCTGCGGGAGTAGAAAATGCTCAAAGGCGCCCCCTTGCCCATCCACGCGATATTGTCCGCAACCGCCTGCGCCGTGAAGGGCGTCCCGTCATGAAAACGCACCCCCTGCCGCAGATGGAATACCCACACGCGTCCGTCGTCCAGCATCTCCCAGGACACGGCGAGGCACGGCGCAGGCGCGCCCGTCTCCTCATCCGCCGTGATGAGCGGTTCCCAGACGCCGAGGATCCGGCTGCAGTAGTAGCTGTCATGCACGCCCGGAGCGAGCGGGCGATACGCCGCGAGGACGATCGTATCGTCCGCCGCGGCGCTTATCCCCTCCGTCCGTTCCTCAATGCTCTGCCCGCAGCCCGCAGGCGCAAGCAAAAATATGAGCAGGACGAGCGCGCGCAGGTATCGCATAGAGAGCTCCTTTCTCTGCATTTAGGAACAGCAAAAGCGGCTGCTGCACAAAGAGTTTCTTCATCCAGCAGCCGCTCTTTTCGCCCCTTCCGCCATGCTCCGCATGCCCCCGGCAGGCAGGCGGGGGGGATGAGGGATTCATCGCCGTCGTGCGCGGCATTGGGAGATAGAGGCTCTCCTCCGAGCGCGGCAAAATACACCGCACATTCCCAGGCGTCATTACAAAAACCCCGTCCGAGATGAGACGGGGCTTTTCCACACAAAAACCTGCCTTCATGCCCGTTCGGGCACCGAGTCTGCTGATGAAGTCCATTTGACTTTAATTGCTATTGCAGTATAATGAAATGGAAATATATTTGTCAACCAATTTTACACCGCATCTGCGCGTCCCGATCCATCTCGCATCCATAAAATAATTGCCGTATCTTCGGCAGAATAATTTCCGTATCGATCGGAAGCACGCGCAATTTTCACGTAAATTACTCTTATTTATCGCTTTTATAAAAAAATTTCATTGCAATTTTTCTCCAAAACTAGCAGGAAAACCAGAAAAGAGAGAGAATTAAGAATTCTGTCGAAAGAAAGTTTCCGAAATATACAACGGGAACTAGAAGAACTGATATGATAGGAGATGTATTCTATGGATGCAGCAACGCTGACACTGGGAGTGCTCGCTGTGGCGGCGATCTTCTTCGCCACCGAGATCATCCCGCTCGCAGTCACGGCAATGGGTGCGGCAGTCGCACTCGGCCTCCTGGGTGTTCTGACACCGAAGGAAGTCTTTGCCGGGCTGTCGAACTCCACCGTCGTGCTCTTCGCGGGCATGTTCGTCATTGGAGCGGCGATGTTCCAAACGGGACTCGCCCAATGGATCGGGATTGCCGTGGTGAAGAAGTCCGGCACGAACGAGCGCGCGCTGATGACGGCCCTGATGTTGATCACGATCATCCTGTCGTCGGTGTCCTCGAACACGGCGACGGTCGCCTGTCTCATGCCGGTCGTTATTCAGATCTGCGCGGCCGCAAAGGTTCCCGTGTCGCCGCAGCTGATGGCACTCGCTGTCGCGGCAAACGTCGGCGGTACGATCACGATGATCGGTACCCCGCCGAACATCCTCATGAGCGCAACGCTCAGTGCAAGCGGACTCACCCCGTTCGGATTCTTTGAGTTCGCATGGATCGGTGTCCCGCTCTCCATCCTCGGTCTCGTCTACATGCTCACGATCGGCTACAAGCTCTGCCCGCGCCACACGGTGAAGGTAGAGGGAGAATCCGCGAGCGAGGACGGTCCGAAGGACAAGAAGAAGATGATGGTCTGCCTTGCAATCCTGCTCGCGGTCATCGTCGCGATGGTCTTTGAGAAGGATATCCACGTCCCGATGCAGATGTCTGCCATCATCGGCGCGCTCGCCTGCGTGCTGACGGGCTGCCTCTCTGAGAAGCAGGCATATCAGGGCATTGACTGGACGACGATCTTCCTCTTTGCCGGTATGCTCCCGCTCGCCAGCGCCATGGATCACAGCGGCGCGGGCAAGCTCATCGCGGACTTCGTCGTCGGCCTCATGGGCGAGGCTCCCTCGCCGCTCATCATCGTCGCGGCGATGTTCATCCTCTCGTGCGGTCTGACGCAGTTCATGTCGAACACGGCGGCGGCGGCGCTGCTCGCTCCGATCGGCATCTCGATCGCAGAGTCCATCGGCGCTTCGCCGTATCCGGTCATCATGGCGATCGGCATTGCTGCATCCTGCGCGTTCACGACGCCGGTTGCGACCCCGCCGAACACGCTCGTGCTCGGGCCCGGTCAGTTCCGCTTCATGGACTATGTCAAGGTCGGCGTGCCTCTTGCGATTCTCTCGCTGATCCTCTGCATGGTCGTTATCCCGCTCGTATGGCCCTTCTAAGGAGCAGTCAGACATAAGCGGCAACAGCTGAGCGGTTCTCCTCTCAGAATGCTCGACCGTGAACAATACGAACTGGAAACAGAGTACATTGGTTCACCTTGAAACAGGTGTGCCCCATCCCGGGGCGCGCCTGTTTTTTATTGGCCGTGCGGCACCTCCGCACGGTCCGGACAGATGAGGAGGATGCTCCATGAAAAAAGAAACACTGCTCAACCATCTGAAGGCGTTTGACCCGGCCGTCTTTGGCCTCCTGCAGGATGAGGTGCAGCGGCAGCGCAATATGCTCTCGCTGGTCCCGACGGTCAACGCCATGTCTCCGCTGGCAGCCTATCTCGTCGGGAGCCCGCTCGCAGGCAGCAGCATCGAGAGCTGCAGCGCGCGGCACGGAAATGCAGCCGAGGAGCTCGCACGCACGCGTGCCGCAGAGCTTTTTAACAGCGAGCACGCCATTGTCCGGCTCGGGAACATCGCCGCTGCTTCGCGCGTAGTTTTCCTCGGTCTGCTGCAGCCCGGCGATACCGTGCTCTCGTTCAACCTGCGCAAACAGGAACACTGTGCGGGGCTGAACTATCGCTTTGAGAACTACGGCATCGACCCCGCGGCGCAGCGGGTCGACTGGGATGCCGTCCTGGCGATGGCAAAGGAGCTGAAGCCGCGGCTCATCATCTTCTCCCCGGTCAGCTATCCGCGCATCCCGAACTATCAGCGCCTCGCCGCCGTCGCACGCGAGGTCGGCGCCTATCTCTGGGTGGACATCGGTCAATGCGTCGGCCTCATCGCAGCAGGTCTCATCCCCTCCCCCGTGCCGCTCGCCGATGTCGTGAGTTTCCCGACGGGCGATTCGCTGCGCGGCCCCGAGGGTGCGGTCCTCCTCTGCAAAAAGGAACTGGCGGACCAGCTGGATACGACCGTCGTCAACAGCGGGCATACCGCGCTCTACGCGAACCGTCTTGCTGCGCTGGCCTTTGCCCTGCACGCGGCGGCACAGCCGAAATTCCGTGCCTACGGCGAGCAGGTGCTGCGGAATGCCAAGGCGCTCGCAGCCTCGCTTGAGAGCCGCGGCGCAACGCTCCTGTGCGGCGGAACCGAGACCCATCTCGTGCTGGCAGCGCCCGCGCCGAACGTAGATACCACAGACGCGGTGCACGCGCTCGCGCGGATGGGCGTGCAGACAAAGCGCGACCGCATTTCAACGATGCGCTCGGAGATGGTTCTCTCGGCCCTGCGCCTTTCCGCGCTGAATCCGACGACCCGCGGTCTCAAGGAGGAGGACATGACCCTCGTCGGTCAAATGCTGGCGCGCGTTCTCTCCGGCGGCATCAGCGCGCACGAGGAGGACGAGATCCGCACGGCCATCGCCAAGCTCATCATCGACAAACCCATCTTCTCCGAGGAGTGGATCAACACGGAGGCCATGGCAAGCATCTTCTACCCCGAGGCCGATACGAATGAGGTGCATGAACATGCGGCGAGCGAACGCATGAACATCATCAAGAATCTCTTCCACAAGGAATAACCTCTCGCCCAATCCCTCCGGCGGGGCGCAGACGCTCCGCCGGAGTTTTTTACTGCGGAAAAATATTCTCTCGGCAAAAATCCCCAGAAACATCAAAATCGGGTGACCAACGCGCTCCGTTGTGCTATAATAAACGCATACAGTCTGTCATGCGGAGCTGCCGCATTGTTCCTATGATCTTTTGCGAAAACGTAAGAGGAGAACCGCCCAGGAAAAGAGAAGAAGTTGCAAATCATCTGAAGGCATTTGACCCCGAGATCTATGCTCTGCTGGAGGAGGAACGCCAGCGCCAGCGCTATACGCTCTCGCTCCTCGGAGGATTGGCTGCGCAGGCGGGATGGAAAAGATGCGCCAAAATGATGTGACTGAATTTATCTGTATTTCCTAAAAACGGGAACTAGAAGAACTGTATGATAGGAGATGTTTCTATGGATGCAGCAATGGTGACACTGGGGGTTCTCGCAGTAGCAGCGTTCCTGTTTGCTACCGAGCTTATCCCGCTGGCAGTCACGGCAATTGGAGCGGCAATCTCGCTCGGGTTGTTGGGAGTCTTGACTCCGAAGGAGGTTTTTGCAGGATTATCGAATTCCCACCGTCGTTCTCTTCGCAGGTATGTTCATCATCGGCGCGGCGATGTTCCAAACAGGTGTCGCGCAGAAAATCGGCATAGCTGTTGTTAAAAAGTCTGGAACAAATGAGCGCTCGCTGATGGCAGCAATCATGCTTATCACAATCGTTCTGTCCGCGGTCTCCTCGAACACGGCGACCGTCGCGTGCCTCATGCCCGTTGTTGTCCAGATCTGCGCAGCTGCAAAGGTTCCGGTTGGGCCCCAGCTCATGGGTCTCGCCGTCGCCGCAAACGTCGGCGGCACGATCACGATGGTCGGCACCCCGCCGAACATCCTCATGAGCGCAACGCTCGGCGCGAGCGGACTCACGCCGTTCGGCTTCTTCGAGTTTGCATGGATTGGTGTTCCTCTCTCGATCGTCGGCGTTCTCTACATGCTCACGGTCGGCCGCAAGCTCTGCCCGCAGAACATGGCTGTTGTGCCCGAGGGCGCAGCTGATAAGAAAGAGGAAGTAAAGGATCCGCGCAAGATGATGATCTGCGCAGCGATCCTCGTCGGCGTTATCATCGCGATGGTTCTCGAGAAGGACATCAACGTCCCGATGCAGATGTCTGCCATCATCGGCGGTCTCCTCTGCGTGCTCACGGGCTGCCTCAATGAGAAGCAGGCATACCAGGGCATTGACTGGACGACGATCTTCCTCTTCGCAGGTATGCTCCCGCTCGCAGGCGCAATGGACAAGAGCGGCGCGGGCAAGGTTATCGCTGACTTCGTTGTCGGCCTCATGGGCGATGCACCCTCTGCGGTTGTCATCGTCGCGGCGATGTTCGCACTCTCCTGCGGTCTGACACAGTTCATGTCCAACACGGCAGCAGCGGCGCTTCTCGCGCCGATCGCGATCTCGATCGCACAGTCCGTCGGCGTTTCGCCGTACCCGGTCGTCATGGCGATCGGTATCGCAGGATCCTGCGCGTTCACGACGCCGGTTGCAACGCCGCCGAACACGCTCGTTCTTGGACCTGGTCAGTTCAAATTCATGGACTATGTCAAGGTCGGACTTCCGCTTGTCTTTATCTCGCTGATCGTCTGCCTTGTCGTCATCCCGCTTGTATGGCCGTTCTAATCGACTGAGCCGTCTTTCTTTCGAACAAGCACAGACGCGTCCTTCGGGGCGCGTCTTTTTTTCAGCATAAAATCCTCAGAAACATCAAAATCGGGTGACCAACGCGCTCCGTTGTGCTATAATAAACGCATACAGTCTGTCATGCGGAGCTGCCGCATTGTTCCTATGATCTTTTGCGAAAACGTAAGAGGAGAACCGCCCATGAAAAGAGAAGAAGTCGCCAATCAACTGAAGGCCTTTGATCCCGAGATCTATACGCTGCTCGAGGATGAGCGCCAGCGCCAGCGCTACACGCTCTCACTCCTGCCGAACATGAACGCCATGTCGCCGTTTGCGAAGTACCTCGAGGGGAGCATCCTGACGAACAGCGTCTATGAACGCAGCAACAAGGCAACCAGCCTCGGCCTGCGTCTCACCTCCATTGTCTGCGCACGCGCAAAAGAACTCTTTCACAGCGACCATGCCATCGTCCGTCTCGGGAGCATCGCCTCCGCCTCGCGCGTCGTGTTCCAAGCGCTCCTCAACCCCGGCGATACGGTCCTGTCGTTCAACCTGCGCAAGCAGGACCATGCCGTAGGGCTCTCCTATACCTTCGAAAACTGCGGCATTGACCCGGCAACGCAGCAGGTCGACTGGGGCGCGGTGCGCGAGCAGGCCGAGCGCGTCAAGCCGAAGCTCATCATCTACTCTCCTGTCAGCTACCCGCGGACGATCGACTACCGTATCCTCTACGATATCGCCAAGGGCATCGACGCCTACCTCTGGGTCGACATCAGCCAGTCCGTCAGCCTCGTCGCCGCGGGGGTCATCCCCTCGCCCGTGATGCTCGCGGATGTCGTGACATTCTCCACGAACGGATCGCTCCGCGGGCCCGACGGTGCCGTCGTCCTCTGCAAAGAAGAGATTGCCGACTGCCTGGATGCAGCGGTCATCAATACAGGGCATGAGGCACTCCACATGAATCACCTCGCCGCGCTCGGCGTTGTCCTGCGCGAGGCGGGCACAGACGGATTCCGCAGCTATGCGGAGCAGGTGGTAAAGAATGCCGAGGTGCTCGCACGCTCCCTTGCCGATCACGGCGCCTCTGTTCTCTGCGGCGGGACGGACACACATCTCGTCCTCGCCTCTGCCGCGGCCGGCATCGATCTCGCGGAGGCATCCAAGGCCATCGCTCAGATCGACATACGCGCGATGCGCGAGAACATCCCCACGATGAGCTCCGGCCTTTTCCTCCAGGCACTGCGGCTCTCCACCACCAACCCGACCACACGCGGCATGCATGAGGAGGACATGGCATATATCGGCACTCTCCTGGCAAAACCGCTCACCGCCGTCCTCTCGCCCGAGGAAATCGAGGCAACGCGGCAGGAGATCGTCGCCCTTGTCAAGGACGCTCCCGTCTTCTCCGAGGAGTGGATGGGCGACACCGAGGGCTGAGCCTCCTATAACACACGGCGCCCCTCCGATCGAATATCGGAGGGGCTTCTGTATGATTGCATGTGTTTTTACTTGATGATATACTAGAAACAAACAGGAGGTGAGTTCTATGGACACCTTGGTACAATTTCACATAGATGAATCGGAGCGCGCAGAAGCCGCGGATATCTGCACGGCGCTCGGCATCGATCTGCCAAGCTATCTGCGGATGTGCACGTCCCGCCTCGTACGGGAGCGCGGCATCCCATTTCGGATGCATCTGAATGATGTCGGCTCTGTAAAGGAACCAAAAACACTGGACACCTTGACTGCTGCGGAGCTGAATGCAAAGCTCGAGCACAGCTGCAACCAAAGCCTTGCTGATGAAGGCAGGCCCCTTGATGACGTGTTTGATGAGCTCAGACGAGGTCTCGGTTCGAATGGATTTGTATGAAATCGTCATAACGCTTGATGCCGCGGATGATCTCAGCGGGCTGCGCAGCTATATTGCCGATGCTCTGCTTGCCCCTGATACCGCGCGAGCTTATCTTGATATGCTCTATATGGAGATGAAAAACCTCTCTACACTGCCGAAACGCAGCAAATGCATCGACGATGAGCCTTGGCACTCGCGCGGAATCCGAAAAATCATTGTGAAGAACTTCGTCATATACTACCGCGTCGAAGAGTTTACTATGCGGGTCTACATCCTGAATGTCATCTATGCCCGACGCGACCAGCTGCGCATGCTTGCACAGATAAAAATTGACTGATATACGAAAACGCCCGCCCACGAAGGTTCATAGCTTCATGAGCGGGCGTTTTTGATGCGTTTCATAGCATACGCCGTCTTTCCTTTGTCATTATGCCATCTTTACAAATCAGGCCGTTCATCTCTGCTCCGCCCCGATGATCTCTTTCCAGATATACCCCTCGCGCACGCCGGAGTCGCTGTACCGGATGTCGACGGCGGCAAAGGTCTCGGCGAGGGCACTCGCGATGATCATGCCGGGCACGATGTTGTGGAGGCGGTCGGGCGCGGCGCGCAGGAGTACGGCGGTATCCGCCTCCGTGAGCGGTCTGCCGCTGCCGAACATGGCGATCATCTGCGGCAGTGCATCTGCGGGCAGGAGACGCGGCGTCTCCTCCGGATGGAGCAGCGCATGCATACGGCTCGCACTGCTGAGGACGCCGCCCATCCCGACCATGTGGCGCGCGCGCAGGTTCCGCACAGCGGGCGCCTCATCGAGCACGCTCCGCACCGCTGCGGCGATCGTCCGGCATTCCTCACGGGTCGGCAGGAGGCCTGCCACGTGTGCCTTGCTCATGGCGAGCGAGCCGAGCGGCAGGCTCCACCTGCCCTGCATCGCACGCCCCGCAAAAGAGACAATCTCGGTACTGCCGCCGCCAATGTCGATCATAATGCCGTCTGCATGCGCGATGTTCTGGGTCGCACCGATGAAGTCGTACATCGCCTCCTCATTGCCGGAGATGATGCGGACCTGCACCCCTGTGCGCCGCGCGATCTCCCCGACGGCCGCACGGCTGTTCACGGCGCTGCGCAGCGCGGCCGTCGCAAAGGCATGGACGTGCGGGATGCGGAACATATCGATGAAGTCCATGAATCCATGCAGAATCTTCACCGTCTTTTCGAGCCCCGCGCGCACGAGACGGCCGCTCTCGAGATAGCCCGCGAGGCCGACGGTGTGCTTGCGCTTCATGAGCAGTGTGAACTGTCGGCCCTCGATCTGGTAGACTGCCATGCGGATGGTGTTCGAGCCGATGTCGATGATCGCGTGCAGCATGGCACTACCGCTTCAGCCCGCTGCCGGGCACGGGGATGACGACGCGGTAATTGTCGGGCATGCCGTCCGCAAAGAAGGCACGCGCCCCGGCAAGCCCTGCCGCGGCGGTGAGCTCCGCATAGATGCCGCGGTGGTTGAGCGTCTTTGCCCCCTTTAGGATCTCGCTGTCCTCGACGGCAACGGCATCGCCGCCGCTGCGGCGCAGCGCTGTCAAAATATCGTCCATCCGCGGCGGCGCGCCCACGCGGATGGTCTCGGCGATTGTACTTTTGCGCGGGGTCTCGGGCAGACCGTGGAAGGCCTCGACGACAGGCGCACATTTCGTGCTCTGCACGCCGACGAGATGCGGCAGCCGACCGATCTCGACAAAGCCCTGATAGAGCCCGAGCAGCAGCGATCCGTTACCAATGGGGACAAAGATGTAGTCGGGCACCGCATCGCCGAGCTGGCGATAGATCTCGTGCGCCATACTCTTGATGCCGTCGGCAAAGAGCGGGTTGTAGATATGCGAGGCGTAGTAGTCGCTGCCGAGTTCCGCGCGCGCCGTGCTGCCGGCGTTCATACGCCCGTTCGGCACGCGAATGACCGCAGCGCCGTACGCCGCGATCTGTTTGGCGCGCTCGGCGGAGATATCGTCGGGCACATAGACCCTGCACGCGATTCCCGCTGCCGCCGCATAGGCCGCAACCGCCGCGCCCGCGTTGCCCGCAGAGTCAACGGCGACGTGGTCGATGCCGAGATGCGCGAGTTCGCCGATGAGGCGCTTCGCCCCGCGGTCCTTGAACGAGCCCGTCGGCTGACGATCCTCCATTTTGAAAAAGAATTGATGCCCGTCCACCTTGAGCGGCAGGAGCGGCGTCTCCGTCTCGCCGAGGGTCACCGCCTCATGGCAGTCCTCCGCGTCCATCGCAGTCTGATACAGGCGAAAAAGCCCGCCGCATTCACACGCATAGGCGTGCGTCGCGACGGGGTATTCCTTTTTGCATCGCTCGCAGTAGAAATGCATGACCGATCCTCCTTCGAAGCATATGAAGTTGGCCGATAAGGAGCTCTCTATTTGGTCTGCGCATCGGATTCCGCAGGCACGCCCGCCGCGTACACGGGCGGCTCGACATCCTCGGTGAGCGCGTGTGTGCCGAGCATCGTCGTCAGCGTCTCGCGCGTAAAGCCGTACGAGGGACTGGAGAAATCCTGCCGCGGATCATAGCGGTTCGACGGCGCTCCGAGGAGGCCACAGACCGTATCGTACATCATATCGTTCGTGAAATACGCCTCCCGGCGCGCGGCGAGCGTCTCCGTCCGGCGCGGGAACGCGGCGCGGTACTCCGGCGAGAGATAGATGAAAAACGGGATGCGCACCATGTCAAAGCGGAACACATCGGGGTTGTGCGAGATCTTCAGATTCTCGCCGTGATCGGAGAAATAGACCATCGCGCGGAGGTTCAGATTTTTCTCCGCATAATGAAAGATCTCCGCGAGAATGTGATCCGTGTAGAGAATGCTGTTCGCGTACGACGGCGCGCTCGTCATCACCGAGTCGCCGTCGGCCGAGGCGAACTTCGCCCATTCGTCCGGATAGCGGTTGTTGTAGTAGATATGGCTGCCCATCAGATGCAGCACGATGAAGTTGTTGGCATGCGGGTCGATCCGTGTGAGGTACGGGAGCAGACTCTCATCAAACTTCGTCGTAAAGGTATAGGAATCGTCCGTCCACTCCGCCGTGTCCGCCGTCTTTGCGACCATCGTAATCGCGCTGTCGAACTGCCCGTAGCGCCCCTGGTTGCTGAACCAGTACGTATGATAACCGATCTTCTTCGCCACGTCGATCAGCGACGCCGACTCGAAGAACTCCTTGTCGTTGTACTGGCTCTTCTCCGTCAGCGCACGCTCGAGGACGGGGACCGTCTGCGTCCATGCGGAGTAGGTGTTCTGATAGATGAGGAAGCCGTCGCGCTCCGCCATGCTCTCGAGCCACGGCGTATTCTCATACGGGAAGCCCGGCGTATAGTAGTGCATGTAGTCGCGCGAAGCAGACTCGCCGATGACGAAGATCACGGTGCCCGGCGCGCGTGCAGCGAGCGTATTCTCCATGTCGATGATGAGTGATGCATATCTCTCGCCCTGATTCAGACTGTACGACTGCGTTTCTTCAACATACGTTGTCACGTCTTTGTAAATCGCCGCGATCGAGCACTCCGGAATGAGCGCAATGTGCACGGCCGCCGCGATGAGCATGACGACAAGAAGCGCGCCCATGCGCGAGCCCTCGGCGCTCGGATAGATGCGCCGGCTGAGCACGAGATAGCTGCGGTACGAGAGATAAACGAGCACGAGAAGGCCGAGCACAATGGCCGCTGCGGGCCCGATGCCCACAGTCGACTCGATGTAGTCCCCCGCCTCGTGCCAGTTCGTCAGATAGAGCGCCATCAGCGAGGCCGGACTCAGGGCATGCCAGACCGTCATATAGTAGGCGATCTGCGTCAGCGGAATAAGGGCCATGAGGAAGCCGAGCACGGCGAGCAGCGCCGCTGTCAGCCGCCGGTGTCCGAGATGAAAGAGGACGCCGCCGAGCGCGGCGAGCACGAGCATATTGGCCGTCCCGATGAGGAAGTCATAGTAGATCAGAGAACTGTACCACGGCTGCTGATACGTCCAAGCATAGAGGAGCGGGAACGTCACGCACCAGAGTACGCCGGGAACCATCGCCCCGATCATGCCGCGCGAGAAGAGAGAAACGCCCGTGCCGTACTGCACGAGCATGAGGACCGCGAGGAACGGGACAAACGCGGGGAGAAAATACTCCGCGCCCATGTCCTGCCCCATATTGATATAACACGCGATAAGCGTCAGGAAATACACGCCTGCCGCCGCCGCATGGCGAATCCATTCATTCGCCCGCTCCGTAGAGAGATTCATAACTGCTTTGCACTACTCCATGATAAAAATTTCGAGATCCTGCCGTCCGAACATCAATGCTTCTGCATGCGAATCAAACGCAACGTCGATACGATAGCCTTTGATTGCATAGCCGACATCCTCTGCCACGGCCTCGCCGTACCCGGGAATAAAGACCCGCGTGCCGAGCGGGATGACCGAGGGATCAACGGCAATCACACCATGACGCACGAGCGTCCCCGTTGCCGTGCGGTTGCTGTTGCCCGGGTCGTATGCGCTGTACGCCGTCGCCGACACGTAGATCGACCGTCCGCTTCCGCGGCTCACCTGCGACCCGCGGTCATCCGTGATGCCGAGCGCGACAGGATCGTACTCTGCGCCGCCCGAGAGCACCCGATAGGTCGCCTCGCCGCAGATGCCGTCCACGACGAGCATGTGATCCGCCTGGCAGCGTTCAATCGCCGCACGCGTCAGAGGCCCCGCAATGCCGTCCGCCCCGCCGTCCAGATAACCGGCCTGGATGAGGAGCTCCTGCACATGACGCACCGCGCCGCCGCGCATCCCCTCCTTCACAAGGATCTGTGCCGCCTCCGCGGGCGCATGGACAGCGAGGGGAGCAACCGCCGCGAGCGCAATCCCCGCCGTGAGGCAGCGGCGGAAATGCTGCCGCTGCCTCAGTTTACGTGCCGCCCAGAGAATACCGCGTGCCGCTAAAAGGATTTTCCACATCTGCATTATGATCGCGCTCCCTTCGTTTCGTCGCTGCGTTATGAGAATATTTTACTATAAAGCGGAATCCGCGTCAAACTGCCGCCAGCTCGATCGCGGGCGCGCGGGCGATCAGCCCGTCCTCCGCTGCATACCGGTAAAAGAGGCGCAGACCCGCGAGCGTCTCCGCGTCCAGATGCCACACAACCGCGCTGCCGAGATACGCCGTCAGCTGCGCGCGCGTAAAGCGCCCGTCCGCGAGCACCGCAGCAATCGCCGCATCCTTTGCCTCGTCCCAGCGGCGGAACGCCTCGGCAATCCGCCCATGCACCATGGCGAGCTCCGCCGGATGCGCCGCGGCGAACGAACGCGCCGCCGCCCAGATCCCGAACACCATGCGTGCGCCCGTCAGGCGTTTCCACTCGTACGCGAGATCGTAGATACGGATGCCGTCCGGCGGGTGATGATAGAGTTCCAGCGCATCGTCTCCGATGAAGAGCGACGCCGCCGCCCCGTCCGGCACCGGATCCTCCGGCGTGAGCGCACGCGTCTCGTAGGCGGGTGCCGCCCCGTAGCTGCGGCGCAGGATGATCTTCAGCAGTGCATGGGACGATGCCGACTTATCCGAGAGCAGGACGCGCTGCGTTCCGATCTCCTCGGCAGGCACACGCGAGACGAGCAGCACGCTCCGCACATCGCCGTCCGAGGCGATGCACACATCGGGCAGGATGAGCAGGTCATCCGCATGCTGCGCGTACGTGATCGACGACACGCCCGACACATCGAGCCCCTTTGCCTCCAGGCGCCCGTTCAGCTGCGCCGGCGAGGCGCGCAGGATGTCCAGCCCCTCCGCCGCCCCGTGCGCGAGCGCATACGTCAGCGGCAGCACATTCAAGAACGCGATATGCCCTAACCGCGGCACCATGCAAAGGCCCCCTTTCTTTCTCATGTATTCATTATACTCTTTCGCAGACAAAAAAGCACCGTATTTTCACAATCACGCAACGGATTCCCCGCGCATAAAAAAGACCGTCCCAGCTGGCGGAATGTGATATACTGCGCTTAGAGCATATCAAATATTTGGACACGATCAGGAGGTCCCCATATGAGCCAGGACACAGCAAACTACACCGTCATCACCGGCGCGAGCGCAGGCATCGGCGCCGCCGCAGCGCGGGCGTTCGCCGCGCGCGGGCACAATCTCGTCCTCATCGCGCGCCGCACCGCGCGGCTGAATGCGCTGAGGGAGGAACTCCTCGCGGCGCATCCGACACTCGACATCATCATCAAAACGGCCGACCTGTCGGACCCCGACAGCGTCATGCAGGTCTATCACGAGGTGAAGGGCCTGCCCCTCCGGACATGGATCAACAATGCGGGCTTCGGCAGCTACGGCGCGATCGGCGCGCAGGACCTCGGCAAGATCCGGCAGATGATTCACCTGAACATCGAGGCACTGACCATGTTCTCCTCGCTCTTCGTCCGCGACTTCGCCGACACGGACGGCACGCAGCTGATCAACATCTCCTCCGTCGGCGGCTACCTGATCGTCCCGTCCGTCGTCACCTACTGCGCGACGAAATTCTACGTCAGCGCCTTTACCGAAGGGCTCGCACAGGAACTCGCAGCGCGCGGGGCGAAACTCCGCGCAAAGCTCCTCGCTCCCGCCGCAACGCAGACCGAGTTCGGCGCCGTCGCCAACGACAACCCTGCCTACGACTACGACAAGGCATTCGGCACCTACCACACGAGCGCCCAGATGGCAGAATTCCTGCTCGCCCTCTACGACAGCGACGCCGTCCTCGGCATCGTCGACCGCGAGACGCTGGCCTTCCGCCTCACCGCCCCGCAGCTGCCGTACGCAGGCGGCTCTGCGCGCAATCAGAAAATCTCCGATTGAGGCATGTCTGCCCCCACCCTCTCATAATGCGCCGTCAGCGCGCGCAGCCGCACGCGGATCACGTCCCGCAGCACCTGAGGCCGAATCTCCAGCACCGCATCCCCACAGCGGATAAAATAGTCCGCAATGAACGTCTCCTCGCCTGGGTTGTAAAACCCGCAAATACAGCACTGCCTGTCCTGCTCTGTAAGGTGCATGGACGGGTAGTGTTCTTTATGAAATAGATCACGGCCGCGCTCCGTGACCCGCACGGCAAAGGAGACCGCATCCGCAGAGCGATAGAGTTCCTCGGCGGAGCGTGCAAACGCGGGCAGGGCTCTGCCCTCCTCCGCAGACGGGCGCACCGAGACAATCCGATCGCAGCGAAAGACCTGCACCCGCCCCGTCTCAAAATTGTACGCCGTCCCGTACCACTGCCCATATGCCGCGCTGATCCGGAAGAACTGCAGCGTATAGGTGCGCAGCGTTCCCTTGCGATATGCAATCGTGCAGGGCTGCTCCTCCATGGCAAACCGCAGGAGATCCTTGAGGCAGGCACTCTCGTTCGGGTGCCACACCGCATCCAGGCGCAGGATCTCCGCCATGCGGTGCAGGCGCTCGATGTGCACGGGCGCAAGACAGCCCTCGAACTTCTCCCGCAGACGCGCAATATCCAGATGGAACGGCGTTGTCTGATAGGCATCCAGTGTGCGCATCGCAACGTAGAGTGCATACATCTCGTCTGCCGTGAAAACAACCGGCGCAAGCAGCCGGTTCGGCAGGATGCCGTATGACCCGCCGCGCCCGGGACGCGAAAAGATCGGCATGCCCAGCTCCTCAAGCGCGCGGACATCGCGCAGGGCAGAGCTGCGGGAAATGCCGTATTTCTCCATCAGATCGCGCAGGTTAAAGTGGTCTTTCCCCGCGAGATAACGCATCATGTCATTCAGCCGCTCAGATTTATGCATCGTCACCATCTCCATAAAAGGTGCCGCAAATTGACACCTTTTTATACTATACTCCAAGTATTCCGGAAAGAAAAGGAGAATGACAATGAACATGACGGATGAATTTCTTCGCTTGATGCGCACGCAGAGGGAGATTGCTCTCGCGACCTCCGCGGACAATACGCCCCATGTGCGCATCGTGAACTTTATCTATGCCCCGGAGGAGCGGCGCATTTACTTTGCCACCTTTGCCGACAATGCAAAGGTCAGCGAGATGGCTGCAAACAACACCGTCTCCTTTACGACCATCCCGCATGACGGGAGCACGGCGCACGTCCGCGCAGTCGGCACAGCGGCGCCGAGCACGCACAGCATCTTCGACCTCGCCGATGCCTTTGCGGCGAAGATTCCGGGCTACGACGAGACCATCGCCGCCGTCGGCAGTGAACTGCTCCTCTACGAGATCACATTCGATACGGCGGCCGTCACCGTGGACATGGAGCACAGCGGGACAGTTTGCCTCTAGACTTTGCCAAACACGGAGGCCTATCCTTGCTTTTTTATGCCTCTTTCTTGTCCTGGCTGTTCATACATTGTATAATAGAATCAACAACCGGATCGAAGGAGGCAGCGTCTATGCCAACGATTTCCATGTTCTTCGGGATCATCATTCGCATGTATAACAACGGCGAACACAATCCGCCGCATTTCCACGCCTCGTATCAGGGCTGCCATGCGGTGTTTGATATGAACGGCGACCTCACAGATGGGGATATGCCGCGAAAACAGCAAAAGCTGATCGCCGCATGGGCAGAGCTGCACCATGACGAGCTGCTCGCAAACTGGGAGCTCGCCATAAACGAGCAGCCGCTCTATAAGATCGCCCCACTGCGCTGAGGAAAGGAGGCCTCTGTTATGAAACGTCCTGTCTGGCTCGTCGAGGATGTCAAGCCACAGCGTGACTATACCCTGCTGATTACCTTTGCAGACGGCAGTCGGCGTCTCTACGACGCGCGCCCTCTGCTCGAAAAGGAACTCTATGCCATGCTCAAAAATCCTGCTTTTTTCCTGCGTGCGCGTGCGGAATACGGTACCGTCGTCTGGAGCGACGATGTGGACATCGCCCCCGAGCATCTGTATGAATGCAGCCGCCGTGTCGAAAAATCGGCGTAGGAACCGCACTGCCCGCAGATCCCCCCCCCCCGCTGCTAAATAAATACAGAACAACCGATGCGAGAGAAAAGGAGCGCTCACGATGAACGAAATCGCACTGAAATACGGCTGCAACCCGAACCAGACACCCGCGCGCGTCTATGCGGACGGCGGCCTCCCCTTCACCGTCCTCAACGGACGCCCCGGCTACATCAACCTGCTCGATGCGCTGAACAGCTGGCAGCTCGTCCGCGAGCTGCGGGAGATGTCGGGGCTGCCCGCCGCGGCCTCCTTCAAACACGTCAGCCCCGCAGGCGCCGCACTCGGCCTGCCGCTCTCCGAGATGCTTGCCCGCGCCTGTGCGGCGGAGGGGCGCGACCTCTCGCCCGTCGCCTGCGCCTATGTCCGCGCACGCGGCGCCGACCGCATGAGCTCCTACGGCGACTTTGCCGCCGTCTCCGACATCTGTGACGAGGGCCTTGCAGAGTTCCTGCGCGGCGAGGTCTCCGACGGCATCATCGCGCCGGGCTATACGGAAAAGGCTCTTGAGATTCTAAAGAGCAAGCGCAAAGGCAGCTACCTCATCCTCCAGATGGATGAGCGCTACACGCCGCCCGCCCTCGAGCGCAAGGACGTGTACGGCGTCACCTTCGAACAGCAGCGCAACAACGTGCAGATCACAGAGGACTGCCTCACCGAGCGTCCGACGGCGAACAAAGACATCCCCGCCGAGGCCCGCCGCGACCTCCTGCTCGCCCTCATCACGCTGAAATACACCCAGTCCAACTCCGTCTGCTACGCCGTCGACGGACAGGCGATCGGCGTCGGCGCGGGACAGCAGTCGCGCGTCCACTGCACGCGCCTCGCGGGGAACAAGGCGGACATCTGGCACCTGCGCCAGAGCCCGCAGGTGCGCGCGCTCCCGTTCCGTGACGACATCCGGCGTCCCGACCGCGACAACGCCATCGACGTCTACACCGCGGGCGACGAGGACGACTACGCTCTGCTCGCCGCGGACTGGCAGCGCCTCTTCACAGAGAAGCCCGCCCCCTTTACGCGCACGGAAAAACGCGCCTATCTGAGCACGATCAAAGGGGTCGCCCTCGGCTCAGATGCCTTCTTCCCGTTCGGCGACAACGTCGAGCGCGCGCATCAGAGCGGCGTCTCCTACATCGCGCAGAGCGGCGGTTCCATCCGCGACGACAACGTCATCGAGACCTGCGACAAATACGGCATCGCAATGGCGATGACCCACATTCGCCTGTTCCATCACTGAGCCCGCCGCGCGGACATCGCCCGCAGCGCAGCCCCGCAAGCACACCATGCGGGGCTTTTTTGTGTGCACAGATGCGGCAAGTGCACAGCGCTGAATCTTCGCCTGTTTTATTCTCATATATTGCTCTTTCATTAAGGTTTTCTATTTGCTTTCTTTATCTGAATTATGTTATCATTCCGTTATCTTTGAGATAATGAGTCTCATTTTTGCACTTTACAGGAGGTACACTGAATGACCCGACAACTCAGCCGCCGCCTCGCGCTCCTCAGCATAGCGCTCGGCACCGTATCCCTCAGCGCACACGCCTACGCGGCGGAGACGATGCAGGCCGATACGGGCGGCACGACGATGGATATGCCCGCCGTGGCGAGCTCTGCCGCCCCAGAGGATGCGCCCTACGAATTTACGCTTGGCGAGGTCATCGTCACCGGCTACCGCACGCGCACGCCGCTCACGCTCGCAACCGATCCGCGCAGACCGCGCCAGCCCATCCCTGCAGCCGACGGCGCGGGCTACCTGAAGACGATCCCCGGTTTCTCCGTCGTGCGCAAGGGAGGCCTCGGCGGCGACCCGATGATGCGCGGCATGGGCGGGTCACGCATGGTGATGGACATGAACGGCGGCGGGATGGCAGGCAGCTGCCCGAACCGCATGGATCCCACAGCCACCTATGCCTTCCCTGAGACGTTCAGCCGCATCATCGTGAACAAGGGACCGCAGAGCGTCCGCTACGGTGCAAGCATTGCGGGCAATGTCGTCTTTGAGCGCATAACAGAGCGTTTTGAAGCCCCCGGCGTGCGCGGAAATATCTCCGTGCTCGGCGCGAGCAGTCACCGGTTCGATGATCTCATCGACATCACGGCGGGCGGCAAAGAGGGCTACCTGCGCCTCATTCAGACGCGCAATTATGCGCAGGACTACAAGGACGGCGGCGGGCACCGCATCCACTCGGGCTACGGCCGCCACAGCCTCACGGGCATCGTCGGTCTGACGCCCGATCCCGATACCCTCTTCGAGCTCTCCTACGACCGCAGCCGCGGCTGGGCAAAATACGCACACGGCATGATGGACGGTCCGCAGTTCGACCGCGACAGCTACGGTGTGAAATTCGAGCACGCACACCTCTCGCCTGTGGTCGAGAGGCTCACAGTTCAGCTCAACCACAACACGATTGATCACATCATGGACAACTACACCCTGCGCCCCGCAGGAGGGATGGCGATGGGCACAGATGTGAAACGCGTGCAGTACGGTGCGCGCGCCGCCCTTGATCTGCGTTTCTCGCCAAAGAGCACCGGTGCCGTCGACATCGAGATGCGGCATGACGCGCATTTCTTCGCCGAGGCACATCGGATGCTCAAGGGATCGTTCAGCAACGACATGGACATCAAGAATTTCGGCATATTCCTCGAGTACAACCGTGATCTCGCCGCGTGCAGCCGTCTCCTCACGGGTCTGCGCTACGACAAGATCGACACGGACTATCATAACGCACGCTTCCGGAATCCGATGGGGATGCTCACGCGCGATCTCGTCCCCGGCAGTACGAGCGACCGTGCCGTCAGCGGCTTCGTTCGCTGGGAACGCACGGCAAAGAAGCAGCCGCTCACGTTCTACGTCGGCGTCGGGCATGCGGAGCGTCCCGCGGACTACTGGGAGGCCTATCATACCTGGCTCGCTTACAGCAATCGCCGTCTCGGCATGCACGCCGACCCCGCCGCCCACCGTCCGCGCCGTGAGAAGAACACACAGCTCGACCTCGGATGGGTCTACAAGGGCAAGAAGACGAGCGCAAACCTCTCGCTTTATTACGCGCACATCCACGACTACATCCTGCGCCTGCCGCAGATCGGGATGGGCATGAACGCGCGCACGCCCTACGGAAATGTAAATGCCCGCCTCTACGGGTTCGAGGCGGAGATCACGCGCAAACTCTCGCCGCGCTGGACACTTGGCGCCTCGCTCGCCTACACGCGCGGCGAGGACCGCACAAACAATGCGCCCCTCCCGCAGATCGCACCGCTCGAGGCAAATCTCACGGCGAAATACAGCCACAAAAAAGTCGAGGCAAACGCTGTCTGGCGCCTCGTCAGCCGTCAAAACCGCTATCATAGGGGCTACGGCAGCGTCACGGGCACGGACTACGGTCCCACGGGCGGATTCGGCACACTCGGGCTCAGCATTGCCTACCGTCCCGATGAGAATCTGACATTCTCCCTCGGCGTCGACAATCTGTTCAACAAGACCTATGCCGAGTTCGTCAATTACAGCGAGGCTGCCATCGCCGGTCTCGGCATCCCCGCCGGCGGTCATATCTCCGAGCCGGGGCGCACCCTCTGGTTTCGGAGCAATTACCGGTTCTAAATAACATCATTCCCCACGGAGCTGCCGCCCCCAACGCGACAGCTTCTTTTTTCTTCCCCTTTTCACTCTGCTATGCTATAATAAAACATTATTAGAACGATGCGTGCAAAGACGAGGAGGTGATTGGTCGTGATCGAAGCGGCCAAGACATTCGAGGAGTATCTCAAGAAGGAAAACATCTCGGGCTTTCAGGTCCGCGAGGCAGGCGACGACCGCGATACGGCGATCTTTGAGAGCGAGGTTGAGATCGAGGGGCGCCGTCTGCCCATCGTCGTCCTCATTGACGCAACCGCCTACGCCACCATCCGCATCCGCCTCGCGCAGAATGCCGTCGATGATACGAATGCCATGCTCCTCACCGGCTGGCTCATGCGGCAGAACCAGGACAGCCGCCTCATCAAGTTCTACCTCACCTCCGACACGACCATCCTCGCCGACGTCGTCGTCCCGCACAACCCCGAGGCATTCGATCCTGATGTCATGACGAGCGTCCTGCGCGTTTTCATCCGCGACATCACGAAGCTCATGCCCGATCTTGCCATGCTCCTCCCGGAGGAGTGAGCGCCTCCGCGCGTTTGACAAACCGCGCCGAATCTGCTATTATACTCAAGATTGCGGGCATAGTTCATCGGTAGAATGAAAGCTTCCCAAGCTTTAGAGGTGGGTTCGATTCCCATTGCCCGCTCCATAGAGAATGCAGAGCTGTCAGAAATGACAGCTCTTTTTTAAATCAGGGATGCTCGGAAAGGGGACCGCGATGATAAAGCAAAGGAAACCGCTGCGGATCTGGGCCGCCCTCGCCCTCCTCTGCGGCGCCCTCCTCTCCGGCTGCACGTCGACGCTGGCGACAGAGGGCAGCGATCCGTACACGCCGGATGATGTGATCGCGATGGCAGAGGACAAATTCGCCGCTGATCTTTTGCGCATTTTCGCACGCCATGCTGCCGGCAGATGCCCTGCAGCTTCGCGCCGCCGACAGATGAGTTTATCGCGGGTCTTGCCGCCGCAGCAGCATCCAGTACAAGCGCCCCGACCGCATCACGAATCGGATGGAGTCCTCCCTGCTGCGCGAGGTGGACTTGGCCGAGGAGAATGAAGCCGCATAATCCACGCACGTCGTAGAGCAAACTTTTCGATTACACTTTCTTCTTGTATTCTCCCCTCCCTGTTTCTATAATGCAGGTAAGTATCTGCAGACGCGGAGGTTTTTCTATGAGAGTTCCAATGCGTCAATATATGGCGCTGCTCGGCATTACGATTGCCGCATTTATCTTTAACACATCCGAGTTCATACCGATCGCCCTGCTCATCGATATCTCGGAGTCGTTCTCCATGACGGAGGCGGCGGCGGGGCAGATGATCACGATCTATGCATGGGTGGTTGCGCTGCTCTCGCTGCCGCTCATGCTGCTGACCTGCCGCATGGAGCTGAAAAGGCTCCTGCTCCTGATGGTTGCGCTCTTTGGCATCGGACAGCTCGTCTCGGGACTCGCGTCGAGCTATGATATGCTGCTCGGCGCACGCATCATCGTCGCCTGCGCGCACTCGATTTTCTGGTCGATTGCCGCACCGCTTGCGACGCGTCTCGTGACGCGCGAGCATCGGCCGATGGCGCTGAGCATGATCGTGACGGGCAGCTCCGTCGCGACGATTGTCGGGCTCCCGCTCGGGCGTGTGATCGGTCTCGCGGCGGGGTGGCGCATGACGTTCCTGCTGCTCGCCGTGGTTGCCGCCATCGCGTTTGTTTATCTCGCGCTTCTTCTGCCGAAACGGGCACCGGGAGAGGGGTTCACCATCGGCGAACTGCCGTCGCTCGTCCGCCAGCCTGTGCTTGCATGTATTTACATCATGACGGCACTCTTTGCGACGGCGTACTTCACGATGTACAGCTACATCGAACCGTTCCTGCACAATGTCGCGGCGTTCTCGCCCGATCTGATTACGGCGGCACTCATGCTGCTCGGGGTCAGCGGCATCCTCGCGAGCCTCGTTTTCTCCAGGATGTATGGAAAGCGCCGCTTTTTCCTGCTGCGCTGGTGTCTCGTGGGAGTCGCGGTTATGCTCTTCCTCTGGCAGGCGGCATCCATCTCCGTCGGCACGATGATCGTGCTCACGATGCTGCTCGGGATACTCGCAACGCTCTACAACACGATGTTCCAGGCGGAGGTTCTCGCAACGGTCCCGCGCGACGCATCGACCGTTGCGACGGCGATCTACTCGGGCATCTTCAACCTCGGCATCGGCAGTGGAACGTACATCGGCGGGATTGCGGCGGGGGACGGCCACCTCGCCCACATCGGCTACATCGGAGCGGCGATTGCCGGTGCCGCCGCCCTGCTCTGCCGCTGTGTCTATGTGAGTGCCGTGCAGCCGAAGTGGTCGACGACGAAGCCCATGTAGACGCCCGCGAACATGGAGCCGACGATGCGGCCCATGAGGCCGGGCGCGCCACTGGTCGCAGCATGCGGCACCATGTCCGCCGCGTTTACTGAAGTGCGCGGCTGAAATGATGGACTCCTCCAAAAAAGTGCTGCTGCACGAAGTTTTCCGGCTTCGTACAGCAGCACTTTTCGTTACACAATCAAAGGCACTGCGGCGCCTTTTTTCACGTCGATGATGCCCTTATCGGTCAGTTTGAAATACGGGCTCACAGGCAGCGGAATGGTGCTCAGGGACATGATGACATTGTCGTGGCGATAGCCACAGTCCGCAAGGACGCGGCGAACACGCGCGATCTGCTCGCCGAGAACGGGGAGCGGGCGGTCAGAGAGGATGCCCGCGATCGGCAGCGGCGCAAAGGCCTGCACACTGCTGTCCCGCACCGCAGCAAACCCGCCCTGCGCCTCAATGACGGCGTTCGCCGCCGCCTGCATATCCGCTGCGGTCTGTCCGAGGACGAGCAGGTTGTGGCTGTCGTGCGCATAGGTGGTCGCCGCTGCGCCGCGCGTGAGCGCTGTCCCGCCGACGAGCGCCATGCCGCAGCCGCCATTTTTGCCGTGTCGCTCAAAGACACAGGCAAGGTTGTAGGGGCTGCTCTCCCAGTCGATCACGCCGCCGCGCACGGGCAGCTCTGCCCGCCCCTTCGCGACAAAGGTCGTATGCTCCTGCACCTCGAGGATGCGGCAGAGCACCGTCCCCTCCGCGATCGGCGCACGCAGGACGAAGTCCTCGGCACTGCGCGGCGCCAGATGCACGCTGCGGTAAAAATGCGCGGGGAACGACGTGTCCCGTTCCGGCTCCTCCCACGCCTCGCCGCGCGCAAAGACCTGCCGTCCCGCGCGCCAGACACGCTCGATCTCAAAGGCCCGCAGATCCGAGAGCACGACGAAGTCGGCGATGCGGCCGGGGGCAATCACGCCCTTATCCCGCAGTCCCATATGCTGCGCGGGTGCATAGGTCGCCGCATAGACCGCCTCCTCGGGCGCAAGGCCGAGCTCCATGCTCCGCCGGACGAGGTGGTCCAGCTGCCCGCGCCGCATGAAGTCATCGGGCATCGTGTCGTCCGTGACGAAGGCAAAACGCCCCGACAGACGGTTCTCCATGAGATAGTCGAGGAACTCTTTCTTCAGGGTCTTTTCCTGCAGCTGGATGAACATTCCATTTGCGGCGCGCTGTGCGAGCCCCTCAAGCGACTGATCCGTATGATCGGAGCGAATGCCGCGGTAGAGGAGCTGTGCCAGCTCCCATCCGACGAAGCGCGGGCAGTGCCCCTCGATGGAGAAATCCGGCCGGCCGTGCTGAATCTGGCGGATCAGACGATTCGTCTTGGAGTGCGCGTCCGCAATGACCTCGCGGCAGTTCATCACCTCGCCGAGGCAGACCACCTGATCCATGTGCATGAGCGCCTCGACATCATCGTTCTCGATCGCGGCACCTGCCGTCTCGAGCGCGTCATTCGTCGACGGAACGGACGAGGGGATGGCGATGCGGACGTCACAGGGGCCGTCCTGCGCACTCTGCATCAGCGCGCGGATGCCCGCGAGACCGAATACATTTGCGATCTCATGCGGCTCCGCGATGAGCGTCGTCACACCGCTGCGTACCGCGCCTTTCATAAACGTACGCGGCGCGCACATCGTACTTTCAATGTGCATGTGGCAGTCGATCAGCCCGGGGATGACGTACTGCCCCGCGAGATCGACCGTGCACCGCGGTGTGAGCGGCAGTTCGTCCATGCCGACATAGGCGAAGCGATCGCCGCTGACGGCAATATTGCCCGGGATGAATTTTTTGAGATAGCTGTTGTAGACCTGTCCTCCCGTCAACAGTGTGTCGATGTGCATAGCGGCCTCCTATTTCACGCCCGCAATGGCGTAGAAGTAGTACGCGAGCAGGAGAGCAAGCAGATAGTGTCCCTTGTGCAGCTCGCTCATGCGCCCTGCGGCGAGCTTCATGAGGACAAATGCGATGAAGGCCACAGAGATGCCGTTGGCAATGTTGAACGTATACGCGGTAAAAGCGATGCAGAGGAACGCGGGAATGTACTCGGCAATATCCGTATAGTCAAGGTTGCGCATCCCCGCCATCATGCTGACGCCGACGTAGATAAGGACGGGCGCCGTCGCCGCCGCGGGGATCATCAGCGCGAGCGGCGTCACCGCGAGAGTGAGCAGGAAGGCGACCGCCGTCGTGCACGCCGTCAGCCCTGTGCGCCCGCCTGCCTCAACACCTGCACCGGACTCGAGATAGGTGATGAGCACCGGAATCGTGAAGAAGGAGCCCACCGTCGCGGCGATGGAGTCGACATGAAAGACCTTGTCGAGCCCCGGCAGATCGCCGTTTTTGTCGAGGAAACCTGCCTTGCCGCCGATGCCGATCGCCGTGCCGAAGCTCGAGAAGAAATCCGGCAGGAAGAACGCGAAGAGGAACGGCAGATATTGAAGATCGAGCGCCCCCACAAGATCAAAGTTGAAGAAGATCGGCGCGATGTTGTCCGGCATGCGCAGGATGCTCTCCGGAATCTTCGTAATGCCCATCGGGATGCCGATGACCGTCCCCGCAAGGATGCTGATGAGCGCGGCGCCGCGTACCTTGCGCGCCGTGAGCATGAGGAGAATGACGAAGGTGATCGCCGCGAGGATAACGACGGGCTGCGTGAGATCGCCGAACGAGAGCGCGACCTTTTTCGCATTGACCGCGATCAGCTTTGCATTGCGCATGCCGATCACGGCGAGGAAGATACCTACGCCTGCACTGATTGAGATCTTGATGCCGCGCGGTATTGTCATGACAATGAATTGACGAATGCCAAGCACCGTAACGAGGATGAACAGCACGCCGCTCAGAAAGACAATCGCGCTCGCAACGCTGATCGGCACATTTTGGAGCTGTACCATCGTGATCGAGAAGATCGCGACGCTGCCCATGCCGGGCGCGAGGGCAAACGGGCGGTTCGTATAGAGCCCCATCGCCATCGACGTAGCGAAGATCATGAGCACCATGCCCGTGAGCATCGCCCCCGTTGGAACCCCTGCCTCCCCCATCATATGCGGCACAACGGCGAGCACATAGCCCATCGTCGCGAACGTCGTGAGACCCGCGAGGATCTCCGTACTGACAGAGGAGTGATACTCCTGCAGCCGGAACTGTCGTTCAAAGAATGAATTCATTGGACACGCCTCCCAAAGGCAATCATAAAAAATTTGAAGACGTTTTTATTATAAACCCATTATCAAACTTTTCCAACAATAAAGGCGAAAATATTTCTGTGTCTCTAAAATCCCGCACCCCTGCCAATATGAGGAGGATTATGGCACGCGCGCAGCCAACGCCGAGCGAGCGCCGGACGGCAATGCAGAGAAATGGTTCCGCCGTATTAAGGATTTTCGACTACAGAGAGAACGAAAGGTAAGGTATCATTTCTATCGCAAGGAAGGTCTATGGGGGAGTGCGTGCGGCCGGGATATGCGGCGATTTCCCAGCCCCCAATCTTTATTCCTGCACCGGCACAGGCAATCCGCGCCAATCTCCGAGGCCGCCCGCAAAGAGCGAGGTCTCCTCATTATAGTAGTCGATGAATCCGTCGACGAGCTCGTGGCCGCGCGTATCGCTGACCATGAAGGGCTGGTAGAAGTTCTTCTCCTCCTGCTCAAAGTTCGCCCACGTCATGAGATACGGGATATGATGACGCCGCGCGACGGCTGCCGCCGCACTCGTCCAATGCGGATCGTCATTGCCCGTGAGCGCGAGCCCGCCGCCGTTTTTATGAACGCCGACCTCGGTGAGCGCGGGGAGTTTGCCGTGCGCATCCGCTGCGGACACAACCAGCGCCGCCGCATGCTCGAGCCGCTTCAAAAAGGCGGGCGTATCGTCGTCATCGTCGTAGAAGTCAAAGCCGAATACGTCCACATACGCATCGCCCGGATAGCGGTCGAGATAGTCCTCCGCCGATGAGAACGGCGCGTTCGGCGCATAGACGTAGAGCGCATTGTGCACGCCGCGCACATCGCGCAGATAGTGGACCGTGTACTGCCAGAGCGCAGTGTAGTCCGCGCCGTCCGTCCCCTTTACGCCCCACCAGAACCAGTCTCCGTTGTGCTCATGGAGCGGGCGAAAGAGTATGGGGATGCCGCGCCTCTGCATGCGCAGCAGAAAATCCGCGACCATATCGAGGTAGGCCGTATAGACCGGATGCAGATCGCCGCCCGGAACGGCGCGGTGCAGAACATGCCCCGAGAGATCGTCCGGCGAATAGCCCGAAAAGTCATAACCGCCGGCCGCCTGCGGACGCTTTGCCGCGCGCGCGAGGTTGGGGATGTGCATGGAGAGCGTCAGGATCGCGCCCTCATTCGACGCCTCCGCCGCGATGCGCTCGAGTTTGTCCGCGCAGCTCATGCCCGCCGCGCGCTCCGCATCGGTCAGCTCCAGCTCCTCACCCGTCAGCGAGAGTGCGTCGAGCCCGACAATCCCTGCGAGTGCGCCCGTCATGTCCTTCGTATCGGAGTTCGTACCGCTGTCGATGCGAAAAAATTTATGATGCGCATCGTTCTGATGTCCGTAGATCGTGTACTGCAGCTGCCCGAGCGCTGTAAGATACGCATAGAGCTGCCGCGTCTCCGCCGTCGCCGCCGCATCGGCGAGATGCACCGTCCGCGGAGCAGCGGCGCGGAGCGTCTCGAGTGCCGGTGCGTCGCGGCGCGCCTTTGCCGCGTCGGGCAGAACCGTCCGCGCCCGGTAGACAGGATCCGCCGGATCATCCACGGGATGTGCAGCGGCAGAGAGCGGCATGAGTCCGAGCAGAGCGCCGATCAGGGCACATGCGCGCATTGCCCCGGCAAAAGTTGAATATATCATTCGATTTCCTCCTTTGCAGATATTATAGCACAAAAAAACACCCGCTCCCGTGGGAGTGGGTGCCCTATGATCTCCGAATATCAGGTGTTCTTCGCAATGATCGCGCCAACGACAGCGCCTGCGATGGCGGCCGTAGTCATGCTGCCCTGCGAGTAGCGCTTGCCGCCGCTCTTGCGCCGTCCGCCCCATGCGAGCTGCTGAACATCATTGCGTCCGTCAAAGCTCGTGTACGATGCGCGCTCTGCCGGCACGCTGAGCGCGTGCGCGGATACCTCGGCCACGCCTGCGGCACCGTAGCTCATGGCGCCGACAATCGCGGCGATTGCAGTCCGCTTCATCATCTTTGTTGTCATCATGTGAACCACATCCTTTCAAACGGCTTTGCCGCTGTGCACTTCTTTGGTACAAGTAGAGCATACGACGCGCGCATGGGAAATACATTCGAACGGAATTTAATTTTCGTTAGGAGTTGCTCCTAAATTTTATCACTGTATGAAAAAGCACCCGTTCCCGTGGGATTGGGTGCTCTGCCGAACGGGACAGCTCATATGCTCCTCGCAATGATCGCACCGATCACGGCGCCGGCGATCACAGCGGTGTTGATGCTGCCCTGCGAGTAGCGCTTGCCGCTCCGGCGGCGGTCATTGCGGTGATCGCGGTCACGGTCGCGTTCCCAACGCTCCCGATCGCGCCGGTCACGATCACGTTCCCAGCGGTCGCGGTCGCGATCACGGCGGCTCTTCCACGCGAGCTGCTGGACATCATCGCGTCCGTCAAAGCTCGTGTACGATGCGCGCTGCTCCGGCACGCTGAGCGCACTCGCAGAGACCTCAGCCACACCTGCAGCGCCGTAGCTCATGACGCCGACCAGCGCTGCCATCGCAGTCCTCTTCATCATCTTTGTTGTCATCATGCGGATCGCATCCTTTCAGACGGCGCTGCCGTCAACTTGTCGCTGTTTCTGGGGACAGAATACGATGCGCATATGGGAAATGGATATAAGATGAATTTAAGTTCCGTTAGGACTTACTGCTAATTTTTATGGCTGCATAAAATGACGGGAGGACACGGCGTCAGTTCATCGCGTCACTCGCAGCCAGAAAGGGATCGAGCAGAGCGTGCAGGCAGAGGTCCGTTGAGCGTGAGGCGAACGCCATAAATGCGTTCAGTATGACGAGGAAGGAATGCCTGTGTTTTGTTTGTTCCATGATAATCCCTTGATTTCTCCAATAAAATGACCGCCGGTCATATTTGCTGACATTATATGACTGACGGTCATTTTTATCGAATCGATAGGAATTTGTGGGATACCGTGATCGTATATGAGGATCCTCTCTGCCCTGGCGGGACAGTCTATTTGTGCTCCCGATACCACTGTGCCTTTCCTCGGAGCACATCGCCGCCGCGCGTGCCGTCCTCTGCCCAGGGGCGAAAGGCGGGGCTCTCGTGCGTGCCGAGGTACTCAAGGTCCCATCGCTCGCATGTCGAGCGCGGGCCGTAGGGGGCATGGGCGCGCACACCGTCCTCGTTGTCGGCCGCCTCGCCGTGCGTCAGGATGCGCGCCTTGTCGATCGTCAGCCAGAGGCCGTCCGCAAGCGCCGTCACCGCCATCGCCATGGCCTCGATCTGCGCGGCCGTCGGTGGCTCCGCGCCGAGATGTTCCGTCGTTGCACCACAGGCTCCGAGAACGGCAACGCTCACACTCCCGCTGTTGCGCCGATAGGTCGCGGCGAGCAGCACATCAAGCGCACCATCGCCGATCACATAGAGCGTACCGTCCGCGTCGATCTGGACATGATAGTCCGCGAAGAACTGCCCGTAGTGCCCCGCCGTCCAGTGGAGGTATATCTTCGTCTCACGCGCGCACTGCGCAGCGGCATAATAGAGGGCGGGGCGGTATGCCGCGGCAAGGTTTTTTAGTTCCGCGCAGGTCACGCGCCGCATGGCCGATGCGGGCAGCACCGCGCTCATCGCGGCGCCTCCTTCTCGCCCCGCATCATGACCGTGCGCCCGAGAAAGCCGATCAGCCCCGAGGCGATGTTGCTCGTCAGCTCCGCGCTCCCATAGAAGACGGACAGGATCGCAACGACGACGAGCCCTGTCCCGACCATCCAGTCCACGCGCGGCAGATAGTTTCGCATAAAAATTCTCCTTTCCGATCTTACAGATGTTCCTTCCATAGAAGTAACTGCTGCAAAGATCGAAAAGGAGAGGTTTGTTTGACCGTTGGAAGTGCCCTACTTTTTCATCTTCTCCAGATATGTCCGCGTCTCACGCACTACGATGCCCGAGAGCGCGATGAGGGCGATGAGGTTCGGGATGGCCATGAGGCCGTTGACGATATCCGCGAGTACCCAGATCGCCTCGAGCTTCAGGAACGCGCCGCATGCGATGAGCGCAATGAACACGAGCCGGTACGGCAGGATCGCGCGCATGCCCGCCAGATACAGCACGGCGCGCTCGCCGTAGTAATTCCAGCCGAGGATGGTCGTAAAGGCAAACAGCGCGAGCGAGACGGTGAGCAATGCTCCGCCGATCGAGCCGTAAAGGCTCGTAAACGCCGCGCCCGTCATCGCCGCGCCCGCCGCATCGCCGTGCCATGCACCCGTGAGGACGAGCACCAGCCCTGTCATGGAGCAGATGATGATCGTGTCGATGAATGTCCCCGTCATGGAGATGAGTCCCTGCTCGGCCGGCTCCTTCGTCTTTGCCGCCGCCGCCGCGATCGGCGCAGAGCCGAGACCCGACTCGTTCGAGAACACGCCGCGCGCAATGCCGTTCTTCATCGCCATCATCACGGTCGAGCCGGCAAATCCGCCCGCCGCCGCTGTGCCCGTGAATGCACTGTCCAGGATGAGCGCGATCGCCGCGGGGATCTCGGAGAGGTGCATGAGGATGATCCCTGCACAGATGACAATGTAGAGTACGGCCATAAAGGGAATGATGCGCGCGGAAACGTGAGCGATGCTCCTCAGCCCGCCGATCGTGATCGCCGCGATGAGCGCCGTGAGCACGAGGTCGGTTGCGATGCGCGGAACGCCGAAGGACAGCTCCACCGAGTCGACGATGGCATTGACCTGCGGGAACGTGCCGATGCCGAAGAACGCAACGAGTACCGTCGCCGCTGCGAAGAACGTCGCAAGCGGACGGTATTTCTCCCCCATGCCGTGCCGGATGTAGTACATCGGGCCGCCCGCGATCTCGCCGCGCTCGTCCGTCGTGCGGTATTTCACCGCGAGCAGACCCTCGGCATACTTCGTCGCCATGCCGAAGAACGCCGCCATCCACATCCAGAAGATCGCGCCGGGGCCGCCGACCTTGACCGCGGTCGCAACGCCGACGATGTTGCCCGTGCCGATCGTCGCGGCAAGTGCGACGCACAGCGCTTTAAAGCTCGAGATGTCGCCTTCGCCGTGATTCTTTGCGCGCAGGATCAGCGCGAGTGCACGCGGCAGATGCACGACCTGGATGAGCGAGAGCCGGATGGTCAGCAGGATGCCCGTCCCGACGAGCAGCGTGATGAGCGGCACGCCCCAGAGGAACGAGTCGACCGCGTTCAGCATGGGGAGAAATGATTCCATATCCATACCTCCAATTAAGATAAAATTTTCAAAAATGAAAATATGCGGGTATTTTACCATGATAAAGCATGAAAAGTCCATGTATACATGAAGGATCCGCATTTTATTTTACACGCGCGTCAAAATGCAGTACAATGAGCCATCGGATCAAAACGGACAGAGAGAGGTTGTGAAGGTCATGCCGGGCATCGGAATTCTTGCGAACGCAGCCGCCGTCATGCTCGGAGGAATCTTGGGGCTCGGCTGCGGCCGCCTCATCACCGAGCGCTTTCAAAAGACGATCATGAGCGCCTGCGGTCTCTGCGTGATCTTCCTCGGTCTCGGCGGAGCGCTCCGCGAGATGCTCCGGATCGGGGCGGACGGGCAGCTCGTCTTCGTCGGCGTCAACATGATGCTCGCCAGTCTCATCGGCGGTGCAATCATCGGCGAAATCCTCAACATCGAGGACCGCATGACGGCGTTCGGCGCATGGCTGAAACGCGTCTCGGGCAGCAGCGGCGATGCGCATTTCATCGACGGGTTTGTCAGCGCGTCGCTGACCCTCTGCGTCGGCGCGATGGCCGTCATCGGCGCGGTGAGCGACCGCCTGCTTGCCGACCCGTCCATCCTCTTCGCCAAGAGCGTCCTCGACGGCATCGTCGTCATGCTGCTCACCGCGGCACTCGGGCGGGGCTGCATTTTCTCCGCGCTCTCGGTCGGCATCTTCGAGGGGGCGATCTTCCTCGCCGCCGGCGCGATCGAGCCGATCATGACCCCCGCCGCGCTCCAGAACCTCAGCTACGTCGGCAGTATCCTCATCTTCTGCGTCGGCACGAACCTCTTCGGCCTGCCGTACATCCGCGTCGCAAATTTTCTCCCCACCCTTGTAATCGCTGTCCTCTGGGGTGCGGCGTAGCTTCTCATAGACCCAGAACTCTGCTGTACCATAGAAATGGGGCGGATGCGCAAAGCATTCGCCCCATTTTTCTATGAAGTTCATACACGTTTCGTCTGTGCATCAAGCAAATGCGTCCAAACACAGCATGTAGTGATACGGACGGCTGCTCCGATGCTGAATCATATGCTCTTCGGGAATCGATTTCAGCTTTGCATAGACCGTTGTCTCTGTCTGATCAAGGGCCTCCGCAATCTCGGCAACCGTCGCCCCGACATCCGAGAACACCGCCGCCTGGAGCAGGATATCATACACATTGCGCAGCTTCTTATCATGCACCGCGTTCATCACACGGCCATGGTACGCCCGATAGCGCCGAAGGCGGTCATCCAGCGCATCCCCCGTAAAGCGGACCGCCTCATAGATAAAGCGGAGCGTTCCGATGATAAACGGCGTCAGATCGCCCCTGTTAAACTCGGATGTGGTATCGGCGAACAGCTTATAGTAGCCCTTGCGGCGCTTCTTGATGAGCAGCGACAGCTGGAATGCGATGGTCGGATGAAGTTCACGCGCGAGAAAATATGTTGTGATGAAGCGCGACATGCGCCCGTTGCCGTCATAGAACGGATGAATATAGCCAAAGAGATAGTGAAACACAGCAATGCGGAACAGGAGCGGCATGCTCTCCTCGTGCAGGAGTGCAAGCGCATATCCCATCTCGTGCATGATCTTTTTCTCGGGATAGCTGCCGCGGTGAATGACCTTTTGCGACGGCGATACAATGTCAACGGAGCCCTTGCGGAACAGCTGTCCATCCGGGAGATTCGCCGGGTCATCGCGGCGGATCTCATCGGCGATAAAGCTGTCAAAGAGAGCGCGCACATCTGCCGCTGTGTCCAGGGGAATCTCCTCGCCCTGCAAAATCCGTGCGTATTTATTGACCACGCCGCCGAGCCGCATGCGCACGCGATCTGCCGGTGCCGTCTCCATCGCCGCGCGTATCTCGCGCTTCGTGCTGTGCACGCCCTCGATCGCATTCGTCGCCAGAATCTCCTCCACCATACAGGTGTGCAGGAACTGCTCAATGCCCGCTTTCGGAATATGTCCGATCATCCCAAGAAGCGTCGTAAAATCCCGTCCGATCGCCTCCTGCAGGAGAGCAAGCTCCTCCGTATAGCAGTAGAAGGCCGGATAGGACTGTGCTCGTCCATACTCCTGCAGCGCGATGGGAAGGTGCCGCGTCATCGGACTATTGCGGCGCTGCCGGTGTTCCTCTGCCCATCGCGCAGCATTCTTGCGGTAAAGAAGAACGAGACTTTCATATGCCATCGCGGTGTACCCCCAAAAATTGTGTTTTTTATAGATGGAAAAATCGAGTTATAAAAAACTTCATTTTTTTATACGTAAATCATATGAAATATAAAAAACAGCGTTTTTTTATATTTCATAGTATAGCCTTTTGCCGCCGCAGAATCAATCCATTTTTGCAGGAGCTTCGCGCCGCACAGCGAATACATAATAGAGATATATCGAGAGGAGGAGTCTCATGTCCATATTGGCAGCCTACGCCGTTCCCCATCCGCCGCTGATCCTGCCGGAGATCGGGAAAGGCGAGGAGAAAAAAATACAGCTGACCGTGAATGCCTATGAGCGCGCAATGAAGGAGGCCGCCGCGCTGCAGCCAGATACGGTGATCGTCGCGAGTCCGCACACGGTCATGTACGCCGACTACTTTCACATCGCGCCGGGCGAGGAGGCATCGGGCAGCTTTGCGCAGTTCGGCGCGCCTGAGGTCACGGTCGAGGCGCACTATGACGCAGTGCTCGCCAAGGAGATCGAGATGGAGGCAGGAGCCGAAGGCATCGCAGCGGGGCCCGTCGGGGGACGCAACGCCGCGCTCGATCACGGCGTCATGATTCCGCTCCGCTTCCTGCACGCGCATACGCGGGAGTTCCGCCTCGTGCGCGTCGGCATCTCCGGGCTCTCCCCGCTCGCACACTACAATTTCGGCAAATGCATCGCGCGCGCCGCGGAAACGCTCGGACGGCGCGCCGTCTTCATCGCGAGCGGCGACCTCTCGCACAAGCTCACGCCCGAGGGTCCCTACGGCTTTGCACCAGAGGGGCCGCGCTTTGACAAGGCATGCATGAAGCACCTCGAGGAGGGCGACTTCCTGAAGCTCCTGCGCATGGACCCCGCGCTCTATCAGCCGGCGGCGGAATGCGGTCTGCGCACGTTCTGGATGATGGCGGGCGCGCTCGATGCGAAGACGCTGAAGATCAAGAAGCTCTCCTACCAGGGACCGTTCGGCGTCGGCTACGGTGTCGTCTCGCTGCGGGTGACGCGCGAGGACCCGCGCCGCAGCTTTGCCGAACGCTACGAGATGCTCGAGCAGCGTTCGATGGAGGAGCGGCGCGCCGCCGAGGACGACTTTGTGCGGCTCGCGCGCAGTGCCGTCGAGGCGATTGTCACCGCAGGAGAGCCCGCCCCGCTCCCATCCGAACTCCCACCTGAGATGACGGAGCGCGCCGGCGTTTTCGTCTCGCTGAAAAAGGACGGCGCGCTGCGCGGCTGCATCGGAACATTCGATCCGACGGCAAAGAACATCGCTGCGGAGATTCTGCAGAATGCCGCAAGCGCCGCCCTGCGCGACCCGCGGTTCCCGCCCGTACAGGAGGAGGAGCTGCCCGCCCTCGTGTACAGCGTCGATGTGCTCACGGAGCCGGAGCTGGTCAGCGGCGCAGACGATCTCGACGCAAAGCGCTACGGCGTCATCGTCGAGTACCGCGCGCGCAAGGGTCTGCTCCTGCCCGACCTCGACGGGGTGAATACAGTCGAGGAGCAGCTGCGCATTGCACGTCAAAAGGGAGGAATCCCCGCCGATGCGCCGATCCGCATCTGGCGCTTTACCGTCGAGCGGCACTGCTGAGATGAGCACCGCAGCCGCATATCGAGATGATTCCGCGCAGATCTCCCTGCGCAGCGGAGATGACCGCGCCGTCTGCGGTCTCTGCCCCCATGCCTGCCGCCTGAGCCCGGGCGAGATGGGATTCTGCCGCACGCGCGCGAACCGCGCGGGTACGATCCGCCCGCTGAACTACGGCCGCTTTACCTCGCTCGCGCTCGACCCGATCGAGAAGAAGCCGCTGTACCATTTTCACCCCGGCAGCTTCATCCTCTCCGTCGGCAGTTTCGGCTGCAATCTCGCCTGCCCCTTCTGCCAGAACGCCTCCATCGCAACGGCAGACACATCGGCTGCAACGGAGGACATCACACCTGCGCGCCTTTCCGCGCTCGCGGGGGAACTCAGCCGCCGCGCCCCCGGCAACATCGGCGTCGCATTCACCTACAACGAGCCGCTGCTGAGCTTCGAGTACATCATGGACGCAGCCCCCCTCCTGCACGCGGCGAATCTTGCGGTCGTCCTCGTCACGAACGGCACGATCTGCGCCGCGCCGCGCGCGCGTCTCCTGCCGCACGTCGATGCGATGAATATTGACCTCAAGGGCTGGCAGGAGGATTTCTACCGCTGGGTCGGCGGCGATCTCGGGACGGTCCGGGAGACGATCGAACATGCCGTCACGCACGGCGTACACGTCGAGGTGACGACCCTCATCATCCCCGGCAGGAACGACAGCGCGGCTGACATGGATGCCGAGGCGCGCTGGCTCGCCTCCCTCTCCCCCGAGATTCCTCTGCACATCAGCCGCTATTTCCCGCGCCACCGCGTAAGCACTCCACCGACGCCCATCGCGTCGATCGACCGCCTTGCGGAAATCGCCCGCCGCCATCTGCGCCATGTACACCGCGGGAATTGCTGAGGGCAAACAGGAATATGGCTTTTTTTCGCGAATATCTATACTGAATAGAGTTTCACCTTTCTGCTCTGCAGATCGTCAAAGGAGATGTTGTCGGAATGAACACAGGTAAAAATCTCTGGCTGCGCGGTGCTGTCGCCGCTGTATTATCCGCTGTCTTCCTGCTTTTGGGAAATACGGGACAGGGAATCTCGCTGCCCGTCGCAGAGGCGCAGGTCGCCGGGGCCAACGCCTCCGCACCGTTTGCCATTGTGCGGCAGGGCAAGAAGTGGGGCGCAGTCAACCCCTCGGGTGCCCTCGTCATCCCGGCGGAATACGATGAGATTGCATCCTACTCCGCCGACGCGGTCGCCGTCCGCCAGGGAAAGAGCTGGGGCATCGTCCGCCTCGACGGCTCGCTCGTCGTACCCGTCGCCTACAAGACCATACAGCCGCTCAGCAATGATATGATCGTCGTGCAGGATGCAAAGAACAATTACGGCGCATACAACACGGCAGGCAAACTGATCCTGCCGGCCGAATACCTCAGCATCAGTCCCTTCAACGATGATATTTCCTGTGTGCAGCGAAAGGATAAGAAATACGTTTTTTATCGGCAGGACGGCAGCTTGCTGACGGGCGATACATACCCCTTTGCGCAGCCCTTCTCCGAGGGGCTTGCGGCAGCAGCAGCGGAAAAGAAGCAGTTCGGCTACATTGACACAACAGGCGCAGAGGTCATTCCCTCTGCCTATGAGCTTGCGCAAAACTTTCAGGAGGGGCTTGCTCCCGTTATGTCGGGCGGCAAATGGGGCTTTATCGACAAGACGGGCAGTGTGGTCATCCCGCTGCAGATCCGTGCCAAATCCATCCGCGGCTTTTCCGAAGGGCTCGCGATGGTAAAGGAAAAGAAGTACTGGGCGTTCATCGACAAGACCGGCAAGAAGGTGATCGAGACGCGCTATGAGGATGTCGATCCGTTTAAGGACGGGCTTGCCGAAGTGCGCCGTGAGGTGAAGTCGACGAACTTCATCGGCGCGGTTCTCAGTATCGCGGCGGCGACTGCGGGCCATATTATGTATGATCCGGTAATGCTGGACGATGAAAAGATCAAGCGCGGCTACATCGACCGCACGGGCGCGGAGGTTGTCTCGGCCAAAAACGATTACAACTCCACCTTCATGAACGGTGTCGCGCTCGTCCGCGTGAAGAACAAATGGGGCATCGTCGATCGGAAGGGCGCCTACGTCATCGAACCGAAGTACAAGGGCATTCACTTCTTCTATGACGACCTCGCGGCAGTGCAGGACGGTGACAAGTGGGGCTTTGTCGGTCGTGATGGCGCAATGGTGATTGCACCGAAGTACGATGATGTGCACGACTTTACCGATGGAATCGCCGCCGTGCGGCAGGGCTCAAAGAGCTTCTTCATCGACAAGACGGGGCGCGTCCCCTTCCTCCTCCCAAGCACGATCACGGATATCGGCATGTTCATCTCGGGACTTGCCCCCGTGAAGATCGACGACAAGTGGGGCTTTATCGACAAGACCGGCACCATTGTCATCGCGCCCGCCTACGCCGAGGTGCGCACGCACCAGTACGACACGGACAATCTGAATAGGCGCTGATCAAGAAAGCAGCGTTCCGAATTTCATCCTGATCACGCAATCGGATCCATTGCATTGCACACAAATAACCCTCCGAGAACGGCATTTCTGCCGACCTCGGAGGGTTTTTGCCGTGATGAATCCGTCACAGCATCGCAGATGCGGCTGCGGCAGTCGCAGCAGAACTCTGCGCCGCGCGTGCCGCGAGCAGCGGATCCGCGCTCTGCTCATGTGCCTGCCGCTTCATCTTCTCGATGGTTTCGGAGACGAGCTCCTTGCCCTGCTCAGGGTGCGAGCCGCGCGTCACGATCTGGGAGACGAGCTTCGTCCCCTGGTAGATCTGCGTGATGACCGTACCGTCCGCGAGGATGCGCGTGATGACGGTGTCGCCTACCTTCTCCGCCCAGTCACGTGCCTCTGCCGCCTTCATCTCTTTGAAGTTCTGCAGCACGCGCGCGAATGTGTCGGCGGTATCCTCCTTCGCGGGGACGGTGCGCCGCACAGACGCATCTGTACGTTGAATCGACGCGCCAAAGATTTTCTCGAGTTCCATTTCATTCCCTCCCTTCGCGCCTCCTGCATGGGATTGCTGTCCTTACCTTTACTATCGGAGGAATATGCCCGCCCTTAACTTTTCTTAAAGGATCGCTTGATCCGTGCTTCCCTGCACATACAAAAAGACCTCTCACTCCATCCACAGTGTGAGAGGTCTTTTTGGCTGCCGACTCTATTTCATCGTTACAGCATAGTGCTCACGAGCGCCGCCGTGCCGATCGAGCTCTGCGCCGCCTTCGACGCGAGCAGCGGGTTCTGTGTCTCGCCTATGGAATCGAGCTTCAGCTTCTCTGTCCGCTCGATGATGATCTCCTTGCCCGCCTCGGGATTCGCGCCGCGCGTCATCGTCTCGGAGATGATCTTCGTTCCTTTGTAGACCCGCACGATGACCGATCCGTCCGCAAGTACGCGCGTGACGATGGTATCTCCCTCTGCATCGGAACGGTCGCGGCTGTTCGCCGGTTTCGACTCACGCAGATTCTGCAGGATCCGCGCGAACGCATCAGAGGTCTCCTCTTTCTCCGAGGATGCATGCTGTGCACGCAGCGCTGCCGTAACGCCGCGGCTGCCGTAGATTTTTTCCAGATCCATTCGTTGTTCCTCCTTTCGCGCATCCTGCTTCGTATCGCTGTCCTTACTCATACTATCGGAGAAAAATCCAAGCACTTAACAAAATTCTGTAATTTTAGTTGAATTCTAACAACTTACCATTACAATGTAAGAAATGAAAAGAATATAAGGAAAGAGAGATGGGATTCATGAACGAACGGCTGTCCTTTGCCTCGGACTATATGGAGGGCGCGCATCCGGAGATTCTGCAGCGGCTCGCACAGACGAATCTGGAGCAGACGGCGGGCTACGGCCTCGACATATACTCCGATGCAGCGCGGGAAAAGATCCGTGCGGCATGCCGGGCACCGCATGCGGAGGTACACTTCCTCACGGGCGGCACACAGACGAACCGGACGGTGATCTCGGCGCTCCTGCACCCCTATGAGGGCGTCATCGCGGCAGACTCCGGCCATATCACCGTGCACGAGGCGGGTGCGGTCGAGGCGGGCGGGCACAAGGTGCTCGCCCTGCCGCACGCAGACGGCAAACTCACAGCGCGTGCCGTCGAGAGATGCCTGCGCACCTTTCACGAGGATGCGAACCGCGATCATATGGTGCGCCCCGGGATGGTCTACCTCTCGCAGCCGACGGAGTACGGGACGCTCTACACGCGCAATGAACTGGAGATCATCAGCGCCGTCTGCCGCGCAAACAAGATCCCGCTCTTCCTCGACGGCGCACGCCTCGCCTATGCACTCGGCTGCCCGGCAAATGACGTGACCCTCCCCGTCATCGCACATCTCTGCGATGTGTTCTCCATCGGCGGAACGAAATGCGGCGCACTCTTCGGCGAGGCCGTGGTCTTCCCGCGGCCGGACACGGTGCCGCATTTCTTCACCATCATCAAGCAGAACGGCGCGCTGCTCGCAAAAGGACGCGTGCTCGGCCTCCAGTTTGATACTCTCTTCACGGACGGACTCTATGAGCGCGGCGGTGCACACGGCGTCGCCATGGCAGACCGCATCCGCGCGGCGCTCACGGCGAAGGATTACCGCCTCGCCGCCGACGCACCGACGAATCAGATCTTCCTCACGCTCAACGCGGCGCAGCTCGCCCGCCTCTCCGAGCACGTCGTCATGGGGTTTTGGGAAAAGCGCGGCGAGGATGAGACCGTCATGCGCATCGCGACCAGCTGGGCAACGCAGGAGGCGGATGTCGAGCGGCTGATCGCGGTGCTGTAAAGAAAAAATCCGCTTGCATCAGGGCAGGCGGACGGTTCTACTAGATGCAGAAAGAAGCGTCTTTGACGGCATCTTTCCAAGGTTACTTAATATTCTTTCGAATAACCGCTCACTCCGTCAAAAGCTGGGCGGTTACTTTTTTTGTATTGCAGGCAAGCAGCCTGTTGCCACGATGAATAACACAATCGTGACAATTTCACTCATACTCACGCACCCCCTTTCGGGGGAAAGATACCGCCGCAGAATCTCTCCTGCCCAGGACTTTTCATCTCTATATATATCTTTTATTTCACCAAAATACAAACATATTTTCGCCTTTGAGCACATCGTGTTCAAGGGTCTTTTTATATCACCGACCGCTTGAATTTCCGCACGGCGGTGCCGAAGAAGACGAGGATAAAGAGGGCGAGAAAGGCGGTCTGCTGATAGAGCGCCATGATGCCGCCGCCCTTGAGGAAGATCATGCGCAGGATCTCGATGTAGTGCGTCATGGGGATGGCAAGGCTGAGGTATTGAAAGAACACGGGCATGGCCTCGCGCGGGAACATGAAGCCCGAGAGGAGGAAGCCCGGCAGGAGGGTCGCGATGCTCATGAGCCCCGCCTGCAGCTGGTTCTGTGCGAGCGATGCGATCATAAGCCCCATCGTGAGCGAGGCGAGGAGGAAGAGGGTCGTGAGTCCGTAGAGGAGCAGGATGCTCCCGCGCAGGGGCACGCCGAAGACCGCAAGGGCGATGAGGACGCAGATCGTCGTCTGAATGTAGCCGAGGATGATGTAGGGCAGGATCTTGCCGATGAGCAGTTCCCATACATGCAGCGGCGTTACAAGAAGCTGCTCGAGTGTGCCCGCCTCGCGCTCGCGCACGATGGACATGGAGACCATGACCACCATGGTGATCGAGAGAATGATGCCCATGAGCGCGGGCAGCATGTAGTATGAGGTGACGGCGTCGGGGTTGTACCACGCGCGGATGCGCACGTCATAGGCCGGCGCCGCGGCAGATGCGCCGTGTGCGGCCGTGGGACGGACCTGCATTCCGAGCCCTGTTGCCGCCGCGATGGCGGAGGTCGAGGCGATGGAGTCCGAGGCGTCGACGATCATCTGGATCGGCACGGTGCGTCCGGCATTCGCCTCCTGCACGAGATCGGGCGGGAAGACGACGCCGATCTTTGCATCGCCGCGCTCGATCCGCTCGTTCAGCTCATCGTAGCTCCATGCGATATAGCGCAGGTCGAAATAGCCGCTCGCCGTCATCGCAGCAAGGAAGCTGCGGCTCTCTTCGCTCCGCGACTGATCGAATACGACCGTGGACTGGTGCCGCACGTCCGTACGGATGGCAAAGCCGAACACGACGAGATAGATGACGGGCAGGAGGAAAGTCACGCCGATCGTCATCGGGTCGCGCCGCATCTGAATGAGCTCCTTTGCGAGCAGTGCGAGAATGCGCATCATCCCTGCGCCCCCCTCTGCCGCCGGTCGTAGTAGATGAAGACATCCTCCATCGTGAGCTCCCACGGTGCCGCGTGCAGCTGCTCCGGCAGCACAGTCTCCCGCGGAACGAGCGCACGCACCTGCCGTCCGAACACATAGACTTCGTCGCAGGGCACACCCGCCGCCCGCAGCGCCGCCTCCCCCTCCTCCGCACTGTCCTGCGGCAGGACGTAGAGCCGCGCGGGCAGCTCCTCCTTGAGCGCAGACGGCGAACCGGAGGCGATCTTCTTCCCGCGCTGCAGGAAGGCAATCTCATCGCAGTGCTCCGCCTCATCCATAAAATGCGTCGTGACAAAGATCGTCGTCCGCTCCGTGCCCGCCATCTCCGAGAGCAGGTTCCAAAAGAGCCGCCGCGAGGTCGGGTCAACGGCGGAGGTCGGCTCGTCGAGCACGAGGAGCGCGGGACGGTGGAGAATGGCGCAGCCGAGCGCGAGGCGCTGCTTCTGCCCGCCCGAGAGGCCGCCCGCGAGCACGTCGGCGCGGTCCATGAGCTGCATCCGTGCGATCACCTCCGCGGTGCGCGCGCGCCGCTCCTCCCGCGGCAGACCATAGAGACCGCCGTAGAACATCATGTTTTCACGAACGGTCATATTCGTATAGAGGCTGAACCGCTGCGACATGTAGCCGAGCGCCTGCCGCGCGCGCTCCGGATGCACGGCGGTATTGCAGCCGAGCACAAATGCCGTGCCGCTCGTCGGCGGGAGGAGACCGCAGATCATGCGGATGGCCGTGGACTTCCCCGATCCGTTCGAGCCGATGAAGCCGTAGATCGCCCCGCGCGGCACGGAGAGATTCAGCCGGTCTACCGCGGTGTAGCTGCCGAATACGCGCGTGAGGTCGTGCGTCTCGATCACGGGCGCGTCGTCCGTGCGCGGCTCACGTTCCATTTCGGGGCTCCAAGTCCACATCCGCGGGCATGCCGGGCTTTAGAATGCCCGCGGCATTATCCACCGCGACCTTTACGCCAAAGACGAGGTTCGCGCGCTCGTTCTTTGTGATGCTCTGGCGCAGGGTAAACTCCGCCGCATCGCTGATCTCCTTGATCGTGCCGTCCAAAGGCTCCATCTGTCCGTCGATGTAGACCTTCGCCGGATTCCCGATGCGCAGATCGCCGAGTACGTCGGTCGTCACGTAGACCTTGACCCAAACGTCCTGCGGGTCGATGAGCGTTGCAATCGGCGTGCCCGCGCGGACGAACTCGCCCCGTTCATAGTTCTTTGACAGAACGATGCCGTCCTTCGGCACGCGGACCGTGAGATCGCTGACCGCAGAGGCGTCGATTTCGAGGATTGCCTGCTGGCGCCGCACATCCTCCTCCGCCATGCGGATATCCTCGGGACGGCTGCCGCTCTCCATGAGCGCCTGTTCCTGCTGTGCCGCGCGCAGGTTCGCATTCGCCGTGTCGCGCGCCTCGCGCAGTCCGTCAAATGCCTGTTGGGAGATTGCTCCGCCCGCAATGAGCTCCGCGCCGCGCGCATAGTCGGCATCTGCTTTCTCTGCGGCAGCGCGTGCGGCATTCGTCCGCTCCGCGGCCGCGCGAATCTCCTCCGCACGGTTGCCGCTCTGCGTCCGCTGGAGGCTCGTCTCGGCATGAGCAAGCGCCGCCTCATCGCGCAGAACCGCGGCATCCAGATCACGCCGGCCGATGCGTGCCGCTGCGTCGCCGGCACGCACCGTCATCCCCTCCTGAAGAAAGAGCTCCTCGATGTAGCCGCTCTCCTTCGTGCTGACCTCCACCCGCGTCGCCTCGACCGTCCCCGTGAGGAGCTGCGCGCGCAGCTCCTGCGCTGCGTATTCACGGTAGGCAAATACAGCGAGCAGGATAAGCGCGCCAAGGAGCAGAACGATCCGTGCCATCTTCATCTTCATGCAGCGCTCTCCTTTCCGCAAAATCATATAATCTTATACAGTATATCATTGGAGTGCGCTCAGAGGAATTGATATGTGATTAAAATGGTCTGGTGCTCCTCAGGGTCTTCAAATTTTTTCCTGCGATTCGAATACAAACATAGTTTCGCTCAAAAAGAGCCTATCCGCTGCAGATAGGCTCTTTCTTTTTATCTGAATTACGATGTACGCCGCGCCCTCTCGAGGTACACGAGCAGGACGGAGATGTCGGCCGGCGAAACGCCGCTGATGCGCGACGCCTGTCCGATGGAGCGCGGGCGAACGGCTGCGAGTTTCTCTGCCGCCTCAAGGCGCAGGCTCGTGACCGCCGCATAGTCGAACTCCGCGGGGATGCGCCGGCTCTCAAGGCGCTCCATGCGCGCGATCTGCTCCTCTTGCTTTCGGATGTAGCCGTCGTAGCGCGCCGTGATCTCAACCTCCTCGCGCACGTCGTCTGCGAGCGCGGGGAGGTCAAAGAGCGCGGCCAGCACGCGATAGTCTCCCTCGCGCGAAAGCAGGGCAAAGAGACTCATCGGCACGCGCAGCGGAGAGATGCCCGCGTCTGCGAGCAGCGCCTCTGTCTCGGCGCTCGGGCTGAGCCGCCGCTCCCGCAGGAGAGCGAGCGCCGCATCGATGGCGTCCCGCTTTGCCGTAAAGCGCACCCAGCGCTCGTCGGTCACGAGCCCGACCGCGCGCCCCCGCGGCGTCAGCCGCAGATCGGCATTGTCCTGCCGGAGGACGAGCCGGTACTCCGCGCGGCTCGTCATCATGCGGTAGGGCTCCTCCGTCCCCTTCGTCACGAGGTCATCGATGAGGACGCCGATGTAGCCGTCACTGCGCCGCAGGACGAGCGGCTCCTCCCCGCCAATGCTGCGTGCGGCATTGATGCCCGCGATCAGACCCTGTGCCGCCGCCTCCTCGTAGCCGCTCGTCCCGTTTGACTGCCCGGCGGAGTAGAGTCCCGCAATGCCCTTGACCGCAAGCGTTGCCTCCAGCTGCAGCGGGTCGAGGCAGTCGTACTCGATCGCGTAGCCGGGGCGCATGATGCGTGCATGCTCGAGGCCCGGGATCGTCGTGAGAAACGCCTCCTGCACATCTGTCGGCAGGCTTGTGGACATACCCTGTACATACATTTCGTTTGTATGCAGGCCCTCCGGCTCGAGGAAGAGCTGATGCCGCTCCTTATCCGGGAAGCGCGCGATCTTCGTCTCGACTGACGGGCAGTAGCGCGGGCCGATGCCCTCGATCACGCCGTTTGCCATCGGCGCACGGTGCAGATTCGCCCGAATGACCGCGTGCGTTTCCTCGTTCGTATAGGTGAGCCAGCAGGGCGTCTGCTCCGCGGGCATCTCATTGGTCAGAAAGGAGAATGCGGGCGCAGCGGGGTCGCCCTCCTGCATGGAGGTCTTTGCAAAGTCGATGCTCCGCCGATCGATGCGCGCGGGCGTCCCCGTCTTGAACCGCATCAGCTTCAGTCCGACAGCACGCAGAGAGTCCGAGAGCGACATCGACGGGCGCTGTCCGTTCGGACCGCTGTCGTAGATGGTCTCGCCGAGGATGATGCGCCCGCGCAGATAGGTCCCCGTCGCCAGAATGACCGCGCGTGCCGTCAGACGCTCCCCCGTCTCGCAGACAATGCCCGTGACGCGCTTTTCTCCCGCATGTTCCTCTGAGAGGAGCTCCGTTACGAGCAGCTGGCGCACATGGAGGTTCTCCGTGTTCTCGAGCGTCTCCTTCATGATACGCTGGTAGAGGAATTTATCCGCCTGCATGCGCAGAGCGTGAACAGCGGGTCCCTTGCCCGTGTTCAGCAGACGGCGCTGGATGCTCGCCCGGTCCGCCGCAATCCCCATCTCGCCGCCGAGCGCGTCAATCTCGCGCACGAGATGGCTCTTGCCCGGGCCGCCGATGGACGGGTTGCACGGCATCATCGCGATGTTGTCGAGCGAGAGCGTGAGGATGAGCGTACGCCTCCCCATGCGTGCCGCGGCAAGCGCTGCCTCGACGCCCGCATGGCCCGCGCCGATCACGATGATATCATAGTTTGTATTGCTGCTCACGAATATACTTTCCCCTATTTTTATAACATAAATCTGATTTTATTTGTGTTATGTTTACTTTCCGATGCAGAACTCGCTGAAAATGCGGTCGATGAGATCCGTGTCCGCCGTCTCGCCGAGGATTTCGCCGAGGATGTCATAGGCAGCACGCAGATCAATGGAGACGAAGTCCGTGCCCATATCCGCCGCAAGCGCCGCAGCTGCCTCATCGAGATGTCCGGCGGCGCGGCGCAGCGCATCGACCTCGCGCTCCTTGTTCGGCAGAGCCCCGTCGCTGAGTTCGCCCTCCCTAGTGGCAACGCGCGCAGCGATGGCCGCACGGAGCGCATCCAGGCCTGTCCCCTCCCGCGCGGAGATCGTGAGAACGGGCGCATCCAAGGCAAAATCCGCGGCTGTGAGAACGGCGCTGCGATCCTCCTTGTTGCAGAGCACGAGAATATCCGCCGCCGTATTCTGCAGCCGCGCAAGGAGATCTCTGTCCTCATCCGTCAGCGCTGCCGATGCGTCAAAGACAGCGAGGATGAGCTCGGCATCGGCGAGATGCTCCTCCGTACGCCGCACCCCGATCTGCTCGACCGCATCCTCCGCCGCGCGCAGCCCCGCGGTATCGAGAAGGCGCAGGGGAATCCCCTCGACAATGATCTCCTCCTCGATGACATCGCGCGTCGTGCCGGGCACGTCGGTGACGATGGCGCGCTCCATGCCGAGGAGCGCGTTGAGGAGACTCGATTTCCCGACGTTGGGCCGCCCGACGATAACGGTCTTGACGCCCTCGCGCAGAACGCGCCCCGCATCCGCGCCCGCAAGCAGGCGCCGCACGGCTGCAGATGCCTCCTCCACATCCGCGGAGAGCGCCGCCGTGTGCACCTCCGGGAGATCGTCCTCAGGAAAATCGATGCCCGCCTCGATGCGTGCGATCGCGCCGAGAAGACGCTGCCGGACCGCCGTGATCTCCGCCGAGAAAGCCCCCTCTATACGCGCACGCGCAGCATGGGCGGCACGTGCGCTCTTTGCCGTGATGAGCTCCATGACCCCCTCGGCGCGCGCAAGATCGAGCCGGCCGTTCAAAAAGGCGCGCTTCGTGAACTCCCCCGCCTCCGCGGGCCGCGCACCGGCCTCCCATGTCCTGAGGAGCACCGCACGCAGGACAACGCGCCCGCCGTGGCACTGCAGCTCGACCGTATCCTCCCCCGTATAGGAATGCGGCGCACGCATATAGAGAAGGATGCACTCGTCGATCACGCTGCCGTCCGCCGCCGTGATATGACCATAGCGCGCGGTATAGGGCGCCATGTCGCCGAGCACGCCGCCTGCCGCAGGACGGAACACGCGCCGCGCAATGGGGAGCGCCTGTACGCCGCTCATGCGGATAATGCCGATACCGCCCGCTCCGGGTGCCGTTGCGGTCTGACTGATGGTGTCCTCGGTCATGGCGCTCCCTTTCCTTGTGTACCGTTTAAAAAAGGCAGCGCTTCGCTGCCTTTTTCGATATCTCTGCCACACGCTCAGCGCTCGCCGATGCTCTCCTCATAGTCCCGCCCATAGCGCCTGCGCTTGGGGACGATGACGACGTAGCGGCGCGGATTCTCCCCCGCGCTGTACGTGGTAACGCGGCGGTTGTCCTGCAGCGCCGTGTGGATGATCTTGCGCTCGTGGCGGCTCATGGGCTCGAGGCGGATCTCCTCGCCGATGCGGCACGCCTTGTCCGCGAGATGTCCCGCGAGGCGCGTGAGTGTCTCCTCGCGGCGCGCACGGTAGTCCTCCACGTCAAGGATGACACGCGCGTAGCCGTTCTCCGTAATCTTGTTGACGACGAGATTCGTAAGGTACTGGAGTGCGTCGAGTGTTGCACCGTGCTTGCCGATGAGGATGCCGAGGTTCTCCCCCTGCATGTTGAAGACCGTGCCCGCCGGCGTATCCGTGCGGTGCAGGGCAACGCTGAGACGCATGGAGGCAAAGATCTCGCCGAGGAATTTCTCGGCGGCGGCGGTCATTGCGGGCGTCAGCGGCACGAGCGGCGTCTCGCTGCGCGGGCGGCGCTGCTGATCGTCGCCTGCATCCGTGTTCTCATAGCGTCCGGGACGTTCGCGGCGCATATCCGGACGCGCGTTCTGCGGCCGGCCTTCGCTCTGCGCATACTGCTCCGCATTATTTTTTCGCGCACGTGAGCGCAGATCGGTATGGAACCGCTTCGGACGCGGGGAGAATCCGTCGGCATCCCCCTGATTTTCCTGCGCGTCTGTCTTTTGCTGCGCGATGACGGTCGGCTGTGCCGGGAGCGGAATCTCCGTGTGCCGCGCCGGAATCACAGGCCGCGTGGTGACGCGGATACGTGCCTCGCGCTTGCCCCAGAGGCCGAGGAATCCGCTCGAGGGCTTCTGCAGGATCTCGTAGGTGATCTCAGCGCGGCCGCAGCCGAGTTTGTCGAGCGCAAAAGAAAGCGCATCCTCGACGGTTTTGCCGGTGGCTTCAATGATCTCCGCCATTCAGATCGCCTCCTTTGCCACGGGTCCCTCGCTGCGGTACATCCACCACTGCTGGATGATCTGCACGACATTCATCGTCACCCAGTAGAGCACGAGGCCGGACGGGAACTTGAGGCTGATCCAGCCGATGAAGAGAGGCATGACGGTCATCATGATCTTCATCTGGGCATTCATCTCGGTGGAGGTCATCTTCTGCTGGAGGAAGGTGGTCAGCGCCGAGAGGACGGGCAGGATGTAGAGCGGATCGGGCTCCGACATGTTCGGCAGCCAGAAGAACGCCGCCGCCGCCGCGCTCGGGAAGGTAAAGTTAAAGAGCGCGTAGTACATGCCCATGAGGATCGGCATCTGCACGAGGAGCGGCAGACAGCCCGCGAGCGGATTGACGCCGGCATTTCGAAAGAGCTCGCCCGTCTTCTGCTGGAGCATCTGCGGGTTGTTCTTGTACTTTTCCTGGATCTTTTTCATCTTCGGCTGGATTTCCTGCATCGCCTTCATGGATTTGACCTGCTTGACAGTGAGCGGATAGGTCACGAGCTTGATGAGGATGGTGAGCAGGATGATCGGATAGCCGTAGCTCTCGAGCCCTGCGGCGCTGGTAACGCTGTAGAATGCGCCGAGGATCATCTGCAGAATATGGATGATGGGTTCAAACAGATTGCTGAAAAATTCGATCAACGGTAGTTCCTCCTACTAATGTTTGGGAAATTTGACAAAATATTCCACGCGGAAAGCAGCTTGTTTATGTGTTCGTGCAAGATCGGAAGATAACATTACGGTACGGGATCGTAGCCGCCCCGATGAAACGGATGACATCGCAGAATGCGCCTGAGCGCCATCCACCCGCCGCGCCAAGCGCCGTATCGTTCGATCGCCTCCGCCGCGTAGGCCGAGCAGGTTGGATAATAGCGGCAGTGCGGCGGCATAAGCGGGGAGACGCCGCTGCGGTAAAAATGAATCAGAAGAAGGAGCAGCCGCTTCATCGGTGCTCCCCCGTGCGGGGTGCAGCGCTCCCCTCTCCAAAGATCTTTGCGCGGCGCGCAAGGCGGCGCAGCTCTGCGGCCGCATCCTGCATTTTGCATGCGGCGAGCCCCGCGCGCCCGATGAGGAGGATCCCGACGTCCGTGCGCAGCTCATGCTGCATATGGCGATATGCCTCGCGCAGGAGACGCTTCGTGCGGCTGCGCACGGCGGCGCAGCCGAGTTTTTTCCCGGCGGCAAAGCCGACTTTGCCCGCAACGCGCGGATCGCGCAGAACGTAGAGGATCATTCCCCGCCCCGGCACAACCGCGCCGTTTTGATAGACATTCTGAAAATCGCTCCGCCGCTTAATGATCTTCGCGCGCGGCAGCGTGTATCTCTTTTTTTCCATATCGTTAAAAAAGAGGTCACCCGCGGTGACCTCCTGCTCAAAGTCCAGCGAAATTACGCCGAAAGTTTCTTTCTTCCGCGCTGACGCCTTCTCTTGAGTACGAGGCGGCCGCCTTTCGTCTTCATGCGTTCACGGAATCCATGTGTCTTTTTTCTCCAATGATTGTTGGGCTGAAATGTTCTCTTCACCTCTCGTCACCTCCTTTTCTACCGCGCACAGTCGCGGTATGTGCCGCCGAGCGGCAACTTCTTTTATATGATTTCACTAGGGGTCATTATAGACGAAGAAAACCTCTACTGTCAAGGCGCGCACGCGCTATTTCCGCGTTTTTTTCGGCGGATGAACCAAAAGCCCCTGTTGATAAGTCGTCTTTTTTTTGCTAAAATATTCCCTGTGCATTGTGGAAAACCTGTGAAAAAATCGTGTACAATTTTGTTCCCGCACACAATATCTGCGTTTTTTCGCCGATAAAGTTATCCACATCTGTGAATAACACTGTGGATAAGGAAAATATCTGCATACATAAAAATTTTTTTGAAGGGACGCACCCCCATGGCCGTAGAAAAGAATCTCCCGCTCGAACCCCTGTGGCAAAAGGTCCTCGCAAAGACGGATGGCATTCTGCCAAAGGACGCCGTAAATCAATGGATCTCCCGCATCATGCCCGTCGCACTGGAAAACGGCGAACTCGTCCTCGCGGTCCGAGACACGTTCACAAAGCAGTACATTGAGCCGCGCTATCTCGCCCTCCTCGGCGATGCAGTGCACCAGGCGCTCGGCGCAGACTACACGATCCGTCTCGTGGTCGATGCAAAGAAGGCGGAACCGGCAAAGGAGTCCATATTGAGGCCGGAGCCCGCACCGACAAAAGAAGAGCCGAAGCAGAGCGCCGACACGCCGGCGCAGGGCAGTCTCCCGCTGACGCCGACGCCGAGCGACACACACGCCGCTGCGCCCGATGACGCGACAACGCTCAATCCGAAGTACACCTTCGACGCCTTCGTCACGGGACGCTCCAACCAGTTCCCCTACGCGATGGCAAAGGCAGTCGCCGACGCGCCGGGCCTCCCCTCGCACAATCCGCTCTTTATTTACGGCGGCGTGGGGCTCGGCAAGACGCATCTCATGCACGCGGTCGGCCACAAGATTCTCGCCGACCATCCGGACCGGCGCGTCCTCTACATCGCGAGCACGGATTTTACGAACGAATTCATCCGCTCGATCCGCGAGAAGAACATGGACGCGTTCCGTGAGAAATATTACAGTATCGACGTCCTGCTGATCGACGACATCCAGTTCTTCGCCGGGCAGGAGCAGACGCAGACCGAGTTCTTCCAGACGTTCAACAAGCTGCGCGACAACGGCAGCCAGATCATCCTGACCTCGGACCGCCAGCCGCAGGACGTCAAGGGACTCGAGGACCGCCTCATCTCGCGCTTTGCCGGCGGCGCACCGGTGGACATCCAGCCGCCGGAGTTCGAAACGCGCGTGGCGATCCTGCAGAAAAAAGCACAGTCCGAGGAGGTCGACATCCCCGAGGATGTGGTCACCTACATCGCGAGCCGCGTCGACAGCAACATCCGCGAACTCGAGGGCGCACTCACGCGCCTCATCAAATACGCCTCAACCATGCGCATGCCGATCGACGAGACGACCTGCGTCGCCGCGCTCGGCAACTATCTGCGCGGAGAGACAGGACGGCGCATCACGATGGAGATGATCGAGCGCATCGTCTGCACGCATTTCAAAGTGACGAGCGAAGACATCCGCTCCACCAAGCGCAGCAACGACATCGCCTATCCGCGTCAGATCGCCATGTACCTCTGCCACGAACTCACAGACGTATCGTGGCCGACGATCGGCGGCTTCTTCAACCGCGACCACTCGACCGTCATCCACGCACACAAGAAGATTCAGAGCCTCACAAGCGAGGATGCAGCGACCGACGCGCTCGTCAAGTCGCTGAGCATCCAGATCCGAGGAATATAAGCCCTCTCTTCCCCCCTCCCTGTGGAAATCGCTGTGCACAGCGCGCAGAATTTCATGTGGACGCTTTGTGGATAATAAGTCTTTCCTCCTTCGTCTGTGCAAACTGTGGATAACCGCGTGACAAATGCACCCGTTTTATCCACAGGAACAGCCGCGTCCCATCCGAGCTCTTCCTTCTTTTCCACAAATCCACAGTCCCTACTACTACCGTTACTATATTTATTTACAACACGCAATCATAGAAAAACAGCAAACTCTCCCATCGGAAAGGAACGCCCATGAACATCTCACTTGCCAAGAACGACCTCATCTCTGCACTGCAGATCGTCAGCAAAGGTCTCTCCACCAAACCGCAGACGCCGATCCTTTCGGGCATCTACATGACGGCAAAAGAAGGACAGCTCGAACTCCAGACTACCAACTATGAGCTCGGCTTTATCCTCACCATCCCTGCCGAGATCCACAATACGGGCACAGCAGTGCTGCCCGGAAAGTATCTCACTGAGTTCGCGCGCAAACTGCCGGCAGAGGAAGTCTCCATCGATACGGATTCTGCCGACGGCCTTGCCGTCATCCAATCAGGCGCTGCCCGCTTCACCCTGCGGACAATGGAGATCAGTGATTTTCCTGTACTTCACCATATGGACGGAACGCTGCACTTTACTATTAAAGACCGTACTCTTGCGCGTCTTGTCAAAAAATCTGCATTTGCCTGTCTGCGTGAGGAGCAGCGTGACCGCCGTCCGATCTTCACGGGCTGCCAGCTCGAGGTTGAGGGGAAGGAAATCACCTTTGCCGCGACGAATGTCCACCGCCTTGCAGTCAAAAGCGAACAGCTCGAAGAGGATGCCGGACAGATCCGCGTCATCATCCCGGCAAAGTTCCTCGAGGAAGTCACGCGCACCATCAGCAGCGAGGTTCCCGCCGACATTCATGTCACATGCTCCTACAATCAGGTCAGCATGTCCTCAGGCAGCATCTATATGACTGCGCGCCTGATCGAGGGAACATTCCCCGACTACCGCCGCGTTATCCCGCGCGAGGAGAATATCCGCACGAAGGTAACCCTCGACGCCGCGTCGTTCGCATCTGCCGTCGACCGCGCTTCGCTCATTGCGCGTGCGGATCAGTATAATATTGTAAAGCTCTCCTTTACGCAGGGATTGATGCGCATCTCCTCGAACAGCCCGGAGATCGGCGAGGCCGAGGAGACGATTCCGGCGGAGGTCACAGGCGATGATGTGACGATCGCGTTCAACGCATCCTATCTCATGGATGCGTTGAAGTCGCTTGACAGCGATACCTGCATTCTTTCCCTCCAGGGATCGAACGAGCAGGGCGTGAATCTTTCTCCGATGACGATCCGGGAGGAAGCTGATCCAAATTATATTTACGTTGTAACGCCGGTGAGGACACACTGAGTTGACAGATATAGAGATTCGTACGGATTTTATTCAGCTTGATCAGTTTCTCAAACTTGCCGGTGCCGTGCCGAGCGGCGGCATGGTAAAGGAGCTTCTCTCAGGCGGGGGGATACTGCGCAATGGAGAGCCGGAGACGGCGCGCCGGCGCAAGCTTGTGTCCGGCGATGTGGTTGCGGTGGACGGCATCGGGGTCTACCGCGTTGTACGGATTTGACAGATGCAGATAACAGAGCTCTCTCTGCGTTCGTATCGGAATTATGAGGATCTTGCGCTCGGTTTTGACGACGGGGCACAGATCTTTCTCGGGGCGAACGCGCAGGGCAAGACGAATATCATTGAGGCGCTCTACTACGCCGCATTCGGACGCTCCCATCGCACATCCAGCGATGCGGAGCTTATTCGTATGGGCGACGACGGGGCGCATATCGGTCTGCGCTTTGTGCGGCACGATGTGCCGAGGGAACTTTCTTTTACCTTTCAGCGCGGCGCGCGGCGGCGCATCGAGTACGCCGGAGAGAATCTCCGTCAGCGCGACCTCGTCGGCATTCTGCCGATGGTGCTCTTCTCCCCGGAGGATCTTTTCCTCGTTAAGGGAGCGCCCGCGCTGCGCCGCCGCTATCTGGATGCGGAGCTCTCGCAGGCAAGTCCTGCCTACTACGGCGAGCTTTTGCGCTATACGCACATCCTGCGCCAGAGGGGCGCTGTTCTGAAGGACATCCGCGAGCGGCTCGCGCCTGTGGATGCGCTCCTTCCGTGGGATGCGCAGCTTGCGCGCAGTGCCGCATGGATCGTGACGCGGCGCATCGCGGCGGTTGCGGATCTCGGTGCGCTTTCCACGCGCGTGCAGGCGGTGCTCGCGGACGGCGAGGAGCTGACCCTCTCCTATGAGATCGCAGGCGCGGACGAGGATGTTCCAGGGGCGAAAGAGGGCATGGCGCAGCGGCTCGAACTGTGGTATAATGAGATGCTTATAGAAAATCGCGCGCGCGATATTGTGCGCGCCGCGACGGGAACGGGTCCGCATTTGGATGATCTCGTTCTGCGCGTTGACGGTATGAGCCTCCGCAGTTACGGTTCGCAGGGACAGCAGCGCACAGGCGCGCTGGCGCTTAAGATCGCAGAGCTCTTCTACCTGCGGGAGAAGACGAGCGAGGCGCCGATTCTCCTGCTCGATGATGTGATGAGCGAGCTGGATGCCGATCGGCGCAGGGCGCTTCTCGATTTCATCCGGTGCGAGCGCATCCAGACGTTTATCACCGCGACGGATGCGGCGTATTTTCCCGCTGAGCGCATGGGGACGTACCGCCATGTGCAGGCGGGACAGGTTTTGGAGGATTAGGAGGGAAAGCGATGCGCACAACGCTTGGTACGGCGGCTGCAGACGATGATGTGCGCGCAGCGATTCATCGGCTCGGTCCCTCCTTTGAGCGTGGTTATATTTCGCATCTGACGCTCGCGCACTGGGCGGACATCATGGGTGAGATGGTTGCGCGCCGCGTGCGTGCGGTCTATGTCAAGGACAGTAAGCTCTACCTCTATGCGCCCGATGCCGTCTGGAAGAATGAGATGCGCATGAGCGCGCCCGAGATCGTCCAGCGCGTCAACAACTTCGCCGGCGGGCGCATGATCCGTGAAATTGCCTTTGCACGGTCGGCGCGTCTGCCGATCGTCCCTGCCGGGGACAGGGGTGATGAGGAGATGCCTGCGGACTATGCCCGTGCTCTCGTGCAGACGGGGCTTACGGACGAGGAGATCGCGCATGGCTCTGCGCTGGCGGCATCTGTGGAGGATGAGAAACTAGCCTCCTCCATTCAGCGTGCCTATCAAAATATGCGCAAGGCACGGCGGCTCAAGGAGCAGCGCGGATTTACTCCCTGCCCCATTTGCGGACGGCTGGTCCAGGGGATCTGCCTTGATTGCCGCCGCAGCGAGGAGCGCAGCGTACGGCGCGAGGTGCGCGCCATTCTGCGCCGGGAGCCGTGGATCAAGCTTGCGGACATCGTCCGGCGGATTCCCTCCTGCGACGCGCTCATGCTCGGCAGCGAGCGCGCCGACCTCATCCGCCGGATTGCTGGCGAGACGGCATATACAGAGCAGGACAGCGAGAATGCACGCATGCTCACCATGCTGCACCGCGGACTTCCCCCCGAGGAGGTCACGCCGAAGAAGATCCGGAGTACCTTTTGGGAACTGCGCAATGAGCTCATCACCACGCGCGAATTCTGGGAAGAAATGAAGCAGCGCAGGGCAAAGAAGAAATCATAACGAAAGGGGCGTTTCCGATGATCCTCAGTATTGATGAAATCCGTGATAAAATCCGCCCCATTTGCGAGAAATACAAGGTCGAAAAGGTATGGCTCTTCGGCTCGTATGCACGCGGTGAGGCGCGCGAGGACAGCGATGTAGACTTTTATGTCAAGACAGCTAAGGAAATGAGGTTTCTTGAACTTGGAGGTCTTTATGCAGACCTCGAAGAAGTTCTGGGCAAAGAAGTCGATATGATTACAAGAATCCCGGAGGAGTATAAAATCTTCAAGAAATATGTGGAAAGGGATGAGATACTGATCTATGACAGTAAGAGAGAAGGATGTACAGATCCTCCAACATATCGTCAAGCACTGTGATCGCATTCTGGATACCATATCGTATTTTGGCGGGAATCGAAGTCTTTTCATGGACAACCACATTTATCAGGGGAATGTCTCAATCAATTTAGAAGCGATCGGGGAGATTTCTCGTCACCTTTCGGATGATTTTTTGAAAAAGACGAAAGAGATTCCATGGAAACAGATCAAAGGCCAACGCAATATCTTTGCACATGGATATGATACAGCGGTGGATTTTTCGAAGGTATGGGATATGATAACGGAGGATATCCCATTTCTTAGAGAATTTTGCGCTGATATGTTGAAAGATAATAACTGCGAGATCATTCGCGTAGAGCCGACAGCGAAAAAAATAACATCTCCAAGGAGGAAATGATGGCAAAGAAGATCGACCTGAATGCAAACGAGGAGCAGGCGGAGATTCGTCCGCTCACGCCGGAGGAGGCAAAAGAAGCCGCTGAGATGGCGGACATCCCCGATCTCACGGGTGTTGCGATCGGCACGGAGGAGATGGGGGACGAGGTCACTGCAGTCGATGCTGACTACGGCGCGGGACAGATCCAGGTGCTCGAGGGCCTTGAGGCTGTTCGCAAGCGCCCGGGTATGTACATCGGATCGACCTCCGAGCGCGGACTGCATCATCTTGTTTATGAAGTTGTTGACAACTCCATTGACGAGGCGCTTGCGGGCTACTGCGACAACGTCGAGGTTGTGATCCATAAGGACAACAGCATCACCGTCACGGACAACGGCCGCGGCATTCCCGTTGATATGCACGAGAGCGGCATGCCTGCAGTCGAGGTCGTGCTCACTGTTCTCCATGCGGGCGGCAAATTCGGCGGCGACGGCTACAAGGTCTCTGGCGGTCTCCACGGCGTCGGCGTCTCGGTCGTAAACGCCCTCTCCTCCTCGATGGAGGTCGAGGTGCGCCGTGACGGAAAGATCTATGAGATTTCCTTTACGCGCGGCGTGACAGTGAATAAGCTGCATGAGATCGGCATATCCGAGACCACGGGCACGCGCGTGCATTTTGTCCCGGATCCGGAGATCTTCACCGTTACCACGTACAGCTTTGAGACGCTGAAACACCGCCTGCGCGAACTCGCCTTCCTCAACCACGGCATTACGATCACGCTCGTGGATGAGCGAGGCGAGGAGGAACGCCGTGAGACGTTCCATTTTGAGGGCGGCATCCGCTCCTTCGTTTCCCACCTCAACCGCAAGAAGGAGACGATCAACGAGGAGCCGATCTACTTCAACGGGGTCAAGGACGATACGGTCGTCGAGATCGCGATGCAGTACAACGACAGCTATCAGGAAAATATATACAGCTTTGTCAACAACATCAATACCGAGGAAGGCGGCACGCATCTTGCGGGCTTCAAGATCGCCCTCACACGCGCAGCGAACGACTTTGCCCGCCGTCTGAGCGTGCTCAAGGACAAGGACGGCAACCTCTCCGGCGAGGATGTGCGCGAGGGTCTCACCTGCGTCATCAGCCTGAAGGTGCGTGAGCCGCAGTTCGAGGGCCAGACCAAGACGAAGCTCGGCAACTCCGAGGTGCGCGGCATCGTGGACTCCATCGTCACCGAGGGACTCACCGAATACTTTGAGGAAAACCCTGCCATTACGAAGAAGGTGCTCGAAAAGGGCCTCATGGCATCGCGCGCACGCGAGGCAGCGCGCAAGGCGCGTGAGCTCACGCGGCGCAAGAATGCACTCGAGGTCTCGAGCCTGCCGGGCAAGCTCGCCGACTGCTCCGTGAAGGACCCCGATCAGTGCGAGATATACATCGTCGAGGGCGACTCCGCGGGCGGCTCGGCCAAGCAGGGACGCGACCGCAGGTTCCAGGCGATCCTGCCCCTGCGCGGCAAGATTCTCAACGTCGAGAAGGCGCGCCTTGACAAGATCTTTGCAAACGCTGAGATCCGTACGATGATCACGGCGTTCGGCACGGGCATCGGCGAGGAGTTCGACCTCTCGAAGCGGCGTTACAGCAAGATCATCATCATGACGGATGCGGACGTTGACGGCGCGCATATCCGCACGCTGCTCCTCACGTTCTTCTACCGCTACATGAAGCCGCTCGTCGATCACGGACACGTCTATATCGCGCAGCCGCCGCTCTATCAGATCCGCAAGGACAAGAAGCATTTCTACACCTACTCCGACGAGGAGCAGGCAAAGAAGCTCGATGAGATCGGGCGCGACGGCGTGACCATCCAGCGCTACAAGGGTCTCGGCGAGATGAACCCCGAGCAGCTCTGGGAGACCACGATGAATCCCGAGGGCCGCACCATGCTGCAGGTCGGAGCGGAGGATGCGGAAGCGGCGGACGAGCTCTTCACCATCCTCATGGGCGACAAGGTCGAGCCGCGCCGTCAGTTCATCGAGGAGAATGCACGTCTCGTGCGCAATCTGGATATTTAAAGATAAGGGAATCTGTCATGCAAACAGATTCCCTTTTTTGAAGAAAAATGGATATGAAGAAATTTTTTGATCGGCTTTCGGTGGATCGGAGCGACTGGCGTGATGTTTTTTCTGCGTGCCTCGGCAAGATGATGTGCGTCCAGAATGCCTGCGGCGAGCTTGTGGTGCAGAATGAGAATTGGAACATTGACCTTGGGCGCGGCGTTATATTCTTCGGCATGCGGGAGTATCCGATTCAGTTCATTGGAAGTGTATCCAAGTCGAGCGGCACATGGCTCTGGGGATGGGAAAACATCAATCATTTCCCCGACGAGATCATCCGTCTTGCCAATGAGACAAAGGCATACGGCGAGGAATGGCATCTGGAGGCTCTGACAGCAGCAGAGTTCGATCTGAACGATACATTTAATGGACACAACCTCTCCATTGCAGCCTGCGGGATTGCGGATCATTTTGCCTACTACCGTTGTCCGCATGAGGGAGGTGCGATTTTTGTTGCGGTCGGCGGCGTGCCGGAGGAGGTCTTTGCGCCCGTCGATTTTCCGCGTTTCGTCTCTCTTCTGACGCAGTGCCTCGAGCAGTACGAGGTCGATCATCGCATCTTTGCCGAGGCGTTCCTCCTGTGGAACCGCACGCCGTACGATTGGGACGGCAATACGCTGACCGCGCACTTCACGCAGGATCTTGTCATCACATTTGAGCAGGCGGGCGACGATCTGCGCATTTCGTCAATTTCGAGTTTGTAATCTCATTTCTTTTGAGGGCGTTGACTTAGGACAGCGTCCTTTTTCTTTTTTCAAAAAAATTATTGTACCTATTGAAATTATGATTTTTATATGCTATACTCATTTTGTAATCGAGATAATTACTAAATGTTTATGGAGGTATTTCATATGAAAATCGCAGTTGCAGCATCGAACGGGAAGGCAAGCCGTGCAGTCATCAGCGAACTGATCGCGCGCGGACATGAGGTGACGGCATTTGCACGCAGCGAGAACAAAAGTGCAGCAAAGAATTTCGTACAGAAGGACATCATGGACCTGACGAAGGATGATCTGGCAGGATTTGATGCGGTCGTGGACGGGTTCGGCGCGTATACGCCGGAGATGCTGCCGCTGCACACAAAGACAAGCCAGCATCTCGCGGATCTCGTCGCGGGTACGAAGACGCGTCTCTATATTGTCGGCGGTGCGGGCAGTCTCTATGTCGATCCGGAGCACCGTGTGCAGCTGCTCGATACCCCGGAATTCCCGGCGGAGTTCTATGCGCTGGCGAAGGCGCAGACGGAGGAGCTGGCGGCGCTCCGCTCCCGCACGGATGCGAAGTGGGTCTTTGTGAGCCCCGCAGCGGACTTCCGTGCCGGCGGGGCAAAGACGGGCAGGTATATCCTCGGCGGCGAGGAGCTGACGCTGAGCGCGGCGGGCGAGAGTATCATCAGCTATGCGGACTATGCACTCGGGATGGCCGACCTGATCGAGAGTGGGACTCATATCGGTGAGCGCGTGTCTCTCGTGCAGGCGTAAATGTGATCAAAAATCTATGAAGGAAGTGGTTCGATGTCCCTTGCTCTCATTCAAAGGCTGAATGCGATGCTCCTCGCTGAGATGCCGGAGTATCGCGGGCAGGCGGCGGGGGTCGGAGAGACGGAGGCAGCGCAGCGGAATCTGCTGCGTGCGCTCATGAATGTCCGTCCTCCCCTGCCGCTCACAGAGGAGTTCGTGCGCCTGCAGGATGAACTGCTCGCCGCAGAGCGGGAGGAGCGCGGCGTCATCGATGTGACGGCACTGTCCACCGCCCCATCGGATGAGCGCATTACCCTCTGGCAGGGTGACATCACGCGCCTCTCTGCGGATGCGATTGTCAACGCGGCGAACGCGGCTCTCCTCGGCTGCTTCATCCCCTGCCACCGCTGCATCGACAACGCGATTCACAGTGCGGCGGGTCTGCAGCTGCGCGCGGAATGCGCCGCGCTCATGGAGCGTCAGGGACATCCGGAGGAGACGGGCACGGCGAAGATCACGCAGGGGTACAATCTCCCTGCGCGCCACGTCATCCATACGGTCGGACCGATCGTCAGCGGAGCTCTGACGGATGAACACAGGGAGCTCCTTGCCTCCTGCTATCGCTCCTGCCTGCATCTCGCGGCGGAGCATGGCCTCAGGAGCATCGTCTTTTGCTGCATCTCAACCGGAGAGTTTCATTTTCCAAACAAAGAAGCGGCTGAGATCGCCGTACGCGAGGTGCGGGCGTTTCTCGCGCAGAATAAATCAATGGAACGCGTGGTATTCAACGTCTTCAAAGACGAGGACCGCATGATTTACGAAAGACTGCTGTCATGAAAGAAGGCATTGCGAAACTGAAAAACGCCCTCGCCTCTGCCGAATGCATTCTCATCGGCGCGGGTGCAGGATTGTCGGCGGCGGCCGGCTACGAATACGGCGGGGCGCGGTTTTTAAAATATTTTTCGGATTTTCATGAGCGCTTCGGCATCAATGACATCTACACGGGCGGATTCTACCCGTTCCCGACGCGCGGACTGTTCTGGGCCTGGTGGAGCCGGAGCATCTACATCAACCGCTACGCGCCGATACCGGAGAGCGATGTCTATCCGAACCTGCTCCGCCTCGCTGCGGGGCGAGATTATTTCGTCCTCACGACGAATGTCGATCATGCCTTTCAGCGCACGGGATTTGACAAGGAGCGTCTCTTCTATACGCAGGGAGATTTCGGGCTCTTTCAGAGCAGCAGGCCTGCGGGCGCATCGGCAGGAAGGACGTATGACAACGAGGAACAGGTACGCGCGATGCTCAGGGCGCAGGGATTCACATTTGCGCCGAACGGAGCACTTCTCCTGCCGGAGGACGGTGTGCCTTTGATGGAGGTGCCGGCGTATCTCATCCCGTACTGCCCGGACGACGGCACAGAGATGACGACGAATCTGCGCGCGGATGCATCCTTCGTGGAGGATGCAGGCTGGCATGCCGCTGCTGCGCGCTATGAGGACTGGCTCGTGCGCAGTGAGGGACGGCGGATGCTCCTCCTCGAGCTCGGGGTCGGGGCGAATACGCCCGGCATCATCAAGTATCCGTTCTGGCGCATGACGGCGGCGCGCGCGGATGTGACGCTTGCGGCAATCAATCTGGGGGCATATGTCCCCGATGAGATTCGCGGCCGGAACATCGCACTGGACGGGCATATCGAAGAGGTCTTGCGGGAGCTGCTGTAATTTTAAAGAGGAACTGCCATGCGGAGAGCCGTCCGTATGGCAGTTTTGCTTGTAAAATATCTTACGAAAACAATTGTGATTTGTCCTCGATGGTGTTATATTCTAAGCATCGATGATTCCATGTGCATTGATCCGTAAAATAAAAACAATAGGGAAAAATAAATAATATTTTATTATAAATAGAAAATAAAATAAATAAATTACTTCGAAATGGAGAGAAAAACAATGATCTACGGCAGCATCCATCACGAAAAGACCTATGCATTCCTGCCTCCCGCCATACAGAAGGCGCTCTCCTTCGCGCGGACGCACGATCTCGCAGCGCTCCCGACGGGGCGCAATGAGATCGACGGGGATGCGCTCTATGTGAACATCGCGCACTATACAACAGGACCCTCTGAGGAGAAGATCTGGGAGGCGCACCGCTCCTATATCGATATCCATGTTCTCGCTGAGGGAACGGAGCGCATCGATGTCAGCCCGATTGAGCGCATGCAGACGGGCGCCTATGAGAAGGACAGGGATTTCACGCCCGCCGAGGGCGACGCAGCATCCGCTGCGGTGATGCGCCCCGGCGACTTTCTCATCTGCTTTCCGGAGGATGTGCACCGCTCCGGCGTGATGACGGACGCGCCCGCTCCGCTGAAAAAGGGGATTTTTAAAATTCGCGTGGAATAAAATTTGCACAAAAAAGCGCTCTGTTTCTCCTGATGAGAAACAGAGCGCTTTGTATGCAGATTTATTTACTCGCTCGGTGTGTCGACGATGCGGTTCATCGTCGCCATTGATGCGACGCGGTCGTTCTCGGCGATGGTCATGAGCCGGACGCCCTGCGTGTTGCGGCTGATGCGCGAGATTTCGTTGACGGAGGTGCGGATGACGATGCCCTCGGTGGTGATGAGCATGAGCTCCTGATCCTCGCGTACGACGCGGATGCCGACGACGGGACCGGTCTTCTCGGTGACCTTCATGTTGATGAGGCCCTTGCCGCCGCGGGTCTGCGTACGGTATTCCCCCGCTGCGGTGCGCTTGCCGTAGCCGCCCTCGGTGACGGTGAGCACTTCGGAGTCGCTCTTTAGAATATCCATCGCGACGACTTCATCTCCGTCGGCGAGCATGATGCCGCGTACGCCGCGCGTGACGCGTCCCATGGAGCGCACGCCGCTCTCGGGGAAGGCGATCGCCTTGCCCAGGCGCGTGCCGAGCATGATGCGGTTCTCGCCGTCGGTGAACTTCACGCCGATGAGCTCGTCCTCCTCGTCGAGGTTGACGGCCTTCAGGCCGCTCTTGCGGATGTTTGCAAATTCGGCGAGCGGGGTCTTTTTCACAACGCCGCGCTTCGTGCCGAGGAAGAGGAAGCGGTCAGGTTTGAATTCGCGCACCTGGATGACGGCAGTGATGCGCTCGTCCGCCTCAACGGCGAGGAGGTTGATGATGGCTGTTCCCTTCGCCTGGCGGCCGCTCTCGGGGATCTCGTACGCCTTGAGGACGAAGACGCGCCCGCGGTTGGTAAAGAAGAGGATGTCATGGTGCGTCGTGGTGATGAGGAGGTCGCTGACGATGTCGGTCTCCTTCGTCCCCATGCCCTTGACCCCGACACCTCCGCGCCGCTGCCGGCGGTAGGTGTCGAGCGGAATGCGCTTGATGTAGTTGCTCATGGTGAGGGTGACGACGACGTCCTCCTCGGCGATGAGGTCGGTGATGTCCATCTCGCTCGCATCGAAGGTGATCTCGGTGCGGCGCTCGTCGCCGTACTTGTCGCGCACCTCGATGAGCTCGTCCTTGATGATGGCGAGGACTTTCATGCGGTCGGCGAGGATGCCCTTCAGCTCCTCAATCATCCGCAGCACTTCCTGGTACTCCTCCTCGATCTTTTCGCGCTCGAGGCCCGTGAGGCGCTGGAGACGCAGATCGAGAATAGCCTGTGCCTGTTTCTCGGTGAGTTTGAAGCCGTCCATGAGGGCCGTGCGTGCAATGTCTGCCGTGCGGCTCTCACGGATGGTCGTGATGACAGCGTCCAGATGATCGAGGGCGATGGTGAGTCCCTCGAGGATATGGGCGCGCGCCTCGGCCTTTGCGAGCTCGTACTGCGTGCGCCGCGTGATGACGTTCTCCTGGTGGCTGATGTAGTGACCGAGGATCTGTTTGAGGTTCATGATGACGGGCTGGCCGTCGACGAGGGCGAGCATGATGACGCCGAAGCTGTCCTGCAGCTGCGTGTGCTTGTACAGCTGGTTGAGGATGACGTTCGGCGCGCTGTCGCGGCGCAGCTCGATGACGATGCGCATGCCGCTGCGGTCGGACTCATCGCGCAGATCCGTGATGCCGTCGATCTGCTTGTCGCGGACGAGCTCGGCGATCTTCTCGATGAGACGCGCCTTGTTGACCTGATACGGGAGCTCCGTGACGAGGATGCGCGGCTTCCCGCTGCTCATCGTCTCGATGTGGGCGCGTGCGCGCATTTTGATGACGCCGCGGCCGGTCGTATACGCCTTGCGGATCTCCTCGGTGCCGAGGATGAGGCCCGCAGTTGGGAAATCGGGGCCTTTGATGACGCCCATGAGTTCCTCGATGGTGGTCTCGGGATTGTCGATGAGCATCAGCGTGCCGTTGATGACCTCGACCATGTTGTGCGGCGGGATGTTGGTCGCCATGCCGACGGCGATGCCCGCGGTGCCGTTGACGAGGAGCTGCGGGAACTTCGCCGGGAGCACGGACGGCTCCTTCTCCGAGCCGTCGTAGTTGTCGACGAAGTCGACGGTCTCCTTGTCAATATCGCGCAGCATGAGCTCGGCGATCTTCGACATGCGCACCTCGGTGTAGCGCATGGCCGCGGCCGAGTCGCCGTCAACGGAGCCAAAGTTGCCGTGTCCGTCCGCGAGCATGTAGCGCATGGAGAAATCCTGCGCCATGCGGACGATGGCGTCGTAGACGGAGCTGTCGCCGTGCGGGTGATATTTACCGAGCACTTCACCGACGATGCGCGCCGACTTCTTGTACGGCTTGCTGCTCGTCATGCCGGAGCCCTGCATCGCGTAGAGGATGCGGCGGTGCACCGGCTTCAGGCCGTCGCGCACATCGGGCAGCGCGCGTGCGACGATGACGCTCATCGCGTAGTCGATGTACGAGTTCTTCATCTCGTGTTCGAGATTGACCGGGACGACGCGCCCCTGTCCAAAATCCAAATCCAAAATGTCACCTCTCCGTGTTTATTTCACAATAGAACATGATAATTATAGCATTTTCGCGGGGAAAAGTCTATGTTTTGAGAGGGGCTGCCTCATTCTGCCACAAAATATTGGCGTAAATTTTCGGCCCTCTTTCATTTGCTGTCGACAGCAGGCAATATCGTTGGCATCCAGCCGCTCTTTTTCGGACAATCTTGGGGCGTGCAGCGCCGTATGGAAGGGCATGCGAAAAGGGATTCTGCGTACGCTCGTCGAATAAACAGCGGAGGAACGCCAAAGAGGAGGGACGATGTGGAGGATATGCAGGAGCTGCGGCAGGCGATTCTGCTGCGTGCAAACGAGCTCTACGAGGCAAAGGAATATGTGCGTGCGGCGGAGGTAGCACGGGAGCTGCTCGCGGCTCTGCCCGAGGATGCGGAGATGCGCTATATCCGTGCGGCCGCCCTGACTGCATGCGGCTCCTATGCGGAGGCGCGTGCAGAGATTGCCCGCATCCGCACGATAAATCCGGCGCATGCGGGAGCAGCGCGGCAGGAGATCTACATCGACCGCGCGGAGGGAAAGATCCAAGCGGAGATCGCGCATCTCCATGCACTGATCGCCCGGCTGAAGGAGCGCATCGCCGCAGAGGAAGAGAGCCGCGCCTACTGCACGGTCTTTCTCGCGAGCGCATACAGTCTCCTCGGCGCCGCGCTGAGCCGCGCGGGCGCAGTCGAGGACGCCGTCGCGGCGTTCCTCTCCTCCAGCCAGCTCGAGACGGAGCGGGAAAAAAAGGCCGTCGAGTACAGCAATGCGCTCTTTGCCGCAAACTATCTGCCGGCGCATCGGCGCGCGGCGTATGCGGGGCTTGCGCGCGGATATGCCGCTCTTTACGCCGATGTGCTGCCTCTCTCCTCTCCGGAGGACGTCGTGCGCGGGCACGACCGCATCCGCATCGGCTATATCTCGCCCGATCTGCGCACGCATCCGGTGGCGACGCTGCTGCAGCCGCTCCTGCAGTTCTTTGACCGTACGGCATTCTCGGTGTACTGCTATGCGAACTGCGCCGCGGACGAAACCTCCCGGCGGCTGCGCGCAGCAGCCGATGCATGGCGGAATATCCGCGGCATGACGGCAGAGGAGGCGGCAGCGCTCGTGCGGCGCGACGAGATCGATATTCTCGTCGATCTGGCGGGGCATACGCAGGACAACTGCCTGCCCGTGCTCGCGCATAAGCCCGCACCGGTGCAGGTGACGGGCATCGGCTATTTCAATACGACGGGACTGCCTGCCGTAGACTACATGCTCTCGGATGTGTATGTGGACCCTGCAGGCGCGGCGGACGAATCCTTTACGGAGGAGATCATCCGCCTGCCGCACAGCCACTTTTGCTATACGCTGCGCGCGGATCTGCCCGATGTCGCCCCGCTGCCGATGGAGCGGCGCGGCTGTGCAACGTTCGGCAGCTTCAATAATTTCAGCAAGGCGACGGACGAGGTGCTCGCACTCTGGCAGCGCGTGCTGGATGCTGTGCCCGGAGCGCGTCTCCTCGTCAAGAGCAAACTCTTTGACAGCGCCGAGGGGCGGGAGATCGCAGCGGAACGTTTTGCGCGCGCGGGCATTCCGATGGAGCGCACAGAGATGCGCGGGTTCAGCCGCGCGCATCTCTCAGAGTACGCGGATGTGGATATTGCGCTCGATACCTTCCCCTATACGGGCGGCATCACGACCTGTGAGGCGCTCGCGATGGGCGTGCCGGTTGTGACGCTCCGCGGGACGAGCCACGGAGCGTGCTTCGGAGAGAGCCTGCTCGCCAATGCGAACCTGCCCGAGCTCATCGCCGCGTCGCCCGAGGACTACGTGCGGATCGCGGCGGCCCTCGCCTCTGCGCCCGACACGCTGCGCATCCTGCGGAGGAATCTGCGTGCGATTCTCGGACGCGCGCCGCTGACCGATGCGCGCGGCTATGTGCGCGATGTGGAGCACGCCTATCGGGAGATCTGGGAGCGATTCGCGCGTGCTTGACGAAGTGGGAGCAGGTGTGCCTATCGCAGACACAGAAAAAGGCGCTGCTGGTGAACAAAAAAATGCCGCCGAAGGATCCATTGCCTTCGGCGGCATTTTTTCGTTTTTGTATGGGCTCAGCGTGCCGCGTTTCCGAGTAGTTCGCGCGTGTGTGCGGCGACGTCCTCGGGCGTGAGGTCGGTGCGGCGTGCGACACCGGTGTCGAGCGCTGCCTTTGCGACGGCGGCGGCGACGGTCGGCGCGACACGCGGGTCGAGCGGGCTCGCGATGATGTTGGTCTCGTTGAGCTCAGACTCCGGGATGAGGGATGCGATGGCACCGGCAGCAGCGATCTTCATCTCCTCGTTGATCTCCTTCGCACGCACGTCGAGCGCGCCGCGGAAGATGCCCGGGAAGGCGAGCAGGTTGTTGACCTGATTCGGGAAGTCCGAGCGGCCGGTGCAGACGATGCGTGCGCCCGCGGCCTTTGCCTCGTCCGGCAGAATCTCGGGCACGGGGTTCGCCATCGCCATGACGACGGGCGCGGGGCTCATGGTCCGGATCATGTCCTGTGTGAGGCTGCCAGGTGCGGAGACGCCGATGAAGATGTCCTTGCCCTTGACGACCTCGGCGAGCGTGCCGTGCTCCTTCTGGAGGTTGGAGACCTTGGCGATGCTCTCCTTGTACGGGTTCATGTTCTCCTTGCGGCCCTCGTAGATGGCACCGGTGGTGTCGCAGAGGACGACGGTCTTTGCGCCGTAGGCGAAGAGGAGGCGTGCGATGGCCTGACCCGCAGCGCCTGCGCCGTTGATGACGATCTTCGCGGTCTTCAGGTCGCGGTCGAGGTACTTGTATGCGTTGAGCAGGGCAGAGACAACGACAATCGCCGTGCCGTGCTGGTCGTCGTGGAAGACGGGGATGTCGAGCGTCTTCTTCAGCTCGTTCTCGATGTCAAAGCACTGCGGCGCCTTGATGTCCTCGAGATTGATGCCGCCGTAGGTCGGCGCGATGAGCTGGCAGACCTTGACGACGTCCTCGACCTTCGGGCTGTCCACGCAGACGGGAACGGAGTCGACGCCGGCGAAGCCCTTGAAGAGAATGGATTTGCCCTCCATGACAGGAAGTCCTGCGCCCGCGCCGATGTTGCCGAGACCGAGGACGGCGGTGCCGTTCGTGACGACGGCGACCATGTTGCCCTTCGTTGTGTAGTCGTAGATGGTCTCGGGCTTCTCCTTGATTGCAAGGCACGGCGCCGCGACACCCGGCGTGTAGGCGCGGCTGAGGTCGTCGCGCGAGCCGAGGGGCACGGTCGGGACGGTTGCCAGCTTGCCGTGATGGCTCTTGTGGAGCTCGAGTGCCTCTGCGTCAAATTTACTTGCCATGATGAATCTTCCTTTCTCCGGGGAATCGCTCAGGCGTTTCCCGCTGCTCTTTGTCGGACGGCGGCGCTGTGCGCGCTGTCCATATATATAATGTTTGGGAAAGCTGGTGTAGGCGGCGGCAGGAGGAACCTATCACTCCTGCTTGCCTGCAGAGCCGCCGCCGCGGGTCGGCGCCCCATCGGAACCGCCCGTCCTGCCGCTCTGTGCGGCGGGGGCATCGTTCTGGCGGGTGCTCGCGTGCCGCCTGCTCGTGTCGGAGGATGTCCCGGCACCCGAGCTGCGGGGCGGCGAAGATGCATTCGTATCGCCTGTCCGCGCGCGGTCGCTGCCGGAGCGGCGCTCAGAGGATGTGCCCGAGCGGCCGCGCTCCTCGTCCCCGTCTTTGTCGTCCCTGCGGCTGCGCGCTTCGTCGGAGCTGACGGCGCGTCCGACGGAGGTGTCGCCCGCGGGGATCTCGGCCGCATCGGCGGGGATGGAGTCCTCGTACTCGCGTACGGCACGTTCCATGCGGCTGCGCTCATTCGCGGTGAGAGTGACGCCGAGGAGGTCGACCATCGAGCGGCGCAGCTGGCCCATGTCGGGGATCCAGTAGCTGATCTCATTGATGTAGAGCGGCCGGCCGGGGACCATCTCGGTCCGGAGGCCCTTCGCCTGCGATTCCTTCAGCGTGCCGATGAACTCGAGCATCTGGCGGACACTGAGGTCCGTCTTGACGCTGTCGATGACGCTTGCGATAATGCCCGGCAGACGCGGCAGGATGGCGGGCGTTGTCACCGCGTCCATGCAGGCGCGCATGAATTTCTGCTGGCGCTTGACGCGGCCGATATCGCCCTCCTCGTCACGGTAGCGCACGTAGGTGACGGCGGTCTTGCCGTCCATATGCTGCATGCCGGGGCGCAGGTCGATGATGAGTCCCCCGTCGTCATCCCACGGATCCTCGTAGTACATCCGCTTCTCCACGTCGATATCGATGCCGCCGATGGCGTCGACGATCTTTTGAAAAGCGTGGATGTTGACGATGATATAGTGATCGATGCGGATGCCGAGGAAATCCTCGACCGTCCGCTGCGTTAGCTGCTCGCCGCCGTAGGCATAAGCTGCGTTGATCTTGTCGTAGCCGTTGCGCGGGATCGCGACGCGCGTGTCGCGCGGGATGGAGAGAAGCGCAGCCTCCTTGCGCGCCGGGTCGATGGTCGCGACCATCAGCGTGTCGCTGCGCCCGACATCGTCGCTGCGCTCATCCACGCCCATGATCATGATGGTCGCTTTGTCCTTTGCGGTGAGCAGTTCCTCCTTTTGTTCCGTTGTCTTTGCCCGGTCGAGCAGACTGCTTTGGGCGAAAAATGCGCCCGCGATGGCCGCCAGAACAAAGATGAAAATCGTGCCGAGCACGACATATGGCCAGACTCTTTTCTTCGGTTTCGATGATAATTTCTTAGGTGGTAGTTTCGTCAATGCGGGATCGGTCCTTTCCTCCCTTTGTCGGCATATTCCCTACCTGCCGGATGCGGACGCATGTATTCAGCGCCGCGCGGTTGCGTTCTTGAGGAAGCACTGATACAATGAAGAGCATCAATTTGTCCCGCTGGGAAACAAATCGCATGTTCATCCGTTCAGTACCACATAATATATAGCAAACGGGCGGAATATGCAAGGTATACTTCGATAAGAATACAGAGAGGAGTGGGCTCCATGGGGGTGGAAATCGAACGAAAATTCAAGGTGCGCGGCGATTTTCGGCCGAGCGGCAGCGGAACGGAGATCGCACAGGGCTATCTCTCGCGCGATCCGAAGCGGACGGTGCGGGTTCGCATCGCGGGGAGCCGCGGATTCCTGACGATCAAGGGAGAGAACCGCGGCGCCGTGCGCGCCGAATACGAGTATGCGATCCCGCTCCCCGATGCGCGCGAACTGCTCGCGCTCTGCGAGGCGCCGCGCATCGAAAAGACGCGCTATGTCGAGACGGCCGCAGGGCGGCGCTGGGAGATCGACGTATTCCACGGCGCGAACGACGGTCTCATCATCGCAGAGGTGGAGCTGCCCTCGGCTGATGCGGAGGTGACGCTTCCGCCGTGGGCAGAGGCCGAAGTAACAGGCGAGAGCCGCTACTATAATTCTGCACTCATAACACATCCCTATGCACAGTGGACGAAAGAAGAAAGAGTCGGATATCCACGCGAGGCTGTGGACAAGTTCCCCACTCCTGCGCACAAAATATAGAATGAGATGAAAATTTCATGCTACATATGGGGTTATCCACTACTTTATCCACATTATCCACAGAAATCGGAAAACCGTTCGGAAAAATTATGCACACTGTGCAAAGATATGTGGATAAAGGAATTCTCGGATTTTGAAACAAATTTTTCCACAGGGTTTTGCACAACTGGGGATAACTTATGATGAAGTATTGATTTTTCATAATTTATCTATTCGGAAAGGAATCTTTACCTATGCAAGAATGGGAAGTCTGCCTGCGGCTCGTGCTCTCCTGCATCATGGGCGGCATCATCGGCTACGAGCGGCAGATGCGGCACAAGTCGGCAGGTCTGCGGACGAATATGCTCGTTGCGCTCGGTGCGTGCCTCATCATGCTCCTGTCGCAGGCGCTCTACGACAACGTCGAGGGCAAGACGAACGCCGATCCCGCACGGCTTGCGGCGCAGGTTGTCAGCGGCATCGGCTTTCTCGGCGCCGGTGCGATCATGAAGGAGGGCCTGACCGTCACGGGCCTCACAACGGCGGCGACGCTCTGGGTCGTTGCAGGTGTCGGGCTCGCCGTCGGGGCGGGGTTCTATCTCGGCGCGGGGGTGACGACCGGCGTCGTCTTCCTCATCCTCTGGAACCTTTCGCGGCTTGATATGTGGGTCGATCACGACCGCATCCTCGCACTCTCCATCTATACCCTCGACCGGCCGGGGCAGATCATGCGCATCAGCGCCTGCATCGAGGATCTGCACCTGCGCGCGCGCGGCGTCAAGGTAAAGACCGATGAGGACGAGGCGGAGACGGGCGGCGAACGGCGGGTCTACCTCAACTTTGAGGTGTACAACAGCGAGAGCCTGCGGCGCGCTTTCATCATCGACGCACTCCGTCAAGTTGACGGCGTGCTGCGCGTCGATGTGGTGTGATGCTTGACGAAATATATCGAGTGACGTAAAATGAGCGGAGAAAAGGGGCTGCCGCACCGCCGGCCGCCCCATAACATGAGGGAAGGATATCCGCCTGTTGTTGAAGCGCAGGGCGGATTTTCTTGTCCGCAGTGCGATACGGAGAGGAAACGAAGATGATTATCTCCTGGGACGAATACTTTATGGGCGTAGCGATCTTCTCTGCCTACCGGAGCAAGGATCCGCACACGCAGGTCGGCGCGTGCATTGTGAATGAGGACAAGCACATCGTCGGCGTCGGCTACAACGGCATGCCGAACGGCTGCGACGACAGCGTCTATCCGTGGGGGCGGACGGGCGACTTTGCCGATCAGAAATACCCCTACGTCGTGCATGCCGAGCTGAACGCGATCCTCAACGCGAGCACGTCGCTCAAGGGCTGCCGCATCTATGTCTCGCTCTTCCCCTGCAACGAGTGCTGCAAGGCGATCATCCAGAGCGGCATCCGCGAGGTCGTCTACCTCTCGGACAAGTACGCGGCGACCGACAGCACGAAGGCGTCCAAGCGTATGCTCGCCTCGGCGGGCGTCACCTGCCGCCGCATGGAGACTGACCTCACCTCCGTGCCGGTCAATTTTGTCGCAGAGGAATAGAGGATTCGTATCCATCCGCAAAAAAGAGCCGCAGACGCGGCTCTTTTCTATTTTATTTTCGTATTTTTCTGATATAATGAATGTAAGTCATTGCGCAAAGATACGGAGGAGGATTCCTTATGCAAAGCTTTATCTATCATTGCCCGACGGAGATCGTCTTCGGGCGGGGCGCGGAGCATGCAGCCGCTGAGAAGCTGCGCGCGTTCGGTGCGAGCCGTATCCTCGTTCTCTACGGCGGCGGCAGCGTGCTCCGCTCGGGGCTGCTCTCGCGCATCGAGGAGGATCTGACCTCGCAGGGGCTTGCCTTCCTCGTTATCGGAGGCATTCAGCCGAACCCGCGCGTCTCCTTTGTCCGTGAGGCGATCCGCGAGGGGCTGGCGGCGGATGTGAACTTTGTCCTTGCGGTCGGCGGCGGCAGCGTCATCGACTCGGCAAAGGCGGTGGCCCACGGCATCGCAAATCCTACCGTCGACATCTGGGACATCTGGACGCGCAAGACGGAGATCACCAAGACGACACCGTTCGGCTCCGTTCTCACGATCCCCGCCGCAGGCAGCGAGACGAGCGACTCGGCTGTGCTCACGAATGAGGATACGGGGCGCAAAATCGGGCTGAACTCCCCGCTCAACCGTGCGGTGTTCGCCTTTATGAATCCGGAACTGGCCTTCACCCTCCCGCGCGAGCAGATCGCGGCGGGTGCATCCGATATCATGATGCATACGATGGAGCGCTATTTCACCGATGTGAAGGAGACAAACGTATTCACGGACCGCGTTGCCGAGGCGCTCATCCGAACGGTGATGGAGTCCGTGCAGCGCCTGCTCGTCAGCCGCAAGGACTACGATGCGATGAGCGAGCTCATGTGGTGCGGCAGCGTATCGCACAGCAACTTCACCGAGCTCGGGCGGCGCAAGGACTTCTCCGTACACAAACTCGGACATGAGCTGTCTGCGCGCTTTGACGCAACCCATGCGATGACGCTCACGGCGCTCTGGGGATCGTGGGCACGTCATGTCTATCGGTACGACGCCGCGCGCTTTGCGCAGTTCGCCGGAGCGATCTTCGGCATTGATGCGGGGACGGACGAGGAACGTGCGCGCGCGGGCATCCGCTGCATGGAGGAGTTCTTTGCCTCCATCGAGATGCCGACGAGCCTTGCGGGGCTCGCCGAGATCGGCACGCTCACAAAGGGCGCGATCGAGGATATTGCGCGGGCGGCGACTGCGAACGATACCGTCCGCCTCGGCGTGTTCCATCCGCTGACCTGCGCGGATGCGATCGCGATCTACGAGATGGCAAATCACTGAGACCAATCAAAAGCGCCGTTATGGGGACGATCTCCCATAACGGCGCTTTTTGTATGCAAAATTTAGTTGTATGAATGGATGATATACTGCGCTGCATATACAGCAACAATACAAAACAACACAAACAGATACTCACGGAGCGAGCCGACGGTGAAGAGGCGGATGCCGATCTTCTGCGTGGGGAAAAGAGCCGGGACCTTCCCGCAGACGGCGTCCTCTGCGATGTGGCACAGTGCGCCGAGGAGCAGCCAGGTGAGAGCGGAGAAGAACGCTGCGTCGTAGAAGAAGTACGCGCCTGCATGCGTGAGTGCGCCGAGCAGGGCAAGATAGAGCATGGGCCAGTGCGACCAGCCGCGGTGGCGGCTGCGCCAGGTGTTCCAGCCGACGCTGCCGGGCGTTCCCTCGATCTTGTCCGGGAGGACGGCACCGACGCATGCAGCGGCAGCCGGGAGCGGATCCGCGGTGACGGCATAGGCAATGGTTCCGGTGAGGACGATGTGGGATACCCACTTCATGCAGCAAACTCCTTTTCATTCGAGGCATCTTTTTCGCCCTGTTTTGCCGGCCTTTCGTCCCATCGTCCTTCGATGCGTGCGGCCGACCTCCGCGACAGGACAAAAAACTGTGCCGAACGGAGTGTACTCCCTGGGTGATGTCCGATCGAGGTCCTCTATGCTTCTTCCCCTACCCGCTCGCGCGTCTCTGCGATCACGTCGGCGAGTGTGGTCTGCTCCATCGAGTGCTCCATCGCGCGCTGTATTTGCGCAAGATGACCGTCAAGCACATTGTGGATGTTCCGCCCGACAGGGCAGGCAGGGTTTGGATTTTCGTGGAAGCTGAAGAGCGTATCGCTGCCGATGCTCTCGACGGCGCGAAAGATGTCGGCGAGGGTGATCTCACCGAGCGGGCGTACGATGTGGGCGCCCCCCTCGCGGCCGCGCGCCACGGTGATGAGCCCCGCGCGGCGGAGCTGACCGAGGATGCGGCGGATGACGACGGGATGCACGCCGATGCTCCCGGCGAGCGACTCACTGGTCGCAGGTGCGTCCGCACTATAGAGGTCGACACAGATGAGGATATGGATGGCGATGGTAAAGCGGCTTGAGATCTGCATATTGTATCCTCCGTTGTTCTATATCGATATGATACAACGAACGGAGGAGAAATGCAAGTCCTGGGGAAGCAATGATAAATTCAGCACTGCCATTGCAGCGTATTTTTTCGGCAAATCCGCCGCATAGCCTTACGATACGTCCTCTTTGCGTTCTCGTTCAGACGAAAAAATCTACGCCAATCTGACCGGCTTCATTGTATCAGCGATTCCCTGGATGCGAACTCCGCACTGTGCAGAGAGAGGCTTCTGGACTGTGTGCGGCGCACGCTCCGCTTAGGCAAGCTCCTCGGCGGACCGCAGCTGCCGCCGCACGTCGAGGAGGAGCTTATAGTGCACGGCACGCCCTTCGCGGACGAGCTTCCGTACGGTGAGTGGGCGCCAGAGCGTGTGGATGACGGTGCCGTTCTGGAGAGCGACATCTGTTCCTGCCGGCGCGTCGACGATGAGCGCAGCGCGCGCGATATTGATGTAGCCGAGGGTCCCGCGCCCTGCATCTGTGGGCCGCACCATGACAGGAGTGAGCACGCAGCCGTGCAGGATGGGGAGGATGATGTTGCGCCGCCGTGCAAGCTGACGGGCGGCATTCCTGCGGATGAGCCGCAGCTCCTTGTCTTCGCGTCCTGCAAGGCAGGAGAGGACGTATTCGGTCGCGGCGTGCAGAGTAAGGCTGGCGCCCCCGGCCGTGTGGACAACGGTATCACTGCCGCCGTCCGCCGTGCTCATGGGTACGAGTGCGAGAATGTCCGCCGCCGCGGGCAGGCACTGCATCAGCGCTTCTCTTTTCGTCCAATTCATTTCGGATCTCCTTTCTGGTTCCTGCCTGCCGCTGGCGAGGCGCACAGGCACGAATATGCATCAATTTGGATCTCCTGTTCCTTTCTAGATGCATTATAGGGAAAATATGTTCGAATGTAAAGAAAAATTTTGAGCCTCCCCTCCTCTTTTTCTCTGCCCCGGCAGGTACTCCTGTGTAAGCCGCTTACGGACATCATAAAGGAAAGGAGTTGATCCGGATGGCACGCAAAGATGCAGCGAGCAAGCTCACGCTGAAGGTCATCGCGGGGGTCGGCCTCGACGGCAAGACGATCTACAAGAACCGCACGATCGGCGGCATCGCGCCTGCGCTCACAGACGCAGATGCGCTCGTGGTCGGCAAGGGATTCGCAGATCTCCAGAAGCACGGCCTCAGCCAGGTATCGCGCACAGACACCGCGGTCCTCGCGGAGTAACGCACGGCCAAAGTAACGGAGAAAGGAGGAAGGAACGATGTCGACGAAGAAACAGCTGCGCATGACGCTGAAACTCTCGACGGGCAAGGAGCTGACGCTCAGCCTCGCAGACCCGAAGGACGGGCTCACAAACGCGGAGGTCACGGCCTGCCTGCAGAACGTCATCGATAAGAAGGCAATCGTTGCAGGCGAGGCGTATCCCGTCTCCATCAAGGACATTGCCGTTCAGACGGTAGACACCGAAAAGCTCGCCTGAGCGCCCCTCGGACATCGGTCAAAGGGCCCCGCAGGAATTTTCCTGCGGGGCCTTTCTGGTGCACTCGCTTTTTCGTGTGATCGGCGTGCGGCGCTTGCATATCCTGCGCAATTTTGATACACTTGGAGCAATGCGGTTGTAGCTCAGATGGATAGAGCATCTGCCTCCTAAGCAGAGGGTCGCGCGTTCGACTCGCGCCAATCGCACCATTTCTTTTGAATGAAAGACTTCTCGCGGCGAGGAGTCTTTTCTAAGTTTCGGCAGAATTTGAAGGGAGCAATGAGAGATGAAGCGGAAGATCCTTGCGGGGCTCTTGGCGGCGCTCGTGGTCGGCGGTGCTGCGGCGGGATGAGTTCCCCGAGGTGTTTCGCGAGGATTGGCCAGAGTAAACTGTTTCGGACATAAAAAAGGCGCCCCTGCGGGCGCCTTTTTTGTATGTCAGTTTTTCCCAAAGCCGAAGAGGGATTTGAGCCGCGTCCCGATGCCGCCGTCTGTGCGCGCATCGGTGCGTTCCCCATCGGCATCCGGCACGTCGTCGTAGAGATCGGAGTCCATCACGGCGTGCGGCGGCGCGTCGTTGCGGCTCTCAGTATCGTCGCCGCCGAGGGCAAAGCCGCTGCCGTAGTTCGGTGAGAACCCCGAGATGATGGGGATGCCGCAGTTCGGGCAGGCGGTTGCCGAGGAGGGAACGAATTTATCACATTTGGGACAGAACATGGAGATCATGCCTCACTTTCTGCGGATGTACAGCAGTTTCTCCATACCGTTGAGGGATGCATCACGCGGTGCCGGGCTGTGTATCTTCTCTCAGCAGGCGGAGTATGCCGACGAGAGAAGCAATGCCGCAGACGATCCAGAATGCGATGAAGGCGGTATCCGAGGCAGTGTTGCCGACGGCGAGGAGGAGCTCGACGCTCTGCGGGATGTCGCTCTCGGGGATGAGCTCGATTGTGCCGAAGATTTCTGCAACCGGGAGGCAGGAGAATGCCGACGGCAGGAGTGCGGCGAATACGAAGACGGCCTCGAGGCTGCTGCGGCCGAGCGTATGAAGGCGTTGGACCACGAGCGGGAGTGCGGCAAGCGGATAGAGGACACACGCCAGGAGGAGGAGGAGGAGGTCCGCGCCGATCGGGAGGAGGCCGACGCTCTGGAGGAGCGCCGTGACCGGGTACAGGGTGAACTGCACGATGGTCGGCAGGGTCAGCCACGAAGCGGCGAGAACGAGGAGGGCGCGCACAGCGAAGGTGCGCCGGTCAATCCTGCCCTCCATTGAGAGAAACGCCCGGCGTACGGACGGGAGCGGCTCCTCGGCGGGCGGATCTCCGTAGGCGTTCGCACCGGGGGTGCCCTTTTTCAAAAAGATGTATATAGAGCACAGAGCTCCGATGAGAAATGTGAGGAGGTATCCGATGAGGAAGAGGACGAAGAGCCCGTCGAAGATCAGGTTGTCCTCTTCGGGATTCCCGCTGAAGGGCGTTGGGAGGCTATTCGATCCCAATACTGCATTGAGAAAGGAAAAGAGCAGGACGGCAGGAAAGAAGAGCGTAAAAAGACTCAGAAGGCCGAGCGGGAACGCAAACCATCCGCTGCGGCCGATGTCATGCAGGCGCCGTACGGCCGCGGGGATGGCGAGGAGCGGCATCACAGCTGAGACGAGGAAGAAGAGGAGGACGCATCCCATGATGAAGATGACCCAGAACGAACTGGCCGTGTCGCGGAAGTAAAACGAGGCGCAGAGAAATGCGAACGGCAGGAGCACACAGAGCCCTGCTGAGAATGCAAGCGCTCCTCCGCCCATGATGGTTCCGATGGTCAGCGCGAAGCTGCGCCGTGAGAGTCTGCCCTCCCTGGAAAAGATCGGCGGGATCACGAGCGCTCTCCGGGGTCCTGCGGCGTCTCCTCCGGCGGCGCAATATCCGTCGGGGCGGACTGCTCAGGAATGGAGCGCGCATAGGGACTCTCATCGATGGACGATTCTGCGGCGGCAAGCGGATCGGGGCCGTAGTCGTTCTCCCCTTCGGTACCCTTCTTGCAGAGGAGATAGAGGAACAGTCCGAGATTGACAATGGGAACGAAGTTGAGCAGGACAAAGAAGCCCGACAGGTTGACGTCGTGCAGACGACGTATCATCAACATATAGCTGGAGATGATAACAGGCAGCATGGCGAGTGTGAATAGTCCGTTGATGCCTGCCTGAAAGCGCGCGAGTTCGTATATCCCCATGTGCTCGGGGTCGACGCCCGATGGGACGATGTAGGCGATGAACACCGCTGAACAGGCCGTGATGATAACTATACTGACGAGCCAGAGCAGGAGAGAGCGCTTGATATAGCGCTTGCGGTTGAGTCTCCCCTGCCAGCGGTAGAAATTTTGTCGGATTCCGTGGTCGATGGTATGCATAGGATCTTCTCCTTTTCATAGGATTGATAAAAACGCCCTTATTGTAGCATATCGCTGTAAAATTGGCAAAAAAAGAACCACACGCCGCTTCCGCAAACGGCGTGCGGTGTTCCCAAAGCCGACGAGGCACGAGAACGTGAGAGGCAGTTCTTTCTATGGACGTGCGTCCGTATGCGGCGGATCGGCAGCAAGCAGGCGCATGATGCCGATGAGGGAGATGATGCCGCAGATGCACGAGAATATGACGAATATATTCTCACAGCCGCTGATGGTATCGAGCAGCGGGGCTAGGGCCGCCCCGGGCAGTCCGCCCTCGTCCAGGGAGCCGAGGAGAACGAACATGTATGTGATCGGAATGGAGATGAGGATGTAGGGAATGAGGACCGCAAATGGGAATATTGCCTCATATGTACTGCGTCCGAGCGTATGCAGCCGCCGTACGACGAGCGGGAGTACGGCGAATGGGAAGAGTGTCGCGCCAAGAAGGAATACGAAGTGGTCCGCTCCTATCGGCAGGACATTCACTGCAACGAGCAGAGAGGCCATGGGCTGGACGACAAGCTGAACAGCAGTCGGGCCGGCAATCCCTATGAAGAAAAAGAGGAACAGTGTGCTGAGGATGAACTCCCGGCGTCCGATGGTCCCCTTCATGGAGAAGAATGCTGCACGTATGGAGGAGAAGGGGCGCTCTGTCGGAACATCGCCGTAGTCGTTGGGGAATGGATCGCCTTTTTTCAAGAATACCCATGCAGTGTAGAATACGAGGATGGCGCCGGTCGGAAAGGCCAGCAGTCCAAGCAATATGCTGAACGTGCCCACGACGAGCGCAAGGCTTTCATTTGGCATGCCGAAGGGGGAATATCCTTTCGCCCCCAAAGAGCCGAGAACGATCATCATAAGGAACAGGACGCATCCGCCGACGAAGAGGCTCACGAGCATCAGCGGGAGCGCAAAGAATCCGCTGTGCCCAAAGTCGTGCAGACGCCGCACGGTCGCGGGGATGGCGAGGAGCGGCAGTGCCGTGTACATCAGCACGAGCAGCATGCACAAGGCAGCAATCAGAAAGCCCAAGAAGAGGGATCGTCGTGTCGCGGAAGAAGGCATTTACAAAGAGCCAGACGAGCGGCAGGAGGAGGATCAGTGCGGCGAATGATGCGATGTTCATGCCGCCCCATATCACTCCGATGCTGAGCGCGTAGTCGCGGCGCGAGAGCCTGCCTGTTTTGGAGAAGATCGGCGGCAGTGAGAGGCCTGCATAGGAGCCTGCGTCCTCTGTGCGTGCAGGTGCAGTCTCTGCCGCCGCGGCCTCCTCCGTCGCATCATCGCGTGCCAGCGGGTCAGAGCCGTAGGCGTTCGCACCTCGTGTTCCTTCGGCAAAGATGAGATAGAGCGTCAGTCCAAGATTGATCAGCGGGATCAGGCTCACGAGGGCGAAGTACCCCGACAGGCCCAGATCGTGCAGACGCCGTATCATCAGCATATAGGACGGAATGAGAAACGGCAGCAGGACAAGAGATACGCCCTGCAGAAGGTACGAGAGCTGTCTGAGCTGGTCCTCGTTCAGATGGGCTATGTCTGCATTCCCGCCGAGGACGGCGGCTGCGGCTGCGATGAACGCGGCAAGGCAGATGATGGAGCCGGGGATCCAGAGCGCGAGCATGCGCTTGATGTAGCGCTTGCGGTTGAGTCTCCCCTGCCAGCGGCAGAAATTTTGTTTGATTCCGCGGTCGATGGTATGCATGGGACCTCCTTTTCATAGGATCGATAAAAACGCCCTCATTGTAGCATATCACCGTGAAATTGGCAAAAAACGAACCGCGCGCCGTTTGCGGAAGCGGCGCGCGGTTCCTGTCTATAAATGAGGTGTGAGGGGATTGACGCATCTTTTTTGCCTATGCCGCGCCCTCGTCGTTCTCGGCGGAGACGGTGTTGCGTCCCCGCTCCTTCGAGAGGTAGAGCGCGCGGTCAGCGCGGTCGATGAGGGCCTGCAGGCGATCCTTCTTGCCGTGCCATGTGGAGACGCCGAAGCTGAGCGTCACGCCGTCGAGGCGCTGCTCGAGGATGCCGCGCAGATGCTCGCAGAAGGCGACCATCGCAGCGAGATCGTAGTGCAGGGCGAGCAGGACGAATTCGTCGCCGCCGTAGCGGATGAAGAGATGGCGGCGGTCGATTTCCTCGTGAATGGTGTCCGCGATCTGCTTTAGGATCTGATCGCCCGCGAGATGTCCCTTCGTATCGTTGACGATCTTGAAGTGATCGACGTCAAAGATGGCAAAGGAGAATTTGAACCCGCGCTCATAGGCGAGCGCAGAGAACCTCGCAAAGCCGCCGCCAAGCTGATGGCGGTTGTATGCGCCCGTGAGGAAGTCGCGCTGCGCCTCGTTCTGCGAGATCTCCAGCTCGCGCGCGAGGTCCTCGTTCTGCTGCGCGAGGGCGGCGTCCTCCATCATCTGCGCACGGATGACGTGGAAGATGAGGGGGATGCTGGCATAGATGGAGAATACGGTCGTGGAGAACATGAGGCTGAGCCGGTGGTACTCCCAGTGGAGGGCGTCAATGGTGCCGAATGCGACGATTGCGATGACGGCGAATACGCCGTAGCGGCATGCGGGATGACGCTGCCAGCTCGAGCGGACGAGTGCGTGGATGAGGATGAGGCTGCCGATGAAAAGGAGCGGGTAGTAGAGAACGAGCGCGTTCATGAACCCGTTCACCCCCGCGATCTCAGCACCGGCAGCAAGCACAAAGACCGAGAGAAAGACGCGCATGCCGATTTTGATGCGCGCGGCGTAGCGCGAGGAGACAATCTCCTGCGCGATTTTGATGCAAAAGAGCGGCATGATGTAGAGCATGGCGAGATGCAGTTCCCACCAGAGATCGGACATGCCGTAGATCCGCGCGAAAAACGAGGAGCTGCCCGTTGTCCACAGGATGAAGCTCGCGAGACTGCCGATGAGATAGAGCTGCAGACGGCGCCGCCGCTCCGCCGCACCGCGCCAGGTCAGATCCATGACGAGGAAGATGATCAGTGAGAGCGCGACCGACAGGCTCGAGATGTAGATGGCATCGGCAAAGCTGATGCTGCGCAGAAAGTCGCCGGATGAGCCGAACCTCATGTAGTCGATGCTGCCGAGCCAGCCGGGATAGGCAGACTGAAGCAGGATTGTGAGGCGCTTGCCTGCGATGTTCTGGTCGAGATGGATATAGTGGAACGCGCGGCCGCGCGCAGCGGCGGGATCGTCCCAGCGCCCGTGCATGTAGACGAGCGTATCGTCGAGGTAGACGTAGGCGTTCTGGTTTGTCGTCGCAAAGAGAATGTGATCGTTCACGAAGCGCGCCGCGAGCGGGATGCGCCAGGAGAGACAGACGGCGGATGCGTCCTTTGGAAGATCCGGCGGTACGGGATAGTCATAGGGCTGCCAGTCAAAAGTGTCCGCACGAAGCCCGATGATGTCCTTGTACTCCGGTGCGCTTTTTGCGACGGCGTATTCGGCGTAGATATAGGGATCGAGCGGCGCGTCGAGCAGCCGCCATGCAGTTGCGGTCGCTCCGAGGAGAAGCACCGCGCAGAACAGCGTGAGCCAGCTGTCCCGCAGAAAGCGGAGGATTTTCTTCATCACTGCTCCCCCCCTTCGGAGAGAGAAAGAGAAAACACGCTTAATTCCTGAGTTTTATTTGATTATATCATACTTATTAGATATAGAACAATAGAAAAATGCATAAAGAACACGAATCCTATGGAAGGAATGACGCGCAGTTCGTCGTCACTCAACGCAAAAAAATACCGCGCCGGAACTCTCTGTCGGCGCGATATGAGGAGCATTCAATGCGGCGGCGCATCTGCGCATTCGTCCTCGGTGGAGACGGTGTTGCGTCCCTTTTCCTTTGAGCGGTAGAGGGCGCGGTCGGCGCGGTTCATCAGCGGGGTCATGTGATCGCCCGTGCCGTGCCAGGTCGATACGCCGAAGCTCAGCGTCACGCCGCCCAGGGTCTGCGCGAGCGTCCTGCGCAGGTCCTCGCAGAAGACGGCCATCTGTGCCAGATCGTAATGGAGCGCGAGCAGGATGAACTCGTCGCCGCCGTAGCGGATGAAGATGTGGCGGCGGTCGGTCTTTGCATGGACGACGGCGGCGATCTGCTTTAGGATCTGATCGCCGGCGAGATGCCCTTTCGTGTCGTTGACGGTCTTAAAGTGATCCACGTCGAAGATGGCGAACGAGAAGCTGAAGCCGCGCGTATTGGCGAGTGCGGAGTATTTTGCAACGCCGTCCGCGAGCTGATGGCGGTTGTACGCGCCCGTGAGGAAGTCGCGCTGCGCCTCGTTCTGCGTCTCCTCCAGCTCGCGCGCGAGCGAGGCGTTCTGCCGGGCGAGGTGCGCATCCCGCTGCATCTGCTGGCGGATCAGGAAGAAGACGAACGGGATGGTCGCGTAGATGGAATAGATGGTGGTCGAGAGCATCGACGAGAGCAGATGATATTCCCAGTGCAGGGCGTCGATGCCGACAAAGACGGTGAGCGAGAGCATCGCGACCATGCCGTGGCGGCAGGCGGGGTATTTCTTCCAGGGCGAGCGCAGGAGCGCATAGAGGAGGATGAAGCAGCTGACGAGGAGGAGCGGATAGAAGAGATAGAGCAGGTTCATGTAGCCGTCGAGGCCCGCGACCTCGCCGATCGTCGCCGCGGCGAAGAAGAGGAGATAGACGATCATCGTGCTGCGGACCGCCTTGGTGAATTGCGGTGCGGCAATCTCCTGCGTGATCTTTGCGAATGTGATGGGCATGACGTAGAGCATGATGAGGTGCAGTTCCCACCAGAGGCCGGGCTGTCCGAAGATGCGCGGGAAGAAGGAAGATGTCCCGGACGCCCACAGGATGAAGCTCATGAGAAAGGCGATGAGATAGAGCTGCCGCTGGCGCTGCCGCCGAATGCCGCGCCATGCGAGATCCATGACGAGAAAGACGATCAGCGAGAGCGCGATTGAGAGGCTCGCGATGAAGATGGCGTCGGCGATGCTGATCTTGCGGATGAGCGTCTTTTCACTGCCGAGGAGGAAGTAATCGAGGCTCCCCAGCCAGTTGCGGTAGCCCGTGTGCAGCATGATGGTTAGGCGTTTGCCGGCGAGGTCTTTGCCGATGTGGATGAAATGCAGCGTGCGCCCGCGCGCTGCGGCGGGATCGTCCCAGGCGCCGTGGATGTAGACGAGCTCGTCGTCAAGGTAGACGCAGGCGTTCTGGTTCGTCGTGGCAAAGAGGATGTGATTTACGAGCGGAGGGACGTTCGCCGGAATCTGCCAGGACAGATAGATGGTCTGCGCGCCTTCCGGCATGGGCGGCGGTGCGGGGTAGTCGTACGGCTGCCAGGCGAAATCGTCGGCGCGGAACGAGATGATGTCCTTGTACTGCGGACTGCCCTCGATGACGGCGTACTCCGCGCGCTGCATCGCGGCATACGGCAGCGGAGTCGCGAGTGTCTGCCAGGACAGTGCAGCCAGCGCGGCGATGACGGCGGTGCACAGCAGTGTGATGCAGTTCCCCCATAGGAGCCGAAAAATTTTTGTCATGTTCCCCTTCTCCTCTCATCGGAGCCCTGTCCGGATGAAGAGGTCTGCTTCTTATTATTACGATCACATTATAACATAAAACGGCAGAGGTGGGTACTGTTTTGATTCCGGGTATAAAAAAGCCGCATTG
>NZ_GG749281.1:296284-304382 GCF_000160555.1 Centipeda noxia ATCC 43541
CATACACTGCAGTTCAGCGCATGCGGCAGATCTTTCCCCCATTCAGCTCTGAAATCCCGAGAGATCGAGGGCGTCAAAGCCCGCAAGCAGTTCTTTTACCTCGCGTTCGATCGCATCCGCGCCGCCCGCGGCGTCGGCCTCGATGTTCAGCGGCATGTTCGGATCGTGCAGAGACATGCGCAGGAGCGCCCAGCCGCCGTCCATGACGATGCGCACGCCCTCATAGGAGGGGCTGGCGATTGTGAGGCCTTTTGCCTTTGCGCGCTCCTCGAACGCGGCGAGGACCTCTCTGCCGTATGCCTTCGGGTCGTCCGTACCGACGATCTTGATGCGGATCTCGCGCTCCTCCGCCGGATAGCGCAGATCTGCGATGAGGTCGCCGAGCGTCCTGCTCTCCGCGCGCGCCTGCGCCGCCGCGATGATGAGCTTTACCGCGAGATAGGCGCCGTCGTCGAGGAAGTAGTTCTCCGAGAGTGCACCGTGCCCCGACGTCTCGATCGCAAGAGGCGAGACCTCGCCCGCCTCGTTGCGGCGGATGCACTCGTTGATGACGTTCTTGTAGCCGCGCATGTAGCGCAGGTGCTTCAGGTGCAGGTCCTTTTCGAGGAAGTCGTGCAGGCCGTCGGAGGTCACCGAGTCCGTGATGATGGTCGAGCCCGGATAGTCGGGGGCGAGGATTGCCGCCATCATGGCGATCAGCGCGTTGCGGCTGACGTCCGTTCCGTCCGCGAGCACGGCGCTCATGCGGTCGACATCGGTATCGAAGATGAGCCCGAGGTCGGCGTCGCTTTCGATGACCGCCTCCTTGATGGCAAGCATGGCGGCCTTGTCCTCGGGGTTCGGGATATGGTTCGGAAAATGGCCGTCGGGCTGCAGGAACTGGCTGCCCGAGGTGTCTGCGCCGAGCGGCGTGAGGATGCGGCCGGCAAAGAATCCCCCTGCGCCGTTGCCGGCGTCCACGACGATATGCATTCCTGCGAGCGGCTTCTCTGCTCCGCCGAGCGCCGTGCGGATTTTATCGACGAGGTATTCGCTGTACCGGCCGATGAGGTCGAACTTCAGCACGTTGTCGAGCGTGCCGTGCGCCTCCTCCGCCTCCGCGGCATAGGAGAGGATCTTTTGGATGTCCTCCTTGTCCGCGCCGCCCGCTGCGGTGAAGAACTTTAGCCCGTTGCGGTTGTAGGGCAGGTGGCTCGCCGTGATCATGATGGAACCGTCCGCCGCCGTATCCTCGAAGATGGTCGACATGAACATGGCGGGCGTGGACGCGAGCACGCAGTCAATGCCGTGCGCGCCCCTGTACGTCAGTCCCGTGAGCACGCAGTCCTTGATCGCGAGCGCCGAGATGCGCGAGTCATGGCCCACGGCGATCTGCAGCTCTTCCGGCTTCTTGCCCGTCTTCTCCGCGAGGAGACGGACAAAACCGGCCGCGATGCGGTTTGCCGCCTCCGGCGTGAGAGTGACGGGCTCGCCCGGGACGCCCGGGACCGCGACGCCGCGGATGTCGCTCCCGTTCGCGAGTTTCATAAAATCCTCGTGGGTCAGTGGCATGGATATTCCTCCTTTTGTGGGGATCGTACGAACGCCGCGCCGGCAGGCTGCACCACGCAGGCCGCTGGAGCAGCGCACGGATACAGGATTACTCCGCGCCGAAGAACTCCTCCTCGACGGCGATGCAGAGCGTGTGGTAGATCGGGAGATGGTACTCCTGGATCTTGTAGGTCTCGTCGCTCGGCGCGTGGATTGTGATGTCCGCATAGCCGCCCGCGGTACATTTCCCACCCGCGGCGCCCGTGAGCGCGATGGTCTTCATCCCGAGCGCCTTTGCCATGCGGAAGGCATAGAGGACGTTCTTCGAGTTGCCCGAGGTCGTGATGCCGAGCAGGACATCGCCGGGGGTTCCAAGTCCGAGCACCTGCTGGGCAAAGGTGAGATCCGGCGCCTGATCGTTCGAGAACGCCGTGCTGATCGCGAGCTGTGAGGGCAGCGAGATCGCGGGCAGCGCCCCCTGCAGATTCTGCATGAAGTAGTCAATGGTCTGGGGATCGGTGGCGTCGCATGCCTCGTGCAGCTTCGCCAGGATATTCTCGTCGAGGTGCCGCGGCAGGAGAAAGCCCTTCATCAGCTCGCCGACAATATGCTCCGCGTCCGCAGCGGAGCCGCCGTTGCCGCAGACGATGAGCTTGCCGCCCGCGCGGTAGCATGCGCAGAGCGCCGCGATGGCTGCACGGATGTCCGCGGCGCAGCTCTCGAGGGCGGGATAGCGCGCGATGAGGGTATCTGCTGCGGCATAGGTGGATGGTTTGATCATAAAATACTCCTTTATCTGCTGTGCTTTCCTTTATTATGGATGATATGAAGGGCTTTTTCAAGTACAAATCTGCCGGCAAAATCGGATTTCCCGGAGAGCGTTGTTTCTATTTTACCGCGATGATTTTTATTGATTGGGCAGAAAAAACCGATGTACAGAAATGTACATCGGTCTCTTTCTTTATTTTGCGTATCCGCGCATATCCTGTGCTCCGTGATGATATGCATCCTGCCCGCGCGTCCATCCCTCCCCCGCACGGAACGCGGCAAAGGCATGCAGCGGGGATGCGGCGGCTTGCAGCGCTTCTGCGCGCGGCTTACCGGCTGCGATAGCGGTCGGCGATGACGCGCGGGCTGTCGCCGGCGGCGCCTCCCATACGCGCAGGAATCGTCGGCGCGGCTGCTCCGGGCGGGCGGATGTCTTGGATGGGGGCTTTCGGCGCCGCTGCATGCGGCTGTGCGGCGCTCTGATATACGTTTTCCTCTCCGCGGCCGCGCAGACGGCGGAAGAGCCAGCGGATCGCCATGAATGCGATCATGACCATCGCGACGTTCGCGAGGACGCCGAGCAGATCGGCGAGGAAGCCTCCGCCGAGACCGAACATGGAGGCGAGCATGGAGCCGAGCAGCATGCCGCCGGCAAGGAGGCCGATGCTGCGGAGCGCGTTCCCCCAGCCCGTATGCGAGCGTGCCGTGTTTGCTGCGCCTGCATTTGCGGCTGTTCCCGCCTTCGCCCCGGCTGCGGGTGCATTCTTATCCAGCTGGTTGGCGCTCTTGGACGGCGCATAGCTGTTGCCGTTGCCCGAGACAGACTTGCTGTTTCCGCTCGATGGGGCGGGGGCGGACTTCGGTGCGGACGGAGCCGCCTTCGGTGCAATGCGTGCCCCGCCCCGCGCGGCCTCTGCCTGTGAGATGACGGCGCTCGGTGCTCCGGGCATGAAGATGGGCGCGGCTGTGATGCTCAGCGCCCCGACCATCGCTGCAGCGATGATTTTCTTGAGGTTCATTCGATTTTCTCCTTTATATACCGTTCGAAATGGATCTGTTTTGCGCTGCGCTTACTCCCGATAGGACTTGACATCCTCGGGGAAGGCGTAGATCTCCCCGACGGTGTCGAGCTCGCCCGAGAGGTAGCGATCGATGTCGTCCACGTCGATGTAGAGCTTGCACTCGATATCGAGATAGCCCTGCTCGCGCCCGTCGGAGAGGTCGCGGATCGCCATGAGCTTCTCGCGGAGCTTGAGGAGGTCGCTGCGCGTCGCATGCACGTCGAGACGCAGCTGCGGTACGCCGTATTCTTTGAGGACTTCATCCATGGTCATGCGTTGTGACATTGTATTTTCCTTTCGTTTTACCGAAAATCTGACTATTTGTCTTTTATACTATCCAATGATGCTGAATTTTGACTGAAATGCCGGGACTCCTCTTCCCGCCTGCGCCGGAGTGTGAGGAGCGCGGCTGCGAGGGCCCGTTTTTCGTGCAGATGGGTCTCGTAGTCGAGGTCGCCTGCCGCGCGGTGCATGCGATCGTCGAGGATCCGCATGGAGGCCTCTATGCGGCGTATGGCATCTGTCGTATTCTGCATGCGTACCCCCTCCCGTCATCCGTATATTGTAACAGCTTTGGGAAAAACTGTCTACAAGAGCGTGCAGAGCTGTGCTATAATGAAGCATATTGCAAGAATGACAAGGAGTATCCTTTTGAAGAAGCATTACTATGAAAATGTATGGGAGAATATGCTTGCGCATGCGCGTGTGCAGCATGCGCAGCGGACGCGGTACATTCTCGCGCGCACGCTGGTATTCCCGCTGATGCTCGCCGCGGCGATTCACGGTTGGGATGTTGGTTCCTCCGCCGAGCTGATGCTGAGCGGATTCCTCCTGCTTCTCTTCGCCGTACTTGTGGCGAGGCACCGGCGCCTGGAGCGTCGCCGCCGTTTTACCAAGGCGTATCTCAATGTGGCTGCAGACTATCTCGCGCGGTTCTCCGGGGACTGGAAGATGTCGCCGGTGGACGGCGCCGGCTATCGGAAGGAAAAGCGCCCGCCGGATCAGGATCTCCACATCTTTGGCGCGGCGTCGCTCTATCAGTACCTCTGTGCGGCACGGACGCAGGCAGGCCGCGACCGATTGGCGCGGTCGCTCACGGCGACGCCGTGGAACCTCGAGCGGACGCGGCAGCGGCAGGCAGCCGTCGCAGAGCTCCTCGCCCATCCCCTCCTCTGTCTCGAACTCGAGGCGCGCGGGGCAGGGCTGCCCGACGGGCATGATACGCGTGCACTCGCGGAGGAACTCGCCCGGCCGCTCGGCGGATCGCTGCGCCTTATCTCCGGCATCGGCGCCGTGCTTGCGTCGGCGTGCATCCTCTCCCTGCTCTGGGCATGTTTTTGGAACGGGCCTTGGCAGCTTCCAACTGCGCTTTTCATGCTCAATCTGACGCTGGCGCTCGCCTTTTACCCGCGGACGCTGCGCACGCTTGCCCCGCTCGGGCATATGGCGCGGGAGCTGCGGCTCTACGGCAGGATCTTTCGTGCGCTGGAACGGGCGCCGCTGCATGGGGCGGCGTTCGGCGCGATCCTCGCGCCGCTCTTCGATCCGATTCGCGCAACGCGCGCGCAGAGCCGCCTCACGAGGCTCGCAGAGTGTGCGGCAATGCGGCGTAATTTTGTCTTCTTTGTGCTGGCAAACGGTTTTTTGCTCTGGGATTTCCACTGTATGGCGTATTTCTCCTACTGGCGTACGCGGGTGGGTGCGGCGGCGGCAGGCTGGCTGAAGGTCTGGGCGGAGATGGAGGTGCTGCTTTCGCTTGCACGCATCGGACATACGCGTGAGGTGTATGCGTTTCCGCAGTTTTTGGACGGCATGCCCCCGCAGCTGACTGCTGAGGGGGCAACGCCCCTGCTGCTCAGCGAGGAGGCGGCGACGCCGAACGATGCGCATCTCACGGCGGGGACGCTTGTCATCACGGGCTCGAATATGTCGGGAAAGACGACGTATATGCGCGTGCTCGGCTCCAACGCAGTTCTCGCGTACGCCGGCGCGCCAGTATGCGCACGGTCCTTTGTGCTCACGCCGATGGCGGTCTATACGTCGATTCAGATCAGCGACGATCTGGCGGGCGGAATCTCGACGTTCTACGCGGAGCTGCTGCGCATTAAGAAGATGATCGCGTACAGCAGGCGCGGCCGCCCGATGCTCATCCTGATCGACGAGATCTTCCGCGGGACGAACTCCGCCGACCGCATCGTCGGGGCGCGCGAGGCGATCCGGCGCCTGACGCTGCCGCATGCGATCACGATTGTGACGACGCACGATTTCGAGCTCTGTGATCTCGGGCGCGAGGGGGTTCCGGTGGCGAACGCGCATTTTGAGGAGCATTACGAAGGCGATAAGATCCTCTTTGACTTTAAGATGCGCGAGGGACGCTGCCGCACGACGAACGCGCAGTATCTCCTGCGCATGGCAGGGATCATGGACGATTGAAATATTGCTGTGTTTGTGCTATGATGTTGCCGTCGGTTTGCTGCCGCTGCGGCGCTAAAATAAAATAGAGGAGAACTGCTTGCGGGCGGTTCTCCTTTTGTGTCCGGCGTGCGGTCCGCCGCGTGCCGCACTGCCGTGACACACATGTTAAAATCTGTTATAATAAAATGGTCTTTCTTATGCAGAGATGTGCGGCGCGCTGCCGCTGAAAGGGTACGGAATGAGTGAACAAGGAGCAAGACCCGTCGCAACGGCGCGGGTAATGACGGCTGCCGCGGTGATCTATGCACTCGCGGCAATCTGCCTGCCCCTGCCGACGATGATGATGGGGATGCTGTGGCCGGTCTTTATCGCGCTCGTGACGGTGCGCGAAGGGCTCCGCTGGGGGCTTCTCGTCTCGATCGCCGCACTGCTCCTGACGCTGCCGCTGGCAACGCCCGCAATGGGCGCGTTCTTCGTACTCTCGTTTGCGCCGACGGGGCTCGCGATCGGAGGACTCTTTCGCTGCAGGGCGGATACGCTGCGCGCCCTCACGGGCGGCGTACTCGCGTCTCTCGGCGGCAAGGGGGCTGCCGTGTTGATGATGTTCCTCCTCTTCGGATTGAATCCGTTTGCCGTTGATTTCTCAACGGCATCTGAGGCGGTGAATGAGACGCTCGCTGTGTACCGCTCGCTGGGGATCGACGAGGCACGGCTCGAACAGACGCGCGCGGTGTCGATGCAGGCGTTGGAATCCTTTGCGCTCGTATTGCCGGCGCTCTTCCTCGGGGGCTCGGTCATCGAGGCGGCGGCATGCTTTGTCGTTCTGCGCAATGTGCTCGTGCGCCTCGGAATCCCGGCGGCACCGTTCCCCGCGTTTACGGAGTGGCGGCTGCCGATCGGCTTTTCCTATCTGTTCGCGTTCTCGCTGATCGGCCTCTACTGGGGGACGACACGCGACATCACCCTGCTGTACCGGGCGGCGCTCAACGGATATCTGATCGCCACACTTGCGGGGCTTGTGCAGGGGCTCTCGTTCCTGCAGTTCATGATGAAGCGGTACGGCGTCGCCTCGTTTGTGCGCCTGCTCGTCTACATCACCATCTTGGTGAACGGATTGGCGACGCAGATAGTGACATGGACGGGATTGTTCGATATTGTCTTTGATTACCGAAAGAAAATGACGGACCGCAAATAAGGCTGCGTGCCGGTCTGATACATTTTGTACATACGTTATCCTCTTTGAAGAAGGTGATTCTATGCCGCGGAATCTATCCGCGTGGATCGATCTCATGATCCATCTGATCGTCATGCTGGCACTTGCACTTGTGACGTTCTGCTATAACTCCTACGTCGGCGCGGCATCGCTGCTGCTTTGGGCCGTCTTGGCTGCGTTTGCATGGGAACGTTGTCATGACAGAGAGCGGCGATTTGAACGCTATTGTATGGGCATTATCCGTAATGTTAATAATGTGATGAACTATGCGGTGGATCGCCTGCCGCAGGCGATCCTCGTGGTGAGCCAGGACGGCCATCTGGAGTGGTGCAATCGCCAGCTCGGGGAGAATCTCGGCGGCGCGCCCCCGGAGCAGGGGACGGCAGTTGCCGATTTTTGGCCGGAATTCAACATTGAGACGGTGTGGGGAACGGAGGCGGAGTATCGCTTCTCGCACAAGGGCCGCTCCTATCATATCTACCACCGCATGCTGCCGACACCGCCTCAGATGGACCCGCTGATGGCATTTTATGTGCAGGATGAGACGGAGTTCGCGAATCTGCGAAACAGCTTTCGTGACAGCCGTACGGCGCTGCTCTACATCCAGCTGGACAACTACGACGAGATCATGCAGGGCCAGAGCGAGACGGAGAAGTCGATGCTGCTGCTTGCCGTGCGCGAGCGCCTGGACGCATGGATCAGCGGACTCGGGGGCTTTATGCGCGGCATCTCGGAGGGAGAGTTCGTGGCGCTGCTCGACCGCAAGGCGCTCGATCACGCGATGGCGGAGAAGTTCGACATCCTCGACCAAGTGCGCAAGATCGTCAACTCCAAGGGGCTGCCGGTGACGCTCTCGATCGGCCTTTCACTTGCGGCGGATCAGTCGCTCAAGGAGCTCGGCGAGGAGGCCGAGGCAAAGCTCGATCTTGCGCTTGGACGCGGCGGCGATCAGGTGGCGCTCGACATCAACGGAAAAACGCAGTTCTTCGGCGGCAAGGCAAAGGCCGTAGAGAAACACACGCGCGTGAAGGCGCGCGTGGTGGCGCATGCCCTGCGCGATATCATGGAGAGTGCGGACGAGATCTACATCATGGGCCATCACAATGAAGAC
>NZ_GG749281.1:304432-355668 GCF_000160555.1 Centipeda noxia ATCC 43541
TATGACTGCTTCGGCGCGGCGATGGGCGTGGCATGCATGGCGCGCGCGCTCGGGAAACGTGTGCACATTGTGCTCAGTGACATGAACGAGGGAATTGACCGCATTGTGGATATGGTGCAGAAGGATGAGGGGTATGAGGACCTCTTCGTCCGCGCCGGCGATGTTGCCGGCGTCTCCCCTTCGGCGCTCCTGGTCGTGGTGGATGCGCATATCCCCCACATCCTTGCCGATCCCACCCTCCTTGAGCGCATTCCGAAGATCGTCGTGATTGATCATCATCGCCGCAGCGAGAATTTCGTCAAGAATCCTCTGCTGGTCTACATCGAGACGTCGTCGAGCTCGGCGAGCGAGCTGGTGACGGAGCTCCTGATGTATTTCGGCGAGAACGTCCGCCCGACGCGCCTCGATGCGACGGCACTCTACTCGGGCGTTGTTGTGGATACAAAGAATTTCAACGTCGGTGCGGGTGTCCGCACCTTTGACGCGGCGGCATACCTCCGGCGCGCCGGGGCGGACCCCGTGCTCGTACGGGCGCTGTTTCAGAGCGACTACGAGACCACGGTGGCGCTCGCACGTGCCAAGGCGAATGCGGAGTTCTTCCCCGGCGGACTGATCGTGGGCAGTATTCCGGAGCGCCTGCAGAATGGACAGATCATCGCTGCACAGGCGGCGGACGGCATGCTGCGCGTGGACGGCGTGCGCATGAGCATCTACGTCTTCCAGATGGCCGGAGACATGGTGGGCATCAGTGCACGCTCGACAGGGGAAATGAATGTTCAAGTGATTATGGAGGCGTTCGGCGGCGGCGGGCACGCCAATGTTGCGGGCGCGCAGGTCAAAGGCGTTCCGCTCAGCGCGGTGCGCGCACGGGTCGTCGAACGGGCCAGAGCCTATATAGAGGAGAGTGACCAGAGTGAAGGTAATACTGCAGACGGACATTAAGAATATCGGGAAAAAGGGCGAGATCGTAGAGGTTGCGGATGGCTACGGACGCAATTTCCTCCTGCCGAAGAAGCTGGCCCTTCCTGCAAGCAGCGAGAATGTAAATGTCGCGAAGGCACAGGCGGGCGCGAAGGCACGCAAGGATGCCATGGCCATGGATGAGGCAAAACTCATGGCCGCCCAGCTCGAGAAGGTCGAGGTAGAGATCCCCGTGCGCATCGGCGAGAACGGACGCCTCTTCGGTGCGGTAACGGGCAAGGACGTTGCCGCGGCGCTGAAGAAGAAGAACATCGACGTGGACCGCCGCAAGATCACAATCCGCGGCGAGGTTACGGGCGAGGGCCTCTATGAGGCAATCGTAAAGGTTCACCCGAACATCTCCACAACGATCAAGGTTCACGTACAAAAGGAATCGTAAGGAGAATCTGCCTCCCCTCCCCTATTCCTTCGGCACGGGAGATGATCACGGTCTTATTCATTTACATATAAGTACGGGCTGATGAGGATCCTTTCATCAGCCCCTTGTCAAAAGGAAGGTTTATGTCATTTTTTAAGGATTTATTCGGAGGGAACAGCGAGCAAAAGAGTGTGCCGCCGACACTCTCCGCGGAAGCGCGCATCGATACGGAGATCGCCGCGATCTTTCGCATGCTCGCAGACACAATGGGAACGGAGCGCCTTGTCATCCAAGCGGGCAAGATGAACGCGATGGCACTGATGCGTTCGGATGACCGCCGTGAACGGGTGCTTGCCCTCATGCGTATTCTGGAGGAGGACCCGCTGCTCTCTCCTCCGCCGTCCGAGGCAGAGCTGCCTGAAATCATCGCGCGTATGACGGAGCAGGTCGCGGGAATCCTTGCACGGCGCGATCTTGAGGACCGTATCGAGCGCAAGGTCAATGAGAAGCTCGAGAAGGATCATGAGGAATATGTGGAGGATATTCGCCGACAGGTGATATCGGAGGAGAACCCCGGCGCAGAGTCGCCGCATGACAAAAAGAAGCGCGAGGAACTCGAAGCACTGGAGAACATCCATCTCACGCAGTCGGTGATGGAGCTCCTGCGTCCGCAGAATTTCGATGAGATCGTCGGACAGGAACGTGCCGTGCGCTCGCTCATGGCGAAGCTCTCCTCCCCCTATCCGCAGCATCTTCTGCTCTATGGACCGCCGGGCGTCGGCAAGACGACGGCTGCGCGTCTCGTGCTCGAGGCGGCAAAGCGCCGCGCCGTTTCTCCCTTTGGAGAGGACGCACCGTTCGTCGAGACGGATGGGACAACCCTGCGCTGGGATCCGCGCGATATGACGAATCCCCTGCTCGGCTCCGTGCACGATCCGATCTATCAGGGCGCCCAGAAGAACCTCGCAGACAGCGGTGTACCGGAACCAAAACCGGGACTCGTGACGGATGCGCACGGGGGGATCCTCTTCATCGACGAGATCGGTGAGATGGATGAGATGCTCCAGAACAAACTGCTCAAGGTGCTCGAAGATAAGCGCGCCTATTTTGAGTCGGCATACTATGATCCCGATGACAAGCGCGTCCCCCCCTATATTCGAAAACTCTTCGAGGAAGGGGCTCCCGCGGACTTCGTGCTGATCGGTGCGACAACGCGCGAACCCGATCATGTCAACCCGGCGCTGCGGTCGCGCTGCGCGGAGATCTACTTTGAGCCGCTGACCCCCGCGCATATTCTTACGATCGTCGAGAATGCAGCCGAGCGTCTGAACGTCACTCTTGCGCCGGGCGCCGCCGAACTGATCAGTGCGTATACGATTGAGGGACGCAAGGCGATCAATATCCTTGCAGATGCGTACAGCCTCGCGCTGAATCGGTTCGAGGAGGAAGAGATCAAGCGTATTGTTTCACGTGAAACAATCTCGGAGAACGCGGCGGATGATGACATGGGAACCGAGACGGAATTTCTCGGCGAAGTCCCCCACCGCGATCATGTACAGAATGTTTCACGTGAAACAAAAACACCGCCGCTCGAGGTGACAAGAGCTGATATCTATGAGGTCGCACAGGTGAGCCGCCTCCATCAATTCGGCCGAAAGAAGGCCTCCGATACACCTGCTGTCGGCAGAGTGTTCGGGCTCGGCGTCGCTGGATTCCTCGGCTCCATCATCGAGATCGAGGCCGTCTCCTTCCCTGCAGCGGAGAAAGGCAAGGGTACCGTGCGCTTCAATGAGACGGCGGGCAGTATGGCAAAGGACTCCGTGTTCAATGCTGCTTCGGTCATGCGCCAACTGACAGGCCGGGATATCCACGACTACGATATTCATGTCAACGTCATCGGTGGGGGGAATATTGACGGCCCCAGCGCCGGTACAGCCATCCTTGCCGCAATTGTGAGCGCCGTTACCGGCTCTGCGATCCGGCAGGATACAGCGGTGACGGGAGAGATCTCTCTGCAGGGGGAGATCAAGCCGGTCGGCGGTGTCTTTGAGAAGGCATACGGCGCGCGGCAGGCGGGCATCTCGACCCTGATTATCCCGTGGGAGAACAAGAAGGACCTCCCGGAGGATCATCTCGGGCTTACGATTCATCGCCTTAAAACGGCAGAAGAAGCGTTTAATCTGCTCTTTGCCGATGAGAAGTGGAAGCAGCGGCCTGAGCCCCCTGCGGACAGCGTGCAGAGATGAGCGGTGCCTCTGATGATTTTGTTGTGAAAGGAGAATCCTATGGCAGAAGGACGCGTCCCGCCGCAGAATATTGAGGCGGAGCAGTCTGTGCTCGGCGCAATGATGCTGAAACAGACGGCGGTTACGCAGGCATTGGAGCTCCTGCGCGCGGATGAGTTTTACCGCCAAGCCCATCGCCTCGTGTTTGAGACGATGGAGGGACTTGTGCACGCCGGCGAGCCGGTGGATATTGTCACCGTAACCGAATCTCTTAGGAAGAGCGGCATGCTCGAACAGGTGGGCGGGATCTCTTTTCTCGCGAATTTGTCAAATACTGTGCCGAGTACGGCAAATCTCGCGCACTATGCAAAGATCGTAAAGGAGAAGGCGATCCTGCGTGCGCTCATCGACGTGAGTACAGAGATTGCCGGTGCGGCGTATAATGAGAGTGAGGATGTTGCCGAGCAGCTTGACGATGCCGAGAACAAGATCCTCGCGATCGCAGGCGGACAGACGACCGGTGCCTTCATTCCGGCGAAGGAAGTCGTCTTTGCCGCCGTGGAGCGCGTCAGCGAACTTGCAAAGGCAAAGGGGGGGATTACGGGGCTTTCCACGGGCCTTGCGACACTTGACAACGTGACGCGGGGGCTCCAGAAATCCGACCTCATTATCGTCGCTGCGCGCCCCGCAATGGGAAAGACTGCATTCGTCCTCAATCTCGCGACGCATGTGGCCCTGCAGGGCGGGACCGTCGCGTTCTTTTCCCTCGAGATGCCCCGTGAACAGTTGATGCACCGCATCTTCTGCGCTGAGGGGCAGATCGACGCGACCCGCCTGGCGCGCGGCGAGCTGGATGACGAAGAGTGGGACCGCCTGGTCAAGGTGGCGGACCGCATGATGAAGACGAAGCTCTACTTCGACGATACGAGCAGTACGACGGTGCTTGATATCCGCACGCGTGCGCGGCGGCTCAAGGCAGAGCATGGCCTCGACCTCATTGCCGTTGATTACCTCCAGCTGATTCAGGCACCGGGGCGTGCGGAGAACCGCACGCTTGCCGTGGCGGAGATGACACGCTCACTGAAAGTGCTCGCCCGCGAGCTGAATGTGCCGATTGTCGTCCTTTCGCAGCTTTCGCGTGCAACAGAAGGCCGCTCCGACAAGCGCCCTCTGCTCTCTGACCTGCGCGAATCCGGCTCCATCGAGCAGGATGCCGACATCGTCATGTTCCTCTATCGCGAGGACTATTACAATCAGGATACGGAGAATGCAAACATCACGGAGCTCAGCATTGCGAAGCATCGCAACGGTGCGACCGATACAGTGAAGATGTTCTTTCAAAAAGAATATACGCGTTTCCGTGATCTTGCGCGCGAGCAATGAATTGTTTCACGTGAAACATTTATTGTTCGGGTTCTTGAAATCCCCTCAAAAAAAAGAGGGGATTTTTTTTGTCATTTGTGCTATGATGGAGGAAATATGGGGGCGCATGTGATTCGTGTGCGTTTAGAAGCGGGCAGGGGAGGAAGCGTTGTGTTAAAGAGTATCGCAGTCATGACGAGCGGGGGTGACAGCCCGGGAATGAATGCTGCGGCGCGTGCGGTTGCGCGTACGGCGCTCTATGAAGGCGTTCATGTATGGGGAATCAACGACGGCTACCACGGCCTGCTCGAAGAGGATATGCGCGAACTGCAGTCGATGGATGTGGGGGATATCATCCAGCGCGGCGGAACCTTTCTCGGGACGGCGCGCTGCAAGCGCTGGCAGACACCGGAGGGACGCCGTCTCGGCCATGAGAACCTCGTGAAGCGCGGCATCGAAGGTCTCTGCGTGATCGGCGGTGACGGGTCTCTGCGCGGAGCACAGCTGCTGTCGGAGGAGTACGGCTTTCCCATCATCGGCCTGCCGGGAACAATTGACAACGACGTCTGGGGAATGGACTATACCATCGGCTGCGATACGGCGGCGAATACCATCATTGATGCGATCAACAAACTGCGCGACACCGCGTCGGCACACCGCCGCGTGATCGTGCTCGAGGTGATGGGGCGCAGCTGCGGGTGGCTGGCACTCGTCTCAGGCATTTCGGGCGGGGCGGAGTACATTCTCGTTCCCGAGGAAAAGTTCGATCTGGAGGAGATTACAAGCAGCCTCGCGGCCGCATATGAGCGCGGCAAACGCTATATCCTCATTGTCGTTGCCGAGGGGGCGGCAAAGGGACAGGATGTCTGTGACTACATCGCAAAGCATACAGATATTGAGACGCGCGTCTCCGTGCTCGGTCATATCCAGCGCGGCGGAGCGCCGACGGTCATCGACCGCGTACGCGCCAGTCAGCTCGGCGAGCAGGCGGCACTTGCTCTCATCTCAGGCATCTCGGGCGTTGTGCTCGGATACAGCAAGGGCCACGTCGTCTCGGTCAACCTTTATGATGCCGTGAATAATAAGAAGAAACTGGACCCCGAGTACCTGCATCTGGCGAAGGTGCTGTCGTAAAAGTGCTGTGCGCCGGATTATGGGTGCGATGAGAGGCATACTCCAGGAGAAAGGATGATCCCGTGGCAAAGATCATTGCGATTGCCAGCCAAAAGGGCGGCGTCGGCAAGACGACGACGGCCGTCAACCTCGCTGCTGCCGTCGCGCGTGCAAAGCGTCGTGTCCTCCTCGTTGACATTGACCCGCAGGGGAATGCGACGAGCGGATTCGGCCTCGATAAAAACATGCTTATGTCCACGACTTATCGTGTGCTGATCGAGGGACAGAGCCTCCGGGAGTCGATTGTTCCCTCGGATTATGATGTGGATGTCCTGCCGGCCAATGTCGAGCTGGCAGGGGCTGAGGTGGAGCTCGCCGGGATGGAGCGCCGGGAGACGCGCCTGCGGGATGCGCTCACGGAGGCGGAGCGCGCCTATGACTACATCTTTATCGACTGTCCTCCATCGCTCGGCTTCCTGACGCTGAATGCGTTGACGGCGGCAGATGCTGTTCTCATCCCCATTCAATGTGAGTTTTACGCCCTCGAGGGGGTCGCACAGCTGATGAATACGATCGGCCTCGTGCAGGAGAGCGCAAATCCGGGGCTTCGGATTCAGGGCGTCGTTATGACCATGTACGACGGCCGAACCCGCATTGCAACGCAGGTGGTGGAGGAAGTGCGCTCTGTCTTTGGCACCGCACTCTATGATACGTTGATCCCACGCAATGTACGGCTCTCTGAGGCACCCTCGTTCGGGCAGCCGATCACCTCCTACGACATCACGTCGCGCGGGGCCGAGACGTATATTGCACTGGCGAAGGAGGTGATGAAGCGTGAAGAAAACTAAAACAGGCGGACTCGGACGCGGCCTTGGCGCGCTTGGACTTGGAAAGAACGCGCTCACAGGAAAGAAAGAGGCGCCCGCCTCAGGGCGTGCGGCAGCATCGGCGGGGACTCCCCCCGCCATGCAGACAGGGACGCCGGCCGAACTCGGCGTAAACGCGATCCGCCCCAACCGTTTTCAGCCGCGGCATGAATTCGACGAAGCGGCGCTTGAGGAACTGCGCGAATCCATCGCGCAGCACGGCATCCTCCAGCCCCTTTCCGTACGCGACATCGGCGGCGGGAAATACGAACTGATCGCCGGAGAACGCCGCCTGCGCGCAGCAAAACTCGCGGGGCTCAAAACCGTACCCGTCATCTTTCGCGCGGCAACGGATGCGGAGATGGCGGAGATGGCGCTCATCGAGAACCTCCAGCGCGAGGATCTCAACCCCATTGAGGAGGCGCGCGCCTATGAGCGCCTCCTGACAGAGTTCAAGCTCTCGCAGGAACAGCTTGCACGGCGTGTTGCCCGCAGCCGCTCGGCCGTTGCGAACAGCGTTCGCCTCCTGCGCCTCGCAAAGGAAGTCCAGGCATTTATCGCCAACGGCGTTCTCGCGATGGGGCAGGCGCGCCCGCTCCTCGCGCTCCAGACGGCGGCCCTTCAGCGCGAAGCGGCAGAGTATATCCAGGAGCATGAACTCTCGGCACGCGGTGCAGAGGCACTTGTGAAGCGGCTCGTAAAGGACCCGAAGGCCCTCAAGAAGGCCGCACAGACGCAGAAAAAGACGCGTACGCCGGCGGACATTTTTGTGCGGGAGGCAGAGGAACGCCTCACACACAGCCTTGGGACGAAAGTCCGTATTCAAGCGGGGCGTGAGCAGGGGAAGGGGCGGTTGGAGATCAGCTATTTCTCCGCAGAAGACCTCGAACGCCTGATCGAACTCCTTTCTGCAGTGGACGGTGCTGCGAAGGAGGATAAACGCGCTGCGCTGCGCGCATTCTCCGCGCAGAAGTTTACTGTGTAAATCGGACCCGCGCGATAATAGGGAAGAAGGGAAGAAAGAATTGTTTCTGAACAATCTCGTAAACGATATTGCGGCACATGAGACGATACTCTTGTTTGCCTCGATGCTGCTGATCCTGCTTTTATTGATTCTGGTTGTCTATCTGATGATCCGCGTCAGCATGATGAGCAGCCGTTACCGGGCAATGATGCGCGGATCCGAGGCCAATGACCTCGAGGGAATGCTGATTCAGCATATCAAGGAGGTCGAGAGGATTGCGGCGACGAATGCGCGCATCCTGGAGGAAAACGAGCTGATACGTCAGTTCATCCGCGGCTCGCTCGTGCGTGTTGCCGCCGTTCGGTTCCGCGCGTTCGAGGATATGGGCGGCGACCTCAGCTACGCGGTGGCCATGCTCAATGCGAACAACGACGGCATTATTTTCTCGAGTATCTTTGCCCGCGCGGATTCGCGCAGCTATATCAAGCCCATCAAGAACGGCGCGTCGGACTATCCGCTCACGGATGAGGAAAAGGGCGTGCTGAAGGAAGCCATGGCGCAGCCGCTTCCGATTCAATACTGACAAAAGCAAAGAAAACCTGCTGAGTCTCAGCAGGTTTTCATTTTGTTCCGCTAGGATAGGGGGATGGAAAAAATCAGGATAGAATAAGGAGAACGCATTGAACGAGGAACAGAATCTACGATACAGTATTCAGCTAATTGACAGCGAGGCGGATGTCACGCGTACCGTGCGGCTTTCTCTGCGCGGACTGCGGATGATTGCGTTCGGCGCCGGAGCAGCGGTTGCCGTGCTCACCGGCGCCGCTGTTCTCTCTGTCTACACGCTCATGCACTCCTATCTGCACGAGTCGGAGACCGCGCAGCTGCGCGAGGCAAACCGCATCCAGCAGGAGCAGATCCTCCAGGTCTCGAAAAAAGCCTCCGCACTGCAGCAGGATCTGGACAGTCTGCGCCGCTCGGAGGACGGACTGCGTGCTCTCGTGGGCGCGCCTCCCGCAGAAGCCGACGAGGAGGATGCTGCGAAGGAGGGGACGGAGGCCCCGACGGGCGGCGCGCCGCATGCGCTCACAACGGATCAGGTGGATGAGGCGCTTGCGATGATCGAGAGCCGCCTCACCACGCGCCGGAGCTCTCTTGATCTCCTTGCACAGGAGATGTACCGGAATTTTCCGGGAGCGGGCAGTTTTCTCTCAGAGAGTGCGCCCGTCACTACTCCGACGGGCTGGCCCACACAGGGGTATATCAGCTCGCCCTATGGGCTGCGGTTTAACGGGACAGAGTTCCATCAGGGCATCGACATCGCGGCTGACACGGGAACGCCGATCATTGCGACGGCAGACGGCGTCGTGACAACGGCAGGCTGGACGAGTTCGGGGTACGGCAATATGGTTGATATCGACCATGGAGGCGGCATCATGACGCGCTACGGTCATGCCTCCGCCGTCGCCGTCACTGCGGGCCAGCAGGTGCGCCGCGGTCAGATCATCGCCTACGTCGGCTCGACGGGCTATTCCACGGGGCCGCATCTGCACTATGAGGTGCGTGTCGGCGGCCAGCCGGTCAACCCCGCGTCGTATTTATAAAAGGAAAGGATATGCTATGAAATCCATCATCTTCCTGCTCGCTGCAGGGATCTTTATCCTGCCGGCATACGGCGAGACCGCGCCGGAGAAGGATATCCATGCCGTCATGGTGGCAGAGGAGGGCCATGGGCACTCCGCAGCAAAGGCTGCCCCGGCGAAGAAAAAATCGGATGCAGCACCCGCCGAGAAGAAAGAATCCGCGCTCGAGGAGGAAATGGATGACCTCGGCGATGAATCCGTCGATGAGCATGATGAAAACGGAAAGATCATTCCCCTGCCGTATGAGGGCACGGAGGAGAATGGCGCCGCGCCGGAAAAATCCAAAGAGGAGGGAGCGCCCCCGGCAGAGAAGGAAAAGGACGCCGGCACAGCGGTGCCTCTTTCCGTCGATCCGCGCAGCAGCAGTTATGATGCGGGAGCGCACGGCGACCTGACGGCGATCGACCCGATCACGCTGAAGGACGGCGACTGGGTTTTCATTGAGGGCGATGAACGGCGCGGCTGGTTTTTCGACCGCAGCATGATGGCAAAGAATACGGACGGCAGCATTGCCTACTGGCAGCTCATCCTCTACAATGATCTCGGCAAGGCGCAGTTTGCCGAGGCGATGCACGACACGGACTATGAGAAGCTCGGCTATACACTCCAACGCCGCGTACTCAGTCCGAAGGAGAATACGATCCGTACCTACGAGATACTCGCCTACGATGAAGAGAATCAGAAGCTCACCAGCGGCAACCGTGACGGCCACGCGGCCGAGATCCGCCCGAACACGATGGCGGAGAAGGAACGCGATGCCGTGAAAAAGGCGGCGCGTCACCTAAAATAAAAAATCTCTATGGTGAGAATAATTATCGGATATTGACAAAAGAATATAACCCTGTTAGAATTAATTTATAATTAAATATAAGGGAAAAGATGCATTCAGCATTTGTTCCGCGTTTCCGAGCAAAAATATCTAAGGACGACGGATATGCCGCCTGTAGCCTATGATATTGCGTCTGCACTGCGGAGACGAAATCTCCGAGATGTGCACCGGGTTCATGCAGAAATGTCTGGGCCTTCCCGTATTGAAAAGGAAGCGGCAGAATTGCTACTGTCACAGGGGGACCTGTGTTTTTCCGGTGTTCTGTGCACGATCTGAGCGGAGTACAGTACAGCAGGGGCTGTCTGTCGTACCACGAGTACGGGAGACAGCTCCTTTTTGCGCTGTGAAAGGGAAGGGAAAATAAATGGAAGCGTAAATGAAATGATTTATTTTTCGTTCAATGAGCTGTATAATAAAAGAAAGTTATGGGCATGTGTATTTTCTTTTATTAAAATGCCCGATTGGACATTTGTGTATTTGTTAGGAGGGGTCATGTGAGTAAGAGGGAGAGCCTGTGGGAGGCTTATCTTGCAAAGGGAATGAGCCGCCGCAGCTTCTTAAAGGGCTGCGTGACGCTCACGTCGCTCATGGGACTGAGCACGGAGATGCTGACGAAGGTCGTCGAGGCTGCCGAGGCGAAACCGCTGCCGGTTGTCATCTGGCTGCACGGGCATGAGTGCACGGGCTGTGACGAGTCGTTCATTCGATCGGGTGCACCGCTCGCATCGGATCTCGTGCTGAACAGCATTGCGCTCGAGTACAGTCATGTTCTCAGCGCGGGCTGCGGCGAGCCGTTCGAGGAACATCTTGAAGCAACGGTCAAAAAGTACTACGGCGAGTATATCCTCGCCGTCGAGGGCGCGGTTGCCTCGGGCGAGCACGAGTACACCTGCATGTCGGGCGGGCATTCGTTCGCCCATACGCTGCGGCACGTCGCCGAGGGGGCAAAGGCCGTCATTGCCTACGGGACGTGTGCAACGGCGGGCGGCATTCAGGCGGCTGCGCCGAATCCGACGGAATCCAAGGGCATCCGCTCCTATATCGGCGCAAAGCCCTACATTGCCGTGCCGGGCTGCCCGCCGATCCCCGAGGTCATGACGGGCGTGGTCATGCACGTTGCCCTGTTCGGTACGCTGCCGCCGCTTGACGGCGAAGGGCGCCCGCGTCAGTTCTACGGCAACCGTATTCACGACACCTGCTACCGCCGGCCGTTCTTCGATGCGGGCATGTTTGCCGACCGCTTCGACGATGCGGGGGCGAAGGCCGGCTGGTGCCTCTACCATCTCGGCTGCCGCGGACCGGAGACCTACAATTCCTGCGGCAATCTGCGCTGGTATCAGGGCATGTCCTATCCGATCCAGTCGGGTGCACCGTGCATCGGCTGCAGCAATGCGAACTTCTGGGATCAGGCGCCGTTCTCGAAGCGCCTGCCCGAGTACAACGGCATCGACGTCGATATGGTCGGTGCGGGGCTTGCCGTGGCGACCGCGGTCGGTGTTGCGGCGCATGCGGGAGCGAGCCTCGTGCAGAAGAAGCAGCACGAAAAGCAGCTGGAAAAAGAGGGAAAGCAGGTGCATGAATGAAACACGTTGTTGTAGACCCGATCACCCGCATTGAGGGACATCTGCGCGTTGAAATTCAGGTCGATGAGGCGACGGGCAAGGTCGAGGACGCCATCTCCTCCGGAACGGCCTGGCGCGGTCTCGAGCTCGTCATGAACGATCGTGACCCGCGCGATGCGTGGGCATATATTCAGCGTATCTGCGGCGTGTGCACATCCTCCCATGCGCTCGGCTGCCTGCGCGCCGTCGAGGATGCGTTCGGCATCACGATCCCAAAGAACGCGCATTACATCCGCAACATCATCGCGGCGTGCCTCGGACATCAGGACCACATCATCCATTTCTATCATCTGCATGCGCTCGACTGGGTCAGTCCGCTCGAGGCGCTGAAAGCCGATCCTGCGGCAACGGCAGCGCTGCAGAACACGGTGCTCAGCACCTACCGCCTGCCGTTCCACGGACCCGCAGGACTCGATACGGAGGCGTATCCGCACGATGTGCCCGTCTCCAATCCAGAGTACTATGCGGCGATCAAGGCGAAGATCCAAAAGATCGTGGAGAGCGGACAGCTCGGCATTTTCTCTGCGCAGTGGTGGGATCATCCGGACTACCGGATGCTGCCGCCCGAGGTGCACCTCATGGCAATCTCGCACTACCTCGAGATGCTCGATAAGCAGAAAGATCTTGTTGTACCGCACGTTGTCTTCGGCGGCAAGAATCCCCATCCGCACTACGTGCTCGGCGGCATGCCCTGCTCCATCTCGATGGAGGACGGCAACGCGCCGATCAATACGGCACGCCTTGCGATCGTGGATCGTTCGATCAACCAGGCGCGCCATATGATGAACGACTACTATCTGCCGGATGTCCTCGCCATCGGCCATCTCTATGTGAAAAACGGCTATGTCTCCGGCGGCGGTCTTGCCAAGGAGCGTGTGCTCGGCTTCGGCATGTTCCCCGAGGAACCGTTCAGCGGAACCTCGAACGGCGACTTCTTCAGCACGCTGCTCGTGCGCTGCAACGGCGTCGTCGAGAACTTTGCCGGCGGCGTCATGCAGGCGAAGGTCTATGACTTCAAGATGGAGGATCTCAATGATCCTGAGGGCATCAGCGAGAGCGTCGAGCATGCATGGTACGAGTACCCGGGCCAGGAGAATGCCTCGCTGCATCCGTGGGAGGGCGTGACGAAGCCCCACTACACGGAGCCGAAGGAGGGCACGAAGACCGAATGGAAGGCGCTCAACGAGCAGGGCAAGTACTCCTGGCTCAAGACGCCGAAATGGCGCGGCAAGCTCTGTGAGGTCGGTCCGCTCGCGCGCTACATCGTTCTCTACACGAAGGCGAAGCAGGGACTCCTCGGCGAACTCACCTGGGCAGAGAAGATCATCGTCGATCAGATCGACGCCGTGACGAATGTGCTCGGCGTTCCGGTCGAGGCATGGCTGCCCTCGACGGTCGGCCGCACGGCGGCGCGTGCACTTGAGGCGCAGCTGCAGGCGGAGCTCGGCAAGTACTTCTTCGACAAGCTCGTCGCGAACATCAAGAGCGGCGACACGCGCGTCGTGAACAATGACAAGTGGGATCCCTCGACCTGGCCGAAGGAGGCAAAGGGCGTCGGCCTCTACGAGGCACCGCGCGGCGCGCTCAGCCACTGGGTCGTGATCAAGGACGGCAAGATTGCCAACTACCAGGCGGTCGTTCCGACGACGTGGAATGCCTGCCCGCGCGATGACAAAGCGGGACAGGGTGCCTATGAGAAGTCGATGATGGATACGCCGGTGAAGATCGCCGACAAGCCGCTCGAGATCGTGAAGGCAATCCGCTCGTTCGATCCGTGCATGGCCTGCTCGACGCATCTCTTCAATGCAAAGGGGGAGAAGATCCGCGTCGTTACGACGGATCCCTACGCAGGCGTGCGTGTGGACGAATAGGGGGCGATCCGCATGAAAAAAGAACAGCGGCAGGAATACTACCTCTTCAGCCCCTTTCTGCGCATCTTTCACTGGCTGATGGCCGCCTCGATCGTCGTCCTCTTCATCACGGGCTTCCTTATTACGAAGCCGCCCGTGATTCTCGGCTCTGAGCCGACCAACTCGGCGCTGCTGATGAACCTTGTGCGCAACATCCACTTCATTGCGGCGTTTGCGTTCTGCGCGGGCTTCATCGGGCGTGTGTACGGCTTCATCATCAACCGCGGCGACCGGCTGTTTCCGCATTTCTGGAAGCCGCAGTACTACCGCGATATGATGGATGTGGCGCTGCACTACATGCTGATCAAGCCGAGCCATGCACCTTTCCTGCGGAACCCGCTGGCACGTGCCTCATATGCGGGACTCTACGTCCTCGTGGCGATTGAGGTGCTGACAGGATTTGCCATGTACTATATGACAGAGCCGTCGGCGATCGGCGGGGTCATGTTCGGCTGGGTGAACCGCCTCCTCGGCAACGAGTTCACGACGCATTTTGTCCATCACTATGCGGCATGGGCGATCATCCTCTTTGCGATCGGGCACTTCTATATGGTTGTGCGCGCTGAGTTCATGGAGGGCGAGGCCGAGGTCTCGAGCATGTTCGCGGGTAGCAAGCTGCTGCGGCATACGCCTGTGGATGCGAAGGACGTGGAGTAAAGGGCATCTTTTGTACTCGACTGCGCATATCCCGCGAACACCTCGCTTGCAGGCGTTCGTGCGCTTGTACGCTGAAATATCGGCGAATTTCTAAACGCCCTTCGGTTGAACGACGAAATCCGCCGGGGCGTACCGCGCACTTTTCCCGCTTGCGCCGCTAGGGTTCGCTCTTGGATGATGCGCAGGCAGTAGCAGTACGCTGCTGAATCAATAAAGGAGAAAACTATGTGTAAGGATTGCGGCTGCGGTCTCGCGGAGAGCACCACACATCTGCAGTTTTTTGTCAAGGGCTACACTGAGGAGAATGCCGCAGCGGTAGAGAAGGCGCTGCTGGGGCTGCCCGGCGTCCTCTACGTGCACATTCACACGCACGACGGCGAGACGACGGTGGACTATGATCCGGCAAAGACGAAGCTGACGGAACTCGTCGGCACGTTCGCTGCGCACGGACTTTCGGCGGAGCTCTGAGCATGCACGAGATGGCGATTGCCGAGGGCATCTTGGAGATCGCGCTCGACTATGCACAGAAGAATGATGCAGCACGTATCGAGCGCATCGGCCTCCTGCTCGGCGAACTGTCGGGCGTGGAGACCGATGCGCTTTCGCTGTGTTTTTCCTCCCTCGTGCAGGGGACGCCTGCGGAGCACGCGGCGCTCACATGGGAGCGCGTGCCTCTCATGGGACGCTGCCACGACTGCGGCAGAGAACTGCGGATACGGCCGCAGGACTATCTCTGCCCGGACTGCGGCGGAGGGATGGAGATCATCGGCGGACGCGAGATGCGTGTGGATTTTATAGAGATGGAATAGGATGATGAAGGTAGTTGTCAAGGCGGATATACTCGGCCGCAACGATGCGGCGGCTGCGGAGAATGCGGCGTTTTTTGCCCGCCGCGGAATCTATGCGCTGAACCTCCTCGGCTCGCCCGGCGCGGGCAAGACCTCACTCCTCGAGCAGACCCTTGCGGAGCTCGGAACGGATCTGCGCATTGCGGTGATCGAGGGAGACCTCTTTACGACGAAGGACGCCGCCCGCATTGAGCGCTGCGGCGCGCAGGTCGTGCAGATCAATACGAGCGGCGGCTGCCATCTCGATGCGGCGATGGTCGCGGCGGCGCTGGAGAAAATTGACCTCACGGCGCTCGATCTCATTGTGATCGAGAACGTCGGCAACCTCGTCTGCCCTGCGGAATTTGCGCTTGGCGAGGATGCAAAGGCCGTGGTGCTGAGCATCACGGAGGGCGACGATAAGCCGCTGAAGTACCCGCTGATCTTCAAGGAATCGGCGGCGGCCCTCTTAAATAAGGTGGACATTCTGCCCTATACGAATTTTGATATGGCGTCGGCGTGTGCGGATATCAGGGCACTGCATCCGGGAATTGCCGTCCTGCCGGTCTCGTGCCGGACGGGAGAGGGGCTCTCGGCGTGGTATGCGTGGCTGCGGGCGCAGGCGGCGGCAAAGAAGGCGGCGCAGGAGGAATCGCGATGAATATGGATCAGGACCAGCTGGTTCCGGTCGCGCCCGTGACGGTGCTCGGCATCGGCAACATCATCCTGCGGGATGAGGGGTTCGGCGTGCGTGCGGTAGAGTATCTGGAGGAACACTATCGTTTTTCGTCCGATGTCCGCCTGCTTGACGGCGGAACGCTCGGCCCGGAGCTGCTGCATTTCCTCACGGGGACGGAAAAGCTGCTCATCCTCGATGCGGTGTCGGGCGACGGTGCGCCCGGTACGGTCTACCGCTTTGAAAACGATGCCGTGATGGCACATTTTCAGGAGAAGGTGTCCTCGCATGAGATCGGGATTCAGGATGTGCTTGCGTGGCTGACGGTGACGGACCGCCCGATTCCGAACGTTGTGGTGCTCGGGATGCAGCCGTATGAGCTGACGGCAGGCCTCACGCTCACTACGGAGATGGCAGCGGCGCTGCCCGGATTCGCACAGCGCGCGGTGGAAGAACTCACGCGCTGGGGGGAAATCCCCGCCGTGCGCCGTCCGCAGAGTGCACAGGGCATCTGATCGTGGCATGCGATGCGTTTCCTGCGGATATACAGCGGTGCGCCCGCCAGCGGCGCGCCTTTCGCGTCTCGGGGATTGTGCAGGGGGTGGGGTTCCGCCCCTTTGTCTACCGTCTCGCCGTGCGTCTCAGCCTCGGCGGATGGGTGCTGAACGACAGCGCCGGCGTCGGGATCGAGGCAGAGGGCACGCCGGCGGCGCTTGATTCCTTTGGAGAGGCGCTGCGCACGCAGGCGCCGCTTGCGGCTGCGGTCACGGCGGTGACGTATACGGAGACGGCGATTCTCGGCGAGGTGTTGTTCCGTATTCTGCCGAGCCCTGCGGGGGAGCCGGCACGAACGCTTGTCTCGCCCGATCTCGCCGTCTGTGCGGACTGCCGGCGCGAGATTTTGTCCGAAACGGATCGGCGGCAGGGCTATGCCTTTACAAATTGTACGAACTGCGGTCCGCGGTACTCGATCATTCGCGGTGTGCCCTATGACCGCCCGCTGACCTCGATGGCGGCCTTTCACATGTGTCCTGCGTGCCAGCACGAATATGACGATCCTGCGGATCGCCGTTTCCACGCGCAGCCGAATGCATGCGCTGCCTGCGGACCCTCCTATCAGCTGCTGGCGGAGGGCGCGGCGGCGGACGGCAACCCTTTGGAAAAGGCGCGGGAAATTATCGCGGCGGGTGGAATCGTTGCGATCAAGGGCATCGGCGGCTACCATCTCGCGTGCGACGCGCGCAGCGACGAGGCGGTCACACGCCTGCGCCGCCGCAAGCGGCGTGAGGCGAAGGCGCTCGCCGTGATGGCGGGTGCGCTTGAGACGGTGCGCAGACTGTGCGCTGTCTCGGAGGAGGAGGAACGCTGGCTTGCCTCGCCTGCTGCGCCGATTGTGCTGCTGCAGCGGCGGCCGGATGCGGAGGATGCGGTCGCCCCGAGCGTTGCCCCGGGGAACCCTTGTCTCGGCGTCATGCTTCCATACGCACCCATACACTTCCTCCTGCTCGCCCCGGACGATCTCTGGGTCATGACGAGTGCAAACCTCAGCGGCGAGCCGATTATCTATGACGATGCCGCCGCAGAGCAGGGACTCGCCGAGATTGCCGATGCGATCCTCATGCATAATCGGGAGATCGTGCATCGTGTGGATGATTCGGTTCTGCGCATGATGGCAGGCGGACGGCAGATTGTGCGCCGCAGCCGCGGCTTTGCGCCGACACCGCTTGCGCTCCCATTTGCCCCGCAGGCGTCCGTGCTCGCAGGCGGAGCAGAGCTGAAGAGTACGTTCTGCCTGACGCGCGGGAATGAGGCGTTCCTGAGCGAGCACATCGGCGATCTGACGCACAGAAGCGTGCTCGCCTCCTACGAGGAGACGATCGCGCACTATGAGCAGTTTTTTGAGACAAAACCGGAGCTGCTTGCCGCTGACCTGCATCCCGCCTACCTATCGGGACGTTGTCTCGCGGCGCGGGCAGAGCGCGAGGGGATTCCCCTTGTGCGAGTTCAGCACCATCATGCGCACATCGCGGCGGTGCTTGCCGAGCACGCATGTCATGAGCGCGTGCTTGGCGCAGCACTCGACGGGACGGGCTGGGGCGACGACGGAACGGCGTGGGGCGGGGAGTTCCTCGCGGCGGATATGGCGGGCTATGAGCGTCTCGCGCATTTTGCCTGTATTCCGCTCCCGGGCGGCGACCGCGCGGCGGAGGAGCCGTGGCGCCTGGCTCTCTGGGTGCTGTACGGCCTTCATGGCGAGCGGCTGGCGATGCATGCACCTGGCTTTGCGGCGCAGCTGCCCGCAGGCTGGCAGCTGCTGATGCAGGCAACGGCGGCCGGGGTCTCCGCGCCGCTCACGTCGAGTGCGGGGCGCCTCTTCGACGCGGCAGCGGCGCTGCTCGGCGTGTGCCTCGTCAACCGCTATGAGGGGCAGGCCGCAATCGAACTGGAGCTCCGCGCGCGCACGGCGCAGCGGGAGGGGCGTATCCTGCCCTATGTCCTGCGCGGTGCGCCGGGCGCGATGACGGCGGACTTCCTGCCGGTACTCAATGCCCTCGCGGACGGGGCGGAGCAGATCTCGGCAGAGGAGCGTGCGGGACGTGCGCTGGACTTCCATGTGACGATGGCAGCGGCCGTCGCCGAGGTGCTTGGCGTGCTCGCAGTGCACACAGGCCTGCGCACAGCCGCGCTCGCGGGCGGCGTGTTCCAGAATGCGCTTTTATTGGAGCAGGTACTTGCCCGCATCGGCGGGGACTATCGCGTTCTCCTGCCGCACCTCGCTCCGCCGAACGACGGCGGCATTGCGTACGGACAGGCGGCCGCGGCGCTCGCGCGGATGAAAAACGGCCGGGGTGTGTCTTGAAACACTGCGCCCGCAGGCGATGCGCGGTATAATGACAGAGAAAATACAATCGATGGGTTCAATGGGTTTAGGAGGATGTATGTGTTTAGCGGTTCCGGCGAAGGTCGTTGAAATAAAGGATCAGCTTGCCTCGGTAGAACTGAACGGCGTGCGCCGTGCGGCGAGCCTCATGCTGCTGCCCGAGGCAAAGCTGGGAGACTATGTGCTCGTGCACGCGGGCTTTGCGATGCAGATCGTCGATGCGGAAGAGGCGGAGCGTATCCATGCCCTGCGGGCGGAGATGCGCGGAGCCCCGCGCACGGTGGAGCAGATCCCATGAGCACGGCCGCCGAGATACAGGCCGTGACCGCCGAGGCAGTTGCGGATATGCGGCGCCTGCTCGTGCACCGCACGCGTCCTGTGCGGATTATGGAGGTCTGTGGGACGCATACGGTGGCGATCTTTCGTGCGGGGCTCCGGCAGATTCTCCCCGCCGAGATCGAGCTTGTCTCAGGCCCCGGCTGTCCTGTCTGCGTAACCGCCGACGACTACATCGACGCGGCGATTGCCTATGCGGGGATGGAGGATGTCATCATCACGACGTTCGGCGATATGCTGAAGGTCCCGGGGACGGACTCCAGTCTCGCTGAGGCGCAGGCGGCGGGCGCTGACGTGCGCATCGTCTACTCGCCGCTCGACGCGCTGACCGTTGCGGCGGAGAATCCCGCAAAGCAGGTGGTCTTCCTCGCGGTCGGCTTTGAGACGACTGCACCGACCGAGGCGGCGGCTGTGCTCGCGGCGGAGCGGCAGGGATGCGGAAACTTCTTCCTGCTGTCTGCGCAGAAGCTGGTCCCGCCCGTGATGCACACCCTGCTCGATGACGGGACGGCGGCGGTGGACGGATTTCTCCTGCCCGGACACGTTGCCGTCGTAACGGGGACGGGGCTCTTTGACTTCCTCGCGCGGGACTATCATGTGCCAGGCGTGGTCGGCGGGTTCCAGCCGCTCGAGATCCTGCGCGCGCTGCACATGATCGTCCGTCAGATCAGCCATGGCGAAGCGCGCATCGAAAATGCCTATGAGACGGTGGTGCGCCCGGAGGGAAATCCTGCGGCACTGGCAGCGATCGACCGCGTCTATGAACCGGCGGCAACGGCGTGGCGGGGGCTGGGCGTAATCCCGGCATCGGGGCTCTCGATGCGCGGGGAATATGCGCGTTTTGACTTTGCGCGCGTGCGTCCGCTCTCCATCGAGACACGCACCGAGGGGCGGCGCGGCTGCCGCTGCGGCGAGGTGCTGCGCGGGGCAATCGTACCGAAGGACTGCGCGCTCTTTGGCAGGGCGTGTGTGCCGGAGCATGCCGTCGGCCCCTGCATGGTATCGGTTGAGGGGACGTGCGCGGCCTGGTATAAATACGGCGGAGGGAGGTTCCGTTATGGAGCATGAGGTCATTACGCTCGCGCACGGTGCGGGCGGTCAGCTGAGCCATGCGCTCATGGAGGAAATCGTGCTGCCGGAGCTCGGCAACACCATCCTGAATGCTCTGCACGACGGCGCTGTTCTTCCGCCCACGGGGCGGGCGGCCTTTACAACGGATTCCTATGTTGTTCAGCCGCACTTCTTCCCCGGCGGGAGCATCGGCCGGCTCGCCATCTGCGGTACGGTCAACGATCTCGCGATGACGGGCGCGGTGCCGCGCTGGCTCTCGCTGGCCGTGATCCTCGAGGAAGGGCTGCCGATGGAGACCCTGCGCCGCGTCGTGCGCGACATCCGCACGGCGGCGGAGGAGGCAGGCGTCCTCATCGTGACGGGGGATACAAAGGTCGTGCCGCGCGGCTGCGGGGACGGCATCTATATCAATACGGCAGGCGTGGGCGAGATGATCGAGGGGGCTGACATTGCGCCGGCAAACATCAAGCCGGGCATGGACATCATCGTCTCGGGCACGCTCGGCGATCATGCGGCGACGGTCATGGCGGCGCGGCACAATCTGACGCTCCCGCCGGAGATCATGAGCGACTGTGCGCCGCTTAACCATATGACGGCGGCAATGCTCGCAGCGGCACCCTCCATTGCAGTGCTCCGCGATCCGACGCGCGGCGGCGCCGCGGCATCGCTGAACGAGCTGGCGGGGGCGGTGGGGGTCGGCATCCTGCTCGACGAGGAGCGAATCCCCGTGCGTCCTGCCGTGCAGGGCGTCTGTGAGCTGCTCGGGTTTGACCCGCTGACGCTCGCGAACGAGGGCAAGCTCATCGCGTTTACGCAGCCCGCAGATACGGAGCGTGTGCTCGACGTGATGCATGCGGACCCGCACGGCACGGAGGCCTGCGTCATCGGGCAGACGACGGCGGAGGCGCCCGGCGAGGTGGGGCTCAGAACCGCGCTCGGCGGCATCCGCGTGGTGGATATGCCGCTCGGCGAACTCGTTCCGCGGATTTGCTGAGCGGGCGGACGGCATCTGCCATGCGTATTCCCTTTGCGGCGATTTTACAATGCATCTGATCCGCATCCTTCTGCACACAAAAAAAGACGAGCGGTGGTCGTCCGCTCGTCTTTCAGAAGGAAGTTTTGCTCCGGAAACAAAATCTACTTTGTGAGATGCACGTCGGGGATTTCAACCTCGTGGTGCGTCTCGGGATCTACGTTTGCGTACACGCCCGGCTTCGTCTCGAACGCCTTCAGATTGTCCGCGTTCGCCTCGAGCATGTCCTCGACAAAGCGTTCCACTGCCTCTGCGAAATAGATCTTCATACGGTATTTCCCCTTCTCTTGACCGTCGTAGATTTTGTATGGACTCAATCTAACACGTTTTCCGATGAAATAAAAATATTTCTTTTCGATACACAATAGCTTTGGACTATTAAAACTTTTAATACGAAGTGTGACTTTTATACTATACGGATTGGCCTATATATAGTAAACTAATGAGCAATATAGGAAATATTGATTGGATGGCAGCCGCCCTGTGTGCGGAGGGGAGATGATCGGATGACGCTGGTTCAGATGCGGTATTTCTATGAGGTCTGTCAATGGCAGAACATCACGAAGGCGGCGGAGCACCTCCACGTCTCTCAGCCGACGGTGACCGTCGCCATGCAGGCGCTCGAGGCGGAGACGGGGCTGAACCTCTTCCACCGCGAAGGGCGCAAGATCACCGTTACGACGGACGGGGCGAAGCTCCTCGGCAAGATATCCTCCATCCTCACGGAGATCACGCGCCTTGACAATGAGATTCGCGATATGGCGCACCGCCATGCGAAGGTCCGCATTGCGATGCCCCTCCAGCTCGGCGTCGTCTTTTTGCCGCATATTTTGGGCGAGTTTCGCCGTGCACATCCGGAGATCGAGCTCGAGATCATCGAGACCGGCGGCGTGAGCGCCCTGCAGATGGTCGAGGAGGAAAAACTCGACCTTGCGCTGACGAATTACACTGCTGATTTCAGTGCACGGCTCAGCTATTCCAAACTCTTTGACTGCGAGTGCACCTTCGTTACGCGCCCCGATCATCCCTTTGCGCAGCGCCACAGCCTCAGCATCGCGGAACTGCAGGAGGAGCCCCTCGTCATGCTTGACAGCGGCTTTTTCGTCAACCGCCTCGTACAGGATGCCTATGGGCGTATCGGGGAGAAACCGAATGTCGTGCACTACTCGCCCTATCTGCATACGGTCAAGAACCTCGTGAATGCGGGCATCGGATCGACATTCCTCGCGCGCCCGTCGGTTCTTCCCGGGGACCATCTCGTACAGATTCCCCTCATCGACCCCATGTTCATCAACAGCGGTCTTGTTACCAAGAAGGGGCGTCAGACCTTCGACGATGTGCGGCTCGTCATGAGCTATCTGCGCCGGCTGACAAAGGAGCTCCTCGGCGGCGGGAAGTAAACAGCGCCGGATCATGCCGTATCCCCTGGTTTAGATCATTTGGGGGATGCTGCATGGTCCGGCGGCATTGTGCTGTTAATTTCCAGAAAATGCGGCGGGCGTATCTTTCGCCCGTCGATAGATGCGTACGTGTTTTTGCTCGGCGAGCACCTGCCACTCATTGCGGTTCAGGAGCTTGCCGAGCTTTTTGTCGTGCCGCGTGTCCCAGAGCAGATAGATGTCCCGATCGTGCGGCAGTTGATCGAACGTGAGAACGGGCATGACGTATTTGCGCTGCCAGTTGATGTCCGTGCCCGTTCGTTTTGCGTACGAAGAGGCGGGGATGAGATCGTAGACCATATGCCCCGTATAGTATACGACGGATGTTTGATATTCGCCGTAGGAGACGATGAGGTCGTCGCTCTTTACATATTGGTTCAGCACGTCCGCCTGCCATTTCCCCGAGAACAGGTCGATCGCGTGATAGCCCGTCTGCCCCGGAACGTGAAGCGCATATGAAATCCTGCCGTTCGCGGCGTCGATCGGCAGGTACAGCAGGATCGTGAGCAGCCCGCAGCATACGACGGCGAGGGACAGCGTCCTGCGCAGCAGCCGCATATGCGATAGGAGGAGGCGCGCCGTGAGGAGCGCGATGGGCATGAGACCCGGCAGCGTATACGTCGCGTATTTTGTCGCTATCAGCTGGAAGAACACGTTGACCGTGAGGGCCCAGATCAGCAGGAAGAGGGTATGCGGGGCGAGCGTTCCGAGCCCTCTGCGCAGCCTTTGGGTGAGCGGAATGATGAGGGCAAAACTCCATGGAAAGAAGCCGATGAGGAAGATGGCAGGGTAGAAATACCAGACGTTCCAAGCGGGGTGTTCGGCGACCGTCGCACGCAGAAGGTTGTGCACACCGAAGAAGCCTACGATGAAATCCATGCCGTGCAGCGCATACATTCCTGCATACCAGATGCCGCTCACGAGTGCAAAGAGAAGAATCCCGAGCGGTTTCATCCGCAGGAGCTCGCCGAGGTCGCGGCGCACGAGGAGGAAGGCAAGAATGACGAGGCCCGGCAGTACGATGCCGACGGGCCCTTTTGTCAGCACGGCGAGTCCGGCGGAAACGTAGGCAAGGTAGTAGAACCTGCGGTTCCGTGTATAGCCGAAGTAGAAGAAAACGAGTGCACCGTTCAGGAAGACGAACAGCGTCGCGTCGGTAATCACGCTCCTTCCGACCAGCCAATAGGCAAAGGAGGTCGCAAGAATGGCCGCGGCGAAGAAGCCGGTGCGCGCGTTATAGATCTGCCGTCCGAAGCCATAGGTGAGAAGGACGCCGATGCTCGCAAAGAGTCCCGGAAAAAAGCGCGCTGCAAAATCCGATGTGCCGAAGAGGGAAAAGGCAGCCATCAGCTCCCAATAGAAGAATGCCGGCTTGTCGTACCAGTAATTGCCGTAGATGCGCGGTGAGAAGTAATCACCGGAGGCAAGCATCTCTTTCGCAGTCAGCGCATAATTTGATTCCACCTGATCCGTGATCACAAGCCCGCTGCTCCCGAGGAAGAAAATCGCGCACAGCAAGCATAAAAGTCCCAGATGTTTTTTTGTTTCAGCCACGCGGAATCATCAATGTCCTTTCTTGTCAGCTTGATTTGTGCAGAGAATATGCGCCCGCCTTTGACATAGTCCTGCAAAGACATCACGTCATGACTCCTAGGTCATTGTGCCTAAGCCTGTACTATAGTCTTTTGCTTTCGTCATGTCAACATTTATTATGCAAAGGCGGGGGCTTTGTGTTATAATGAAACGAATATTGCCTTGAAAAAGCGTTTCCTTTGGGCAATACGCTATCATCATACAGGAGTGTGAAACTACTTGTTCGGTATATCTTCGATATTAAAACGATTCCTCGGCGACAATAATGACAAAGAGATCGCGCGCTATACGGCGATTGTGGAGCAGATCAACGCGCTTGAGCCCGCGATGATGAATCTCACGGACGACAAGCTGACGAGCTATACACGGAAATTTCGCGAGCAGCTTGCAGAGGGCGCGACGATGGAGGAGATCCTGCCCGAGGCATTCGCGGTCGTGCGCGAGGGCTCGCGGCGTGTTCTCGGCATGCGCCATTTCGACGTGCAGCTGATCGGCGGCATCTGCCTCCACGAGGGCCGCATCGCTGAGATGCGTACGGGCGAGGGCAAGACGCTCGTCGCGACGACGGCGGTCTACCTCAATGCGCTCGCGGGACAGGGTGTCCACATGGTTACGGTCAACGACTACCTCGCGCGCCGCGACAGCGAGTGGATGGGCAAGCTCTACCGCTACCTCGGCCTTTCGGTTGGCCTCATCGCGCACAATATGGACTTTCCCGAGCGCAAGGCGGCGTACGCGGCAGACGTGACGTTCGGCACGAACAACGAGTTCGGCTTTGACTACCTGCGCGACAACATGGTACTCTCCGAGGGACAGATGGTGCAGCGCGCTCTGCATTACGCCATTGTCGACGAGGTGGACTCCATCCTCATCGACGAGGCGCGCACGCCGCTCATCATCTCTGGCCCGGGGACGAAGTCCACGGACAACTACCGCGTCATGGCGGAGGCGGTGCGCCATCTGAAAGAGGGCGAGGACTACACGGTCGACGAGAAGCAGAAGACCGTTGCGCCCGCTGACAGCGCCGTTCCCAAAATTGAGAAGATCGTCGGCATCACGAACCTCTATGCGCCTGAGAACATTGAGCTGTCGCACTGCTTTACGGCGGCGCTCCGCGCAAAGGCGCTGATGCACCGCGACCGCGACTATGTCGTGCGCGGCGACGAGATTGTCATCGTCGATGAGTTCACCGGCCGCCTCATGGAGGGCCGCCGCTACTCGGACGGCCTGCATCAGGCGATCGAGGCGAAGGAGGGCGTCAAGATTCAGCGCGAGTCGCAGACGCTCGCGAGCATTACGTTCCAGAACTATTTCCGCATGTACGATAAACTGGCCGGCATGACGGGCACGGCAAAGACGGAGGAGAACGAGTTCCTCAAGATCTACAAGCTGCCGGTCATCGTCATCCCGACGAACAAGCCGGTCATCCGCATCGATGAGCCGGACGTCATCTACAAGACGAAGGCGGCAAAGTACCGCGCCGTCGGCCGCGCGGTCAAGGAGATCCACGAAACGGGGCAGCCGATCCTCATCGGTACGACCTCGATCACGCAGTCCGAGGAGATGTCCGGCGTCCTCAAGAAAAACGGCATTCCGCACGTCGTGCTGAACGCAAAATTTCATGAAAAAGAAGCCGAGATCGTCGCCAACGCCGGACAGAAGGGCGCGGTTACGATCGCGACGAACATGGCGGGCCGCGGTACGGACATCAAGCTCGGCGAGGGCGTCGAGGAGCTCGGCGGCCTCTACATCGTCGGCACGGAGCGGCACGAGTCGCGGCGCATCGACAACCAGCTGCGCGGACGCTCGGGCCGCCAGGGCGACCCCGGCGCGTCGAAGTTCTTCCTCTCGCTCGAGGACGATCTCATGCGCCTCTTTGCCTCCGACCGCATCGCGGGCATCATGGACCGTCTCGGCATGGAGGAGGATGAGCCGATCGAGCACACGATCATCACGCGGTCGATCGAGCATGCGCAGAAGAAGGTCGAGGCGCGCAACTTCGACATCCGCAAGCACGTCCTCGAGTACGACGACGTCATGAACCAGCAGCGCGAGGTCATCTACGGCGAGCGCAAGAAGATCCTGCTCGGTGAGAACCTGCGCGAGAACATCCTCGCAATGGTGAAGCACATCATCAAGGACGAGATGACGCAGTACGCCAACGAAAAGCTCTATCCCGAGGAGTGGCAGCTCGATGCTCTCATCGAGGATGCGGAGAAGGTCTATGCACCGAAGGGGCGGCTCAAGAAGGAAGAACTCGAACAGCTCGCGCGCGACGAGATCCAGGAGGAGCTCGAGAAGGTCGCCGAGGAGGGCTACCGCACGCGCGAGCTCATGTTCGGCGAGGAGAATATGCGCGAGCTGGAGAAGGTCGTCATGCTCCGCGTTGTCGATCAAAAGTGGATGGACCACCTCGACCACATGGACATGCTGCGCGAGGGCATCAACCTGCGCGCATACGGACAGCGCAACCCGCTCGTCGAGTACAAGATCGAGGCGCTCACGATGTTCGAGGAGATGGAGGCGTCCATCATGGACCAGATTGCCTCCCTCATGTACCATGTGAGCATCATGACGCCGCAGCCTGCGGCATCACAGGCGGGTGCAGACAGCGCGGAGGCTCTGCCCGCGCCTGTCGTGGACGAGGGGGCACAGCGCCGCGCCGAGCAGCTGCTCGCACGCGAGCGCTCAAAGCTCGAGGATCACCTCATGAACGCCCGCGCCTCGCACGGCGATGAGTCCGTGCCTGCTGAGGCAAAGGCGGAGAAGGGCGAGGACGGCAAGAAGGTCGGACGCAACGATCCGTGCCCCTGCGGCAGCGGGAAGAAGTATAAGAACTGCCACGGGAAGGATAAATAAAAGAGGAGGCCACTGCCCGCGTGAACGCCTCGTTCTGCAGCCGTTCGCGTGCTTGTATGCTCAAATACCGGCGAATTTCTAAACGCCCTTCGGTTGAACGACGAAATCCGCCGGGGCATACCGCACACTTTTCCCGGTTGCTCCCCCAGGGTTCACTTTTGGGCAGTATACCCCACACCTTGACGCGTGTCAGTCTGATACGGAAATAAATGGAGAATTTAAGGAAACTATGCTGGAAGATCTGAAACCGATACTGAATGATCTGGGCGAAAAGCTCGATCAGATGCGCATCTCTTTGGAGATCCCCGCGAAGGAGGAGAAGATCGCCGAGCTCGAGTACAAGATGGGCGAGCCGTCCTTCTGGGACGATGCGGCGGCGGCGCAGAAGCTGAATCAGGAATTGGCCGACCTCAAGGGCGGAGTTGATACGTACCGTGATCTCGTGGCGAAGTACGAGGACGCCGAGACCCTGTATGAAATGGGCATCGAGGAGAACGATGCCTCGATGGAGGCGGACATCCGCGCGGAGCTGACCCTTATTTCCGAGGGCCTTGAAACGCTCCAGCTCGAGGTTCTGCTCTCGGGCGAGTACGATGCGAACGATGCCATCCTGACGCTCCACGCGGGCGCAGGCGGCACGGAGGCGCAGGACTGGACGCAGATGCTCCTCAGGATGTACGGCCGCTGGGCGGAGCGGCACGGCTTCACGGTCGATACCGCTGACCTGCAGCCGGGCGATGAGGCGGGCGTGAAGTCCGCGACCCTCTTTATCAAGGGGCACAACGCCTATGGATTCCTGAAATCCGAAAAGGGGGTTCACCGCCTCGTGCGCATCTCGCCGTTTGACTCGCAGGCGCGGCGGCACACGTCGTTCTCCGCGTGCGATGTCATGCCGGAGATCGACGATGCCGTCGAGGTTCCCATCAATATGGACGATGTGCGCGTCGACTACTTCCGCGCGAGCGGTGCGGGGGGGCAGCACATCAACAAGACCTCGTCTGCCGTGCGCATGACGCATGAGCCGACGGGCATTGTCGTGCAGTGCCAGAATGAGCGCTCACAGCTCCAGAACAAGGAGCAGTGTCTCAAGATGCTCCGCGCGAAGCTGTTTGAGCTGGAGCAGGAGAAGAAGGAAGAGGAGATCGCGAGGCTCGAGGGCGTGCAGCAGAAGATCGAGTGGGGCAGCCAGATCCGCTCCTATGTGTTCCAGCCGTATACGATGGTGAAGGACGTGCGCACGAACGCCGAGACGGGCAATGTGCAGGCGGTCATGGACGGGGACATCGATCCCTTCATCCGCGCGTACCTCAACGCAAAGGCAAATCACGAAATTTGATATGGATTGGGGAAGCGATTTATCCCCGATCAAAGGAGTTTACCATGTGGAAAGTTTCTGCCGTCATCATCTTCCTCATCGTCGCTGTCATCGGCGGTGTCTTTGCACTCCCGCACGCGGTCACGACGATGATCACGGACAGCCTGCGCGCGCGCACGGGGGCGGAGGATGTGCAGCTGTCAATCATTGACAGTCCGCGCCTCATCTTCGGTGAGATCGGCGCGATCGACGGCGTGATGCGGCAGGGGCGCATCGGCAAGCTCTTTGTGCGTGAGCTGACGGTCTCGGGCACGAATCTCCGCTTCGATATGGGCGCGCTCCTCTCCGAGCGCAATGTTGTCATCACAGAGGCGGAGAGCGTAGAGATGCGCGGCGTCATTGATGCGGACGCGATCCGCGGGCTCATCTCGAACGAGGCGGATAAATTCAGCGATGTCGCAGTGACCGTGCATCCCGACAGCATCCTTGCGACGGCGAAGACGCGTGCATTCGGGCAGACCTTCGAGGTCACGATGGAGGGCGGGTTCTCCATTATGAACGGCGATCTCTACTACAAGGCGAACCGCATTACCGCGCGCGGCATGGGACTCAACGTGCTAAGCCTCGATGGACTCTTCCCCGACGTGCTTGTCGCACGCGCCGATGCGCTGCCGCTTGGGCTGACCTTCGAGACGGTTGAGGCAGAGGACGGCATCGTCGTCCTGACGGCGGGGAAGTGACGTGTCGGTTCGCAAGAGCCGTACGCCGCAGGAAACAAGGAATTATTTGATATGAAGAAATTTCACTATCATCCCATACTGCTTGCCGCAATCCTCATCGGATTCATCGCGAGCCTCGTCATCGGCTTTCAGCGGCATGCCGTCGAGGAGAACTCACGCACGGTGGAGCTCGCCATCGACTATGAGGGGCTCCTCGAGCTCGCTGCCCGGGAGGGTCTCCCTGCAGAGGAAGTCCTTGCGCAGGCAAAAGAGGCGGGCATCACCTCGCTCGCCGTCTATGAGACAACGTTCAAGAAGTTCAATGTCAACGGCAAGGCGGTCGCGCTCACGGGCGCGGATATCCTCGCACGCTATCACAGCGGCATGATGACCAATCCGCTCTGGCGTGCCCTCGTGGAGGAGGGCAGGGTTGTCGGTACGGAGATCTACATCGTGGGGCCGGATCCCGTCGCCTATGCGGAGCTGAAGGACGACCTCATGCGGCGCTTCGGCCCCGCGCGCGTCACCGTACATACGGTCGGCACGGATGAGGTCATCGCGGTCAAAGACTACTACGAGGCATTCGAAAAGCGCGACATCGGCCTGCCGGCAGACGAGATGCGCGCGGTCAACGCGGCGGGATTCGACGTTATCGCACGCCCTTCGAACTATCATGCGGCGACGCCCGACGATGTGCGCGCGGTTTTCGCGCGCCTTGATGGGATCCGCGTCTCAGACGTTGTGTTCTCGGGGGCGGAGACCCTCGGCGCGCCGAAGGCACTCCAGACGACGATTGACGAGATGCGTGCGCGCGGCCTGACCCTCGGCCTTATCGAGGGTGTGACGCAGCTCCAGTTCTATCGCCAGCAGGGCATGGACGAGATTGCAGCGGGCGTCGGCTACGACCACGTCGCGCGTCTCTACTCCATCCCGAAGGACGAGCTGAAAAAGCTCAAGATCGATGCTGCCGTCGAGCGCTGGGTGACAACGGACGAGGAGCGGAACATCCGCATCAATCTCCTGCGCATCTACGAGGAGCCCGCGCCGAACATGTCGCTCCTCGAGACGAATCTGAAGTACTTCTCCGATACGCGCGCGGCGCTTGAGGCGCGCGGCTTTCAGATCGGCCGCGCAGGCTCGTTCGGCTCCTACGAGCCGTCCCGCGTTCTGCGCGCTCTCGTCATCATGGGCGTCGCAGCGGCGGGCGTCCTCTATCTCTCGCTTGTCGTGCCCGCGCTCAACCGGAGGAAACGCGCACTCATGCTCTTTTTCGCCGTTGCGGCACTCATCGCGATGATGCCCATCCTCATCGGTGCGGGGAGCAAAATCCGGCTGGCTGCGGCGCTCGCAAGCGCGAATCTCTTCCCGGCGCTCGCCGTCATCGGCCTCCTCGATCTCCTGCGCGGGCGGCGCTTCCAAAAGGATGCGCCCGCATGGCGCATCATCGTCGCGGGGCTTGTGCTCCTCGGCATTACGAGCGCGCTGTCTCTCATCGGCGCGTCCTATCTCTCGGGTGCACTCACGGATACGCGCTATCTCTTGGAGTTCGACATCTTCCGCGGGATCAAGCTCACGTTTGTCCTGCCGATGATTCTTGTCGCCGCCGCCTTCCTGCAGCGGTTTGACATCTTTGATGGGCAGTTTGACGCCTCGGCGGGCGTGCTTGGGCAGGTGCGGGAGATCCTCGCGACGCCTGTGCGCGTCGGTTCTCTTCTCGGCGGACTCCTCCTTCTCGGGGGGCTCGTCGTGCTCGTCCTGCGCAGCGGACATACGTCCGGGATGCCCGTGCCCGGCATCGAGCTCAAGATGCGCGCGGCGCTCGAGCAGCTCTTCTATGCGCGCCCGCGGACCAAGGAATTCATGATCGGACATCCCGCCTTCCTCCTTGCCGTCTATGCGGCGGCACAGCGCTGGCGGACGTGGATCATCTTTGCGCTTGTGCTCGCAGCGACCATCGGACAGGGGTCGATGGTCGAGACCTTTGCACATATGCGCACGCCGATCGAGATGTCATTCGTACGCGGCATCGGCGGCGTATTCCTCGGGGGGATCATCGGCGCCGTACTCGTCGCGCTCGTTGCAGCATGGAACCGTCTGCTCGAGCGGGTGAAGCGGGCGTAAAGCAGAGCCTCTCCGCTGCCGCGGGGAGGCGGGCCGTTTGCGGCGGAAGCAGCGTCTCGAGCGGTGAAGGAAGACAGCAGCAGGAAGTGGAAAAACGGAACGGAGGGCATTCTACCCGATGAAGCGGATCGTCGTATCGGGGTACTACGGAGCAAAGAATGCGGGCGATGAAGCAATGCTCGCGGCCATGCTGGAGGTACTCGGAGATTTGGACCCGGAACTTCATATCACCGTCATCTCTGCGGATCCGGAGGATACCGAGCGCCGTCACGGCGTGCATGCCGTCGGGGCTCTTGATGCGGGCAAAATCTTCAGCGCCGTGCGCCGTGCCGATCTTCTCATCAGCGGCGGCGGCAGCCTGCTGCAGAATGTTACGAGCCGCCGCAGCCTGTATTACTATATGGCGGTCATCCTCCTCGCGCTTCTCCTTGGCCGGCGCGTCATGCTCTATGCACAGGGCGTCGGCCCTGTTACGGGGAGGTTTGCCTGCCGCTGCATGCGCTGGCTGGGCAACCGCGTCTCGCTCATCACCGTGCGCGACGAGGGCTCGATGGCGGAACTCCGCCGCCTCGGCATCACGCGCCCGCCGATGGAGTGCACAGCGGATCCCGTGCTCGGGATCCGCCCCGTCGGCCGCGAGGCCGGGCGCGCCATCCTCGCGCAGTACGGCGCGGACGGGGCAAAGCCTGTCATCGGCGTATCCGTGCGCGACTGGCAGGGCTGGCAGCACTACAAGGAGATCCTTGCCGAGATCAGCGACGCCATCGTCCGCGAGCTGGATGCGCGCGTCGTCTTTCTCCCCATGCAGTACCCCGAGGATGTACGGACGGCAGAGACTGTCGCTGCATGGACGCATGAAGACTGCACCGTTCTCACCAATGAGTACACAACGAGCGAGCTGCTCTCCCTCGTCGCCAACATGGACCTCATGATCGGGATTCGCCTGCATGCACTCATCTTTGCCGGGGTCATGGGGGTCCCGATGATCGGCATCTCCTACGATCCGAAGGTCGATCGCTTCCTGCGCTCCATCGGCGAGAAGCCCGTCAACGACCTGCAGGACATCACGACGGCGAGCGTCCTCAAGGAGGTGCGCCGCAAATGGGAAGCGCGGCATGAATTCACCGCTGCGAACGCCGACCTCCTCGCGCAGATGCGCATTCTCGCGGCGCGCAACGCCGAGCTCGCGATGGCGCTTGTGCATGGGAAGTTGAATTTGTAAAGATTTCGTGTTAGTATAACGATACTTTATACACAAGGATGATTTCCGTGGAGATGACAGTATTTCATGGAACGTGTTCCGTTCATAGAGCATCCATCGAGCAATATGGTCTTGATCCGAGCAAAACAAAACGGCGTAAGGATCACTGGCTGGGACAGGGACTTTATTTTTTCGATAGTGCTGATCTTGCAATATGGTGGGCAGATACATTAGTTGGAAAGAAATATCCTGGATACTCTTCCCTTATATACCGAGCAAAGATTTTTACTCCAGACAGTAGGGTATTAAATTTCGATGATAACAAACAAGTCGATGCTTTTTATAAGGAAGTTATACAATATGTGCGTGAACGCAAGAATCAAACTGATGGGCGGCAACCTGTCTTCTCGTTAGAAGGGATTGGACGTGCTGCCTTTCTGGACTATTATAAAAAGACACATGATATAGCTGTGGTCATTGCCACTTTTGAAAAAGATTGTGCGAGATATACTGCTCCCCGAAGTCGAGAGGAGCTTGAAATTCAAAGAGATCTTATGCGTATTTTGAAAATAAAATATCATGAAAGGCAAATATGTGTATCAGATCAAGCGGTCATTCGGGATACACGAGTACATTATGATGCAGAGGAGGAAGTGCTGTGAAATTTGACAGAGAACTATTTGACGCAATCTGCGAAGAATATGGAGTTGAATTTAGTGAAGCCTATGATTGCCCCATGCTGGAAGAAGCCGATGGAAGTGTACATCCTCTGGGAGAGGATGATGTGAAGCGAATGTTTTCTTCTCACAAGTATAATATTGATCATGAATGTGTATTTGAAAATAGTGATAGCATGGCCGTTGCCTGTTAGGAGATATTACCATGAAGATGAATATCATGACTGAATACCATAGCCCGCTCATATTGGAGATGCTGGAAATCGTAGAAGGGGTATTCAAAAAAAAAGACAGTGATGCTGACGAAATTGATCTTATAATTCGCCCTCAATACAGCATTGAACAACAGGGCGACGACCTTTACAGCGTTACCCTGTCTCTGACACTTTCGGCTACAAATGAAGAAATCTACATTCATGTCAAGGGTAAAGCCTTGTTTCATACGACATCCGAGCATCAGGCACTGATCCAAAAAAACACGCTTGCGATCATGTTCCCCTATCTGCGCAGCTATATCACTTCTCTGACAGCGCAGCCAGGGGTTACTCCTATTGTTTTGCCTCCCATGAATATTGTTGCGATGCTTGAGGAGCTGGAAAAATCGTAAGATCATTTTTCCTTGATACCGACATAAGATAGTAAAAAAGCGGTACAATTGGTTGAAAATCCAATCGTATCGCTTTTCTTATGCAGTCATCCGCGCAGCGTGCGCATCAGTGCCTCTTTGTTCTCTGCAGGCGTCGTGGTCGGGCGGCCGAGATCGGCGCGGGAGCCGACGGCGGTGCGGATCTCGAGGAAGGTGAGGGCATCGGCTCTCTGCAGCTCTGCGAGGGCGCGTGCGACCTCCTCCTCCGTCTCCGCCGCCTTGACGATATGATAGCCGAGACTCACGGCAACGGCGGGAAAGAGCACCGCCGCCGCTGCGGTCGGCGCGCCGCCGACACTCTCGTGTGCTTCGTTGTTGAGGAGGATGTGCATGAGATTCGACGGCGCGGCCGCACCGATGGTTGCCATTGTGCCCATATGCATCAGCGCAGCGCCGTCGCCGTCGAGCACAAGCACACGCTGCTCCGGACGATGGAGCGCAATGCCGAGCGCAATCGCGCCCGCATGCCCCATCGAGCCGACGGTGAGAAAGTCATGTGCGTGATCCTCGCCGCGCCGCTCGCGCAGCTCAAAGAGCTCGCGCCCCGTCTTGCCCGTGGTGGCGACGATGACGGCGTCTCCTGCCGCATCGAGGATGCGCGCGATCACATCTTCACGGCGCAGGGCATATGCATTCCCGTATTTCCGCTTCGGGTATTCCAATGCCCCTTCGCGGACAAGGAAGGCGCACTGCCCGCCCGCTGCGAGATGAGAGCGCTGCTCCTTTATCCAGGCAGCGGCATCTGCCGGTGCCGTCGCGCGCGTGAGCACCATCGTCTTTATGCCCATCGTCTCGAGCAGCGGCAGACTTAGCCGTCCCTGCACGAGATGCTGCGGCTCATCATGGAGATCCGGCTCGCCGCGCCAGCCGATAACGAAGACGCAAGGGATGCCGTAGACCTCCTCATGCAGGAGCGAGAGCAGAGGGTTCACGATGTTGCCGAGTCCGCTGTTCTGCAGATAGACGAGCGGCGTCTTGCCCGTCGCGAGATGATAGCCCGCCGCAAGCGCCGCGGCGCTGCCCTCGTTCGCGGCGATGATATGCGACGGCCCGCCGCTCCCGTAGGTATCCATGAGATAATCCACGAGCGGGCGCAGCTTCGAGTCCGGCACGCCCGTGAAAAAGTCCGCGCCGAGCGCAGCGATGAGTTCGTTGACGTTCATTCGATCCTCCTATGATTTTTCCCCAAACCACTCCGGGCGCGCCGCACGCATCGCCGGCCAAAACTCGCCGTTGTTTGCCGTCTCCCGCACAAACGCGCGGGCACGCGGGTAAAAGAACGCGCGCAGCTCCGCGCTGTCGATTTCATAGCCTTCCTCGAGCTCGTGGGCGCGCGGGTAGATCGCTGCACGGGCGTCGGCGAAGTCTGCCGTTCCGTCCTCGTCGAGCACCGCGCGCGTCTCGAGGCGCATCGTATACTCGTGCGTGCGCACAGCGAGCTTATACGTCTGCCCCGGGAACATCGACACGCTGCAGACGGCGTCACGCTCCGTTCCGCCGAAGACGGCGGGAAGATTTCCGTCGATATCGGATGCTGCGGGGAATCCTGCGAGAGCGCCAAGCGTTGGATAGATATCCGCAATGCTCGTCAGCTCGGGAATGACCATGCCCTCCGGTATGCCTGCACCGCGCATCATCCACGCCGCGCGCGTTGAGTTTTCTCCAATGACATCAACGACGCCTCCGGTCGGCGTCGTGAATACCGAATTGCCGTGATCGGAATAGAGGCTTACAATATATTCATCGGGGCGGAAGCGCTCCTCAATATAGGTGAGGAGATGCCCGATGCTGCGGTCGGCATGGGCGAGGCTCTGCCAGAACTGCTCCTGATAGATGCGGAGCTTCGGCAGGCGAACGCTCGCGATATGTGCATCGATGTCAAAGAGGCGCTGACGGAGCGGCAGATGTGTTTCCACCGCCGGGTGAAATTTGAAGCCCTTTGCGTTCCACGGGTGAACATCCGTCGTATGCAGGTAGAGGAACTGATCCGTTTCGTCAAACGCCTCGATCTGCATGATGGCGCGGTCTGCCATCTCTGCGGACGACAGTTTCCACGCGCTCACATTCAGGAGATCGTACCCGCGCAGCGCCCCGCAGCAGACACTGTCGCTTGCCCCCATCGGCGCGGCGGCATAGTAGCCGAGATCCGTCATGCACTCGGAAAGCGTTTTGAAATCGAGCGGGATCTCGTGACTGTCGCGTTCGTTGAAGACCTGCGTATGCTGCGGATAGCGCCCCGTCTCGATGACGGGGAGCGCCGGATAGGTGCATTCGGACGTGGAGAAGTGCTGGTCGAAGATCACGCCGCGCGCAAAGAAGCGCGCGATGTTCGGCATACAGTCGGGGAACCGCGTGCGGGCGATGTTCCATGAGAGCCCGTCCACGAGGATATTCAGCACCAGTCTGCACCGCGCAGAGCTGTGTCCGAGGCGGATGGGCGTGCCGACGGCATAGGGGGCGCTGGAGGCGGAATGCAGGCGTGTCGTCTCTGCGAGGCGGAAATGGCTGAATGCCCACTTGCCGAGATAGGCTGCCTGAGGCGGCATCGTATCTGTCTCGATGCGCAGCTCCTGTAAGTCCTCCGTTCCTGCGACGGGGAGAATGATCTCAGCGCCTGCAGGGACAGGGATCTCCACACTGCCGCGCACCTCCTCTGCGCGCTGCAGCTGGAACGGGAAATCGCGCTGCATCTTGTCGACGAAGACCCCCGTGTGCCGCACCTGTTCGATGAGGGCGCTCCGATCCGAGAGGAAGGCGTTCTCCACATAGACCCCGACCCAGTGACGCGCGCTTCCCCGCGGCGGCGTGAGCGGCAGATGTTCCCCGACAAAGGCGTCGAGGACAAAGTCCAGCGAATCACCGTCCCATACGGCGCGGCGCTGCGTCATGGGCGCACCCGTGCCGTGCCATGCGGCGACGGAGAGGCGGCTCAGGCCCTCTCTGCCGCCGCGGCGGGCGAGGGGAAGCGGGATGGGCGTCTCATAGAGTCCGTAGGAATTGCCGCACATCGTGAGCGCATCGACCGGACGATCAAGGCGCTCGTAAATCTCCGCGAGCAGCTTCCACACCTCATAATTTACCGGGCGGCGGCGGTATGCACGCTCCGCGCAAACGGCCGCCCCCGCGGCATCGCCCTGCGCAAGCAAATAGCGCGCGGCAAAGATATCCGCACGCTCGGAATCGGGCGACTCCTCCCGATAGGCGGCGAGCTGCATGAGAAAGTCGTCATCGTAGGCGCCGCGCTCCGCGCACGCAAGAAGAGCGCAGAAGAGCTCACGGGCGCGCGCATTGTTCTGCCAGAATGTGCTGAAATCGTCCTTCATCCTGTTATCTCCTCCGGCAGGGGGAATCTCTCTCCGTTGTTCCCGATGCCCTCCAGGAATGCCCGCACGGGCGGGTAGAAGAAGCGGCGCAGCTCCGCGCTGTCCGCCTCATAGCCCTCCTCGTGCTCGTGCGCGCGCGGATAGATGCCCGTCTTGGTCCGCGCGAGATCGGCGGTGCCGCTGAGCGAGACGGGATCCAGCGTATCGAGGCAGAACGTATAGTCCTTGGCGCGCGCCGCGAGATGATAGTGCTTGTGCGGAAAGAGTGAATTGCTGTATGCGATCGCGCGTCCTGTTCCGCCAAAGAGTTTCGGAAGCACGCCGTCCACATTTTCGGCGACGGGAAAGCCGAGGAGACGGGCGAGCGCGGGGTAGATATCGACGGCACTGGTCAATTCATCGGCGATCAGCCCGTCGGGCACGCCGGCGCCGCGCATCATCCACGCGGCTCCCGTCAGCTGCGTATCCACAATGTAGTGCGTCGGGCTGAAGATCGGCACGCCGTGATCCGAGCAGAGATTCACGAGATAGTCCTCAGGTGCATAGTGCTGCTCAAGATAGGAAAACAGGGCGCCGAGTGCGCGGTCCGTATCGCGCACTGCCTGTCGGAACGCCTTCTGATAGAAGCCACTCGGCCGCAGGTAGGGGCTGGTCACCTTCTCCTTGGAGCCCGAGAGACGTCCCGCCAGCGGCAGCTGCATCTGCGCGGCCGAGGAGATCTGGAAGATCTCGCCGCCCCACGGGTGCACATCGCCGAAATGCAGGAAGATGAAGTGATCCGCCTCCTGGCAGCCGTCCAGACAGCGGATCGTCCGCTCGACGCCTTCGTAGGCGTGGAGGCGGTAGGGCGAGACCAGCAGGCGGTCATAGCCGCGCGTCACACCGTTGTAAATCCCAATGCCGTCGCCCATGAGGCTCGCCGTCGCATAGCCCGCCGCACGCGCCCGCTCGGAAATCGTGATAATCTCCTCACACAGCTCGATCGCGGCCCACTCGCTGAATATGCCCGTGTGCTGCGGGTACATTCCCGTCTCGATCGTCGGGAGCGAGGGATAGGTGTACTCGAGCACGGAGAAATGCTGGTCGAATATTGCGCCGCGCCCAAAGAATCGCGCGGTGTTCGGCATATGCTCGGCGAACGATGTGCGCAGCACCTGCCACGGGAGAGCGTCCACGAGGATATTCAGCACCAGTTTTCTGCGCGCGGAACTGTGCCCGAGGCGAATCGGCGTACCTACGACAAAATCCTCTGCAGAGGAAAGCTGCGTCGTCTCATCCAGACGGAAATAATTCGGCGTTGCGGGATTCAGCCAGATACAGTCGTCCACCGTCTCCGTCTTCGCCGTGAGCACCTGCCCGTCTGCCGTGCCGAAGACCGGCACGATCGCCGCCGCACCCTCCTCGACGGCGATGACAACATCGTTTGCCGGCGGCTGCGCGCGCATGATGTCGAATGTGAAATCCCCGCCGACATTGTCTGCCAGCCCCGGCGCATTTCGGATCGTCTCCATCAGCCAGCGCTTGTTCCCGTGCACCTCCTGCTCCGTGTAGGCCCCGACATAGTAGTGCGGCGTGATGTGCGCCGAGACCGGCAGGAACTCCTCGAAGAATACGGTCGACGATGCCGTCAGGCCCTCCTCCGGCGTGTAGCGCATGCGGCTGAGCGCGTACGGCGCGTAGTTTGCCTTGCCCGTTGCGCGCGAGAGGCGGGCGAGCGTCTCCTCCGTCAGCGCCGCGGGCGGTACGTTCAGGGAGATCGGCACCTTGAAGAAATTCAGCGGATAGCCCTGCATGACAAGCGCATCTGCATAGCGTCCGAGCGCCGCATAGGCACGCGAGAGCACCTGCCACACCGCCGGCTCCACCGGACGGCGGCGAAATGCACGCTCCCCGCAGAGCGCAGCGCCCTCCGCATCGCCGTTGGCGAGGAGATACTGCGCGGCAAAGATGTCTGCGCGCTCGGAGTCCGGCGACGCCTCCCGATAGGCCGCAAGCTGCGCCAGGAAATCATCGTCATAGGCATCGTCCTCCGACCGCCCGAGGAGGTCCTGGAACAGCGCGTAAGCGCGCGCGTCGTTCTGCCAGAATGTGCTGAAATCGTCCGTCATGGAGACCTCCTTTCCGATGTGGTTCCGCTCTGCCTTCTGCCGCAAAAGCAGGAGCGGGGATCAATTCTGCGGCGAAAAATACTCTGCATTGTTTGCAAAACCGCGGACAAAATCGCGCGCCCGCGGCCAGAAGAAGGCGCGCAGCTCCGCGCTGTCCAGTGCGTGATCATGCTCCAGCTCGTGGCCGCGCGGATAGATGCCGACCGCTGCATCCGCAAAGTCCGCCGTACCGTCGCCCAGAACCGGCCCGCGCGTCTCGAGGCGCAGCGCGTACTCGTGCGTGCGCATGGCGAGCTTGTACGTCTGCCCCGGATACATGGAGAAGGAGCACACCGTGTCGCGCCCCCGGCCGCCGAACACCGCCGGCAGACGGCCGTCGATGTCGGGGGAGACGGGGAAGCTGCAGAGATGCCCAAGCGTCGGATAGAGGTCGGCAATGCTTGTCAGCTCCTGTGCCCGCACGCCCTCCGGCACGCCCGCGCCGCGCATCATCCACGCTGCGCACGTCGAGTTCTCGCCGATGACATCGAGCTCCGCCCCCTCCGCACGCGGCGTGAAGACCGAGCTCCCGTGATCGGAGTAAAGACTTACAATATATTCATCGTCGGCGTAGTGATTTTCGATATAGGAGAGAAGCCCGCCGATATTGCGGTCGACCTCGCGCAGACCCGCATGGAACTGTGCCTTGTAGATCTCGAAATCGGGCAGACGGACGCTCGCCGTCGCCTTCTCCCAGGCAAAGAGCCGCTGGCTGAGCGGCAGACGCGTCTCGACCGCGGGCGCAAAGCAAAAGCCCATCGCATCCCACGGATGCACGTCGGAGAGGTGGAGGAACGCGAAGAGATCGGCCTCTCCGAATGCCTCGATATGGCGGATCATGCGGTCGGCGCCGATCAGTGAGGGGAGCTGCCACGTTGCGGTGATGAGCCGGTCATAGCCGCGCATGACGCCGTTGTATACGCCGTCCGGGGAGGTCATGGGCGCCGCCGTATAGTAGCCGAGGTCCTTCATGCACTCCGCGAGCGTCAGGATCTCGGGCGCGAGCTCATGGCTTGCCTCCGCATCGAAGAGCTGCGTGTGATGGGCGTACCGTCCCGTCTCGATCGCGGGCAGCGCAGGGTACGTGTACTCCGATGTGGAGAAATGCTGGTCGAAGATCGTGCCGCGCGCAAAGAAGCGTGCGATGCTCGGCATCCATGCGGCAAAATGCTCGCGTACGACATTCCATGGGAGCGCATCCACGAGGATGTTCAGCACGAGTTTTTTCCGCGCGGGACTGTGGCCGAGGAGGATGGGCGTTCCAACGGCGAACGACGTGCCGTCCTCGCAGGTCAGCGTCGTCGTCTCCGCGAGGCGCAGATGGCTGTACGACCACTTGCCGAGGTAGGCGAGCTGGTCATCATGGGACGGCGTCTGTGCGATCAGCTCCTGCAGGGGCGCCGTGCCGCCGACCGGGAGGATCGCCGTGCGTCCCTCGGGCACGGCAATCTGGACCGTGCCGCTGACCGCGCGCGCCTTTTGCAGGTCAAAGGGGAAATCGCGGCAGACGTTGTCCTGAAACCAGTCCTTCGTCCGCGCGTCCGCAATCATATAGCCGCGGTCCGAGAGAAAGCCCCGATCGGCATAGGCGGCGACCCAGAAACGCTCGCTGCCCGCGGGAACCGTGACCGGCAGATATTCGCCGACAAAGACGTCGGGGCGCAGTGTGAGTGCATGGTTCTCGATTACGGCACGCTTCTTTGCGAGCGGCGCGTCGAGGCAGCCGTTCATCGCGCGCGTGAGCCGCGCAAGCACCGCGTCATTCAGCTCTGTTGGCCAGGCGGGCAGGGGCGCCTGGGCGAAGCGATGCGCATAGGCCTCGAATACCGCAGCCTCCGCTGCATTCCCCAGCTGCCGGTATGCAGCGGCAAGAACGCTCCATGCCGCCGCGCTCTGGGGACGCTTCTCATGTGCGCGCATCCCGCAGACTGCGGCGCCTGCAGGATCGTTCTGCGCAAGCAAATAGCGCGCGGCAAAGATATCCGCGCGCTCGGAATCCGGGGCGGCTTCGCGGTAAGCGGCGAGCTGGACGAGGAAATCATCATCGTATGCTCCGTGCTCGGAGCGGTCGAGGAGATCGTAAAACAGCTTATATGCGTATTCGTCGTTGCGCCAGAATACGGTGAAATCGTCCTGCATTTATCCCTCTCCTGCCGTTCTCCTGTTGGTTATCGAGCCTTTAGTGCCTCTTCGAATACGCGGAAGAAGCCGTGGATATCCGCCGCATCGATCGCGCCGAGGGCGCAGAGGCGGAACGTTGATGCCGTCTGCATCTTGCCCGGGTAGATGGTATAGCCGCGTTCATAGCAGTAGTCGTGCACGCGGAGAAAGTCGAAGTCCGCCGACGGGTACTTCACAGCGACGACGAGCCCCGACTGGATTTCACGCGGGATGGCTTCGCTGAGACCGAGCTGCGCAAGCCCCTCATGGATGGCGTTTGCGACGCGCGTGTGGCGCGCCCATTTCTTCTCCTCTCCCTCGACGAAGTACTCCATCAGTGCGCGCTTTGCCGCGTAGACGGTCTGTACGGGCGGAGTGAAGCGCATCTCGCCCGTCTCCTCAAACCCCTCGTACTGCATGATGAGGTTCGTATAGTACGAGCGTACGGGATAGGCTTTTGCCGCCGTGAGAACCGCTTTTTTTGCGAGGACGAACGAGAGGCCTGTCATGCCTTGGATCCCCTTTTGCGCCGAGGACATGCAGACGTCGATGTTCATCTCGTCCGCGGAGAACGGGATCATCGCATAGGTGGAGATCGTGTCCGCGATCATGACCGCGCCGTGCGCATGGGCGAGGGCGCCGATCTCGCGCACGGGGTTCAGGATGCCCGTGCCCGTCTCCTGATGCGTCGTGTAGACGGCAGCGATGTCGGGATGCTCGTTGAGCGTGCGCTCAACGGCGGCGAGGTCGGGCAGCTCGTCAATGGGGAAGGTCAGATCGATATGCGGCACGGCATAGGCGCGCGCCATCGCCGCAGCACGTGCGGAGTAGGCGCCGTTGTTGACGATGAGGAGTTTTTTGTCCGCAGGCACGAGCGAGCTCACGCAGGCGTCCATGCAGATCGTGCCGGACCCGCAGAAAAGTACGGTCGTCCAGTCTGCTGCATCGGCGTGGACGACCCTGAGGAGATCCGTGCCGAGCTGACGCATGAGATCGCCGAACGCGCGCTCGCGCGGACAGATATCGGGGACGAGCTGCGCCGCCTTGACCATGTCTGTGGTCGTTGCGGGGCCGGGGTTGAGCAGAATGTTTCGCTTGATATTCATGATGACTTCCGATACATAAAGCAGTTGAAGATGAACGGCGTGTTCCAGTATCCCTTGAGCTCCATGGAAGGAAATGCGATGCGCAGTCCATGTGCCGATGCATAGTCGGTAAAGAGGCTGTGTGTGTAGAAGTGCCGCTGCAGACCCTTATACAGCTCGTCGTAGTTGGGAATATTTGCCCGACGGAAGGCAAGGTAGTCTTCGCGTTTTTCAATATCATGCAGCCCCATGATGCCGATGGGGCCGCGGCTCTTTTCCCGCATGAGGTTGAGGACATGGACGGCGTAGTCGTCATTGGGGAAGTAGGGGAATACGCCGCTGGCAAAGATGGCGTCGTATTTCTGATCGACGCTGATGGCGTCCGCCTCGCCGGCGTATAGCTCTACCGGGGATGAGATCACCGTGCGTGCGGTCTCGATAAGTCCCTCGGCGTAGTCCGTTCCGCCGACGGTCATCCCATCACGCTGCATCAGATAGAGGTTTGCACCTGTCCCGCAGCCGACTTCAAAAACGCTGGAATCATTGGTGAGGCGGAGCAGTTCTTTTGTCTGTGCGTATTCGTTGAGGAAGGCATCCAGTGAGATGCCTTCTCCCATCACATCGTAACCGTTGAGGCGCTTGAGCTCGAGGAAAATGTCCTCCCAGTTCCCCGACAGCTTTCCTGTGCCGGGCTTTCTGCGATTCCAAATGGCTCTCCATTTATTGTCCACGGTGACCTACTTTCGATACAGGAATACGTGAAAGACGAACGGGGTGTTCCAATAGCCTTCCATCTCGATGGCGGGGAACTCGATGCGAAGATCGTGCGCGCGGGCGAAGTCCTCAAAGAAGCTGCGGCGGTAGAAGAGCTTGCCGAGGCCCTTGTAGCGTTCGTCGTAGTCCGGGATGGCGGCGCGGCGGTAGGCGAGGAATTCTTCTTCTTTATCTGCGTCGTGGATGTCGATGAGGCCGATCGCGCCCGCAGTTTTTTTGAGCATGCGCGTGAGAACGCGCGCGGCAAAAGCCTCATCGGGAAAATATGAAAAGACGCTGTTGGAGAGTGCAGCGTCATATTTTATGGTTGTGTCGAAGGCATCCGCCTCGCCGCAGGTGAGCTCGCGCGCCGCAGGAAGCACGCTGCGTGCGATCTCGACGAGCGGACGGGCGTAGTCTGTGCCGCCGACGGCGATGCCGCTGCGCGCGAGGAGATAGAGGTTTGCCCCCGCGCCGCAGCCGACGTCGTAGACGCTCATGCCCTCCGTCAGATGCAGCAGCTCTCTGATCCGCCGTCCCTGCATCAGGAGCGAGTCCAGCGGGATGCCGCCGTCCACAACGTCAAATCCGTTGAGCCGTTTCAGCTCGAGAAAGATGTTCTGCCAGCTCCCCGTGAGGGTGTCTGTCTCCGCCTGCCGCCGGTTCCAGACCGCCTTCCATTCATTTGTCACTATACCACCTCGATGAGCCGGATGATGTCCTTGATCGGCAGGAGCTCGGCGTCGATCTCGTGCGCGCGGTGATGGACGAGGATGGAGCGCGCCGCGTTCTCCATCGCGGGGAAGGCGCTGCGCGTGAGCTGGTTTGCGTAGATGACGATGCGCACGCCGTGCGCTGCAAGCTCCGCCTCCGTGATGGTGTTGTAGGAGGAGGGGACGGCGACGATGGGCACGTCGGGGTGGCTCGTGTGGAAGGCGTCGCAGAACGCGATGACCTCATCGGGCGATTTGGCGCGCGAGTGAATCATGATGCCGTCTGCGCCTGCAGCAACATAGGCCTCTGCACGCGCGAGCGCATCCTCGATGCCCTTTTCCAGAATCAGGCTCTCGATGCGCGCAATGATCATGAACTCCTCGGTGCGCTGCGCCGCTTTGCCTGCGGCGATCTTCTCGGAGAAGTTTTCGATCGTGTCCTGCGTCTGTGCGACCTCCGTGCCGAAGAGGGAGTTGCGCTTTGCGCCCGTCTTGTCCTCGACGATGACGGCAGAGACGCCGATGCGCTCGAGGGTGCGGACGTTGTAGGCGAAATGCTCCGCTGTGCCGCCCGTGTCCATGTCGAGGATGATGGGCTTCGTCGTGACGTCCATGACCTCGTTGATGGTCTGGATGCGGTCAGAGAGGTCGATCAGCTCGATGTCCGGTTTGCCGCGCGAGGTCGAGTCACAGAGGCTCGAGATCCACATGGCGTCGAACTGGTCGAGCCCGCCGTCGTTCTCAACGACGGTTTTCTCTGCGATCAGTCCTGTGAGGCCGTTGTGGACCTCGATTGTCTTTACAATGGGGACGATCTCGAGCAGGCGGCGCAGGCGCCCGCGGCGCGCCTCGGGCATCGCGAGCTGCTCGCGCATGCGCCAGTCGATGTTGCGGACTTCCTTGCTTTCGGTATACGGCGGCTCGACGAGCTCGCCGCCATAGCGTGCGAGGCAGGCGAGCACGTTTTTGCGGATCGAGGACTCGGGCCCCTGCGCCCAGTTGCTCCCGTGCACCACGTAGTCGGGGCGCAGCTGATCGAGAATCTCGTCGTACATGATGTGCTCCTGTACGACGACCTCTGCGACCTCGGGCAGCACGCGGATCATCTCCATGCGCTCGGCGAGCGCCTTGGTCGGAAAGCGGTTGTAGCGCACCATCTCCGGATCGGAGAGCACGCCGACGGTCACCGCGCCCAGTTCTGCCGCAGCGCGAAGGAGGTTCCGGTGTCCCTCGTGGATGATGTCGGTGCAGAAGCAGGTGTAAACACGTTTCATAACTTTCATTCTCCCTCTATCCCATTGGCTTTTTGCTGCCCTTTACGCGCTCCTCGAGTGCCCTGAGCTCCTCCACGGTGTCGATCTCCCACACATCCTCCCGCGCGCATTCCCTGATATATACGTCGCATTCGTGCGGATAGTATTTCAGCATGATCTCATCCCAGTAGAGCTGGCGGTAACGCTCCTCCTTGTAAAGTTCGTTCGCGCACGCTGCGAGCCGCCGTCCGTCCTCTGGCGTCCAGTACGACAGCCCGAGCATCTGATGGCACGGGTGATCGCTCGCCGTATCGATGTGTGTGATCTTCCCGGCCGAGTCCGTGTCGAAACACCAGTCGTCTGTCTTTGCAACGGGAAACGCAATGTAGTTTGAGCGCTCCTGCATGGATGTGATGACGGCGGGATGCGCGAGATAGAGATCGCCCTCGATCACGTAGCTGTCTTCGAGAAGCCCCGCCCGCCCTGCGCGCGCAACGGATGAAATATTGTTTGCCGTCGCCCAGTCGGGATTGTCCATGTAGGAGAGATGCGGGTACTCTGCGCGGAGCATGTCGAACGCTGCGCCAGCGTAGCCCCGCACAATAGTAATCGACGAAATCCCCGCATCATTAAGCGCATCTAAAATTGTCGCGATGATCGGACGCCCGTTCACGGGGACGAGAGGCTTCGGCATATGATCCGTCAGCGGTGCGAGGCGTGTCCCGCGTCCTGCCGCGAGGATGACGGCGCGCGTCACGCGATGCGCACTCATCAGACGAGGCCCATTTTGCGCATCGTTTTGCGGAGCGTCTTCTCTGCGATCTGTGAGGCGCGTTCCGTGCCGTCCATGATGGCGGCGTCGAGATACGCCGCATCCTTGAGGAGCCGGGCGTAGTTCTCGCGGATCTCGCGCAGCTCCTCGGCGACGACCGTGCCGACCGCTGTCTTGAAGTCGCCGTAGCCTTTGCCGCTGAATTCGTCCGCGATCGCCTCCATGGATTTCCCCGTCACGGCGGAGTAGATCGTCATCAGATTGTTGATGCCGTCTTTTCCTTCGCGGAACGCAACCAGGGCCTCGCTGTCCGTGACGGCGGATTTGAATTTCTTCAGGATGGTCTTTTCATCGTCGAGGATGAAGATCGTCGCCTTGGCGTTCTCGTCCGACTTGCTCATCTTTGCCGTCGGTTCCGCGAGGCTCATGACGCGTGCACCTGTCTTCGGGAAATACCCCTCGGGCAGGCGGAACGTCTCGCCGTAGATGTGGTTGAACCGCGCGGCGATGTTCCGCGTGAACTCGAGATGCTGCGTCTGATCCGCGCCGACGGGCACGTAGTCCGCCTGATAGAGCAGGATGTCGCCTGCCATCAGCGCAGGATATGTGAAGAGCCCCGCATTGATGTCCTCGGGGTGCTTCGCCGACTTGTCCTTGAACTGCGTCATGCGCGAGAGATCGCCGAACGGACTGAGGCAGGAGAGCATCCACGCCATCTGCGCGTGGGCGGGCACGTGACTCTGGATGAAGACGAGGCTCTTCGTGGGATCGAGCCCGCACGCAAGCAGCAGAGCGAACGCCTCGCGGCTCGCTTTCCTGCGCGCGGCGGGATCGTGGTAGACCGTGAGCGCGTGGAGGTCGGCGACAAAATAATAGCAGTCATACTCCTCCTGCAGCTGCCGCCAATTCTTCACCGCCCCGAGATAATTGCCCAGGGTGAATGTGCCGGTGGGCTGGATGCCGCTCAGGATGATCCTGCGGCGGGAGGCGGCTGCATTTGTGTCGTTCATAAAGTGATCCCCTCTTAACATGATATAATGTTTCATTATATACCATCGGACGATGATACGCAAAGAAAGAATGGCAGGGGAGCGTGCACGGGCAGCAGAGAAAAATTGAAAAATATCTTGCGTATCATCCGCGGCTCTGTTACAATATGTTCCGTATCAAGGAACGACAACCACAAGATATAGTATATTTTAAAGGAGTTCTATTCATGACAGTGACGACGGTAACGAAGCGCGCGGGGCACGCGGTGCCCTATGACCGCGCGAAGATTCTCAACGCGATTGCGGCGGCGAGCAAGGAGTATGTGCACCCGATGACAGCGCTCGAGATCGACGAGGTGACGGCGGCGGTCGAGGCGTCGTTCGAGAACCGCGCGGAGATCAGCGTCGAGGAGATCCAGGATCTCGTCGAGAAGCAGCTGCTCGCGCACGGCTTCTACGACATCGCGCGCCGCTACATCACCTATCGCCAGCGCCACGCGCAGCGCCGTCTTGCGCAAAAGCACCTCATGGCGAGCTATCGCGACATCTTCTTCGCCGATGCCGTTGACTCCGACCTCAAGCGCGACAATGCGAACATCAACACGGACGCGTCCATGGGCATCATGCTGAAACTCGGCGCGGAGGGGGCGAAGCACTTCGTCGACAACTATGTGCTCGATGAGCGCTACGCGACGGCGGACCGCGAGAACTTCATCCACATTCACGACAAGGACTTTTCGCTCATCACGTTCAACTGCTGCCAGATCGATCTGCTGAAGCTCTTCCACGGCGGCTTCTCCACGGGACACGGCTTCCTGCGTGAACCGAACTCCATTCGCGCCTACGCGAGCCTCGCGTGCATCGCGATCCAGTCGAACCAGAATGACATGTTCGGCGGGCAGAGCATCAACGCATTTGACTACGCGATGGCGGACGGCGTGAAAAAGTCCTTCCGCAAGGCGCTCGTCGAGGAGGCGTGGAAGGCGCTCCTCTACCGTCTCGGACGCGGGCAGTTCACCCATGAAGCGTTCAAAAAGGCACTGCGCCATGAGCTCGATTTCGCCGTCTGCGTCTACGCGGAGAACCAGGACGAGGAGCGGGCGGCGCTTGCGCGTGCAGAACTGCAGCGCGCACTGAACGTCGTTTACAGCGCAGCGTTTGAGACGCCGGTCGCACAGGAGCTCGAGGCGGATGCGGATACGATCTATCAGCTCGCCTGTGAGAGCGTCGAGGAGGAGACGCATCAGGCGATGGAGGCGCTCATCCACAACTTCAACACACTCCACTCGCGCGCGGGCGCTCAGGTGCCGTTCAGCTCCATCAACTACGGCATGGACACCTCGCCCGAGGGGCGCCTCGTCACCCGCGAGGTGCTCAGCGCCATTTGGAACGGCCTCGGCAACGGTGAGACGGCGATCTTCCCGATCTCCGTATTCCAGCTGAAGGCGGGCGTCAACTACAACCCCGAGGATCCGAACTACGACCTCTTCATCGAGTCCTGCCGCGTCAGTGCGCGCCGGCTCTTCCCGAACTACGTCAACATCGATGCGCCGTACAACCTCCAGTACTACAAGCCCGGCGACTACAACAGCTGCGTTGCGACGATGGGCTGCCGCACGCGCGTCATGAGCAACGTCAACGGCCCCGAGCAGTCGGGCAGCCGCGGCAACTTCTCCTTTACGACGATCAACCTGCCCAAGCTCGCGCTCGAGGCAAAGGGCGATCTCGATAAATTCTGGGAGCTCTACGACTACTACATCGAACTCTGCCACGACTATCTCCTCGACCGTCTGAAGGTCATCGAGGAAAAACATGTCTACAACTATCCGTTCCTCATGGGACAGGGCGTCTGGCTCGACAGCGAGAAAGCGAGCCCCGTCGACTCCATCAAGGACCTCTTAAAGCACGCGTCGTTCTCCATCGGTTTCTGCGGCCTTGCCGAGTGCCTCGTCGCGCTCACGGGCAAGCATCACGGCGAGAGCGAGGAGGCGCAGGAACTCGGCCTTCGGATCATCGGGCATATGCGCGAACGCACGGACGCCTACACGGAGGCGGAGCACCGCAACTGGTCAACGTTCGGCACCCCGGCGGAGAGCACGGCGGGACAGTTCCAGCGTGCCAACAAGAAGGCGTACGGCAATATCCCGGGCGTCACCGACCGCTCCTACATGACAAACTCCAGCCATGTGCCCGTCTACTTCGAAATCAGCGCCTACGACAAAATCCGAATCGAGGCACCGTACCACGCGCTCGAGAACGCGGGACACATCGCCTACATCGAGATGGACGGCGATCCGTCGAAGAACGTCAAGGCGTTCGAGAAGGTCGTGCGCGCCATGCACGACGCGGATATGGGGTACTTCTCCATCAACCACCCCGTCGACCGCGATCCCGTCTGCGGCTACACGGGACTCATCGAGAATGAGTGCCCGCACTGCCACCGCAAGGAAAAAGCCTTCGGCACGATGACCCTGCCGCGTATGAAGGACTAAACAAATCAACAGAAAGAGCGCATCGCGTGCCATTCTCAACGCACGCGATGCGCTCTTTTTCGTCGACTGTTTTTAGATGAAATTTCTCATCCCGCCGCTGCGACCTCGACGATCGGGGCCGCGCCCTCCGTGATGCATTCCTTCGTCACGGTGACTCGGCGCGGGGCGGTCTCGCGCGGGATGTCGAACATCACATCGAGCATGACCTCCTCGATGATGCCCTTGAGGCTGCGCGCGCCGGTCTTGCGCTCGATCGCCTTCTTTGCGACGGCGCGCAGTGCGTCCTCGGTAAAGACGAGTTCCACGCCGTCCATCGCGAGCAGCTTCTCGTACTGACGTACGGGCGCGTTGATGGGCTCGGTGAGAATGCGCAGGAGGGCGTCCTCATCCAGCGTCTCCAGCGTGCAGATGACGGGCAGACGCCCGATGATCTCGGGGATGATGCCGTACTCCATCAGATCCTCGGGCGTCACCTGATGAATGAGCGTATCGAACTCCTTCTCGATGTCCTTGCCGCGCACCTCTGCACCGAAACCGATGGAGACATTGCCCTTTTTGAGGCGCTTGGAGATCACCTTCTCGATGCCGACGAACGCGCCGCCGACGATGAATAGGATGTTCTTCGTGTCCACCTTGATGGTCGGCGCCTCCGGATGCTTGCGCTGCCCGCGCGCCGTGAACTCCACGACGCTGCCCTCGAGCATCTTCAGCAGTGCCTGCTGTACGCCCTCGTGACCGGGGTCGGCGGTGATGGAGTTGTTCGCGCCGGACTTGCGCGCAATCTTGTCGAACTCGTCGAGATAGATGATGCCGTGCTCTGCCCGCTCCACGTCCTTGTCCGCCGCGTAGTAGAGATTGCGCACGGCCACCTCGACATCCGCGCCGACAAAGCCCGCCTCCGTGAGGCTCGAGGCGTCCGTCACCGTGAACGGCACGTCGAGGAGCTTCGAGAGATGGGAGAGCAGTGCCGTTTTGCCGCAGCCCGAGGGCCCGAGCATAATGACGTTCGACTTCTCGATCTCCGTCTCCTCGCCTTCCTTTTCGTAGCCGTACTTCATGCGCTTATAGTGATTGTAGACCGCGACGGCGAGGATCTTTTTCGCGCGATCCTGCTTGATGATATAGGAGTCCAGATACTCTTTGATGAGGTGCGGGCGCGTCTTTTCGAGCACGTCGTCGAGCTGCATGCGGAACGATGTGCGCTCCTCCGAGGAGACGGACGCGTCGTGCTCGTCGAGGAAACGGTTGATCTCACGCACACAGTCCTTGCAGATTGCAAAGCCTGTATTCGGATCGTAGATCGGCATATCGTATTGATCGCGCACGTCGATGATGCGCTTGCAGAAGCTGCACTGATGCTTTACCGGATTTTTCGGCATATCAATTTCCTTTCAGGGGACATTTCTCTTGGATAAATTCTATCATAGAATACCATAGGCAAATGAAAGAAACAAGGAACAATCAACGCGCAATCGATAAATATTATATGGAAAGAAAAATATAATATGCAAAAATAATGAAAAACCTTGAAAATATACTTGACGAAAGAATATGAGCGTGTTATATTATGACAGTCGCGCTGATGCGGGAAAGTGCTCTTGGTGAGCACTGTTTTTGTCTTGATC
>NZ_GG749280.1:0-113839 GCF_000160555.1 Centipeda noxia ATCC 43541
ATTACGGGGGTTCATGAGCTTTTCCCCATGCGCTTTGCCCGCATCGGCGCGACTGTCATAATATAACACGCACAAGAACTTCCGTCAAGCCCTTTTTCTTCATTTTTTCATGTTTCTTTGTAAAAACCTCCCCATTCTCACAAGCTATATGTAAAGTTCAATTCATTCCGTTCGGATAGTGTTGGTGCGGCGGCATCTTTGTCTGAAAGGACACGGGGGTTCATTGGCCAAACGATGCTGATCACGGGGTCATTCCAACGAATATTGCCGTCGCAGCCAGGCGCGTAGAAATTGTCTGCCTTGTACTGCACCTCGACATTATCGGTGAGCGTGATGAAACCATGCGCAAACCCGCGTGGAATAAAGAGCTGCCGATAGTTCTCTGCCGAAAGCTCGATGCCGACCCACTTTGCATAGGTTGGCGATCCGCGGCGAATATCTACGGCAACATCAAATATTGCCCCTCGCGAGACACGCAGAAGTTTTGCCTGTGCCATTGGATTCAGCTGATAGTGCAGTCCGCGCAGTGTTCCCCTTTGCGCGGAGAAGGAATGGTTGTCCTGCACAAAGTTAACATTGATACCTGCATTCTCCATCTTTTTCTGCGACCAGCTCTCCATGAACCAGCCACGCGCATCGCCGAACACCTGAGGTTCGAGGATGAAGACGCCCTCGAGCGCCGTCTCAATCACATTCATAGATATCTCCTATACATCTTTGATGAGGCGCTTCAAATAAATTCCGTATTCGTTCTTTGCAAGCGGCTCGGCGAGACGCAGAACCTGTTCCGCGTCGATGTAACCCATGCGATAGGCAATCTCCTCAATGCAGGAGATTTTGAGCCCCTGCCGCGCCTGTATGGTCTGGACGAAGGTTGCTGCCGAGAGCAGAGACTCATGTGTGCCTGTGTCGAGCCATGCATAGCCGCGCCGCAGGCGCTCTACATGAAGTTTCCCCGCCGTGAGGTAGGCAATATTGACATCGGTAATCTCCAACTCACCGCGTGCAGACGGACGAATCCCGCGCGCAATATTGACGATATCGCTGTCATAGAAATAGAGTCCCGTGACAGCATAGTTTGATTGCGGCCGCGCTGGCTTCTCCTCAAGGGCAAGTGCCTGTCCCGCTTCGTCAAAGGAGACGACGCCGTAGCGCTCGGGATCGGATACGTAGTAGGCGAACACGGTCGCCCCCTCTTCGCGCTGTACGGCGCTTTGAAGGACCTGCGCAAAGTCGGAGCCATAGAAGATATTGTCACCGAGTACGAGCGCACAGGCGTCACCCGCAATGAAGTCTGCGCCAATAATAAATGCCTGGGCAAGTCCGTCGGGGCACGGCTGAACAGCGTATGATACGGAAAGACCGAGCTGGCTTCCATCACCGAGCAGTGCCTGATAGAGCGCGCTGTCCTCCGGTGTCGTAATGATGAGAATGTCGCGTATCCCTGCGAGCATAAGTGTGCTCAGCGGATAGTAGATCATTGGCTTGTCATAGATTGGCATGAGCTGCTTTGATACGACCTTCGTCAGCGGATAGAGCCGTGTTCCCGATCCTCCCGCGAGGATAATTCCCTTTTTAATCATCCCGTCACCTCTCTGGAATTTTTCCCTTATTGTACGGTGTTTTGTGATGTAAGGCAAGAAAATTTCCAGGCATTATTTCTTGAAGAATCATCATTGGAACGATATAATCAAGAAAATTGTGGTACATAGGAGGACTTATATGGGCACATCTGTAAATTTTTCCGTCGGCGATCCTTTTCCGCTGCCGGTCCTTGCGCAGGCAGACGGCGGCATGTTCCAAGCGGATAAAAACGGTATGATGTTCGTGCTCCAGCTCTCGCGAACAGACGCTGTCGCCGTCGAGGCATTCCGCACAGGAGAAATCGAGCTTGCCGTGACTGAGGAGAGCGGTGTTCTTTTCCTACTCTACCGCATTGACGGCATCTTCCGTGACGGCTGGGGGGACGCCCCGCTCTCCCTCTCTCTTGTGAAGAAAGATCTGCTGCCCGATGAAGAGAGTCTCTCTGATCCGACAATTCATCTCTATCTGATTGATACGAATCTAAAGATTCTGCTGGCGCAGCGTACGGCACATCTACCCGAGAAGTTTGCGGAGATCATCCGTGCAAATATACGTACACAACAAAAAGAACCCCTCTCCGCTCTTGCGTTTCAAAAAAAGGTGGCAACAATCTGGGCAGAGAAATCCTCTGCGGACCTGCGTGCCATGGCAAGTGCGGCGCATACGCTGCCGATGACGCTGGGAAGCGCTCCGCTGCACTAAAAGCAAAGAGCCGATTTTGACCATCGTGAGACGGTCAAAATCGGCTCTTTTAACAAGTTGTTCTGCGGTATGCGTAAGCTACGAAACATAATACACGCGATTTGCGCGGCGGGTGGGCGGCTTCGGCAGATCGCCGCTGCGGTAGCCGAGCGCACAGTGCCCGACACCGATATACGCACCCTCGATGCCCAATTTTTTCAGCAGTTTTTGATAGAAAGGTTCTTCAAACTCTTCCTTTGCACGATTAATCCATATGGTGCCAAGCCCCAGTGCATGCCCTGCGAGCATAAGGTTGCCGAGGACGAGGCTCCCGTCCTGCACCGATGTATGTCCCTCTTTCGGAGCGAGCACAATGAGAATCACAGGGGCACCATAAAAGGGATCCGTTCCCTCTTCCCAACCGCCGATGCGGCAGTTGTCGCGGGCGATTCGTGCCCGCAGATCGGGATTTGTCACAGCAACGATGATCGGAGACTGCTTTCCTTTTCCGCTGGCCGCATACAACCCGGCTTCGATTACCTTATCGATCAGCGCATGCGGCACCTCATCCGTTTTGAACTTCCGAATGCTGCGGCGCTCAATGATGTCCTTGAGCGTTGTGTTCATCGTATTTCTCCCCTTTCTTTAATGCCTTCGACAATCCGCGCGATGAGCGCCGTCCTTGAAAACGGCGTAATGATATAGTAGCCGTCAATATATGGTTCGATGTCTTTTGCAATCGCAAGTGAGAGACGGACGGCGAGTTCTTCCGCTGCAGTCCGGTCCAGCCCACGGTATGCGCTGATGATGCGCTCCTCAACGTGAATGCCCACGATCTCGCTTTCCATAAAACGGGCGTTCCGCTCGCTGACAACAGGCATAATGCCCCCGAGAATAAACGCGCCGGGGAGCATGTCGCGTGCCGTTTGCAGGTTTTCCTTTGCACGCTCACTCAGGACAGGCTGGGTAAAGAACCCTGTCATGCCCGCTTCCATCTTTTTCCGTGCAAGTCCGAGCTGCGACGGAAAATGCTTTGCATTGACATTGAGTGCTCCAAACACATGGAACGGCACGATATCTCCGCGTGAACCGAGGCTCGTGACAAATGAGGCAAGCTTGCGTGAATTGAACTGATAGACGCTCTTGACCTCATCGCGCTCTGCTGTTGGGATCGGGTCCCCCGTGATCGCGATCATATTGTGCACGCCCTCGGCGCTCAGTCCGAGGAGAATGGATTTGATCGCGTTGAGGTTGCGGTCGCGGCAGGTCATATGCGGGATGGGCTCGATGCCGAGCTCGCGGTGGACGCGCCCGGCAAGCATCGCCGCGTCCATACGCGCGCGCGCGATGGGATTATCCGCAATAGTAATGGCAGAAATGCCCGCTGCCTGCAGCTCACGCACCCCGACAAGGAATTTATCTGCATTTCCGGTCTCCGGCGGGTCAAGCTCGACAGCGATGGGCTTCCCTCCGGATTTCAACGCATCAAAAAAGGGACTGAGCGGAACTTCCATCGGTTGGACGCGGGTCTCTTCGCCTTCCTCGTCAATCTCGCCCGTACCGTCCGCAAGTGCGGCACAAAGCGCACGGATATGCTCCGGCGTCGTACCGCAGCAGCCGCCGACAATCGAGATGCCATCGCGCACGATCGCGGCAAGACTTGTGCCGAAATACTCCGGAGCGCTCTCATAGAATGTACGTCCGTCGACAACGATCGGATGCCCCGCATTCGGCATGAGGGAAAGAGGCAGGGACGTCATCCCAAGATGATGACCCAGTTCCCGCATCTGCCGCACGCCATTTACACAGTTAAAACCGACGGCATCAATCGATCCGCTCTCTGCCGCCTCATGAATCAGATCCTCGGCGAAGCGTCCGTCACGCGTATAGCCGCCGGGCAGCGCAGAGAACGAGGCCAGGATGAAGGCATGGGGGCATATGCGTTTGATGTGTGCTGCCGTCTCGATCAAGCCCTCAATTGACGCGTTGGTCTCGAAGAGGAAGTGCGTCGCACCGCATGCGAGAAATGTATCGGCGAGGAAGCGATACTCTGCGATGATGTCTGTATGCGGCAGGCCCGTAACAGGACCAATGTCGGCAAATACATAAGCTCCGAACGGTTCTGCCGCGCGCGCTGCTATTTCCCATCCCGCACGGATGATACGCCGCACAAGAGATTCGTCGCCCTGGTAGACGATACGGTTTGCAGCGAAGGTATTGGTCTTGATCGCCTGTGCGCCTGCCTGCAGGTACTCCGTATGAATAGCCCCGACAACGGCAGGTGTCTCTATATTGGCGAGCTCAACACCTTTCCCGTGGGTATGCGTCTTTTGGGCATAGTATGTGCCCATGCCGCCGTCAAAAACCAGCGGCTCTTTTTTGATGTGTTCTCGTATATCTGCGCTGTTTTGCGCCATCTGTATTCAGCCTCCCTGCCGCGCTATCCGAGTACGCGGCGCGCGATCTCGACAATGCTCCGCGCATCGCCGGCATAGTGATCCGCGCCAATTTCACGCGCATAATCCTCTGTCAGCACAGCACCGCCGACCACGGTTTCACATTCATGCCCTGCCTCATGCAGAGCATCGATGGTGCGCTTCATTGCTGTAACAGTCGTCGTCATGAGTGCGGAGAGCCCGATCAGTCCGACCTGCTTTTCGATGGCGACCTCCACCACGCGCGTAACGGGCACGTCGCGCCCGAGGTCGATAATCTGGTAGCCGTAATTCTCCAGGACAACCTTGACAATGTTCTTGCCAATGTCATGGATATCCCCTTCCACTGTGGCAAGGATGATCTTCCCTTTCGAAACGCCCTGCCCCTCCTCGGCAAGGCGGGCTTTGATGAGTTCAAGACCTGCCGTCGCGGCATTTGCCGCATTGATGAGCTGCGGGAGGAAGATAATTTCCTTCTCATAGCGGTCGCCCACAATATCGAGCGCAGGGATGACCTTCTCCTGGATGATCTCCATCGGCGCTTTCTCCGTGAGAAGCTTCCGCGTGATGCGCTCAGCATCATCACTCAGCCCTCGGATGATCGCGTCCATAAGCGGGTCAACGTCGTCAGCGCCGTCTGCTGCAGCGGTCTGTACGGCATCCGGCGACTCGCTGCCCGTAATGCCAAGTTCCTTGCGTCGCCGTATCTCCGCCTGCTCCGGTGCAAAGCGTGCAATATAGGCGGCGCAGTCCACATCCTCACCAGAGACCGCGCGGAAGGAGATGACAGCATCCATGATCTCCTTTGTGTTCGGATTGACAATGGGGAAATCAAGGCCGACATGCATCGCCTGTATGAGAAAGTTTTCCGTCATATGCACGCGTGCCGGGAGGCCGAATGAGATATTGCTGACGCCGAGCGCACAATGCAGTCCGAGGCGCTCGTGCACCTCCCGCACGGCACGCAGGGTCTCCATTGCCTGATTCTGCTGGGCTGAAACGGTGAGTGTCAGACAGTCGATGATGATATCCTCACGTTCGATGCCGTAGCGCTCTGCCTCTGCGACAATGCGCTCGGCGACCGCGATGCGGTCTGCGGCAGTCTCCGGCAGCCCCTTCTCGTCCATCGCAAGGCCGAGCACAGCCGCCCCATAGTGTTTGGCAAGCGGGAAGATAGCATCCATACGCTCGCGTTCACCGCTGACCGAGTTGATGATGACACGCCCGTTTGTCACGCGCAGCGCCGCTGCAATGACCTTCGGATTTGCCGAGTCGATTTGCAGAGGCAGATCAACCACGCTCTGTACGGCCTTGACGACATACGGAATAATCTTCTCCTCATCAACGCCCTGCGCACCGACATTGATGTCGAGCACCTGCGCGCCCGCTTCCTGCTGGGATATGGCGAGCTTCTTGATGTACCCGTAGTCCTCCTCAAGAAGAGCCTGCTGGAGACGCTTCTTGCCCGTCGGATTGATGCGTTCGCCGATGACATTCAGTTTTCCGTATTCAGCAACGCGCCCCGGCGAGGCGATGCCCTTGCGCTTCCTGCGCTCAGGCCGCTCCGCAGCGCCGCTTGCAACAGAAGCAGCAAGTGCCCGAATGAACTCCGGATTTGTGCCGCAGCAGCCGCCCATGATAACGGCGCCGCGCCGCGCGAACTCCGCCATCTCCCGGCCAAACTCCTCTGCCGTCATCTCATAGGCGCCCGTACGTGGATCGGGCAGACCCGCATTGGGCTTCACAATGACAGGCAGATCCGTCCACTCCATTAGTTCATCGACAATCGGCAGAAGTTCTACGGGACCAAGCGAGCAGTTGACGCCGATTGCCGCAACACCGAGCGCGTCCAGTGTAACCGCGACAGACGGTACAGCTGCACCAAGAAAGGTGCGTCCATTCTGTTCGAAGGTCATCGTCACCCAAATGGGCAGCTTCGTATGCTCCTTTGCTGCGAGTACGGCCGCCTTTGCTTCATAGAGATCGGTCAGCGTCTCAAAGATGATGAGATCGGCACCCGCCTCCTCTCCCGCAACCGCCATTTCGCGGAAAAGTTCATAGGCCGCTTCAAAGGAGAGCGTGCCAAGCGGCTCGACCAGCTCTCCGATGGGACCGACATCGAGCGCAACACGCACCCCTTCCACACCGGAGTGCTCTGCCGCACGGCGCGCAATCTGCACATTTGCCCCGATGACTTCGGCGACGGTCTTGCCTGTTCCTGCGAGTTTATGCCCGTTCGCTCCGAACGTATTGCTGTAAATAACGCGGCTGCCCGCGGCGATGTAGTTCCGATGAATTTCCTCGACCACTTCGGGATGCTCTATGCCGAAGAGCTCGGGGCGCTCGCCCGGCGCAAGCCCCCGCGCCTGCAGCTCAGTCCCCATCCCACCATCCAATATAATAATGTCTTTCATTCCGACTCCTTCACTCTCACGTACGGAATTTTCTTTACGTTTTTGCGCCCTCTCTGCACCTGCGCCCAGCCTTGCGGAAGGGGCAGCTGCGGAACATGAGACAGCTCTCGCAGTCCGGAGGACGATGCGGCTGTGGTGTCCGGGCGATCCCCATGATCGCCGTCACCGATTTGCGCGGCACCATGATCGTCGTCGGCGTCAGCGAGACCCCAACGCGCCGCGTCATATCGAGCAGAGCAAAAAATTTCGGCTGCTCCGAGATCGGCAGATCGCCGTACCCCGGACTGAAGCGATCGGTCAGATAACGCCCCTCTGCCTCCACAGCAGCGCGCATATCGCTCTCGAAATTATTGCAGATATTCTCGATCGCCGTACTCGCACACGCGTCCATGATGACAGAGTCCGCTGCATTCATGACCTCATAGCGCATCATCAGGCGCTCTACCCCGGGACCGAGCGTCGCGCCGAAGAGAACAGCCTCCTCGCACGGCGCAAGCATACGCGGGATATCGCGGCCCTCAAATGTGACACCGAGCACGGCGCCGTTCTCCAACGGCACTTGCCGATAGGTCAGACGCGGGGTTGCCGCTGCCAGCACCTCATCCGTACAGCGGCGAATCTGCGCCGCGATTTCCTCTGTAAGCTCCTGCCCGCGAAAGCCGAGATACTTCAAAATTTCGTTCATATTCAGCGTTGTAAAACGCGGTTCAAACATACTCTCTCCTATTTTTCCTTTCCCCTCGCGGGAACTTGTGATATAATACAGCACTGTCATTTTATATGCTAAGGAAAAAATTATCAAGGGGGAAACGGAATGATAAAAGAAGCGATTCAAAAAGTCGTGGATAAGCAGGATCTCTCCTATGATGAGGCGTACGCCGTCATGAACGAAATCATGTCGGGCGAAACCTCTGCGGTTGAAAATGCCGCCTACCTTGCAGCACTCTCAACAAAGAGCAGCGGCATGGAGACGATTGACGAGATCTCCGGCTCTGCAGCGGCAATGCGCGCGCATGCCGAGACAGTCGAGCATGACATGGACGTGATTGATATCGTCGGTACAGGCGGCGATCACTCAGGCAGCATCAACGTTTCGACAACAGCCTCGTTCCTCGCGGCAGCAGCCGGACTGAAAGTCTGCAAGCACGGCAACCGTGCGGCGTCGTCGAAAAGCGGTACCGCGGACTGCCTGGAGGCGCTCGGCATAAACATCGACCAACCGCCCGAGAAAGTGCGCGAAGAGCTTCGCTCCATCGGTCTCGCTTTCCTCTTTGCCCAGCGCTACCACCAATCGATGAAACATGTCGGAGCGATTCGCCGCGAGCTCGGCATTCGCACGGTATTTAACATTCTCGGCCCCCTCACGAATCCGTCACGCCCTGCCTGCATGCTGCTCGGCGTCTACGGCGAGCACCTCCTGCGCCCGCTTGCAAAAGTATTGCCCGAACTCGGTGTGAAACGCGCGCTCATCGTCCACGGAATGGACGGCATGGATGAAATTTCGATCGGTGCTCCAACAATGGTGCGCGAGATCGCAGGAGGCAATGAGACTTCCTATGAGATACGCCCGGAGGATTTCGGCATTGCGCCCGCATCGAAAGATATGATTCGCGGCGGTTCTCCCGAAGAAAATGCTGCCGTCACGCGCGGCATCCTCGCCGGAGAGATCCGTGACGCACGCGCAGACATCTGTCTCATGAACGCAGGCGCTGCAATCTATATCGGCGGCCGCGCATCCTCTATTGCCGACGGCATTGCTGCAGCACGACAAACGATCGCCGACGGAAGTGCCCTAAAAAAGATGAAGAGTTTCATCAAAATCTCGCACGAATGAAAGGAGTTTGCATATATGCAGACACTCGAACAGCTCAGTAATTTTGTTTCGCGTTATATGGCATTATTCGTCATTCTCATCGCGGGCATCTCCCTTTTTCAGCCGTGGACATTCATTTGGACAGTGCCGTGGATCACGATCCTGCTCGGCGTCGTCATGTTCGGCATGGGTATGACGCTCCGCTTTGCGGATTTTAAGCTTGTCCTCCAGCGCCCGCGTGACGTATTCATCGGTACGGTCGCACAGTTCGGCATCATGCCGCTCCTCGCATGGGCGCTGGCACATGCCTTCGCCCTCCCGCCGGAACTTGCGGCAGGCGTTATCCTCGTCGGCACCTGTCCCGGCGGTACGTCGTCCAATGTCATGACCTACCTCGCGCGCGGCGATGTCGCACTCTCCGTCTCTATGACGATGGCGTCCACCATTCTCGCGCCGATTATGACGCCTCTTCTCACGCTCTGGCTGGCCGGTCAGTGGATTGACATCCCGGCAGAGAAAATGATGATCTCCATCGCGCAGGTCGTCATCGCTCCGATCATCCTCGGCATTCTCATCAACCATTTCTTTGAACGGCCCGTGCAAAAGGCAATCAAAATCCTCCCGCTCATCTCGGTCATTGCTATTGTGCTCATCGTCGGCGGCGTTGTCTCAGCGAATGCGGAACGCATCATCGAGACGGGCGCCCTCATCATGCTCGTCGTCATATGCCACAACCTCCTCGGCTACGCACTCGGCTTTCTCGTCGCCAAAGCGCTCGGTATGAATATGGCGAAGGTCAAAGCCGTCTCCATCGAGGTTGGCATGCAGAACTCGGGGCTCGCAACTTCGCTTGCACTCCTCCACTTCGGTGCGGCAGCTGCCATCCCCGGCGCGCTCTTCAGCGTCTGGCACAACATCTCCGGCTCCCTTGCCGCCAATTATCTTTCGAGCGGAATGAAAAAATCCTCGTAAGAATTTCACAGTGAAAAGGGGCTGACCAATAAAGGTCAGCCCCTTCTTACTATATCCAATTTCTGCACCGGAATTCAATTAATGGTTGAACATGTTGCGCAGCGCCTGCTTGTTGACCTCGCGGTTCAGCTGAGCAAGATGCTGCGTCAGCTTAATGCTTTTCGGACAGACGCGCTCGCAGTTCTGACTGTTGCCGCAGCTCGTGATGCCGCCCTTTTCCATCAGTGCATTGAGACGTTTCGGTGCATCGAACTTTCCGAGCGGATGCAGATTGAACAGCAGCGTCTGTGCCGTCGGCGCGGGCCCGATGAAATCCGACTGAGGTCCGACATTCGGACACGCCTCGAGGCAGCAGCCGCAGGTCATGCAGTGCGACAGCTCATAGCAAGTCTCAGCCGTATAGGGATTCTGAATCGGCGCATCCTTAACGTCCCATGTGCCGTCCACCTCAATCCAGCCGTGAATGCGCTTGAGGCTCTCAAACATAACTGATCGGTCAATGAGAAGATCGCGGATGACCGGGAATGTACGCGCCGGCTGTATGCGAATCGGCTGTGCAAGGTGATCTACCAGCGCGCAGCATGCCTGCTGCGCACGGCCATTGATGACCATCATGCATGCACCGCAGACCTTCTCGAGGCAGTTGCACTCCCAGACCGGAGGCGGAACGCGCTTGCCGTCGACGGTCACAGGGTTCTTCTGAATCTCCATGAGTGCTGCAACGACGTTGAGACCGGTACGATAGTCGACCTCGAATTCCTGCGTATACGGGCTTTCATTCGGTCCGTCCTGGCGCTCAATGATAAAACGAACTTTTTTCTGTTCTGCCATGACTGCTATCCTCCCCTACTCCTTCTTGGCAACGGCATAGTTGCGCGCACGTGCCTTGATGAGCGAATGCTCAAAATCCATGTAGCTGATAATCGGTTCCTCTGTCTTCGGATCGTAGTCTACGATGGAGGTCTTCATAAAGTGCTCGTCATCACGGCCATAGAAGACGAGCTCGCCGTCGGCATCGGTCATGCGTTCGCCGCTCTCGTCAAGCAGGATCTTGGCATGTGCGCCGCGGCTCTCATCGCGGCAGCGCGCCGCCTTCGTAACCGCCATCGCATAGAGAATCATATTGCGCAGCTGACGTACGAACATCGCTTCCTGGTTCGCCCATGTCCCATGATCCGTCACGCCGATGTCATCCCAACGCTTCAGGATGTCCTTGAGCTTTTCAAGGCAGATATCAAGGCCCTTATTGTCACGCTCGATGGAGACGTAATCATACATGATCTCGCCCATCTCCTGATGGAGCTGATGCGCATTGACCGAGCCTGTCATATTGCGGATTCTGTCGAACTCCTCAACGGCCTCTTTGCGCGCGCTCTCCATCTCTTCCTCTGTAAGGGCAGTCCCGAGCTCGCCGCTGCGGGCCCAGCGCAATGCCTCAGGCCCTGCGATAAAGCCCGAGTATGCCGCCGAGAGAAGTGAATTCGCACCAAGACGGTTCGCACCATGGTACTGATGGTCGCACTCACCGGCCGCCATAAGCCCCGGGAGGTTTGTATGGTGATTGCGGTCGACCCAGATACCGCCCATCGAATAGTGCACGGATGGGAAGATCTCCATCGGTACCTTGCGCGGGTCCTGACCGACAAACTCCGAATACATCTCGAGGATGCCGCCGAGCTTGCGCTCGAGGTAGTCCGCGGGAATATGGGAGAGGTCGAGATAAACACGGCGGTCATTGTCAATGCCGAGGCCCATATGGACACAGACCTTGAAGATTGCGCGGGAGGCAACATCGCGGGGAACAAGATTGCCGTATGCCGGGTACATCTCCTCGAGAAAATACCACGGCTTTCCGTCCTTATACGTCCAGATGCGCCCGCCCTCGCCGCGGCATGCTTCAGACATGAGACGGTTCTTATCCGAGCCCGGAATCGCTGTCGGGTGAATCTGAATGAATTCCGGGTTGCCAATGTGTGCGCCCTGCTGATATGCGGAGGAAACCGCCGAGCCGTTGCAGATTGTGGACGCCGTACAGCGTCCGAACACCTGTCCGGGTCCGCCTGTCGCCAGTATGACAACATCTGCCGGGAACGATTTAATCTCGTTTGAATTCATGTTTTGCGCAACAATGCCGCGGACAATGCCGTCCTTATTCTTAATCGCGCGGATGTATTCCCAGAACTCATATTTTGTAACCTTGCCTTTGACTTCCCAGCGGCGCACCTGCTCATCGAGTGCGTAGAGAAGCTGCTGACCGGTCGTAGAGCCCGCGAATACCGTACGCTTATTCTTCTGTCCGCCGAAGTTGCGCAGATCAAGCACACCCTCTGCCGTACGCGTAAACGGAACCCCCATCCGGTCAAACATCTTGACGAGCTTCGGCGCAGCCTCAACCATGCCTTTGACCGCAAGCTGATCCGCGAGGAAGTCACCGCCGTAGACCGTATCATCGAAGTGCTCATAGACGCTGTCGTGCTCGCCCTTCGTATCCATGCAGGCATTCATACCGCCCTGTGCGCAGAGCGAGTGCGAACGCTTCACCGGGCAATAGGAAAAGAGGTCAACCGTACCGCCGCCCTCGCAGACCCTCATCGCAGCGAGCAGCCCTGCCAGACCGCCGCCGACGATGATAACCTTATTTTCTGGTACTTTAGCCATTCTTACTCTCCTTTGCTGCAGTTCTCACATGAAATAGCTGCCCATGAAGGCGAGCGTAACAAGACTCATCAGCGTACAGAGGCTCATCGCAAGCGCATTGATCACAGACTGCGCGCGCGGCCCCTTTGCAATGCCCCATGTCATGCAGAATGTCGAAATCCCATTGCAGAAATGGAAGATCGCTGCAATCATGCCGAGCGTATAGAGCACTGTGTGTAAAATGGCATAATCCCCCGTCACAAAATAGGTATAGAGGAGGTCATAGTTAATATGTGTCCCCATGATGCCCTTTTCCCACACGCGCATATAGCCTACATGCCAGATGAGGAACGGAATGAGCAGCCATGCCGTATAACGCTGAACGGCAAACTGCCAGTTGCGGACGTAGCCATAATTGCCGGGATTGTTCTTCGCCTGCGCAGCGATATAGATGCCATAAATCGCGTGAAAGAGAATCGGCAGCGCGATGGCAAACACCTCGAGCCCGTAGAAAAGCGGACGCGGGATAAGATCCATCATGGCCAGCGCATCGTTGAAGGCCTTCGCTCCGCCTAGCACGGTCGAGTTTGTAAAGACGTGCTCAAAGAGGAAAACGCCGATGACGATAAGTCCGACCAAGGAATGCAGGCGCCGCATGTAAAAGGTTGTGTGGAACATTTCATACCTCCTAAAATATGTAGACCTCTGGAAGTGCAGCTCCGGAACATCTCCGGAGCTGCTCCCCGAATGATTCGTCATGCGCCAAACCATCCGCATGCGTAGTCAAATCAAAGTTTGCGATAGGGTTTCTGTCCCATTTCATAGAAGTTATTGCCCTCGGAATCAATCACAACGATACAGGGGAAATCTTCGACCGTTAGCTTTGCGACGGCTTCGGGGCCAAGTTCCGGGTACCCTACGACTTCATACTTCTTCACAGACTTTGCAATCAGGGCCGCCGCACCGCCGACCGCAGCAAAATAGGTGGCGCCATGCTTCTTCATCGACTCGACAACGGCTGCCGAACGCGAGCCCTTGCCGACCATGCCTTTGATGCCCTGTTCCAACATCGTCGGAGTATACGCATCCATGCGGCCGGATGTCGTTGGGCCTGCCGAACCGATCGGGTCGCCCGGCTTTGCCGGCGTCGGTCCAAGGTAGTAGACAATTTGATCGTGCCAGTCAACCGGCAGAGGTTCTCCTTTTGCAAGGGCCTCGGTCATCGCCTTATGCGCCGCATCGCGCGCACTGATGATCGTCCCCGTAATCAGGACACTGTCACCGGCCTTGAGCTTGCGAGACATTTCTTCTGTAAACGGAGTCGTAATACGGATACTGTCCGCCATTGAGCATTCCTCCCTAACGATAATACACAGTGTCAGAGCACTCGATGCGCATGCCTAAGGGCATGGCAGCAGATGGTCACCGCAACCGGAAGCCCTGCGATGTGCGTTGCCCCCCATTCAATATTCACGGCAAGCGCGGTGGTCGTCCCTCCAAGCTGGGGACCAATGCCCGTCTTGTTGATCATCTCGAGGAGCTCATTCTCGAGTTGTGCATACTCCGGCATTGCATGCCGCTGATCAATCGGCCGCGTAAGCGCCTTCTTCGAAAGGAGTGCCGCCTGATCCATCGTTCCGCCGATACCGACACCGACCACCTCGGGAGGACACGGATTCGGACCCGCATGCTGAATGATCTCCATGACAGCATTCTTTACACCCTCAACACCATCTGCAGGAACCAGCATCTTCACGCCGGACTTGTTTTCCGAACCGAAGCCTTTGGGCGCGATCGTAATGTTGAGCTGATCGCCGGCAATGATCTTTGTGTAGATCACACCCGGCGTATTGTTCTGTGTATTCTTTCGGTTAAAAAGGGGCTCCGCAACAACCGATTTGCGCAGGTACCCTTCCGTATATCCCTTTGCAATTCCCTCGTTGATCGCATCCTCCAAGAGGCCACCGGTGATATGGAGATCCTGCCCGACCTCCACAAACACAATGGTCATCCCTGTGTCCTGGCAATATGGACGATCCTCCTCACGCGCGATCTCAGCGTTGCGAATGATCTGATCCAAGACAATCCTGCCGACGGGCGACTCCTCGGTCTCTCTCCCCTTTTTTAACCCCTTATAGACATCATCCGGGAGATAGTACGCCGCTTCTTTGCACATCTCGGCGACGTTCTCTGTGATTTCTTTTGCGCTTAGCTCTCGCAAAATAATCCCTCCTATAAATATAACTTATACACAGGTTGATTAGACTATATCATATTTTTTTCTTGCTTTCAAGTTTTTCAAATAGAGCGTAAAGCCTTGAGAAAAGTGAATCTCATTCAATTTCAGGAGATATTTTTTACGCTTGGCCGCGCTTCATTTTCTATATTGTTCTTTATCGTTTCTTTCACGTATTACATTGGATAATAAAAATTATGATCCCGTTTGCACTGTATTTCAAGTCATATATCAAATGTTTTTTATCTTTTTAGCGAATGCGAAGAAGTTCCACCTGCGGAACTTCATGTTCATGCAGCTCCACAAGCATAAAAGAGCCTCTCCGCTCATCGCGCGGACGTGCAATGCTCCCCGGATTGAGCACGGTCACATCTCCGCGTTCTTCGAGCGCCGTGTGCGTGTGTCCGTAGACTGCAATATCCGCCCCTGCTTCACGTGCCGCCGCGGAAAGCATCGCTGTATCAAAACGCACGTTAAAGAGATGCCCGTGCGTGAGAAAAATGCGGTGGCCAGCTGCCTCCACGACCGTCTCCTCATAGATGCCGTCCGCGTAAACGTCACAGTTGCCGAGAACGCGCTCCACACGCTTGCCTGTCAGTTTCTCCAAATCATCCGCATCTGGGGCGAAATCCCCCGCATGCAGCCAAAGTTCCACCGCAGCTGCGCCGGGTACGGCAAGCATATCCTCAAATACACGGATATCTCCGTGACTGTCACTCACAATTCCGATCTTCACGATATTTCCCTTTCTAAAATGTAGGACGGCATGAGGTTTCTCCTCATGCTAAGTCCCCCCCGCACTTTCCTCATGGCAGACAGAGGCAAAGGCACGCTTCCGTTATCTCGTGCGAAGAAATTTTTCGAGCTGCACCTTCATTCTTTTCAGGGCGGTGCCGCGATGACTGATCTCATGCTTTTCCTCGCACGTAAGCTCCGCCATTGACCGACCGTCCGACAGATAAAAATATGGGTCATAGCCAAAGCCCCCCGTACCGCGTGCCTCAGGCCGGATATAACCGGAGCAGGTTCCCTCTGCCGTGAGTTCATGCCCGTCCTCGAGCGCAAGCACAAGCGCACAGTGATAAGCAGCGGCAGCATTCTCCTCGCCACATATCCGGAGGTCCGCGATGAGCTTCGCATTATTCGCCGCATCGTCACCGTGCATGCCCGCATAACGTGCCGAACGGACACCGGGCGCACCGTCGAGCGCCTCCACGGCAAGTCCCGAGTCGTCAGCAAGCGCTGCCAGCCCCGTCTGTTCTCTGTAACAGCGTGCCTTAATGCACGCATTCTCCATAAAGGTCGCGCCGTCTTCGACAGGTTCTTTGATCTCCGATGCATCCGGCAGGATCTCATGTATGCGCGAAAGCGGCACAAGGCGTACAGGCAGCCCCGCAAAAGCTTTCTCCATCTCACGCACCTTGCCTTCATTCGACGTGGCGATAAGAATGATCTTCTCCATCTTATCCCTCCCGCCCCGGCAGCCAGGACAATGTCTCACCGAGCGCTGTCTTCTGATGTTCGATCAGCTCTCGGATACCTCGTTCGCCGAGATCGAGGAGCGCATTCATCTCCGCGCGCGAAAATGAACGCCCTTCACCCGTCCCCTGCACTTCGACGAACTCGCCCGCCCCCGTCATCACGAGGTTCATGTCAACCATCGCGCTGGAATCCTCCTCATAGCAAATATCGAGGAGCGGAGTTCCTTCCGTGTCAATGCCGACACTGACCGCCGCTACATAGTCGCGCACGGGAAAGATTCCATGCTTTGTATAGAAGGTCGCACATGCTTCCACAAGTGCAACAAATGCCCCCGTCACAGATGCAGTCCGTGTCCCGCCGTCCGCTTGAAGAACATCACAGTCAATATGGATGGTCCGCTCACCGAGTACCTTCATGTCGACCACCGCGCGCAGGGCACGCCCGATGAGGCGCTGAATCTCCTGTGTTCGTCCCGACTGCCGGCCGCGCACAGCCTCCCTTGCCGTCCGCTCTGCCCCCGCTCCGGGGAGCATGGCGTACTCCGCCGTGACCCACCCTGTCCCCGAGCCTTTCAAAAAGAACGGTACACGCTCCTCTACCGTTGCTGCGCATACAACGCGCGTATGCCCAGTCTCAACAAGGGCAGAGCCGGCAGGATACCGCTGATATCCGCGTTCGATGTGCACGGGGCGCAGCTGATCGGTACGTCTCAGATCTCTTCTTGGCATGCTTTTCCCTCTTCCGTCATTTACTTATAAAAAAGAAAGCAGGATGTTTGCGCTGATGCGGAGATTGATCTCCTGCAAATTCTTCCTGCTTTCCGCCTTTTCTTATGTATGTCGATGCATTTACTCAGCATGATGCGCCGCCTGATACTGCCGATAGTTTTTTACGATGCAGATCGGCGTTTTTTGCGAAGCGTTTCCAAAGGGATTATCCAGCAGCAGCTTTGCTGCAAGCGTTCCGTCCACGCCGTCCGACACGCCGACCACGCGGGAGCGCTTGAGGTCATTGACATCCGCTACCATCGCGCCGAATGCTCCCACACGCTCGCAAATGCGCGCAGCAACCCGATCCGGCTCGGCAGGACCGTAGACGATCATCTTATCGAACGGCGGCATCGTCCCCGTCACATCGTCAATCAGAGCAGCTTCCTTCCCGCCCCACTGGTAGAATAATCCGCTCTTTCCGACAAGCTTGCCGAGGAATCCGGCAAAGAGTGCAAAAAGGACGCGCCATGTTCCCTCCACGTCCATCAGCGCCTGCATTCCATGCGGACTTGCGAGGCTGCCGTAGTCCGGGATAAAACGGCATGCGAAGCGGGCGGCAGCGGAGATGTTCAGCTCCTCGGGACAGACGATCCGCCCCTGCGTGATCGCTACCACACTCTCGGCGCAGCAGACGAGATCGTCTGCAGTCACCCGTGGGCCGGCGTAGGATTCGATCACATCCGCAATATCGTCCGCATCGGTCAAGATCCGCGTTGGAACGGGAAGAATATCCAGCTCAGCCATTCTTCTTCCCCCCTTCCCGGGCAATCGCAATGCCGGCAAGATCTGCAATTTCCTGCGCCGCAACCTTCAGCATCACCTTTGAATAATGCGCAGGAATACGTCCAGTCTCCTGGTAGATGAGGTCGAGCCGCAAGTCGGGCAGATGCGCAATCGCCTCTTCAAGAGAATTCCCTCTGCGGCCCTCAATGGAAACCTTGAGTACGAGATGGATGCGCGAATGCTTCTGAATCAGCACCGCCTCAAAGTAATCGTCCTCACGCGGCGCGCCGGCAAGCTCCACCTTGCCGCGTACAAGCGCGCCGTCATACTGCTCATAGGGAAGCTGGATGCGCAGAAACGCGTCCATGATCGTCCCGCACTGCTTTCCCTCATTGGCAAATGGGATGGTCGCCCCGATCACGAGATGCTCCGCCGTGTGTTCGACAAGAGAAAACTTCGTCATCTCGCCGACCTTCGGCACGATGATCTCCGTGCCGAGATAGGCAAAAACCGCCCGCCGACCGATCTCCGCGACAATCAGCATGACGATCAGTAAGTGTATCCACCATCCAAGTTCAGCGCCCAATGTCCCGTCCCTCTTTCTCTGCCGCCATCGCCGCCTCCAGCGGCTCATAGAAACGCCGCGGCAGGCGCGTGATGTGCCCGGTGTCGCGGCGCGTAAATACATTCTCCGAAAATCCGCACACGAGCATCGTTCCCGCCTCATTCAATATGCGATATGAGAACGCCATCTTCGCCTTTGTGAGCGCCGTACCCGTCGTCTCGATGACGAGCTCGTCATCAAAGTGTCCCGGCGCATGGAACTCTGCACTGACCTTCGTGATTGGGAATACATATCCTGCCTCCATCAGATCGCCTAGTGTGATGCCGATGCGCCGCAGGTAGGCGACACGTCCGATCTCAAACCAGCGGATGTAGTTCGCATGGTGCACGACCTCCATCGCATCTGTATCGTAAAAATTCACCCGATGTTCAACACGGATCGGCATGAATGCTCCTTTCGTTTCGAGAATCTGAGATTCCTCAGACAATTTCCTCCATGCGCTCTGCACGCGCGAGATACCCCTCAATCCGTGCAAGCGCCTCCGCCCCCTCGACCAGCCGTCCCGACTCAAAGAAGGTGCAGTGCGCCTTCCTCTCGCCTGCAGGCACAGTGCGCAGATTCGTACGACGCGCCAATTCCTCTACCGTCCCCTCATTCCCGTCTACAAAACCTACTGTCTGCGGCATGATTTGACGCAGTGTATCTTTGAAATAATTAAAGTGCGTACACCCGAGCACAATCGCGGAATAGTTGATGAGGTCATACGGCGCAAGCGCACTCCGGAGATAGTTCTCTACACGCGGAGATACAAACTCTCTCTCCTCCGCAAATTCCACGAGGCGCGGGAGGGCAAGAAGATCGATGCACCCGCCTGTGTCATACGCCGAGATCAGACGGCGCAGCTTCTCACCGTTTACGGTGATCGGCGTTGCCGTCACAAGCACCCGGCGCTCCGTATCGCGTTCAAGCGCTTTCTTTACCGCAGGCTCCATTCCGATGATCGGCACCGCATAGAGCCGCCGCATCTCATCCACCGCAACAGAGGTCGCCGTATTGCAGGCAACGACAACAGTATCGGCCTTCTGTTGCTCAACGAGAAAATGAAACGCCTCGCGGACGAAGCCTCGCACGGCAGGGACGGATTTCGTGCCATAGGGCACATGATCACGGTCAGCGAAGAATAGGAAGTCCTCTGAGGGGAGTACGCGCCGCGCGTGACTGAGCACAGTCAATCCACCAATCCCCGAATCAAACAGAGCGATGCGCATTGCCGCCTCCTCTTCTGCACCAACGATATTATTCTATTATAGCAACTTCTTCTCCCTTTGACAAATTCCTTCCACCCCTGCTATAACCGGTTCATTGAACTTTTGTAATATTTAATTACTTTATGGAAAGATTTTGCAGATGAAACGACGGCTGAAAAAGAAGGAATATGTCTTCGTTGCCTCGATGCTCTTCGGACTTGTCTTCGGCGCAGGCAATCTGATCTTCCCTGCAGCCATGGGTCAGCGTGCAGGCGCAGCGATGCTGCCGGCACTCATGGCTCTGCTCTATCTCGCACTCACCTATGTCGGTGCACAAAGCCGCACAGTCTATGGCATTGACGCGAATGGAGGCGACAGCCTCTATCACATCGCATCCCATTATTTCGGCGCATCCGGCGGCATTCTGCTCGGCATTACGATCACCTGCGCCTGTCTTAAGACCGCCATTGGGCTCGTCACCGCATGCAGCACGACATTCTCCGAACTTTTCCCGCGCTCGCCCTCGTATGAAAAATATGCCGTTTTCTTCGCGTTCTTCTCGTTCGCCGTGTCAAACGTCGGACTCAGCCACATCATCGCATATGCTCTCCCTGTACTCTACTTCCTCTATCCCGCGGCCATTGTCCTGATCGTTCTCTGCCTGCTGGAGGGTGTGCTCGGATATCATCGCCCGCTCTTTGTCGGCACAATGATCGGCACCTGCACCGCCGCAGCATTTGATTTCATAAAGGCTCTGTCACCGTCCGTTCAGAGTGCGCTGCCCGGCATCCATCTCCTGCGCACGATCGGAGAGGCGCTCCCTCTTTCCGTGATCGGCATGGGATGGGTTGTTCCCTCGATCACGGGGCTCCTGCTCGGCAGCATCGTTCTCGTTCTGCAAAAAAGATGGGCCTATTGACGCAAAGGGGCCTTTTTGATAGAATGAATACCGCTGAATACGGAGAGGTGTCCGAGTGGTTTAAGGAGCCGGTCTTGAAAACCGGTGATGCGGCAACGCACCGTGGGTTCGAATCCCACCCTCTCCGCCATATTTTTGCAATCGAAAAGACGACTGCTTATGCAGCCGTCTTTTTTTTGTACGAATATAAGTCGTTACAGCGTTCCAAAGATGCGGTCGCCTGCATCGCCAAGCCCCGGTACGATGTATCCATGTGAATTAAGACATTCGTCCACTGCCGCGACGTAGATCGGCACATCCGGATGATCGGCAGCAACACGCCGGACTCCCTCAGGCGCCGACACAAGACACATGAGGATGATGTTCTTCGCTCCCTTTTCCTTGAGCAGCGCCAGTGCAGCCGATGCGCTTCCGCCCGTTGCGAGCATCGGGTCAGGAACGATGAGTGTGCGGTCCTCCACCCCGCTGGGAAGCTTTGCATAGTATTCGACCGGCGCAAGTGTCTCCGGATCGCGGTAGAGCCCGATATGCCCCACACGTGCGGCCGGAACGAGCATCAGGATGCCGTCGAGCATCCCAAGCCCCGCGCGCAGAATAGGAACGATGCCGAGCTTCTTCCCCTCGAGCATCTTTCCGCAGCAGGGAGCAACGGGCGTCTCAATCTCCACATCCCGCAGCGGGAAATCGCGCGTGATCTCATATGCCATGAGCATGGAGATCTCCGAGAGAAGCTCGCGGAACTCCTTCGTCCCGGTCTCCTTCATGCGCATAATCGTCAGCTTATGCTGGATGAGCGGATGATTGACCAGATGGAGACTCGGGACATCGGACGGATGGAATATATCAGGCATGAGAGGGGCATCCTTTCTGCTAGAAAATCATTTTACATGTAGAGCGGATAGTTATCGCAGAGCACAGCGACGCGGCGGCGGGCTTCTTCCCGGCGCGGCATATCCGTCGGCGCATCAAGCACATATGCGATGATGCGTGCGACTTCGCGCATATCCTCCTCGTTGAAGCCGCGCGTGGTAAGCGCAGGCGATCCGAGACGGATGCCGCTCGTGATGAAGGGGCTGCGCGGCTCGAACGGAATCGTATTGCGGTTCGCCGTGATGTTGACCTCATCGAGGATATTCTGCGCGTCTTTTCCGGTGATTTCCTTGTTCGTAAGATCGACAAGCATGACGTGCGTGTCCGTCCCGCCGGAGACGATACGATAGCCGAGCCGTATCAGCTCATCGGCGAGAGCAGCGGCATTCTTTACAACCTGGGCGCCGTATTCCCTGAACGAAGGCTGCAGTGCCTCGCCGAGCGCGACTGCCTTCGCAGCGATGACATGCATCAGAGGGCCCCCCTGAATGCCGGGGAAAACAGCTTTGTTGATCTTCTTTCCAATCTCCTCATCACGCCCGAGGATGATGCCTCCGCGCGGGCCGCGCAGCGTCTTATGCGTGGTCGAGGTGACGACATCCGCGTATGGAACAGGACTCGGATGCTGACCTGCAGCGACGAGGCCGGCAATGTGCGCCATATCCACCATAAAGAGAGCGCCGGCTGCCTTTGCGATCGTTCCGATACGTGCGAAATCTATCGTGCGCGCGTAAGCAGAGGCCCCTGCAATAATCATTTTCGGCTTGTGTTCCTTGGCAAGTCTCTCCAGTGCGTCGTAGTCGATGCGCTCGGTCTCCCGATCCACGCCGTAGGGAATGACCTTATAATAGGTGCCCGAAATATTAACAGGACTGCCGTGCGTCAGATGTCCCCCATCCGTCAGATTCATGCCGAGAATTGTGTCTCCCGGCTGCAGGAGCGCAAAGAACACCGCCATATTTGCCTGCGCGCCCGAATGCGGCTGCACATTTGCCCAGTTCGCGCCAAAGAGCTCCTTTGCGCGGTCAATCGCCAGCTGCTCCACAACATCGACGTACTCACATCCGCCGTAATAGCGTTTGCCCGGATAACCCTCTGCATATTTGTTTGTGAGAACGCTGCCCTGCGCCTCCATAACGGCACGGCTGACGATATTCTCCGAAGCGATGAGTTCCAGCTTCGTCCGCTGACGCTGCAGCTCATGCTCAATCGCTTCGTATGCCTTCGGATCGACCTGATTCAACGCATCCATAATACTCATGCAAAGCTCTCCTCAATGATTCGTTTGCTCTTCGAGCGCCATTGTCTTCTCAATGCGGCGCGCATGGCGTCCGCCCTCAAATTCCGTCCGAATCCATGCGCGCACAATCTCGCCCGCAGGGCCGAACCCCGTTACGCGGCCGCCCATAGCGAGCACATTTGCATCGTTGTGCCGCCGCGACATAATCGCCGAGTAGACATCCGTACAAAGTGCCGCACGGATTCCATCAATCTTGTTCGCAGCAATCGAGATGCCGATCCCCGTCCCGCAGAGGGCGATGCCGCGGTCTGCCTTTCCTGCGATGATTTCAGCACATACCTTCTGTGCAACATCGGGATAATCGACTGCCTCCTTGCCGAACGTACCGACATCCTTTACACGGATATCACTGAACTCGTGGAGCACCATTTTGATCTCTTCTTTGAGCTCCACCGCTCCGTGGTCACTGCCGATGACTATATTCATGGGAATGCCCTCCTTTCTATGCTCCATATTCTCTGTTATTCTAGCATAAATCGCTGAAAAAGAACAGAGCCGTCAGCGCTGAAAGCGCGCACGAAATGCAAGCGACAGGAAGAAAAACAGCGACGCCGCCGCAACGATCGCCGCACCCGCGGCAATACCGAGATAGTATGCGGCAAATAGTCCGATCAGTCCGGAAAGGAGTGCCAATACCGTCGAAATGACATGATACTCCTTCACGCTGCGCGCAAGATTGCGCGCAGCCGCTCCTGGGAGAACGAGGAGCGCATTGATGATGAGAATGCCGACCCACTGAATGCTCACAGCGACGACCACGGCAAGCAGAACGGCAAACGCCGCCTCAACAGCAAAGATAAAAATGCCCCTGCTCCGTGCCAGCGAGGAATTGACCGAGAGCAGCAGCAGACGATTAAAGAGCAGAATCCAGCCGATGAGGACAACGACATCCACCGCAGCGAGTCCTGCGAGATCAGAGGGCGTAATACTCAGTACATCGCCGATCAGCAGCGGGGAGAACTTTGAGAACCCGCCGCCGCGGCTCATAATCATAAGTCCGACCGCAATCGCCGTTGAGGAAAACACGCCGATGACCGTATCCGCCGACGCCGCTGTCCGATGCTTGATATAGGTGATGAGGAGAGCAAAGACGACGGAAAAGAGAACCAGTGACGTGATCGGAGAGAACATGCCGGCAATCGCACCAATCGCGATTCCCGTAAATGCGCCGTGTCCGAGAGAATCGGAGAAAAACGCCATGCGGCTTGAAACCACCATCGTGCTCAGCAGTCCAAAAAGCGGCGTCATGAGGAGAATCGCAAGAAGCGCATTTTTCATGAACGCATATTCCATCCACGAAAACGGAAGAAGCGTGTCCAGCACGCTGTAGATCAGTTCCATGCGTGCTCCTCCTTCTCCGTATCCGCTGCCTGTGCATCCAGATGCCGAAGGTCCGGCAGAATACCGAAGATACGCTCCATCAAAGGGCTCTCAAAGACCTCGGCCGGCGTCCCCTCCGCCGCAATCCCACGGTCCATCAACACAACCTTGTCCGCATGGCGTGCAACCATGCCGAGATCATGAGAGATGAGGAGGATCGCGAGATCCTCCTTTGCCCGCAGATCGGCAACGATCTCATAGAACAGCGACAATCCGTTCTGATCGACCCCCGAGACGGGCTCGTCGAGCAGGAGAAGATTCGGCATGGGATCGAGCGCAAGCGCGAGCAGCACACGCTGAAGCTCACCTCCTGAGAGCGCACCGAGGCGTCGGTCCATCAGATGCTCCGCGTGTACGCGCGCAAGGTTCTCAGCGGCACGCCTGCGATAGCGGCGTGCAGAAAACAGCCACACGGGACGCACAGTCAAACACGCCATGAAGAGATCCATCACCGTCGTCGGCGCGCTCACATCCAGGCGCAGATACTGCGGCACATAACCGATCACCGGATGGTCGGTATGTCGATCTCCCGCATCGACAAAACGCAGACTGCCCGCATGGGGGATTTCTCCGAGAATCGCGCGCAGGAGCGTACTCTTGCCCGCGCCGTTGGGTCCGATGATGGCTGTCAGCTCTCCACAGTGAATATGCAGATTGACATGCGAAAAGACTTCAAACGTCCCGAACGAGACGCTGAAGTCTTCGATTTTGGTACAACAAAAATGTGCGCAGCCTTCGGCTGCTCCTCTGTGATGAAAAATATGCCTGAGCATGCGTATCCTTACTTTTTAATCCGTCAGTCGGCGAAATTTCCACGTGCCTGCCAAAATCCCGAGCACCGCATACACGAAGACAATGCCGAACGAAAACATCGAGAACGTTCCCGCTGTTCCAAGGCTGCGCAGGAGATGACTCGTGTGCGTCAGCGGCAGGATCTCCACGAACCAGCGCACGACATCCGGCAGCGCCGCCGTCGAGAAGAAGGTTCCGCAGAGGAATGACATCGGCAGCAATACGTAGAGATTGACCTGCCCCATCTCCTCATAGGTGGAGATATACATCGCCGCGAGAAAGCCGATCTCCGCAAAGATCATGCAGTTCATCGCGAGCACGAGGAGAAAGAGCGGCGTAATGGAAAAATGCGCCCCGAACAGATAACTGAGTATAATGATAATCGCGGATGAAATCATCCCGCGCACAACCGCTCCCGCAATCTTGCCGATGACGAAAGCATCCGGACGAATGGGCGCGATCAGATACTCCTCGAGACTCCGGTGGTAAATGCGCTCTGCATGCACCGAGATAATGCTGTTGAAGCTGATGTTCATTGAATTCATGGCGAGCAGCCCCGGCACAAGGAAGTCAAGATAGGATCCGGCGCCGACATCAATGCTGCGCCCGAGGCCCCAGCCAAAGGCGACAAGGAACATGAGCGGCGAGACCATACGGCTCAGAATATATTTCGTCAGACGCCGGCGCAGCACAACCCAATCGCGCCAGAACACCGTCCAGATATCCCCCAGCATCAGAGCCCTTCCTTTCGTCCCGTCAGCTCGATGAACACGTCCTCGAGATTCGTCGGGCGCAGTAAAACGCGCTGCATCGTGTTCTCGAGTGTACGTGCATGGGCACGTGCTTCTTCACCGGTATGAAAGAAACGGTACATGCGTCCGCTCTCTTCGTCCCACTCCACGGCATAGCCCCCCAGCTGCTCGCAAAAGGCATGCGGCGTCTGCACATCAATCAGGCTGCCCCTATTGATAATGGCAACACGATCACAAAGCGCCTCTGCCTCCTCAATATAATGTGTTGTCAACAGCACGGTTACGCCGTTGCGAGCAATCTCGCGCACAATCGACCAGATGTGCCGGCGTATCTGCGGATCAAGCGCTACCGTCGGCTCATCGAGAAAGAGCACCTGCGGATGATGAATCAGTGCGCGTACAATCAAAAGCCGACGCGTCATGCCCCCCGAGAGACGACGCACACCATCGTTGCGCACCTCAGTAAGTGCCATCTCCGCGAGCAGCTCCTCGATGCGCGCCGTACGCTGTGCACGAGCCATATGATGCAGGCGCGCATGCAGCTCCATATTGTCCCATACCGTGAGTTCCTGATCAAAGTTCACATGCTGAGGCACAACACCGATCCGCTCCTTAACCGCGCGCGCCTCCGTGCGGATATCCTGTCCGCCGATGCGAATGTGTCCGCTTGTCGGCTGCGTCTGCATCGTGAGCATCCGAATGATCGTCGTCTTTCCCGCGGCGTTGGGTCCAAGGAGACCGAACACCTCCCCGCGCCGCACAGAGAGGCTGATCCCTGCAACAGCAGTCTTCCAGTCCTTTTTCTTCGCCTCATTCGTATGGGGGAATTTTTTTACGAGAGCCTCCATCTCGATCATCATAGATTCCATCGCAGCTCAATCCGCCCGAAATTGGATGCCCGCCATGAGGCGTGCCTTCTCCATCACTGCCATGACTGTTCGTGTCGTGTGCAGCCCCTCCTCTGCGCGCGCATAGTCACCGCGTTCAAAAATGTCCCGCATCGCTTCGAACTCATGCACCATACGGTGTTCATATCGATTCAGTGCATACGTCCGCGGTTCTTTGCCGCGCAGACCAACCGTGAATGAACGGAGTTCATTCGGGGTTCCCTCTGCATGAATCCAGCCGGATTCCCCCTGAATCATAAAGAAAGAGGGGCTCATACTGTCCTTTGCCGCCGCCGCAGAAGCAACAAAACCGTCATAGCGCAGCGTCAGTATCCCGGAGGTATCAATTCCGTTGAATCCGATGTTTGCCGCATAGGAAGCCGACTGCGGCCGGCCGAACAGAGAGATGATCAGCGAGAGATTGTAGACGTTCAGATCATAGAGAGCCCCGCCGGAGAGAGACGGGTCGAATACCGGCGCGACATCACGGTCCAAATAGCGGTCATAGCGGCTGGAGTACTGGGAATAGTTCGCCTGCACAAGACGAATGAGTCCGAGCATCGGAAGCATCTCCATGATCCTCCGATAATTGGGGAGAAAGAGCGGCGTGACTGCCTCAAACACGTATCGCTTGGCTGCCTGCGCACGCGCAATCAGCTCCTCCGTTTCCGCCAGCGTTGAGGCAAACGGCTTCTCCACAATCACATGCCACCCCGCTGCAATCGCTTGCCGCGCATAGTCAAAATGCGCACTGTTAACAATGCCGAGATAGACAAAATCCGCTTCATGCGCTGCCAGCATTGCGCCATAGTCGGTCGCCACCTGCGGCACGCCAAACTCTCGGGCCATGGCGCATGCCTTATCTCGGCTGTGCGGGCGTGCACAGAGTACAGTGACCTCGATCCCATCTGCCTGACGCAGTGCAGTCAGCGCTTCCCGCGCGATCATACCTGTACCGACAACTGCCATCTTCATTTCAATGCTCTCCTTCATTTGCGGAATCTCGATTCTATACACAGCCGCCTCTGTCATCCATTTATTATAACAGGGTCATTCCATAAAGAAAAGGGTCTGCCGCAGAAGCAACTCCTTCCGCAGCAGACCCCTTTACAGCAATGTGAGAGAATGTGTTTCCCTTATTTCATCATTTTAAGGTGATCCGCATCCGCATCTTTTTTCCCCTGCAGAGCGTCCCACGCATCATTCGCGCGCTCTACAAATGCAGCTCGAATATTCTTGTTCTCGCCGAGACCGTGCAGATAGGTATTCACCTTAAAGCCCTTGCTCTCAAGAATACTCTTGTGCGAATCCGAATCTTTGCCCGCCATATCGTTGTGTGCATGATCGCCCGCAACCATCATAATCGGCATGAGCGTCACTGTCTTGACATTCGCATTGTTGAGCTTCGGAACGACATCTTCGAGACTCGGCCACCCCTCAACCGTGTAGACGTAGACATTCTTATATCCGAGCGCATCAAGCTTCGCCTGAATCACGGAATAGTAAGCATTGGAAACGTGCGGTGTGCCGTGTGCCATGAGGAGAAGGGCCTCATCCTTGCCAAGCTTCGGGAACTGGCTGGAGACGGCCTTGATGAACTCCACAACGTCATCCGACTGCTCTTCCTGCCCCTGCCAGTACATAAGAGATGTCCCGCAGGTCATCGTCTTGAACTGTTCTTTATACTCATTGAACACAGCCTTGACATAGGAGTACTCCATTCCCGGAATGACGTCCAGCGAGACCAGTGCAATGCGCGAGTAGCCGTCTGCCTTGAGTTGTGTCAGCGCCTCCTCGGGGGTCGGATACTTCTTGCCCTCATTCTTTTCGATGCGGTCGATGATGATGTGGGAGGTAAATGCCGTCACAACCTTCACACCCGGATGGGCCGCCTGAATGTCACGCACGGTCGCCTCAATCGTCTTTTCACGCGTCTCCTTGAACGTCGTGCCGAAGCTCGCCACGACGATGGCATCCTTGTTCGCGAGATTCTGAAGCTGCGGATTCTCATACTTCAGCACACCGATCTCCGAAGCCTCCAAGAGGGCCGGCGTTGCTGTCTTGACTTCGGGATTGAGCTCATATGACGCCTCTGCCGGGCTGTATGAGAGTCCCAGGACCGCCGAGCATGCAAGTGATGCAGCCAGCATTTTCTTCCAATTCTTCATCCGAATTCCTCCCAAATAGATAAATAAAAGCTTTCCTGCCACAGCAAGAAAGCTCATAGTGTCCGTAGGATCTATGCATCGCCTTCCTGTCGCTCGCAGGTATGTGATGACAGGCAGCCAAACGGCGCCCAAACACACGGCAATCATTAAACAGGCAGTTCTCCTGGCTCGGTTCATCGCTCTCCTGCGCCTTCCCAAAAGGCCTATCCTCTCAGTGGCTTCCTGCAGGTTTGCTCCCCTCACAGTGGCGGGACCGCGCCGGCTTATCCGGCTTCTCTTTTAAGCACGCACAAATGTGCTGCACCTGTTTTTCATTAATTTAATTATATATAATATGCTACGCTTATTAGAATACATCATTATTCTTAAGTTGTCAATCATTTGATGCACTTATTTCGACGTATCTTCTTCCACATGTGCTCTCCATTTAGCGGGTATAGTGCCGCCGCCCTCTGCCGTCTCTTCAACATAGGTATTGACGGCATCGTAGTTTGCGCGGACCCCTGATTTTGTGTTTCGGTACGTCACAGCGTTCGCCTTCTTCACTCCGATCGCTCCCGCTTCTTCGGCAGCATCGATATTAGCGCCGAGATAGATAAAATCCCACCCGTCCTGTTCCTGTTTATCGGAGATCATCTCCTTCACCTTCTGCTTGGTGAATTTCGTGCTCGCATTCTCAAGACCGTCCGTGATGATGACAAAGATCACCTTCGTCTTGCCGCACTCCGTCGCTTTCGACCGCTCCATCTTCAGAATCGTGCCGCCCACTGCATCGAGCAATGCTGTTGTGCCGCCCGTCTCGTACTCCCGCTCCGTCAGCGGCCGGACATTTTGAATATACCTTCGCGCATAGAGAAGATCCGTTTTGTCGTTAAAAAGTACTGCCGTCACGCGCACATTGATGCCGAGCTTCTTCTGCTTTTCGATCATGGAGTTAAATCCGCCGATCGTATCCTTTTCAAGCCCCTGCATTGACCCGCTCTTGTCGATCACGAGCACGAGCTCTATGCGCTTCGGCTGCTCCATCGCCTTCGGCGCATCATCGGTGCCCTTGGCAGCAGCAGCGGCGGCAGATGCCATGCACATAAGACAGGCGAGCACAGCGCATTGAATCCTCTTCCACATGATAAAATCTCCTCTGCACGGCAGCGGTCGTCTACTCTTCCGGCGTGCGGGTGCCGCGATTGATGGTTGTGAGGCCGCGATAGACCGTACTGATATCGAGATCATCCCCGCGTGATTCCATATATTTCTCCAGCTTGCGCTTGACCCGCTGCAGTGCATTGTCGATGGATTTCACCTGGCGGTGCAGATCGACCGCAATCTCCTGATAGGACTTGCCGTCGAGATAACTCATGAGCACACGCCATTCGAGATCGCTGAGGATCTCCTCCATCTTCTGCTCAATATCGACGAATTCCTCGCGGCTGATCACAAGCTCCTCGGGATCGCTGATGCGTGCGCCGGAGAGCACGTCGAGCAGTGTGCGGTCGGAGTCCTCATCGTAGATGGGTTTGTTGAGCGACACATAGGAATTGAGCGGGATATGCTTCTGCCGCGTCGCTGTCTTGATCGCAGTGATGATTTGCCGCGTCACGCAGAGTTCGGCAAACGCGCGGAAGGATGAGAGCTTGTCCTCGCGAAAATCACGAATTGCCTTAAAGAAGCCGATCATACCCTCCTGCACGATATCCTCGCGATCTGCGCCTATGAGAAAGTAGGAACGCGCTTTGGAGCGCACGAAATTACGATACTTATTGATGAGATAGTCCAGCGCATCATCGCCCTGGCAGGCGCGAATGCGCGCAAGCAGATCCTCATCCGTGTACCCGTCATAGATGCTGCTCTCTGCAGATGTCTCGTCACATTCGTCCCCGTCCGAATCGAGGTCGTCTGTATCGATTGCATCCGGCACAGTTTGTTCCTCATCGAGCATGGATTTTTGCTTTTCACCGTAAAAAATCATACGATTGCTCCGTCTTTCAAAGGATTGCTTTGGAGAATCCGCCGAACAAATCAGCCGTTCCCGTACAAATGTCCCAGTTTTATTATACCTCTATTGCAAAACCTCCGTCAAGAGACAAAAGAGGACTGCAGGCGGCTCAATCCCGCTGCAGTCCTCTTTGCTTATATTGCATTACGCGCGTTCCCGAATAATGACCTTCTCTTCCCCATCCGTATCTCTGAGCAGCACAGAGACGTCCTCATGCGCTGCAGTGGGAACATTCTTGCCGACATAGTCGGCGCGAATAGGAAGTTCTCTGTGCCCGCGGTCAATGAGCACGGCGAGCTGGATCATACGCGGCCGCCCGATATCAAGAAGCGCATTTATTCCCGCGCGAACCGTTCTTCCGGTATAGAGTACGTCATCGACGAGCACAATCGTCTTTCCCGTGATATCAATCGGCATTTCTGTCGGATGTACAATGGGCTGATAGGAAAGCTCGTTGAGATCATCGCGATAGAGTGTGATATCGAGTATGCCGCGCGGGAGTTCACGGCCTTCGATCCGTTCGATCTCCGCTGCAATCCGTGCCGCAATGGTCACACCGCGTGTGCGGATGCCGACCAGGACAAGATTCTCCATGCCCTTGTTTTTCTCGACGACCTCATGCGAAATGCGCATAAGCGCGCGCCGAATCCCGTCATCATCCATGAGGACGGCCTTTTCCCTGAACTGTGTCATGCGATCAGCTCCTTATCTGCCGCTGCGCAGTGCGCACAGAATCTCCTCTATGTCCGCGGGCAGCGGCGCCGTAAACGCCATCTCCTCGCCGCTGCGCGGATGCGCAAGAGTAAGTGTCAGCGAGTGCAGCGCCTGTCCCGCAATTGCAAAGGGATTTTTCTTGGACGTGTACTTTGCATCCCCGACGAGCGGATGTCCGATGCTTGTCATATGGACGCGAATCTGATGCGTACGCCCCGTCTCCAAGCGACATGCAACAAAAGTATATCCGCCGAAACGCTCCAGCACCTCAAAATGTGTAGTCGCGTGTTTTCCATTTTCCCGGACAATTGCCATCCTCTTGCGGTCGGTCGGATGACGACCGATATCGCCTGTGATAATGCCCGCACGCTCCGCAATATTGCCGTATACAATCGCACGATACTCGCGGCGCGCTTCTTTTTTCTGTATCTGCTCTGCAAGAGAGCGGTGCGCCGCATCATTCTTGGCCGCCGCCATAACGCCTGAAGTATCCTTGTCAAGACGATGCACAATACCGGGACGCAGTGCACCGTTGATGCCTGAAAGGTCCCGGCAGTGATAGAGAAGTGCATTGACGAGAGTCCCTCCGGAGATGCCTGCGGCAGGATGGACAACCATGCCGCGCGGCTTATTGACGACAATGATATCAGCGTCCTCATAGAGAATATCAAGGGGGATGTTCTCCGCACGGACGGAGACCTCCTCCACAGGGGGGAGATCGCACGCGACGCACTCTCCGCCGCGCAGCTTATAGTTCGCCTTGCGCGGCGTTCCATCTACAGTAACTCGCTTCTCTTCGATCAGCCGCTGTGCATAGCTGCGCGACAGATCGGGCATCTTGCGCACGAGGAAAACGTCCAGCCGTTCGCCCGCGCAGTCTGCACTGAATATCCCGCTCATCGGGGGAGCTCTTTCTTCTGCACGAAAAATGCCCAGAGAACGGCTGCTGTCCCAAGGACAATGGCGATGTCTGCGACATTAAAGACGGGCCAGATGCGAAAGTCGAAAAAGTCGACGACATGCCCCGTACGCACACGGTCGATCATATTGCTCACGGCTCCTGCCGCAAGGGCAACCGCTCCATAGTGGATGAGCGTCCCGCTGCGGCGCAGGCGCTCATAGAATGCAAGGAAGACCGCACAGAATACTGCGGCCGTAACGAGAAAGAGCCATTGCTGGTACTCAAAGATACCGAACGCCGCTCCGGGATTGAGAACAAACGTAATATGAAAAAATGGCGGGACAATCGGAATACTCTCACCCGGCAGCATGGTCAGCTCCACACAATATTTGACGAGCTGATCAAGAAGTACCGTGCCGAAAAAGAAAAATGCCGCTTTCACGCGTCCGCTCATCACTTCCAAATATCCTTCCTGTTCCGTCCATTCCACTGCCCGCTGCAAAGTTCTCCGGCAGCTTCTAAAAGAAGCGCTTCAATACGACAACTGTGCGGCCCTTCTTTGTCTGTCCCCGCACCTCGGTTACCTCAACCCGCCCGCGTCCGCGCATCGAGAGAACATCCCCCTCCTTGATCGTCTTGGACGCACTGCCCGCGCTCTGCCAGTTAAGCTTCACCTTATCCGCGGCAATATCATCCGCCGCACGGCTGCGCGAGACGCCGAACCCCGCCGCAGCGACGGCGTCAAGGCGAAGGGAAGCAACCGTTGCACGAATCTCTTTCGTCCGTTCCTCACGCGGCGCAATCTCCGCCGTATCCTCCACCGTTGCTTTGACGCCGGCAGCACCGATCATGGTCAGATTATTCACGATGAAGTCCGAGATCTTTGCATCGCAGAGAATCTTTGCCGCATCCGCCCCCGGCAGAATATCTCCGATTGATTCACGCTCAATCCCAAGACCCATGAGCGCGCCGAGTACATCCCGATGCGAAAGACGTGCAAACTGCCCGTTCCATGCAGCCGCCACGCAGACGATCCCAAATCCGTCAGGCGTTCCTGCAAAATCCGCATGGCGCAGCATCGCACGCTGACGCTCTGCTCCTGCATATCCGCCGTCGAAATCAAGCTGTATGCCTTCATAGTTGGCACAAATAGTCTCCGCAATTTCCTGGCCGTAGGGATCGAGAAAAGGGCTGATGCGAAACTTGCGCGTCTTTATAACGCTCTCAGCGAGATCGAGCAGACGGATCGCCGTCTCCTCTCCCTCGCTCCCCCGATAAAAGCGGAGAATCCGCTCCCTCTGTTCCGATGCCATTATCTTCTCCTTAGGGTAGGCCCGACCTTTTCTGTGCGTCAGTTCTTTCCAAGTTCTCTTGAACGTTCCGCCGCTGCAAGCACAGCCTCTATCAGCGCTGAGCGCACGCCCTCTCGTTCGAGTATACGCAGCCCTGCCGCAGTGGTTCCCGCGGGGCTTGTCACCGCCGCGCGCAGATCGGCAGGCGAGCTCTTCGCAGCGAGCGCCATCTGTGCTGCGCCAAGCATCGTCTGCGCCGCGAGCATCGTCGCCGTCTCTCGCCCGAGTCCCGCGGCGACACCGCCCTCAGCAAGTGCCTCGATCATAAGGAACACATAGGCAGGGCCGCTTCCGGAAAGCCCTGTTACGGCATCAAGATCATGCTCGCGCACCTCAACAATGCGTCCCGACGCGCCGAGTATACGCGCTGCGTACGCACGCTCTTCCGCTCCCGCATGCATACCGCACGCAAATGCAGACATGCCCGCGCCGACGGCAAGCGGCGTATTCGGCATCGCGCGGATAACCGGATGTCCCGGATATGCGGCCTCAATCTGCGCAATGGGAAGTCCCGCCACAATCGAAAGAACGAGCGCCCCCTCATGCAGAAGAGGCGCCGTCTCCTGCATCGCCTCCGCAGCTGCGGAGGGTTTTACCGCAAGGATGAGTACAGCAATATGGGGCAGAAAATCCTCTGCCCCGACCTGTGCATGCACACCATAGGCCGCTGTCAGCACATCACATCGCGCAGCCTTGTGTTCCGATACGTGAATATGCGGCGGAGAAGTCATTTCCTGCGCCGTCAGCCCGGCGATTATTGCCTCAGCCATCGCTCCGCCGCCGATGACGCCGATTTGTACTGCGTCACTCATAATGTTTTACCTGTTCAGCCATGACATATCATCCCCGAGGCGATGCTCCTCCTCGGAGTAGCTGACGTTGACATTGCTCGGCGCACAGAGGATGACATTGTTGCTGATCTTTTTGATATCGCCGTTGAGCGCATACGTCGTTCCGCTGATGAAGTCGATGATGCGGTTCGCAACGCTCTTCTCCGTCTTTTCAAAGTTGAGCACAACCGGCTTTTTCTTCTGCAGATTGACAGCCACCTGCTGCGCATCGTCAAATGTCTGCGGCTCGATCACTACGACATTCATGCGATATGCTGCGACGACATTGTCGATTGGCGTACCGCCTGCGGCTCCCGCAGGCACCGAAAACTCCGGAAATGCCGAGAGATTCGCACCTGTCTCGCGCGGGCGCGATGCACGTGCGCCGATCTCAGCAACAGGAGCACCCTTCTGCTCCTCGTTCTCCTCTGTCTCATCCTCCGGCGTAATGCCAATGAACTTCGTTGATATTTTCTTAAAAATACTCACTGATCCCTCACACTCCTAGGGTATATTGACGTGCACCAAAAATCGCAGTACCGACGCGCACCAGATTCGCCCCCTCCTCGACGGCGATCCCATAATCGTGGGTCATGCCCATCGAGAGGTAGCGGATGTCTGCCGTGCGCGGCCCCGCTGCCTTCATCTGACGAAACAGCTCATACATTTCCCGAAAGAGGGGACGACACTGTTCCACATTCTCATAATTCGGCGCAATACACATAAAACCCTGCAAGCGAACCGAACACAGTTCATCGATTGCCGCAAGCAGTTCATCTAAATCTTCCCGATAAACCCCGGATTTGCTCTCCTCGCGCGCAAGATTGACCTGCACAAGAACATTCTGCACCTTGCCGAATCTCTCCGCCGCTTTGTCAATCTCCTGTGCAAGGCGAACGGAATCCACCGAGTGGATGAGATCAAACTGCCGTACCGCCTGCTTTGCTTTATTCGTCTGCAAATGCCCGATGAGATGCCATTTGACCGCGCGTGCCAGCGTTCCCGCCTTGCTCAGCGCCTCCTGCACGCGATTCTCGCCGATGTTCATAACACCCGCGTCAATGGCTTTCTGCATTGCCTCTACCGGATGGTTCTTCGTCACGGCAATCAGTTCCACGGGTGTCTCTGCCGATACGCGCGTACGCCGCGCACGCGCTGCAGCGATCTCGGCACGCACGGACTGCAGCCGCTCATATATCATCGCGTCATTACTCATCTCAGCTCCATCACCGCCGCCAGCCGTCCTGTCCTGCCGCCCGCGGCACGATAGGAATAAAAAAAAGTACGATCGCACGATGTGCAGACATTTGCACTGTCGATATTGTTCTCCGCCAGCCCCGCCTCCACCAGCTGGATGCGGTTTGCCGCCCAAAGATCAAGATGGATCGCACCGTCCCGCTTCGTCAGGATCTCATTTGCATGCGCGGGAAATTTCGTGTAGAAACGATCCGCGACCTCCGGTCCCACGACATAGCAGTCCGCCGAGATGGAGGGTCCGATGCCGGCGCATACGTCGGAAGGCTTTGTCCCAAATTCCTCGCCCATACGCGCAATCGTTTTTGCCGCAATCCGCTGTACCGTCCCCTTCCATCCTGCGTGGACAAGCCCCGCAGCATTGTGCACAGGATCATAAAGGAGCACCGGAACACAGTCCGCATAACAGAGCAGGAGCGCAACGCCGCTGTCATTCGTGATCATCGCGTCCGCATCTGCGCATGCATCGTCATAGTCGCGGGCGCCCCGCCCCGCATCACGCCGCAGAACACGCACAATCTCCGTGCCGTGCACCTGACGAATGGTACAGATACGCGCGGCATCCGATCCGATCGTACGCAGATAGCGCGTACGGTTCTCCCATACATGGGCAGGATCGTCTCCGACATGCAGCGCCATGTTGAGCGTATCGAACGGCACAGGACTCACGCCGCCGTGGCGCGCAGAGAATCCATGGATAAGGCGATCTTCGGGAAAAATATCGAGCTGTCCGCTCCAGAGATTATTCCCCATATGCCGCAATACAAAACTCATCCATTTATCCTTTCCGTACTACGGCAAACGCCGCACCGCTCGCATCCGTTAAAGCATGCAGGCGTCGCCTTCAGCGCCTGTGCCCGCATATATTCCTGCCAAAGATAACACTTTGTAAAGCCCATATCGAGATGCTCCCATGGGAGATAATCATCCCGCGCCCACGCCCGCATCAGATAATCCTCCGGCGCAAGCCCGTCTGCCTTCATCTCCGGCACAAGATCCTTAGCCCCTCTTCCTGCCGCCGCTCGGATAAGCGGCTCCGCCAGCCGACGATCACCGCGCGCAAGGATTGCCTGCACAAGCGCCTCCTTCGGAGATTCAAAGTGAACGATAATCCTCTTGCGGCGGCGGAGCGCCTGTACAATACGCTTAATAACGGCATCAAGGCGCTTCTTGTCCGCCATCGGCATCCATTGGAATGGTGTGAAGGGCTTAGGAACGAACGGATTGATGCTGAGTGTGAGTGTTCCGCGGCTCCCCTTTTCATCCATATAGTCCCGCAGTCTCTCCGTGAGATCAATGATCGCATCGATGTCCGCGTCCTCCTCAAACGGCAGTCCCACCATGAGGTAAAGCTTGAAATTTGGGATGTGTGCCGCGGCTCCGAGATCAATAGCCGTAAAGAGATGATGTTCTTCAATTCCCTTATTGATAACGGCGCGCATCCGCGCGCTTCCCGCCTCAGGAGCAAGCGTCAGCGTCTGCAGTCCGCTTGCGGCAAGGGATTCAACAAGCTTCTTCGTCACGGAGTCTGCGCGGAAAGAGGCAACAGACATGGACAGTCCCTCTCCGAGAATAGAACGACAGAGTTCATCGATCTCCGGATAATCCGAAATCGCCGCTCCCATCAAACCGATTTTCTTTCCATGGGAAAGAGCTTCACGCACCTGCGCCTCAATGACAGAGAGGGAACGGTTGCGCGGGCGGCGGAAGCAGTAGCCCGCCATACAAAAGCGACAATGCCGTCCACAGCCGCGTGCCGTCTCGATGAGGTAAAAGTTGAATTCCGTATCCTCGGCAACGACGACCGTATGCGCAGGAGCGGCATCAAGATTCTCTACCCACTGGCGCGATATGCTGGGCGGTGCTCCCGCTTTCGGCGCAAGCGATGCAATATTCCCGTCCGCACAATAGGAAGGCATATAGAATGCAGGGACGTAGACACCCGGAACGCGTGCCAGGCGCAAAAGGAGTGCTGCCCGGTCCTCGCCTGCACGCACGCCTTCATGATAGGCATCCATCAGAGCAGGCATGACAGCCTCCCCCTCGCCGATCACAAAAGCATCTGCAATCTCTGCGAGGGGCTCCGGATTGAACGTTGCGCAGGGCCCCCCCGCAATGACGAGCGGATCATGCTCTGTGCGCTCAGCTGCACGCGGCTTGATGCGGCTGAGTGCAAGCATTTTGACCACGTGGAAATAGTCCATTTCAAAGGAAACAGCAAAGCCGATGACAGCGAAGTCTGCAAGCGGTGTCTGCGTCTCCACACTCATCATCGGCGTCTGTGTACGCTCGTAGCGCGAAATTTCGGTACGGTCAGGCAAGAATACGCGCTCACACGCCGTATCGACGCGCCGATTGAGGAGCTCGTAGATGACATGAATGCCGAGGTTCGACATACCGATGAAGTAAGTATTCGGATAAGCCAAAGCAAATCGTGTACGTGTGCCCTGCGGATAGCGATAGTATCCGCGTTCCCGGGCAAGACGCTCCTGCAGTTTGCTTTTCAGCTGATAATCCAAATCCCACCGCTGCCTTTCGTTGTTGTCACTCCTTCCCCCGGTGCGCGCGCAATGTCTCCAGCTCCTCAATGAAATTCGTAATATCGTCGAATTTCCGATAGACTGAGGCAAAGCGGATATACGCGACCTCATCGAAATCCTTCAGGCGCTCCATCACGATCTCGCCGATCTTCTCAGACGGCACCTCCGGCTCTGTGCTGTTGCGAATATCACGCTCAATCTCCGCTACGAAATTCGTGATCTGCTCCATTGAGATGTCGCGTTTGTCACACGAACGAATAATCCCCGTCAGCAGTTTGTCACGATTGAAGGGCTCACGACGGTTATCACGCTTTACAACCATGAGCGGCAGCTTCTCTACCACCTCATAGGTCGTGAACCTTCGTGCGCACTCGCCGCATTCACGGCGGCGGCGAATGGTCATGCCTTCGTCTGCTGCGCGGGAATCAATGACCCGGCTGTCCGGCGCCTTGCAAAAAGGACATCTCATTACTTTCATCCTTCCTCATGTGCCGTATATCACTGTTGATTTCTCGTGCCCTTGGTTCCCCGTGCATCCTTGGCCCCCGTCGCTCTGCTCTGTCCTTGCTGTGCAGCAGGAGCTTCCTGGGAGGGCGCAGGCGGGAGCGTATCCCTGAGATCCTTCGTCTCTTTTGTGAAACGACGCTCTACGACCTCGCCCTCATTCCCGAATCTGCCAAGCTTTTTCCCGTTTGCCGTCACTTCAAGTGCGCCCGCATTGCCTGCGCGGATGATGATCGCGTCATTGGCCTGCCAGTTCTCGGTTCTCCCGCTTTCAATGATGCCTTCTAAGACGACATTGCCGTCAACCTGTACCTCCATCCAACTGCGTTCTGTCAGATGCACGCTCACACGCACGTCCTGTGCGCTCGCCGCCGCTGTACGGGCGGCATCAGAGGCATCTGCCTCAGCAGCAACAGACGTCGGCGCAGGTTGCTCCGTTTTTGTCGGCGCAGGCGCAGCCGTCTCCTTTGCCGGAGAATTGATGGCAGAAATGAGGGCTGCACCGCCGCCCACAAGCGCAGCCAGCACAATGATGCCAAGTGCAAGCTTGCCGAATATCCCTGCATAGGACGATCTCCGCCCGCCAATGGATATCTGGGAGAGCGATTCGTCGCCGACGCTGCTCAGCGAAATACGACGCGGCTTTGTCTCCGGTTCTGCCGGTACGGGGGCAGGCGGAGCGCCGTTCTCCTCTGCAAACTGCTGGACCAAATGTTCCGCGTCCAGATGAAGAAATGCAGCATAATTGCGCACGAATCCCTTCGCATATACCATACCGGGCAGTGCATCGATATTGCCCCGCTCGATATGCTCAATGTAAAGCTTGCGAATGCTCGTCCCTTCCTCGATATCCGCAATCGTCAGCCCCTGCTTCTCGCGCGCTTTTCGCAAGATGTCTCCGACCATGAGACTCCCTCCCAGACTTTTGTTACTCCCGGAATATATGCCTTCAATTATACACAAAGTATCATACAAAGACAAATTTTTTCAATACTGCTCCCCCGCAATCGCGATAATGCGGTCTGCAAAAGAAACAATATCCTCGTGTTTCGTAAAGCGTCCAAGGCTCACGCGGATCGACGCACATATCTCCGGCTCCGAAAGACCCATCGCCTGCAGGACATGAGACGGATGTGCGGCCCCGGCGCTGCATGCACTTCCTGCCGATACGGCAAATCCTGCCAAATCGAGTCGGATCAGCATCGTATCCTGTGACGTTCCGGAAATGCCGAAGTTCAAAATGCCCGCGAGATGCGACTCCCTGTCCCCGTGAAAAGAAATGCCGCCGACCGCAGACAGCTTCGTGTGCAGGAACTCTGCAGCAACGCTCAGGCGCTCATTCTCCGCCGTCATCTCAATACCCGCAATCTCTGCCGCACACCCGCAGCCCACAATTGCCGCTGTATTCTCCGTGCCTGCCCGCATGTCGCGCTCCTGTGCTCCGCCGTACAGAAGAGGTGCAATGGCCGTCCCGCGCCGCACATAGAGTATGCCTATCCCCTTGGGTCCGCAGAATTTATGCGCAGAAAAGGAAAGCGCATCCACGTTCAGCGCGTTCACATTGAGTGGTATATGCCCCGCTGCCTGTACGGCATCCGTATGGAACAAAATACCGTGCGCGCGAACAAGTGCGCCGATCTCTGCAATCGGTTCTATCGTCCCGACCTCGTTGTTCGCCGTCATGATGCTGACAAGAATGGTTTCGTTCCGCAGTGCGGCTTCTACATCTGACGGGTCAACACGCCCCGCCGCATCGACGGGGAGATAGGTAACGGAAAATCCATTCCTCTCCAAGTAATGACAGGTCTCGAGCACGGCGGCGTGCTCGATCGACGAGGTCACGATGTGTGCGCCGCGGCCTGCCGTGCGCTGTGCCTCTGCAATGCCGCGCAGCGCCCAATTATCGCTCTCCGTGCCGCCGCTCGTAAAAAAGATCTCCTCAGGAGACGCGCCGATAAGTGCAGCCGTCTGGGCGCGCGCACGCATGACGGCACGGCGCGCCCCCTGTCCGAACGCGTGGAGGCTCGACGGATTGCCATATATATCCGTCAGATACGGCATCATCTCTTCGAGCACGCGGGGATCAAGCGGCGTCGTCGCAGCATAATCGAGATAGATCGGCGCACTGCTCACTGGTTGCACCCTACGCGCTGACGGCCGCGGCGCATCAAATCGGAAAGTGCAATATTGTTCAGCACATTATTGATGTTGTCGCAGACTTCTTCCCAAATCTGGCGCGTGACACAGTTGCCGGCACGCACGCAGCTCTGATCGACGGCCTCGGCACTCGTCAGCAGGCAGTCCACAAGGGCGATCGGCCCCTCCACAGCGGTGATGATCTGCCCGATCGTCACCTCTTCGGGAGGGAGCGCCAGCGTATAGCCGCCCTGCGCTCCACGCACGCTCTCTACGAGCCCCGCACGCCGGAGCGGCGCCATCAGCTGTTCCAAATAGTTCTCTGATATGCCCTGCGTCTTTGCAATCGTCTTGAGCGGGACGACCCCCTCCCCATAGTGCAGCGCCAGTTCATAGAGTGCCGTCACACTGTAGCGCCCTTTCGTTGATAGTTTCATTGATATCCCCCGGATTGATGGGTATTCCCCATCAATCCCGACCATTCTGCTTTGATTTATCGTTATTATAAATGAGTTTCGTTTTCCTGTCAAAAAATCCGCAGATACTACTGCCCTGTCGACCCAAATCCGCCTGCACGCATCTCGCCGCATCCGGCAGCATCGCCGTCCACTGTCAGATATTTCGTGAAGATCCCCTGCGCGATACGTTCTCCCGCCGAGATATGCACGGAATCCCCGCCGTAATTGTAGAACGGAATGAAAATATGGCCCTCGTTCTCCATATTGCCGTAATAATCTGCATCAATGACGCCCACGCTGTTCATCAGCATAAGATGCTTCTTGAGTGCCGTACTCGACCGGATGTAGATGAGCAGCACCTCATCCTTCTGCATATATGCCTTGACTCCTGTCGGTACAAGGGCACATTCCCCGGATGCGATATCCACATCGGCCGCAGAGGCGAAATCATATCCCGTACTGGCCCCTGTTTTTCGCTCCGGCAAATGAATGCTCGCCGCTTTGTATACCGATACAACTTCAAATCCGCGTGTCTTCATAACCTTCCTTCCCTCCTGAAACGAAAAAAACGCCGCGCCGAATCATATCATTCAGTGCGGCAGCATATCAGTTCCTGTATTAAGATTCCTCGATCAATGCCTTTACCGGCTGTGCAGGAGTAATGGTCGAGACAGCGTGTTTGTAGATCATCTGCTGCTTCCCCAAGCTGTCCACAAGGATAATGAAGCTGTCAAAGCCGCGCACCGTCCCCTTGATTTGGAAACCGTTGACGAGATGTATCGTTACCGATATGCCCTCTCTGCGCACCTGATTGAGGAAATTGTCCTGCAGATTGATAATTTTTGCCGTCACGCCTGAGCGCCCCTTTCTCTTTCTTCCTTCCATGCACGCACATCTGTGAGGATGTGCTGCAGGAGTTCCGTCTTTGTCAAGGCATCTGCATCATACCAGCGAATATAGGGCATCCGCCGATACCATGTAAGCTGTCGCTTGGCAAAATGCCGCGTCGCCTTCTGGATGGCGTCAACCGCCTCTGCTTGGCTCATCTCTCCGGCGAGATAAGCGGCAGTCTCCTTATAGCCGATGCCCTTCATCGCAGGTGCATCGCGCTGCACGCCGCGCGCAAGGAGCCCTGCTACCTCGTCTGCAAGCCCCGCCGCAAACATTTCCTCTGCGCGCGCGTTGATGCGCTCATAGAGACGTGCACGTTCCCGCGTGAGTCCGATGACAAAGGCATCGTAGGGCGTATCTCCGCCCGCAAGCGCACTCTCCTGTGAAATCCGCTCTGCACCGTAGCGTATGACCTCAATTGCACGAATAACACGCCGGAGATTATTCATGTGCAGGCGCTCCGCCGCACGGGGATCACGCTGTGCAAGGAACGCATGCACACGCACATTTCCTCTCCTGACGGCAATGCGCTCCATTGCACGGCGAAAGCAGGCATGCTCCTGCGTCTCGTTGAAGTCGTAGCCCTCGACGAGGGCCTTGATATAGAGCCCTGTCCCGCCGACGATGAAGGGCAGACGGCCCTCACGCTCATGTGCCTGCACGAGTTCGGAGACCCGCATCACAAACTCCGTTACGGAGAAGGATTCGTCCGCGTCCAGCACATCCACGAGATGATGCCGTACGCGCATGAGCTCCTCTTTCGTCGGCTTTGCACTGCCGATATCAAAGCCGCGGTAAAGGAGCATGGAATCGCCCGAAATGATATCGGTGCCAAGTTCCTCTGCAAGTCTCAGTGAAAGTTCCGTCTTACCCGCCGCTGTCGGTCCGAGCAGAACGAGAAGGGGCAATTTCTGACGGGTTGTCAAAGCTCAATCGTTTCGCCGGGAGCAACGATATTTACATGTGCACGCGTCATTGCCTCCGTGACCTCCTTATAGCGGTTTACCTCCTGTGCGATGACCGGCCACGTGTCGTAGTGGATGGGGATGACATGGCTCGCATTGAGCCACTGTGCTGCCTGCGCTGCATCCTCGAGCCCCATTGTATAGTTGTCGCCGATGGGCAGGACGGCATAGTCGATCGCATCCTTGCGGCCGATCAGCTGCATATCGCTGAAGAGTGCCGTATCGCCGGAGTAATAGACGACCTTGTCGCCGATGTAGATGACAAAACCGCACGCGATCCCGCCGGCAACCCCTGCACTGTGCTGGGCAAACGTCATCCGCACCTTGCCGAAGGGCAGGTCAAGCGAACCGCCGGTGTTCATCGGATAAGACTGGATCGCGGAGCACGCCTGGCTCTCACACACACTGATGACCTCGGGGATCGCGACAATCGCCGCGCCTGTACGCGCCGCAATCGACGGCGCGTCACCGAGATGGTCTCCGTGCGCATGGGTAAGCAGGATGAAATCGCACTCCACATCGTTCGCCGCAATGCTCGCGGTCGGGTTTCCCGTCAGAAAGGGATCGACAAGCACCTTATGTGTTCCGTCATCGAGCAAAAAAGCCGCATGACCGTAGTAGCTGAATTTTACCATGGCGATCACTCCCTCAACTCCACTGCTGGTTATTATTGTTTATTATACGATATGTCGGAACAATGTCAATAGAAAAGCCGTTTGGTCCACAATATGCGTGGACCAAACGGCTTTTCATTCCGGTGTGATTATGCGATGCTCAGTGTGAGCTTTTCTCCATTGATGTTCCAGTCCTTGCTCGTTCCTGCAGGTGCATCGTAGGAAACACTGTCAGCGAGCGTGACCGTACGGATAAACTCCTCATTTTTCGCAGCAATCTCCATAAGCTTTGCGTTGCCCGAGAGATCAAGCACGATATGGTCCGTCACCTCAAGACCGCATTCTTTGCGCATCGTCTGCACCTTGCTGATGATCTCGCGGACAAAGCCCTCCTCGATCAACTCCGGCGTAAGCGTTGTCGCGAGCGCAACCGTTACGTCACCATAGCTCTGACAGTTATACCCCTCCTGCTGCGAGACGGTCACCTCGACATCCTCCGAGGTAAGCGCAACAGCACCGTCTGCAAGGCTCAGCGTATAGCTGCCGTCCCTTGCAAGCGCTTCTTTCACCGACGCGCCGTCGCTCTCCTCAAGGGCCTTCTTGACTGCGCCCATCTGCTTGCCGACCTTCGGTCCGAGAACGTGAAAATTCGGCTTCACATGGTAGGCGAGGAAGTCCGACATATCGTCACGGAAGGTCACCGTTTTGACATTCAGTTCATCTTCGATGATCTTAACGAAGAATTCCGGCAGCGTGTGCCCTGCCTTGACAAACATATCGGCGACAGGCTGGCGGTTCTTGATGTTCGACGCATTGCGTGCTGCACGCCCGAGCGTGACGACTTCGAGGACGATCTCCATATTCTCCTCAAGCGCCGGATCGATCCACGCTTCGTTCACCGTTGGGAAATCCGCGAGATGAACGGAGATCGGCGCGTTTTCATCGACCGAGCAGACAAGGTTGCGGTAGATGCTCTCCGTGATGAACGGCACCATCGGCGCCGCTGCCTTCACCGTTGTCACGAGCGCTGTATAGAGGGTCAGGTAGGCGTCTACCTTATCCGGTTCCATCCCCTTTGCCCAAAAGCGGCTGCGGCTACGGCGCACATACCAGTTCGAAAGTTCTTCGACGAAGGACTGCAGCGCCTTTGCCGCCTCCGTCACGCGATAGTTTGCCAGGCAGTCGTCCACCGTGCGAACCATCGTATTCAGGCGGGAGAACACCCAGCGATCCATAACTGAGAGGCGGTCATAGTCAAGCGTATGCTGCGTCGGATTAAACGCGTCGATGTTCGCATAGAGGACATAGAACGCGTACGTGTTCCAGAGGGTCCCCATAAACTTGCGTGCGCCTTCCTGTACCGCATCATCAGAGAATCGATTCGGCAGCCACGGGGCGCTGTTCTCATAGAAATACCAGCGGATCGCGTCCGCGCCGTGGCGGTGTAGGGCGTCCATCGGTTCGACCGCGTTCCCCTTGGATTTGCTCATCTTCTGCCCGTTCTCATCCTGCACGTGGCCGAGGACGATGACGTTCTTGTACGGGCTCTTGTCAAAGAGCAGCGTCGAGATCGCAATCAGCGAATAGAACCAGCCGCGCGTCTGATCGACCGCCTCAGAGATAAAGTCCGCCGGGAAATATTTCTCGAAGACTTCCTTATTCTCAAATGGATAGTGCCACTGTGCGAACGGCATCGAGCCGGAGTCGAACCAGCAGTCAATGACCTCGGGCACGCGGTGCATCTCCCCGCCGCACTCATGGCACTTGAACGTGATCGCATCGATGTACGGACGATGCAGTTCGATGTCTGCGGGGCAGTCCGGCTGCAGGCTGCGCAGCTCTGCGATAGAGCCGATCGCATGCTCGTGTCCGCAGGAACATTTCCAGATGTTGAGCGGTGTCCCCCAATAGCGGTCGCGGCTGATGCTCCAATCCTGCACATGTTCGATCCAGTTGCCGAAACGTCCGTCGCCGATCGTCTTTGGGATCCAGTTGACCGTGGCATTATTCGCGACGAGCGCATCGCGCACAGCCGTCATCTTGATGAACCACGAGGCGTGTGCGTAGTAGATGAGCGGCGTGTCGCAGCGCCAGCAATGCGGATAGCTGTGGGTGAATTCGGGTGCCTTGAAGAGTTTTCCGCTCTTTTCGAGGTCGTCAATGATCAGCGGGTCGGCATCCTTCACAAAGACCCCCGGCCAATCCGTCTCCTCCGTCATCTCGCCCTTGTCATTGACGAACTGGACGAACGGCATATTGTACTTCCGGCAGACGCGGTTGTCATCCTCGCCAAAGGCCGGCGCCGTATGGACGATGCCCGTGCCGTCCTCGGTCGTGACATAGTCGTCGCAAATGACGAAGAAGGCGTTATCCTGCACATCTTTTGTCGCAAAGGGATAAAGCGGCTCGTACTTGCGGTACTCGAGTTCGCTGCCCTTCATTCTCGCAAGGATTTCGTGTTCCTCCGGCGAATCGGAGAATACGCTGTCCATCAGCGCCTCGGCAAGATAGTAGACCTCACCGCGGGCGCGTACCTTCACATAGGTCACATCCGGGTTTACGCACAGCCCGAGGTTCGACGGGAGTGTCCACGGCGTCGTCGTCCATGCAAGGAAGTACGCGTCCTCATCTGCCGCCTTGAACTTCACGATTGCCGAGCGCTCTGTCACATCCTTATAGCCCTGCGCAACCTCGTGCGAGGAGAGCGGCGTGCCGCAGCGCGGGCAGTACGGAACAATCTTATGGCCCTGATAGAGGAGCCCCTTCTTCCAGATCTCCTTGAGCGCCCACCACTCAGACTCGATAAAATCGTTCTCGTATGTGATGTAGGGATGCTCCATATCCGCCCAGAAGCCGACGACATCGGAGAACTCCTCCCACATCGCCTTATACGTCCAGACGGATTCACGGCATTTCTTGATGAATGGTTCGATGCCGTACTCCTCGATCTGCTCCTTGCCGTTGATGCCGATCGCCTTCTCGACCTCGAGTTCGACCGGCAGGCCGTGGGTATCCCAGCCCGCTTTGCGGAGCACCTTGCGGCCCTTCATCGACTGGTAGCGCGGCAGCATGTCCTTTATGACGCGCGTCAGTACGTGTCCAATGTGCGGACGCCCGTTCGCGGTCGGCGGCCCGTCGTAAAAGGTGAATGTTTCGCAGCCCTCGCGCTGGTCGACGGCTTGCTGTGCAATATGATTCTCGCGCCAAAAATCCGCAACGGCCTTTTCGCGCGCGGCAAAATTCAGATTGGTATCTACTTTCTCGTACAAAGAAAACCCTCCCGTAGCGTAGTCACGTCATTCTAGCACACGGAAGGGGATTTTTCAAGGAACAGGCGGCATCTGCCCAAGATTTCTCTTGCACCTTTATGCAAAGAGTGCTATAACCAACGATGAATATAGAAAGCACAAATAAAATCCACGCCAATTCGAGCAAAGGTTTTATCAGCGATTCCGAAAGGATCGTCGATTTACACAGCAGAGGGATATCATGTACGCATTCAAACATTTACTCACTGCCCTGCTATTATGCACGCTATGCATCATCCCATACACCGCCTCTTCCGCCGATACGAATGCAGACTACCGGGGTTATGTCTGGCGCATCGATACAACGGCGGGCAATGCGGCGGAGCTGCCGCACAATTTCCGCACGGCGGCATCGCCGTTCCGAACATGGACAGACGCGGCGAAGTTCGGCGTCGACCCGAACTACACTCCCTCTCGCGAGGGGCTAGACGCCCTGCCGCTCTCGGGAAGCGCGGAGTTCTCCGTCCCTGCCTTTCACGCGCTGCTGAAAGACCTGCACACGCGCGCAAAAGCCTCGATCTGTATCGTCGATCTGCGGCAGGAGTCGCACGGCTTCATGAATGGGAACGCCGTCAGCTGGTACGGCAAGCACGACTGGGGCAATATCGGCCGGACGAAGCACGAGGCACTGCGTGACGAGAACATGCGCATTCGCAGTGCACAGGGCAAGGATGTCGTGCTCGCGCACCTCGACAAGAAAAAGCAGCAAAAAAATCAGCAGACCGTCCGCGTCACGGCGGCGATGACGGAGCGTGAGCTGGTCGAGCATGCGGGCGTGCGCTACGTCCGTCTCGCCGTCACCGACCACAAATGGGCAGACCCACAGACCATCGACAAATTTGTCGATCTCGTGAAAAAAATGCCTGCGGACACATGGATGCACTTTCACTGTCAGGCAGGCAAGGGACGCACGACCAGCTTTATGGCGATGTACGATATGATGAAAAATCCCTCCGTCCCGCTGAAGGACATTCTCTATCGTCAGTACCTGCTCGGCGGAGCATACCTCGCCTACGACCCGACCACGCAGCATACACCGACGGGATGGGAGGATGCAGACTACCATCACAAGTCAGAAATGATCGCAAAGTTCTACGACTACGTTCAGCAGAATCACGAGGGCAACTATGCCGTACCGTGGAGTACGTGGCTGAAGAAGAATCCATAAGAGAATAAGAAAGCCCGCACATTGTATTTGATATGCGGGCTTTCTTATTCTCTTACTGCGGCTTGATATGTCCTGTCTGGTAGGCATGCAGGAGCGCATGCAGGTCAGCGATCTCGTCGGCGATCGCGGCACCGCGGTCAGTATCGCGCACGAGGGAGCTGCGCGCCTGCAGCTCGACCGTCTGGGAGACAGACTCGATATCGCGGTTCTCGCGCAGTGCCTCGCGCACATTCGCCACGGTCTGATGCTGGAGGAGGCGCAGCCCGCGTGAGTTGTAGATGAGCGTGTAGCCCGAGATGCCTGTCTTCGCACGGAACGGCGCAGCAAAGCCGCCGTCGATGACGAGTGCACGTCCGTTTGCGCGCATGGGGCTTTCTCCCTTTTTCACCTTGACGGGAACATGTCCGTTGATGATATGCCCCCGTTTCGGATCGAGGCCGAACTCGGCAAGGACTCTCTCGCAGACGGTCTCGTCGTTGATCAGACGAAAATACGGATCGGACGGCTCTTCCCACGTTGACTCATCAGCGATGAAGGAGCGCTCAAACGTCGTGAATGAACGCCCCGAGGTGGGCGCGAGGAGGCCGCACCAGAGGAAGTACATGAAGTCCAGCCCCTCCTGCGTATGCTCATTCCACGCCTCGCGCGCCTTCTCCTCGCAGAAATCGAACCATGCACGTCCGCAGTATTCCTTCCCTTTATATGCGATCGTTCGGAACTCTCCTGTCTCATCCAGCGGAACACAGGCATGAAAGAGCAGATTGCCGTTATAGCACATATACATGCTGCCGCGCTCATACAGATAGTTCACATGGCGCTGCAGCGCCTTGCTCTCAAGGAAATAGGAGCGCAGATCTGCAATGATGTGCTGCTCCTCCTCCGTGAGCTCATAGCAGTCCGCCCCATTATCAATTGTGGGGAAATAGGCACTCTCAAGCTCCACGCGCCGACCATTGCCGAGCGTAACATAGGAGGAGCTGTAATCGATCTTGTCAAGAAGCAGGCGGTCCTCCATCTGAAAGTTCGGATTACGTTGAATGAGCGCTCCCTCGAGTTTGAACATCATCATCGTAACGGCACGCTCCGCCGCCTTGATGGGGTTCTCATCAGGGTAGATGCGCGAGGCAAAGGTCGAGAGCGGACGCAGGCTGATCCCGTAGCCGCGCTCGAGGACATCCGTATTCCGATAGCGCAGTGAGTTGCGAATCACCCCCGCGATGCAAACCTCACTGCCGAGCGCCGCTCCCATCCAGAGCACGTCATGGTTTCCCCATTGAATATCGACGGACGGGTGCTGCATAAGAAGATCGAGAATGCCGTCCGGACGATCGCCGCGGTCAAAGAAATCGCCGACAATATGAATACGCTCGACTGAGAGGCGCTTGATAAGCACGCTGAACGCCTCGATGTAGTCTGCGCCGCCGCCGATCTCCACAATCGTTTCAATCAGCTGTTTATAGTAGTAAAGCTGCGCCTCATCATGCTCTGGACGCGTGTTCATCAGCTCTACGATGACGGACTCGTAGCGTTTCGGGATGTAGTCGCGCATTTTGTTTGCGGGGAATTTCCAACTCATCAGCTTCGTAAGTTCGAGCAGATTTGCCAAATTTTGCTGGTACCAGATCCCGGAGATCTTCCCCTGCACGGTCAGCTGTTCTACCTTCTCGCGCGGATAGTAGATCAGCGTGCAGAACTCTGCCTTCTCCTCATCTGTCATGCGCTCGCCGAAACAGTAGTCCACTTTCTCCTTGATGACGCCCGAACAGTTGTTGAGGATGTGAAAGAACGCGTCGTACGCGCCGTGCAGATCGCTCATAAAGTGCTCCGTCCCCTTCGGCAGCATCAGTTGGGACTGCAAGTAGACGATCTTCTCGTAGACAATCTCCTTCGTCGGATACTTTTCCGCCATCAATCTGAGCACTTTATCCTGTTCCGATGTCATCGGTATCGTCATATCGCTTCCTCCTGCGAAATATTTTCACTCTTCTGCATTCTAACATCGAAACAATTTTATTTCAAATCAATCCGCCTTTTGCACGCAGAAATTCTTCGGCCACCGCACGCGGTTCCCTGCCCTCACTCTCAACAGCGTAATTCATCGCCGCCATCTCCTCGTCACTGATGGTTCCCGTCAGCTTTTCCAGCGCATCACCAAGCTCCGGATGACGCTCGAGCACCTCCGCACGCACGACATTGCCGCAGCGATAGGACGGGAAAAAGTTCCGGTCATCAGCGAGCACGACAGCATCCGCTGCGGCAAGCTGTCCGTCCGTGGTAAAGATGATCATCACGTCGATCTGCCCGTTTGCAAATGCCTGATATTTCAATCCGATATCGAGATCCGTCGTGCGCCCGAATGTTAGTCCGTATGCTTCGCAGAGCGCAGGATAGCCGTCCGCCCGCTCAAAGAAATCATATTCCGCGCCAAAGGTGAGATCGGGCGCGGCGCGGCGCAGGTCGGAATACCTGTGCAGATCGTATTGCTCGGCGATTTCTCGGCGAACGGCAATACCGAACGTGTCGTTGAAGCCGTACATCCCCGCCCAACGCATGTGAAAACGCCGCTCGTATTCCTCTGTGAGCTTTGGAAATAGTTCTTCGCTGTACTTTGTCTCTTCTTTGAGCACCATATTCCATCCGGTTCCCGTATATTCCGGATAGATATCGAATGCACCGCTCTCCATCCCCGGATGGATATTGGAAGTGCCGCCGCCGACGCCGGCAGTAATACGCGCCTCGAGTCCCGTATTATGTTCAATGACCATCTTCAGTATCTCACCCATAATGAGCTGCTCTGTCATCGGCTTCGTAGCAATGTGAACGACATCTGCCCTGGCGAAGAAACCATATGTCACGCTGCTCACCGCAATGAGCACAGCCGCAGCTCCGGCATATGCTATGCGTTTCTTCCCGCACAGTCGCACCGGCTCTGCCATGCGCCGTTCCGCCCACCCCAGTACGCCGTCCACTGCAAGAGCGAGGATGGCAATCAAGAGACTGCCCGCGATTGTGAGCGCCGTATTGTTCGTCGTAATTCCGCGATAGATTGCTACCCCGAGACCGCCTGCACCAATGAACGAGGCAATGCCCGCAAGTGCAATCGTCATCGTCGCCATATTGCGAATACCTGTCATAATAACAGGCATGGCGATTGGGAGCTGAACATGTGTCAATGTATAAAACGCCGAGCCGCCCAATCCGATCGCCGCCTCACGGAGCGAGGACTGAACCTGTGTGAGTCCCGTATGCGTCGCACGTACCATCGGCAGGAGTGCATAGATCGTGAGCGCGATGATTGCCGAACGGTTGCCGATGCCAAAGAAAGGAATGAGAAAGCCGAGCATCGAAATCGACGGAATCGTATAGAGGAAGTTCACTGTCCCGAGCGTGGGTGCCGCCGCCCGTTCATATTTGTGAATAAGAATGCCCGCCGCCCCGCCGAGAACGATGGCAATGCCGATTGCCGCACCTGAAATCCACAGATGCTCGATCATGAGCTGGAGGAAGAACGCACTGCGCTCCGCAAAGATGGAAAGAACTGCATGCAAGAGTTCCATACCGTCCCTCCTTTTCAAATGTAATCTATAATATCACAATAATTTTATTGTATCACAGAAATCAATATAATACAAGAAGCCCCTCCCCATACAGGAGAGGGGTCCGGGTTCTATACGAGCACAACAGCTTTGCCGAGGCCATCACGCCCCTCAAGCCAGCGGTGCGCCTCCGCAGTATCTGAGAGGGTGAATACACGCTCCGGCCGGACGGGAACTTTATATTGTCTGATGTATGCAAACAATTCACTCAGATGCTCCTCACGCACATTACCCGAGTAAAAGGAGGTGAGATAGGCATCCTCCGCAAGATCTCCGATCGGTTCAAATCCCTCCAGATCCCATTTCCCGCCGAGCAGTCCCGTATTGCACAGAATACCGCCGCGCGCAAGATGTTTCATACTGTCCTTCATGACAGCAGGGCCGACCAGCTCGAGAATGCGGTCATACCGTTCATCCGTACGCAGAATGCCGTCCTCTTCAATCACAACATCGCTGTAGCCCGCGGTAAGCATCCGTGTGCGCTGCTCCGCGCGCCGGGTGCTCCCAACAATGTACATATGCGGAAACTGTGCACGCATAAGGCGCAGGAATGCGATGCCGACACCGCTTGCCCCGCCGCGTACGAGGACCGTATATCCGTCCTCGATGCGCAGGTTCTTGAGCGAACCGAACGCCGTGTAATACGTCTCCGGAATCACCGCTAAAATCTCCCACGGCAATTCACTCTGCACAGGATAAATCTGCTCATTCGGCAGCAGTACATACTCCGCATAGCCGCCGTCAAAGGCGCGCCCCATCTCCCCCATCAGTGAGACAACGCGCTGCCCCGCGGGAAGGCGTACTGCGTCCGTCGTCTCTTCTACCGTCCCGACGCATTCGATGCCGAGGATGCGCGGAAAGGAAACGGACGGAGACAGCCCCTGGCGCGTGAAAATCTCCGAATGGTTCACGCCAAAGGCGCGCACGCGCACGAGCGACCAGCCAGCCTTAAGCGCAGGACGCGGGACATCTGTATAAACGAGCTGTTCCGGTCCGCCGGGTTTATATACAACAACCGCTTTCATCATATTTCCTCCCAACGCAGATCTTTTCTTCCATATTATCATCTCATCCGCAAAAATGACAAGCACAGCTCAGGAGTTTGTCTCTTTCCATCTCCTATGCTATAATGCCCCTGTAACAAAGTCGTATGCTAGGAGTTGAGCATCCTTGAAGAATTTTGCCTCAACATTTGTCCATTTTATTGCAAGTGTCGCCTTCGCCGTGAGCGCTGCGGGGTATTGGTATTTCACAGACAATATCTCGATCGAAACGGCGTCCGAGATTTTCCTTGGCGTATTCCTCGCCGCATCACCGCTCCCCTTCATCGTCTCACGATGGCTGATCGCTATGCGCATCAAACGCCGCCTGCACAGCAGCGCCATCGTATGCAGCCGTATGGGCGCGCTGACCGAGCTCCTTCATGTTGATACGATCGCATTCAACCGCAACGGAACGCTCACAGAAGGAAATATATTCATCTCAGGACTGATTCCCGAAGGGATGACGCAGGGCTCTCTGCTGGCGCTCGCTGCCAGTGCCGAACGCGAAGCCGTACATCCGTATGCGCAGGCGCTCTATGATACCGCCGTTCAGCGCGGTCTCCATCTCCAGCGGCACTCGGCGGCACGCGAGGCCGAAAGTCTCGGCGTTGAGGCGCTCATTGCGCGCACGCCCGTCCGCGTTGGAAAGAAGGAATGGCTACAGGAGGAGAACATCGAGATCAGTGCCGCTCTCCTCACGCGCGCCGATCAGCTCGCGACGAGCGGACAGTCGCCGCTCTTTGTCAGCTCGAGCAAGTATGCGCGCGGCATCATTGCCGTACGTGACGATGTGCGTGCAGAGGTAAAACGCACGCTGCAGCAGCTGCGTGAACGCGGTCTCTCTCTCGTTCTCCTCACGGGCGAGACAAGGCGTCTCGCAAATGCGACGGGCAAGGAACTCCGCATCAGTGAGATACGTTCTGATCTCACAGGCACGGATAAGGCACGCGAAATCCGGCTGCTGCAGTCACGCGGCGCCGTCGTCGCGATGGTCGGCGATCCAATGTCGGATCAGGCGGCGCTGCGCGCAGCAGATATCAGCATCGGCTGTCCCTCCTCTCTGGAGGAGCCGCCTGCTTCTCCGGAAGAAGATGCTCCGCAGGATCCGCTGCACGAAGAACTTCTGCGTGGTCCGAATGAAAATATTTCCGCTGAAGAACGCGAGCTGCTGCTGCCTGCCGAGAACGCCGCTTATTTCGAGTCACATCCGCTGCACAAACAAAGCTGTTCAGCGGACTTTACGCCGGATATCATGCTCGATGCGGCGGGACTTCCGAGTCTCGTCGCTCTCTGGGATACGTGCAACGCTGCACGTTCACGCGCAAAGCAAAATCGCTGGCTGAGCATCTTCTTCCTCCTGCTCTTTGCACCTGCCTCTGCGGGCCTTCTCTCCTTCCTCGGCGCTCCGCCTCTCTCCTATCCGTTCGTCGCGGGCGCACTGCTTTTGCTGATGCTCCTGCTCATTATGAATGCACTTCGTGAATGAGTTTAACTAATATCCATTCCTAAATAATTGAAAATATCATTCTAACTTGTATTTCATTTTAACCTATGATATAATTCACCGAACCATGACCTTTTGTCCAATTTTCGGGGCAAAAGCAGGGGCTGTGATTATATTGTGGGTTCTTTATTTTGGGAGGGTTTTGGGAATGGAAGAAGTGTTGCTGTCACGATGGCAGTTCGCAATCACAACCGTCTATCATTTTCTCTTCGTCCCCGTCACGCTCGGCATGGCGATCTTTGTCGCTCTGCTCGAGACGTGCTACGTGAACACGAAGAAGCCGGAGTGGAAGAAGACCTGCCGGAAGCTTTTGCATTTCTTCGGCACACTCTTTCTCATCAACTTCGCGATGGGTGTCGCCACAGGGCTTGTGCAGGAGTTTCAGTTCGGCATGAACTGGTCGGAATACTCGCGCTTCATGGGCGATATCTTCGGCGCACCACTCGCACTCGAGGCGCTGACGGCGTTCTTCCTCGAGTCGACGTTCCTTGGCATCTGGATGTTTGGCTGGGACAAGCTTTCTGAGAAGGCACACTGCGCATGCATCTGGCTCGTTGCCATCGGCAGCAATCTGTCTGCCTTCTGGATTCTCGTTGCCAACTCCTTTATGCAGCATCCTGTCGGATATACGATTGCCAACGGGCGTGCGGAGATGGCGAGCTTCACCGAGCTGATTACAAACCACTATATCCTCGGCGAACAGTCACATACGCTCTTTGCAGGCATCACAACGGCAGGCTTCGTTATCATGGCAGTCTCCGCATGGAAGCTGCTCCACGATGAAGAGTCTCGCTATGCATTCACGCAGGCGATCAAGGCCGGTGCAGTCTACACGATCATCGGTGTTTTCGGCGTCATCCTCAGCGGTCATTTCCACACGCAGTACCTCGCACAGGCAAGCCCGATGAAGCTCGCAGCAATGGAGGCACTCTGGGAGACGGAGGATCCTGCTCCGTTCGCTGTTCTTGCCTATCCGAATATGGAAAAGGGCCAGAACGATTTTGAGATCACGATCCCCTATATGTTCACCATCATGGTGCATGACAATATCAAGGGTGAGGTGCGCGGCATCAACGACCTCCAGAAGGAAGCCGTCCAGAAGTACGGCCCCGACGACTACCGTCCGCATGTAACGATGCTCTTCTACTCGTTCCGTGCGATGGTCGGCGCAGGCTTCTTTATGGTGCTCGTCTCACTCGTGGTATTCTATCTCTCGAAGAAGGACAAGATCCTCTCGTCCAAGGGACTCCTGCGCGCGCTCCCCTGGCTCGTTGTCGTTCCCTTTATCGCCAATTCCTGCGGCTGGATTGTCGCAGAGATGGGCCGTCAGCCATGGATTGTCATGGGCCTGCAGAAGACAATGGACGGCGTCTCGCCGAACCTCAGTGCGGCCGAGATCATGTTTACGATGATCGGGTTCACGGTCCTCTACCTGCTGCTCATCATCACGGCGCTTTACATCGCCTTCCGCTTCATCCGCCGGACGCAGATTACACCTGCCATCGAAGGAGGGAAGTAAACATGGATTACAATATTCTCTGGTTTGTGCTCATCACTGTGCTCTTCACGGGTTTTTTCTTCCTCGAGGGATTTGACTACGGTGTCGGCACACTTCTCACGATTATCTCGGATAAAGAGAGCGACCGCTCTCAGATCGTCCGCACGATCGGTCCCGTCTGGGACGGCAACGAGGTCTGGATGATCACGGCAGGCGGTGCGATGTTTGCAGCGTTCCCGCATGTCTATGCTACCCTCTTCAGTACGTTTTACATCGCGCTCTTCCTCATGCTGGTCGCACTCATCCTGCGGGCGGTCGCGTTTGAATTCCGCCATCAGCGCACGGATGAAAAATGGCAGAGCATGTGGTCGAATGCGATCACGTTCGGCAGTATCGTCCCTGCATTCCTCTGGGGCGTTGCGGTCACAAATCTGATTGCGGGACTTCCCATCGGTCAAAACATGGTCTATCAGGGCAGTTTCTTTGATCTCTTGACCCCGTATACCCTGGTCGGCGGCGCAGCATTCTTTACGGTCTTTGCCTTTCACGGTGCCTCATTCCTAGGCCTGCGTCTCACCGATCAGCAGCTTCTCGCACGTGCACGTACGCTTGGTCTGAAATTCGGTGGCCTCGCGGCAGTTCTTTACGTTCTCTGCATGGTTCTCACCTATTTAGAGACGGATCTCTACGACAGCACGCTCGCCGGTGCAGCGCTCGTCCTCTCCGCAGTCTCCTTCGTTGCAGGAATCGGGGCGCTTTACAAGAACTGCTCCAAAGGCGCGTTCGTGCTCGGCGGTCTCGCCATTGCGGGTACGACGATCGGCTTTTTCGCCGGACTCTTTCCGCGGCTTATGGTCTCGAGCCTCAACCCGAGCTGGAGCCTGACGATCCGCAACGCTTCATCGACGGAGTACACGCTCTCCATTATGACAATTGCGGCGCTCATCTTCGTCCCCATTGTCCTCGGCTATCAGATCTGGACGTATTATATTTTCCGTAAACGCATCGCTCCGGATGACACGAGTCATCAAGCCTACTGACAACCAAATGAAAAAGAAGTCCATCCTATTCTCCGCCCTTCGTGCGGAGAGAAATCATATTCTCATGCGTGCGGCGATCGAACTCCTGCACGGAGGACTCGTCATCGCCGCGGCGTGGGAGGCTGCGGTCATCGTAAATACGGTATTCATGCAGCGCGGCGGACTTTCCGAAACAGCATCAGAACTTCTGATGCTGTTTTTGTGCGTTCTCTCCATGGCGCTCCTGCGCCTGCCAAAAGGACATATCGAGGCGCAGCTCTCCCATCATCTGCGCCTCTCCTGCCGCAAGGCTCTGCATGAGGCAATGCTCGCACAAGGGCGTGACGTCTCCGGCGCACTGACGTTGACGCTTGAACGCGTTGATGCGCTCGATCCGTTTTTTCATATGGTCCTGCCGACAGTGATCGCAGGCGCAGTTCTCATCCCCCTCATCCTGATTGTATCCGCATTTGCAGATCCTCTCTCGGCGCTTCTTTTTCTGGCAACGCTCCCGATTGCTCCTTTTTTGCTCTTCCTGATCGGGCGCGCCACACGCCGTGCGAGCGAACGTCAATGGGACAAGATGCAGGCGCTGACGGACGGCTTCGGCGAGCTTATCCGCGCGGCAATGACCCTCAAAATCTTCCGCCGCACAGAGAGCGAGGGCGCGCATCTCGCACAGATGAGCCGCTCTTTCGCCGAGGCCTCCCTTTCTGTCCTCCGCCTTGCCTTTGTCTCGGCATTTGCGCTCGAGCTGATCACGACACTCTCGATTGCTCTCATCGCCGTCTCGATCGGCCTGCGCCTGCTCGAGGGGATGATGGACTTTCAAACGGCATTCTTTGTGCTCATTCTCGCACCGCTCTTCTACCAGCCTCTGCGCGAAGGCGGCATGGCCTTTCATGCAGCAATGGATGCAAAGACGGCGGAGTCAGCACTTCTGCCCTATCTGGATCTCTCTTCTCCTGCGAACGGAGCATGCGATCGCATTCTCACACCACCCGCCGTCCATACGGAACATCTCGGCTATCGCTACCCAATGACGAATGAGGCCGTACTGATTGACCTGAGTCTTTCATTTCCCGCAGGAAAAGTCACTGTTCTTGCGGGTGCAAGCGGTATCGGAAAGTCCACGCTGCTGCTCCTGCTTGCAGGGCAGATTGCACCGACAGAAGGAAGTATTTTTCTGGCCGACGGTGCAGGCACAGGGAATGCCTTCGATCTCGCACATCTCTCGGAAGGGACGAGGCAGTCGCTCATCACCTATGTGCCGCAGGAACCGCATATATTTACAGCAACACTTGCAGAGAACGTCAGTCTCTGGCTGGAAGATGCTTCGGATGCATCTGTCACAGCCGCCCTCGAGGCCGCGGCGCTCGGCGACTTCCTGCGCGCTCTGCCCGAGGGAATTCGAACGCCCCTCGGTGCAGGCGGCCATCCCCTCTCTGCGGGGGAACGGCACCGCCTCGGTCTTGCACGTGCATTTTTCCAAAACCGTCCCGTCGTTCTCCTTGATGAGATCACTGCAGGCCTCGACGGCGAGACGGAGACATGCGTCATCGAGGCGCTGACCGCATTTGCTCATCACCGCACGCTGATCCTGACATCGCATCGTCCGGCGCTGATTGCATGGGCAGATCATGTCATTGAATTAGGAGGTGATGTTTGATGACAGGAACACTTGCTCGCCTTCTTGCAATTGCTGCCCCGGCAAAGGCACTCCCTGCCCTCCTTGCGGGAGTGCTTGCGGCAGCATTCGGCATTGCGCTGATCGCTGCAGCAGCATGGATCATCGCGAGTGCGGCCCTGCAGCCGCCGCTCTCAGCACTTGCCCTTGCGATTACAATGGTGCGTGCCTGCGGCATTGGACGTGCCGTCTTCCGCTACCTCGACCGCCTTCTTTCCCATCGTCTTGCATTCTCCTGCTATGAGAAGCTGCAGCTGGCAACATACCGCCGCTCTGCCGCGGCGATTCCCCTGCGCGAGGGTAATGTCCGCGAGGGCGAGTTCCTGCACGATCTCCTAACCGGCTGCGAGGCTCTGCGCGATTTCTATCTGCGCGCCGTACCGCAGCCGTTGATCGCAGGTGCTTTGATGCTTGCGGCCTGCGCCGCGCTTCTCCCCCTTGCGCCCTTTGGCGCTGCTCTTATCCTTGTGCTCTATCTTCTCCATCTTTCCCTACCCCGTCTCCTCCAAGAAAAAGATCTGCGCATAGAGAGTGCAGCCTATCGGGGCAGCCTGCTCGATCAATTGGACGGACGTGCGGAACTCAGAGCCGCCGGCAGCATTTCCCATGCGATCCACTTTCTCGATCGGGCAGCGGCGGACTTTCAGCGGGAGCAGGCCGCCAGACGCCAACGGTGTGAAAGGCTCTTCACGTTGCTCGATATTCTGCGCGTAGCGGTCTGGATCGTGCTGATTGTTCTGCTGACACCTCTTGTCAGGGACGGTGCATTGACCGGCGTACAGTATGCCGTCTGGGTGCTCACCCTCGAAGCGCTGCTCAGCGAGTTCCGTCCGCTCCCTGCTGCAAGCATCAGTGCAGCGGAAGCAATGCAGGCGGCATCAAACATACTGCCGAAGGAGTTCAAGGCTGCCCCAGAAACAGCTTCGTCGCCTGCTGCAAAAGTACCGGAGGAAGGCGCACCTCTGATCGAAGCAAAGCAGGTTTCCTTCGGCTATCATACCTCCGTTCCCATTCTGGACAAACTCTCGTTCACGGTCCGCCGTGGTCAGCACACGGCGATCATTGGCGAGAGCGGTGCAGGCAAGACGACGCTCGCCGGTCTGCTTCTGCGTCTCTGGGAGCCGGACAGCGGTGAGATTCGCTTCGGCGGCATCCCGCATACGAGTCTCACCCCTGTGGAAACGCGTGCCCTCTTCGGGGCAGCCCTTCAGGGAAGCTATCTCTTCAGCACGTCGATCCGGGACAACTTCCTGCGTCTGCATGACGAGATAAGCGAGCAACAAATCTGGCAGGCCCTTGAAACGGCACAACTTGCCGATGTCGTGCGCGCCCTGCCTGCAGGACTCGACGAGCCGCTCGGCAAGAATGCTTCGCGTCTTTCGGGCGGCCAGCGCAGCCGACTCCTCACAGCGCTTGCCCTCGCCTCCGGCGCACCGATACTGCTCCTCGACGAGCCGACGGCAGGCCTCGATGCTGCGCGCGGTGCACGCCTGATCGAACGTGTTCTTGCTGCGCTCGACGCGCGCGGTGCGACACTCATCGTCATCACGCACGATCTCCCCCTTTTAGACCGCATGAAACAGGTGATAGAACTATGACGCAGGAACAATTTCACGAACGAATCCATGTTGTTCTGGACCGCCTCGGCGCAGCAGCACCGCCCCATGAGCTTTTTGCGGGCGGTGCAGAGGACTGGCATGCCCGCGCACGGCTCGCACATTTCCTCGCACAGATGCCGGAGCATCGGGCAGAGGCGATGGAGCTCTTTCAGAGCATCATAGACACCGATCCGAACGAGGAGCTGGCGCAGGATGTAGAGGAAAAAGTCTACGCTCTTCAAGGACTGAGTGCATTGGAAGCCCGTGAAAAGGAAACGCAGGCAGCAGCGCTCGATCATATCAATATGGCAATCGAATGCGCGGAGGCCACAGATTTTCTCTACAAATATATTCTGCGCGGCGAACTCTGGGCAGACCGCTGGAACCTCATGCACAAGCTTGGCATGACCGAGGAAGCAGAGGCAGAGGCGGATGAACGCATTGCCGTCTTTGACGGTCTTGAAGATACGGTTCCGCACAACAGCTATCTCTACTACGGCTACCGGTTCAAGGCCCATCTCGCTGCGGAACGCGGCGTCGTACTCATCGCAAAGGACTACATGCACATGGCGCTCCACGCCATGGAGATTCCCCCCGCATATGAACAGGGCCTTGCCGATGCCTTTGCGGCATCGCACGAAAATGCCTCTTGGATCCTGTGCGAAATTGACCGCGCCACGCCGAATCCCGAGCAGCTGCATTGGGATATATAAAATATTTCTTTTCGTATGATCGCGCACAAAACGGGTCAGCCGTACCCAAAATTTGGTTCGTACGGCTGACCCGTTTTTGTTGTCTATCTCTCTGCGTTCAGGGTGTTTTGCGATAACTTTCGTCCATCAAGCCAAAGAGCGCAGGATAGTTTCCCTGCGTAATAAGAGAGAAACCCGGAGCATCGATCTCTTTTCCCTCGAAGGATGCAGATTTTCCTTCCTGCTCCATGCGTTCGGCAGTCATATTGGGCGCATGAATCTTGGGCATCACTGAGATATCGTGTTCCGTCCCATTCGCCCGCCTAATGTGGAAGACAGTGTTTCCCTGTTTCTGCAGGAGCAGAAGGCGCAGTTCGTTTGGCTTGTACCAAGCAACAGATGCACCGTCAATGTGCAGGATCTCATCTCCCTCTGAAAAGGCAGCATCGCTTGATGTTTTGATAAAGAAATGATTCCCCTCATCTTTCTTATACAAATAACTGATCTCGAAGGGAAACACTGCATACGGGCTCATTTCGCGATACAGATCGTTCAGGAAGCCATCCCATTGATCCGCAAGACTTCGCCATATTCCGGTCGAAGTGACGACAAATCCTTCCGGTGTCATCATGCCGACTGTATAATATGATTTTGCAAATGACAGATATCCTTGCTGATCCTTCATCATCGCAAGAAGAGTCCCGCCATGATATGGAATCGTTTCAAACGTGACCAGAGGCCATTGGTCGCCGATACTGTCCCCTATAACGCTGACGATGTGTTCGTTCGTATTCGGAAAGAAGTGAAAGCCCCTCCACTCCGACTTCATTTCTTTGTCTTTCTTGAGTTCCTCCAAATGCCCATAGATTCGACCTTGAACCACCTCAGGCGAAACATCAGGGAGGAATACACGCGGTCTGGAATCCTCCTGTACAGAATCATCTGCATTCTGTGCACGTATATTGCCTTCCCGGAGATACTGCGACGGATCTGCGGCAGCGAGCTTCTGCATCGCCTCTGCCGTTTTTAGCTTTCCCTTTTTCTCCCATAGAATTTTGTCCCCATCGACAAGCTGGAACGAAAATTCCGCAGCTTTTCCCATTCGCGCAATATCCTCTGCCGATAGACGGTACCATCCGGAGAACCACTTGCTGTCATGCATATCGGCTTCGGAGCCGACCGGCTCCAGTGCGATCGGCTGACCATCGGCATAGGCACGCGCATGGACCGCATTTGCTTTTTTGAACGAACTCTTTTCTGCGTCAAATCGGATGTAGTACACAGGTGCCGCTCCATCGGGCGCAAATGCTTTCAGCACGGGAAGATCCGGTCCTGCGACAAAGCCGATACTGCCGTCGGGTGCACGATGTGCGAGCACCGCGTTCTTATACGGGAACTCTCCGGATGCCTCTGCACAGCTCCCCATAAAAAGAAGTCCGCACAGGAGAATGCCTGCGATTCTGATCCCCATTAAAGTATCCGCCTTTCTGAATGGAACAGCAAGAATAAATTCTCTCTCATCATACCTGCAGACGTTCTTAAATACAAGCCCTGCTGTCGGAAAATATCGCCGTGCGCTTCAAAATAAAACGGCAGAGACTCTTTTATGACGAACCTCAATTCTCTCAGCCGCGTCATTTGAAAGAATCCCTTTTTCCTGCTATAATCGTAGCTGACAGAGGAGGATCGTCGTTTGCATCAGCAGCAGATTCTCCGACCCAAAGGAGTTATTTTCAGAATGCTGTTACACCGTAAATCCGTCGAACTGCTTGCACCTGCCGGCACATGGGACGCCATGACCGCAGGCATTGCAGCCGGTGCGGATGCCGTCTACCTCGGCGGCAAACATTTCAATATGCGTCTGCATGAAGGCGACTTCAATTTCAATGACGAACTCCTCAAAGAGGCTGTTGATTATGCGCACGCGCGCAACGTCGAACTCTATGTCACGCTCAACAACCTCATCAGCAATGAGGAACTGCCGGCACTGCGGGACTACCTTTCGTATCTCAACGAGATTCGCCCGGATGCAATTCTCGTGCAGGACTTCGCCGTGCTCGAGCTTGTCCACGAGATGGGCATTACCGTCCCCCTGCATACCTCCGTCATGATGAACACGCACAATGAGCACGCCATCGAAAAGCTCAAGGAGTACGGCATCACGCGCATTGTTGTCGGCCGGGAGATGACCCTCTCCGAGCTCGCCCTCTTCCGTGCGCGCACGGGCATCGAGGTCGAGTACTTCATGCACGGCGATATGTGCATCTCGGAGAGCGGTCAGTGCATTCACTCGGGCGTACTCTTCGGACAGAGCGGCAACCGCGGGCGCTGCATGAAGATCTGCCGCTGGCCGTTTGCACTCATCAATGAGGAGACGGGCGCCGTGCTCGACGAGGACAGCCCCGGTCCGTACAAGCTTGCGCTGAAGGACATGTGTATGTACCGCTCCATTCCGGAGCTGATTCAGGCGGGCGTCTACTCGTTCAAGATCGAGGGGCGCATGCGCTCGCCCGAGTTCATCGGGCGTCTTGTCTCTACCTACCGCAGGGCAATCGACGCCTACATCGCAGACCCGAACGGCTATGCGACGGATGAGGACGGCTGGCGCACGCTCTATGACAATCGCGTACGCGACTACACGACAACGTTTGCATTCGGGCAGCCCACGGCGGTCGACATCGGCATGACGGGCGAGCGTGAACCACGCTTCTTCAGCCAGGCCGTCGAGGAAGCGGGCTTTGCCGACGAGGTTCTGCGCGCGGAGCGTCCGATTGAGAAGGAAAACGCCCCCAGCCGCCATCTGAGTGTGCGCGTCGGCACGGTCGAAGCGGCGCGTGCAGCAATCGATGCTGGTGCCGATACGATCTATGCAGGCGGCGAGGCTTTTCGTCCCAACCGTCCGTGGAAGCGCGCAGATTATGAGGACATCATCCGCTATGCAGCGGGTCGGACACGCATTGTCATCAATACGCCGCGCACGACCATGCGGCGCGCGTGCGGCGAACTGGAGCAGTTCTTTACGGAGTTGGAGAGCCTCGGAGCAGACGGCATCATGGTCGGAAACCTCGGTGCCCTGAAGCTTGCCCGTACGTGCACGAAGCTGCCCGTACAGGCCGATCACTCCTTCAACATCTTCAACCATCTCGCCGTGACCTTTCTGCGGGAAAACGGGCTCACGATGGCGGCTGCCTCCTACGAGCTTTCGTTTCAACAGCTGCGAGAAATTGTCGAAAATGCGGTACTGCCGATCGAGGCAGTCATCCACGGCTCCTACGAATCCATGATCTGCGACTACAACTTCCCCGCAATGTCGCTGCCGAATTATAGCGATCTCTCCGCGCCGGAGCTGCTCGATATACACTATGCATTCCGCGACGAGGCCGACGGGGTGCATCCGATCCGCATTGACCAGTACGGGCGCAATCACATCTACTTTGCGAAGGATCTCTGCCTCTATCCCTATCTTGAAAAATTCAACGGACTCGGTTCCTATCGCATTGAGGCACAGGATTATACCGCAGAGCAGACGGCAGAGATCGTCCGCATCTACCGTGCCGCGCTCGACCGCCTTGCAGCCGGCGGAGACGGATATCGGGCGGCGGATTTCGATCATCTCACAGAGGTATCTCCGCGTCCGCTCGGCATCGGCACCTACCGTTTCCGCCAGAGCCGTAATTCCATCTGAGTCAGAAAGCATAATTTTATGGAAACACCTTCTGCAAACGCACCGTCATACATCGGCGCTGCCGCCATCCTGGAGAAAAAGAAGAAATACATCATGCCCTGTCTCGGGCATTTTTACAGCGAGCCGCGCCAGATCGTGCGCGGGGAGATGCAGTATCTCTACGACAGCGAGGGACGGCAGTATCTCGACTGCTTCGCCGGTGTCTCCGTCATCAACTGCGGCCACTGCAATCCGGAGATCAACGCCGCCGTCACAGAGCAGCTGAATACCCTCCAGCATGTCTGCAACATCTACCTCACGGAGAATTTTGTCAACCTCGCGGAACAGCTGGCGCGCATCACGCCCGGGCACCTGCAGAAGAGTTTTTTCTGCTCCACGGGCACAGAGGCGAACGAAGGAGCCGCACTCCTCGCTCAGATTGCGACGGGCAGCAGTGAGTTCATTGCGCTGCGCGGCGGACTGCACGGCAGAACCAAGCTCACAATGAGCCTCACGGGCATCTCCATGTGGCGGACGGACCCGAATCCCGTCGGCGGCATCCACTTCGTCAAGAATCCCTACTGCTACCGCTGCCCGCATCAGCACTCCCCCGAGGAGTGCGGAATTGACTGCACGTATGAGCTTGAGGAGACGATCAAAAGCGCGACTGCGGGACGCCCGGCGGCATTCATCGCCGAAACGATTCAGGGCAACGCCGGCATCATCGTCCCGCCGAAGAACTATTTCAAGCGCGTCAAGGAAATCCTCGACCACTACGGTGTTCTCTTCATCGCGGACGAGGTGCAGACGGGCTTTGCCCGCACGGGCAGGATGTTCGCCATCGAGCATTTCGGCGTTGCGCCCGACATCATGACGATGGCAAAGGCGCTCGGCAACGGCGCACCGATCAGTGCATTCATCGCCACGCCCGAGATTGCCGACACCTACACGAAACCCGGTGCCTCGACACTCGGCGGCAATCCGGTCTCCACGACGGCGGGACTCGAGGTCATCCGTTACATCGAGGAGCATGATCTGATCGGAAATGCCGACCGGCGCGGTGCACAGCTGCGTGCAGGACTGGAGGAGATTCAGCAGCGTCATCCCATCATCGGTGATATCCGAGGCCTCGGCCTCATGGTCGGCGCCGAGTTTGTCCATGCGGACAAGTCTCCCGCCGCCGCCGAGCTTGACATCGTGATCGAAGAACTCAAGAACCGCGGCTTCATCGTCGGCAAGAACGGCATCAGCCGCAATGTTATGGCATTCCAGCCGCCTCTTGTTGTCACGGAGGAGAACATCAGCGACGTGCTGAATGCCCTCGAACTCGTCCTCACAGAGAAAGGATTCTAAAAGGTGCACTATGGCAAAACGATTCTATGATCTCACCGTCGCGGGATGCACGCGCAGACTCACAATCCTCAACCTCAACGAGAACCTCGCGATTGCCGGCTTCATCATGCTCGGCGATGTCGAACTCTGTGAAAACTGCGCGCGGGCACTCGCAAAAAAAATCCCTGCGGATACGGAGATCATCATGACTGCCGAAACCAAGGGCATTCCCCTTGCCGCCGAGCTCTCACGCCAGCTTGGCATCCACTACTATGTTACTGCACGCAAATCCGTCAAGGCATATATGGAGGACCCCATCTGGGTCGAGGACGAGTCCATCACAACCATGGGCAAACAGCGCCTCTATCTCATGAACAGTGACATTGAGCGCATTGAGGGCCGCAAGGTCCTGCTCCTCGACGATGTCATCAGCACGGGCGGCTCCATGACCGCACTCGCCCATCTCGCGGAGAAGGCAGGTGCCCACGTCATCGGACAGGCTGCCGTCCTCGCTGAAGGCGACGCCGCAAAGCGGACGGACATCATTTTCCTCGAGGCCCTTCCGCTCTTTGAAGCAGAGTAGATTATTCGTCTTTCCTAGAGAGGCAGGCTTCCTTGCATCAGTATCTCTTCTACATCGGGGACTTCCCCATCCGCTCCTATGGTATTGTCATCTCTCTCTCCATCCTGCTCGCGACAGGTGTCGGTTATTTCCTCGCAAAGGCGGACGGACGCGGCTATGAGAAATACATCCCCGACCTTGGCATCTACTGCGGCATCGCAGGACTCCTCGGTGCGCGTCTCTGGGATGTGTTCTTCTTTGACTGGGACTACTACCAGCACCATCTGACCGAGATTCTGAACGTCTGGCAGGGCGGCATGGCGATCCAGGGCGGTGTTTTCCTCGGCGTACTGGTCGGCATTCTGTACAGCAGAAAGCACAAGCTCGACACCGTTCACTTCCTCGACATTGCTGCGCCCGCGATTGTCCTCGGACAGGCGCTCGGCCGCTGCGCGAACCTTCTCAACGGCGATGCATTCGGTGCACCGACCGGCAGCAGCTTCGGCATTCTCTATCCGGAGAGCACCCTCGCCCACCACACCTACGGTGCACAGCCGCTCTGGCCGGCAGAGGTCTGGGAGGGGCAGCTGGATATTGTCATCTTCGCGCTCCTCCTCATCTTCCGTGCACGCGGGCATGCGCGCGGTCAATGCTTCGCTCTCTACGTCATGCTGTACAGCCTCGTGCGCTTTGCCCTCGAGTATCTGCGCGGCGACTACACAGAGAAATATCTTGGTCTCTTTACAAGTGCCCAGATGACCAGCCTTGGCTTTGGCCTTACTGCACTCGCCGTCTTCCTCTGGCTCGGACTGCGGGCCGTTCCTGCGCCCGTGAAGGACAACATGCCTCCGCAGGGAGACGATCGGCGCAAAAAGGGAAGACGCGGAACATAACAGCTCAAACTATCGCCCCCAAGGACACAGTGCAAATGATCAATGTATAATAAAAATCCACCCGCTATACGGGTGGATTTTTATTATTCTCCCTGCAACTCCTCAATATGTATCATACGCGTACAGATCCGCTGTGCCAGCGCCTCATTGTGCGTGATGGCAATCAGGATCATATTGTGTTTTTCAACTTCCTGCAAAATAACGGACCAGATCTGCGCCTGTGTGATCGGATCGAGACTTGCCGTGATCTCGTCGGCAATGAGCACGCGCGTCTTCGGACTGAGCGCCCGCAGGATCGAGAGGCGCTGCAGCTGCCCTCCGGACAGCTCATGCGGCCAGCGCGTCAGCCATCCCGGTTCCGCACCGATCGCCGCAAGCAGTTCCTCCGGTACATCCCACGCCTCACGCAGCGTATCACCGACCTTCCAGCGCGGATCCATCGCCTTTTCCGGGTGCTGATAAACAAGCTGAACGGGATTGTAGCAGTCCTTTGGCAGAGGTGCGCCGTCCAGCGTAATCGCCCCCTTTTGCAGCGGCAGATACCCCGCAAGGAGAAGTGCCAATGTGCTCTTGCCGCGGCCGCTCGGTCCGAGAAGCGCGAGACGTTCCCCGTCCGCAGCGCGCAGCGACACATTGCGCAGAACAGAACTGCCCTCCCCATAGCGATAGGACAGGGCCTTTGCTTCCAGCATCTCACGCACCTCCCGCCGCAGTCATCCGCGCCACCTCTGCCGCCGTGTAAACGGTAAAGTCATTCTGGGGCAGCGCATGATAGAGCGCCTTTGTATAGGGGTGCACGAGCGCAGCGCCGTCGCCGCGAAATGCAGCAGCCGGTGCCATATCCACCGTCCGCCCCTCATAGAAAACGGCAACGGTGTCTGCAACCTCAACGGCAAGATCAATGTCATGCGTAATGAGCAGAACGCCCTTGCCTGCATCGGCAAGCTCACGCAGCAGGTGCAGTGCCTCGACAGCGCTCTTCACATCCATGCCGGGCGTCGGCTCGTCAGCGATGATGAGCGAAGCGTCCGTAATGACGGCAGTCGAGAAGAGGACGCGCCGCGCCATTCCGCCTGAGAGCTGGAACGGGTACAGATGCTGCACCTTCTCCTCCAAATGCAGACGGCGGAGTGTCGCCGCCATATCGGCAGGCGCGCCGTAGATCCCGCAGACCTCTCTGCCGATACGCATGAGCGGATCGAGATAGGTCACAGACTGCGGAATCAGCGCCATCTCCCGCCCGCGCAGCTGCTCCTGGAGCGCAGCGTCGAGCGGCGCCCCGCGGTAACGCATTTCACCGCCCATCACGGCATTGTAGGGCAGGATGCCGAGCACTGCATGCGCGAGGAGACTCTTGCCGGAGCCGCTTGCGCCGACGACAGCAAGGATCTCGCCGCAGTTCAGACGCAGGTTGACATCGTGCATTCCTGCCACCATCGTATGGGTCAGTGCACTCTGATACATCCGGAAGGAGACCGACAAATTCGTTACACGAAGAAGTTCTTTTGCCATCGTCCTACTCCTGTCCGAACTGCGGATCAAACAGATCGCGCAGTGCCGCGCCGAGACGGTCAAAGATCAGCACAACGAGCAGCAGCAAAAATCCCGGGAAGAAGGCAAGCCACCACATGCCGAGCGCGAGATAGCGCATCGACTCCGAGAGGATGATGCCGATCGCCGGCATGTCAAGCGGCAGGCCGTACCCGAGAAAGCTGATTCCTGCTTCGTGCATGATCGCATGGGGAAAGAGCAGCACCAGTCCGATGATGTACTGCGGCAGCACATGCGGCACAAAATGCCGCCGTGCCACAGTCATCCACGAGTACCCGTACTGCCGTGCCGCCAGAATGTAGGGCTGCGTGCGCAGCTGCATGACCTCTGCGCGGATGATACGGGTCAGCCGCGGCCAGTGCGTGACGATGACGCCGACGGACACACCCATGATGCCGCCGCCCATCATGACCGAGATCATGAGAATGAGCAGAATGTGCGGAACCCCCATGCAGAGATCCACGAGCCAGAGTACAAACTGATCCACCTTGCCGCCGAACGCAGCCGACAGCGTCCCAAGGACGAGCGCGATGCAGGAGCTGACAAATGCCGCAGCAATTCCAATCTGCAGACTGATCGACATCCCCTTAACCGAGCGCAGGAGCATATCACGCCCCATATGATCCGTCCCAAACAGGTGTGCAGCGGACGGCACAAGGTTTTTCTGCCCATAGTCGACCGCATACGCGCTCTCCGGCATCGTCGTTCCCCAGACGAGTATGCCGAAGATAAAACAGCCCGCTATAACGGCAAAGATCAGCTGCCGCTGCCGGACGCTCATGCCGCTGTGCAGGGAAAGTGTCTCTTTCATCAAGCATCTCCCCTCCCCTCACGCAGCTGCGGATCGACAATGCCGTACAGAATATTGGCAATGAAATTTCCGACAAAGACAAACACAGCACTGAAAACCGCAATGCCAAGCAGGAGCGACAGATCACCGCGCAGTCCCGCCATCGTGACTGTACTGCCAAGCCCCGGATAGGAAAAGACTGTCTCCGCAAGCACCGCTCCGCCGAACAATTCGTTAAAGGAAGCGAACTGCAGCGTGACCACGGGCATCAGAACGTTGCGCAAACCATGCCGCCGCACGCGCTGCCAAAGATTTTCGCCGCGCGCCTTGGCAAAGAGCATATAGTTCGTCCCCATCACCTCGATCATCTTCTCCCGCGTCTGGAGCGTCATTGCGGAGATTCCCGTAACGCTCAGCGTCAGTGCCGGCAGGATCAGATGATGAATCTGCTCTGCCAGTGTAACCTCCTCATGCAGCTTCCCGATCGGAGCGGCAAGAGCAAGCGGGAACCACTGCAGTTTGACCGCGAAGATCATCAGAAAGAGCAGCCCCAGCCAGAACACCGGCACAGAGACGCACAGCAGAGAAAAGCCCTGAATCGCCTTGTCGAGACGGCTCCCGCGGTACATTCCCGCGAGCACGCCCAGCACGAAGCCGATCACGCCTGACAGCGTCCACGACGTCATCATCAAGAGAAGCGTCAGTCGGAACTTCTCTCCGATGACTTCGAGTACGGGGGCACGATAGATGAACGACGTGCCGAAATCACCATGCAGAATATTCCCCGCCCAAAACAGGAAGCGCTCAAGCGGCGGCTTGTCAAAGCCCCAGTAAGAGGCGATGAGCGCGTGCTGCTCCGCTGACGCGGCCTTATTGATGAAGTACGCATCGATGGGATCGATGGGCGAGTTGGCAAGCAGAATAAAACTGATGCCGCTCACCGCAGCAAGGAGGAGCACAAGTCGAAACAGATTGCCCCCGAGAAAGTATAATACTCCCTTATCCATTTACTTCTTCCACTGCCATTGGTCAAGCGTTATGAGGATCCCCATGCCCTGTCCGCGCTCACCCACGCGCAGCCGGCCGAGATCAAGCTGATCGTTGACGAAATACGGCACCTGAACCGTCGCGATCCAAAGATAAGGGACATCGGCCTTCGGGCCCGTCACGCCATCCCACTGCGCCGCACGGAACTCTTTCAGCATCTCCTCATCCGTCACAGCAGCAAGCGCCCGATCGATATGCGCATCGACCGTCGGATTGCGGTAGATCGCAGGATTGTGGATGACATTCACCCCAACCTGTGAGGAGTGGTAGTAATTGTAGAACATTTGCGGTGTATAGTCGCCAAACGCCCATACCGTCGGGATATTCCGCGCGATCTTGCGCGCCTCCGACCACGGCGTCGACTTTGCAATGATATTGATGCCGAGCTTCTTCGCATCCTGCGCAAGTGCCACCGCGGTATTATAGCGCTGCAGATCATTCGCCCGCCCATTGATGACAAACTCAGCCTTTACGCCGTTCTTCTCGCGGATGCCGTCACCGTCCATATCCTTCCAGCCTGCCGTCTCAAGGATCTTTACCGCTTCGTCCACGCGGTTGTCCGATTCCTGCAAATCGCTATTCGCCCATGGAAGATCTTTCGCCCAGTTCATGGTTGGCTTTCCGAAACCGCCGAGTGCATTCTCAATGATCGTCTTACGATTGATGCCGATGTTCAGCGCTGTGCGGATGGCAGGATCGCTCGTCACATTGTTGCCGACCAGCATGCCATTTTCGTCATGCTCCGGTTCCTGCGGCATATTGACGCAGAAGCTATCAATGCTGTCCATCAATACCAACTTCATATTCGGTACACTTGCCCCTGCATACTCCGTCGGGGTAAACACGAGATCCACCTGTCCCGACTGCGCTGCAGCAAGAATCGCATCATCACCGAGGTTCAGCACCGTCACCTTTTTCAGCTTCGGCTTCTCTCCGTAATAATATTCGTTCGGTTCCATCACAACCTGCTGTTCCTTTTGGAACGAGACTACTTTCCACGGGCCGCTGCCGACCGGTGCCGTCGCATATCCTTCTTTATATGCATGCTTCGGCACAATGCCCAGAGCTGCCGCCGTATCGAGGAAGACCGACCACGGCTTGGAGAGTGTGAACTCCACCTGCGTCGGGGACAGTGCGCGCACCGACTCCATTATGGTCAAATCCACAACGCTGCCCGCCTTCTTGGCCGTTTCATAGGTAAAGACGACATCCTCTGCCGTCAGCGGCTGACCATCTGAGAACTTGGCATCGCTGCGGATCGTAAAGGTATATTTCAGCCCGTCCGCCGAGCGCTGCACATCCGTCGCCAGCTCCTTGACGAGCTGATTCTTCTCATCACGTCCCATCAATGCGCTGTGGAACGGGTCAGGTCCCCAAAAACCCCAGCCCATCGTCGGATCGAACCCCTCGCCGACCATGTACTTGCCCACCGAGATCACGATCTCACCCTTCTCGGCACGTTCATTCTTCGGCTGATCCGTGCCGCCGCACCCGGCAGTGAGCAGCAGCATTGCAGCCAACAGATACATACAGAATTTCTTCACTGTCATACCTCCCTATGATTACTCTACCGTCCTTACATGCATTTGTTCACAGCCGCCCTGCACCGGCGCAAATAAAAAGCCTCTTTGCGAAAAAGCGCAAAAAGGCACACAAATCCAATGATTGATCGCGCCTTCCTGTCTCTCGCAGGGGTGATGCGGCGTTCCGATCAGGCAGTTCTTCTGGCTCTGCATCATCGCCCCTCCCTGCCTTCCCGGTTGCCCAGTGACATATTAGGGAGGGGCTCTGCATTACAGCTGCGGGACAGCGCAGGTCTCTCACCTGCTTCTCTATTAAGCGCAGCGCGCACCTCATCGGCAAATGATGTAATTGACAAAATCTTGATGTAGATTATCATATTCCAAATTAAGCGTTAAGTCAAACTCTTTCATGTGTCATTGTCTTTTAACGTACTTCCGGCAAAGGGTTAAAGAGACCCAAGAGCAATCCCTCCGCCGGTCTCCGACCTCTCTCCGGAACACGGATCCGGAGGCATGCATCTGCACAACAGAATAAGACGGGGCATGAAAAATCCGCCTCCCAAGCGAGAGGCGGATTTCCCCTTTTTAACAAATTGAAGATCAATCTTTATCGGAATACCAGAAGGGGCGCAGAAGGTGCACTGCGCAGTTCTCGCCCTCATTCGGCCCGGGCGCGCGGCGGCCCTTCTGGACGCGGAGGAACTGCTCGCCAATCCGAATCTGATAGTCGATGATCTCGCCAAGGTATGACTTGCGCGTCACAACGCCGCGCAGGACATCGGATGCCCCCTCCTCTGCGAAGTCGATCTCGGACGGACGGCTGGCGAGCGAAATTGCGGGCTCGCTGCGCAGATCCTCGGGAGGCTGGAAAGATGCATCGAGAGCCGTTCCTTCGAGCACAGGACGACCATCCTGCCATGAGGCCCTGAGGAAGTTCGACAGACCGATGAAGCTGAACACAAACTTGTTGACCGGATGGTTGTAGATGTTGAGCGGCGTATCAATTTGCTGCATGACGCCGTTCTTCATGACGAGGATGTTGTCCGAGAGCGCCATTGCCTCCGACTGGTCATGCGTAACATAGATGATCGAGAAGCCGTACTTCATCTGCAGCTCCTTGATCTCGAAACGCATCTCTTCGCGCAGATGCGGATCGAGACTGGAGAGGGGCTCATCGAGCAGCATCACATCAGGATTGATGGCAAGGGCCCGCGCAAGCGCAACGCGCTGCTTGCCGCCGCCCGAGAGGAAGTCCGGACTCTGATCTGCCGCCGAGAGGAGATTAGTCGCCTTGAGCGCCTCCGTCGAGCGCTGCTTGATCTCCTCCTCAGGGAGCTTGCGGATGCGCAGAGGGAACGCAACATTCTCATAGACCGAGAGGTGCGGCCAGACGGCAAACGCCTGGAACACCATTCCGAAGTTGCGCTTCTCCGGCGGAAGGTAATGGTTCTTCTTCGGCGAAGAGAGCAGACGGTCGCCAACCCAAACCTCACCGTCGGAGAGATCCTCAAACCCGGCGACCATGCGCAGGGTCGTTGTCTTGCCGCAGCCCGACGGGCCGAGCATGGAGAAGCAGCTGCCCTTTTCGATCTCAAAATTCAGATGGTCGACGGCAGTCACGTCGCCGAACCGCTTTGTAACATTGACTAAACGTACATACGACATGACTCACATCCCCGCCTTCTTCGTAAAGTGATTGATAATGCTCTGACCGACAATGATGATGATGAGCGCAATGCCCGCAAGCGCTGCGGACATAACGGTCTCACCGTCCTCGTTGAGTGTGTAGATCGCAACGCCAATCGTTCGCGTCGTCGGCGCATAGAGCATGATGGAGACCGTCAGCTCGCGCAGCGACGGCAGGAAGATGAGAAAGAACGCAGCGAACATGCCCGGCCGCACAAGAGGCAGAACGACGTCGCGCAGCGACTGCCACATCGTCGCACCGCAGGCACGGGATGCCTCGACAAGCGAGTCGTGCACCTGCTCGAGTGCGGCAGAGTTCGCCTTCAGAGAGAATGCCATGTAGCGCGCGATGTAGGCAACGAGGATGATCCATACCGTATTGTAAAGATTGATGCCGAACTGCCCGCTCCACGCGAGGATTACGCCGAGTGCAATGACCGAGCCGGGGACGGAGAACGGCAGCATGCCGAGGAACTCGAGAATCCCCTTCCCGCGCACCTTCATCTTGACGATGACGTAGGAGATCATGACACCGGCAAACATCGTAATGATCGCCGCGGTGAATCCCAGCGTCACGCTGTTGAAGATCGCGTCACGCGTAACCTTGTAGTCAAAGAGGATGAACTTATAGTTATCCAGCGACAGATTGCTGAGTGCAAACGAGAGCCCATACGTCTTGAGGCTGCCGACGAGGAAGATGACCGCCGTCGGAAGCAAAATTGTAAAGGCGATATACGCCAGGCAGAAAATAAGGAGTGGATAGCGCAGGCCGCGCAGTTTCAGCTCCATCGGGCGGAAGCTCTTGCCGCCGATGATCTGATAGTGCCCCGACCCGAGAATCTTCCGCTGCAGCCAGATGATAAACGCCGCCGTAACAACGAGCACCGTTGCGAGTACCGTACCCGTGCGGATCGCGTCAAAGCTGCCGCCGCTCTGATGAATGCGCTCGTAAATGAGCGTCGGAATGTTGTAGATGCCGTTCTCGATGCCGAGGACGGCAACTGTCCCGAAATGTGCCATCGAATAGAGCATGATGAGCAGCGCGCCTGAGAGAATACTCGGCAGCACCAGCGGAATCGTGATCTTGCGCGTGATCGTAAAGAGCCCAGCCCCCGAGATGCGCGCCGACTCCTCGAGCGTCGGGTCCATGCGCTCGAGCGCACCGCATACCTGAATGAATACGAACGGGAAGAGATACATGATCTCCACGCCGCTGATGCCGTAATAGCTGTAGATATTGAAGATCGGCCCCGTAAAGCCGAAATGATCAATGAAGAACTGATTAATAAATCCGGCATTCGGCGAGAGCAGCATCTTCCACGCGAGCGCGCCGATAAAGGAGGGCAGCATAAAGGGCACGAGGAACATGCTCTTCATGAAGGTCTTGTGCGGCAGATCCGTACGCGTGACAAGCCATGCGAAGAATGTGCCGACAATCGTGCTCCCGACCGTCGTGCAGGTCGCGATGATCAGCGAGTTGAGCAGCGCCTGGAATGTCTCCGGTTCCTTGAGGATATCGACCACACTCGCAAAATTAAACTCACCGTTCACCCAGAATGCATTGAATAGAATGAGCAGAACCGGGAATGCGACGACGATGACAAGAATGGCAATCGCAAGGAATAAGATCAGCTGTGCCATTCCGAAACTCTTTGGCTTGCTCATGGAGCTCATTCGATCACCCCTCTCTTCAGTGCATCTGCCTCAAACCAGAGCAGGTTGAGGAAACGAACCTTGCAGGCATCGCCCGCCTGGAACATCAGATTTTTACTGAGTGCAATGTGTGTCTCAACGCTCGTCCGGAGATGCGTGCCGTCGATCTCAATGAGATAGTCCATCATCGCACCGAGGAAGTTCGCACGCTTGACCGTTCCGGTCAGGCCCTCGCCCTCACGTGCGAGCACGACATCCGACGGCCGGAATCCGCCTGCCCAGCGCTCCGCATCCCCCTCCGGGGTCTCCCAATGGATGGGCTGGCTGCCGCTGCCGACGAGGAACGCACCGTTCTCGCGGCGCACGTCGATGAAATTCGCAATCCCCATGAAGTTGAATACGAACGGGTTCACCGGCTGCTCAAAGATTTCCCACGGCGTGCCGATCTGCTGTATCGCTCCAACCTCGTCCATGATCGCCACACGGTCCGAGATCGCAAGGCCGATCTCCTGATCGTGCGTAACGTAGAGCACCGTGACATTCAGTTTGCGCTGCAGCTCCTTGATCTCAAAGCGCATCTCCTCGCGCAGATTCGCATCCAGATTCGAAAGCGGCTCATCCAGAAGGAGGAGAGCAGGCTTGCCGACCAGCGCACGGGCCAGCGCAACACGCTGCTGCTGTCCGCCGGACAGCTCCGACGGCAGACGCTTCTCAAGGCCCTTCATGCCGACGATCTCGACCATCTCTATAACCCGTTCGCGAATCTCCTCTTTCGGGCGCTTTGCGATCTTCAGAGGATATCCGACATTATCAAATACCGTCATGTGCGGCCATACGGCATAGTCCTGGAACACAAGCCCGATGCCGCGGTTCTCCGGCGGCACCTCAACCTGCGCAGCAGGATCCGTGACAAGTGTATCGTCGAGATAAATCCTGCCTGCATCCGGCGACTCAAATCCAGCGATCAGACGAAGGAGAACGGTCTTGCCGCAGCCGGACGGGCCGAGCAGCGTAAAGCACTCCCCTTTCTTGATCGTCAGCGACAGATTGTTTAGTATGCTGCGGCTTCCATAGCTCTTGCTGACATCCTCCACACGGATAATATCCATACAGACCTCCCCCAGCCCGCGAGGCACGCGCTGTGCCGGCGGGCAGCCTTTGGCACGGCGCAGTTGCCGGCCTCCACTCAAAAGGCGACGGAACGAACGAGTTCATTCCGCCGCCTCCTTGCTTCCAAGTTTATGCGCTTATTTCTTGCCGATGATCTCCGTGAACTTCTTGATGGTCTCCTCTTTCTGCGGGAGAATTTCCGTATAGTTCACCTTGATCGCACGCCGGAGCGCCTCCTCAGGTTTTGGCAGTCCGAATTTCTCAGGAATCTCAACATCGCTGCGCACCGGCAGCGTCCCCTCATTTGCAATCATTGTCTGTGCCTCCTGACTCAGGAGGTAGTCGACGAATTTCTTCGCAGCGTCAATGTTGTTGGACTCCTTGAAGATTGCAACCGGGCTCGGGACAACGAGCAGTTCGGGCGGATATGCGAGCGCCACATGCGCGCCCTTCTTTACCTTGTTGTTCGTGATGTAGTCAACGGCAAGGCAGGCAGAGAGCTCGCCCGAAGACGTATCGTCAATGACCTGTCCGGCGCCCTTGCCGATGCGCGTCTGATTCGCGCTCAGCTTCTCAAAGAACTCCCAGCCGAACTGCTTCTGCAGGAGTGCAATGCTCATGTAGGAGGTTCCGGAGAGTGCGGGGTCAGCGATACCGAATGCATTCGTAAATGCAGGCTGCGCAAGATCGGCCCACTGCGTCGGTGCTGACTGGATCTTGTCCGTATTGTACGCAATGCCGAGCGTGCCGAGACGTGCCGCCGTGAACGTACCGTCGTAGTCATCGAACGGATTCAGCAGCTCGCCGAACACCGGCGTCTTGTAGTTCTCGAGAACACCGTCCGCCTTCATCTTGTAGAAGTCAGGCACTTCGCTCGTCCAGATGACATCGGCGAGGATGTGGCCGCTCTGCTTCTCTGCAGCGATCTTTGCCATCAGTTTTCCTGCACCTGCCGACTGGTAGTCGACTTCGATGTCGGGATACTTCTTCTTGAAGCCCTCGACAATGCCGCCGATCAACGATTCTTTCATGGATGTGTAGATCACCAGCTTGTTCTTGCCGCCGTCGGCGCCGCTCTGCTGCGGACCGCCGCCGCATCCTGCCAGCATCACTGCACACAGAAGCACGGCAAAGATTGCGAGAATGCCTTGTTTTCTCATACGCTCACCTCATCTAAAAACCTGCCATGTTCTCGTCACCGGTTCCCGCATCGTAATCAATCAATAGAAAACGCGTAAAGAATCGAACACGACAACAATACTCACAGATTTATTATAACAATCTGTATTTATATCGTCAATCACAATTGCTAATGATCCTATATCATTTTTTTATTGTAAAACTACATGACGATAAATATGCCGATTCATCTTCCACACTTGAAAATAAAATCTAAATCTCCAAAAGGTGCTGGCCTTTGCCCCCTCACTTTTCTAGGCTTCCCATCGATACCTCTTCAGATCGGCATGATGCTCGTCCTTTAGTTCAACACCTTCACCGCGCAGGAGCTCCCCCTGCTCCTGCCAGCCGGGAACCAGTCTCCCCGCATGATTCACGACGCGATGGCAGGGGTAGGCGCCGTAGTAGTATTCCGCACGGCTGAGCACCTTGCCCACGAGTCGGGCATTCCGCTCGCGTCCGATGAGACGCGCAATCTGCCCGTAGGTTGCGACTCGTCCGCGCGGAATCTCCGCGACGACGGACAGGATCTCATAGGCGAGCTCGTCCGTCAGGACGCGATCATTCCGCTCCTCCTGCGCGCCGTACCGACGGACAAAATCAAAAAACTCTATGCGGCTCATGCGAGATTCCCTCCGATCACAGCACTCCGCTCAATATCCTGCAGACTGTTTCACAAGCAGCAAAGTGCTCTCACCCTCGGATTCATTCTAACACCTTTTGAGAAAACGGCAAAGAGAAAGGCGCAATCCAATCACCGTGATTTCGAAAATACAGGTTGACAATTCGTCAATTCATCTGTTATAATCCATCTTGTCGTTTGAATATAGGCGGCAGGTTCGGGGGTTATAGCTCAGTTGGTTAGAGTGTCTCGTTGACATCGAGGAGGTCACAAGTTCGAATCTTGTTAACCCCACCATTTTTTCTTGTCCGCAGTCGTGCGGATTTTTTTATCAGTGCTTCCCTTAGGCTCACTTAGCTCAGTTGGTAGAGCATCTCCGTCACATGGAGGGGGTCGGGGGTTCGAATCCCTCAGTGAGCACCATTCGGCACAGCATCCGCCCGTTCGGGCGGTTTTTTTGTGCTCTGTTTGCACCGTGTGTTATAATGGAAGAAACTTTGGAGCATCGTAAAGGAGGCAGCATCATGAGTGTCAAAGAGATTCGTCCAACAGACATCAAAGACAATGTATTCCGGCTGATCGGTCAGGACTGGATACTGGTCAGCGCGTCACATAACGGAAAGACCAATGGAATGACGGCATCATGGGGTGGGCTCGGCATTCTCTGGGGGCGGCCGGTTGCCTACATTTTTATCCGCCCTACACGTTATACAAAGGAGTTCGTTGACGCCTCGGATCACATGACGCTGTCGGTCTTTGATGTGAAATACAAACCGATGCTGCAGTATTTCGGTACAGTATCGGGACGCGATGAGGACAAGATCGCAAAGAATGCGCTGACTTTGGAGAAGGACGGCGCTTATACGTACTTTGCCGAAGCACGCCTCACCCTGCTCGCGAAAAAACTATATGCACAGCAGCTGGAGGAACAGTTCTTCACAGCAGCTGCGGCCGACCCTGCAGATGGTCCCCGCAGCCACTACCCCAAGCAGGACTATCATACGATGTATGTCGCGGAGATTGAAAAGGTCCTTGTAAAGGAGTAAGCATGGCAACCAGCGACGAGAAAAGCGCTGCCCAGATTCTTGCAGGGACCTCCCTCGCACAGGGGATGAATGAGGAGGATCTGAAGGAGCTGCTTGCTTCCAGCGAGGTGACGCTGCGCACCTATCCGAAGGGCGCGATTGTCTTTCACGACGGAGATATGCCCCACTCGCTTTACATCCTGCTCAAAGGCGAAGTACACATCCTCAAGGATACGTATTCGGGCCGACAAATCTTCATCTCGGAGATCGATCGTCCGGGCGATATGTTCGGCGAGGTCTATGAAGTACTGCAACGGCCCTATGATATGTATGTGCGTGCCGTAACAGAGGTAAAGCTCCTCGAAGTCTCAAGCCATCTCTTTACGCTCGATATCGGCGATAAGCCGCGCCGCAGTGCGCTCATCGTGCAGAAGAATCTCATGAAAATCTTTGCGGGCAAAGCATATGGAATGCATACAAAGCTCAAAATCTTGGCGAGCGGCACGCTGCGCGAGAAAATTGTCCGCTATCTCTACCCGCATGTTGATGCCGAGGGACATGTAACTCTCACAGTCAGCCGCGCGTTCATCGCCGCCTACCTCGCCGTCAGTCGCCCGTCCCTCTCACGCGAACTCGGTGCAATGCAGCGTGACGGCATCATTCAGGCGACCGGCCGCAGCATCCGCATCACCGACATGGATCTCTTTGAATCGTATCTGTAAGAAATGACAAAACAGGGCTGTCGAACGAAGTAAACCTTCGTCCGACAGCCCTGTTTTTATATAATGTTGGGGAATTACCTTGCGCCGCAGGTGCCTGTCGATACGCTGCAGTCTTCATTCCTGTTCGTAAAGCCAAGCTCCTTGATGAGCTCCATGTCCTCGGCGATCGTCGTGCCAGAGGTCGTGAGCATATTGCCGGTGATGGACGCGGATGCGCCCGCGAGGAACGCCGTTGCACCGTTCTCGGGCAGGAGTTTGCGCCCCGCACCGAGACGGATGTTCGCCGTCGGATTGATGAAGCGGAAAATTGCGATTGTCCGCAGAATTTCATCGCCTGAAAGCGGAGTAAGATGCTCCAGAGGAGTCCCCGGAATCGCCATCAGCGAGTTAAGCGGGATGGATTCGATGCCGAGTTCCTGAAGAGCGAACGCCATATCGAAGCGATCCTCCCAGGTCTCGCCCATTCCGATGATGCCGCCGGAGCAGACGCACAGGCCCTCCGCCTGTGCCATCTTGATCGTCCGGATACGGTCGGCATAGCTGTGTGTCGTGCAGATCTCGGGGAAATAGCGCTCCGATGTCTCGATATTATGATGATAGCTTGTTACGCCGACCTCGCGCAGCCGACGAAACTGACTCCGCGTGAGGAGTCCGTGCGATGCGCAGAGATCAATGGAAAGTGTCCGACGCATTTCCTTGTAGACATCAATCGCCATCTCGAACTCCTTGCCCGAGAGTGCTCCGCCGGAGGTGACGATGGAGAAGCGGTTCGCCCCTGCATCCTGATTCGCCTTCGCATGTGCCATGATCTGCTCCTGCGGGAGGAATCCGTAGGTATCGACGCCCGTCTTATGGCAGGCTGCCTGCGCGCAGTATTTGCAGTTCTCTCCGCAGCGCCCGCTGCGTCCGTTGACGATCGTACACAGATCGATATGATTCCCGCAGAACTGCTTTTGCAGACGATATGCCTCCTCGCTCAACTCTTCGAGCGGCGTGTCCATAAAGATGGAACGATCATCTGTGGGACTGAGACGATAGCCTGCAATGATCTTGTTGGTAAGTTCTGCCACACGACTTTTTCGCATAAAAAAATCCCTGCCTCGCAATAGATTATATTTATATCGTCTATTATAAGGCAGAACTCTCTTTACGTCAACTAAATATTTATTTTATGGTTTACCTTTATATTTCTGCGAACAGATCCTTTAGGGCACGGGCCACAGAATCTCTGTGCACGCAGATTTCATCGGCAAAGTCAGCCAAATAATCATGAAATATTCCCTCGCGCATGCAAAGTGCGCGCAGAGCATCAATGCTCTCTGCCGGCGAGATACCGTATTCGATGCGATGCAGGAGACGAGCGGTCTCGCCCCTTACCTCCCGAGAAAAAAACATCTTGAGATTTGCCGCTGCAGCCGTGCTTCGCTCCGCGCGAATGAGCCACGTGCGCGTCATGAGGTCGTTGCTGACATTGGCAAAGCCCGCGCTGCTCCACGCGGCTGCCTCCGCAGGATCATCATCACGCTCTCCCGCAAAGAAGTGAATCTCCTTGTAGAGCGTATCGTTCAACAGGCGTACAATTTCGGGCTTTGCATAGAGATGACGATCACCGCGCACAGGAAAAGCCCCTCTCTTCAGCTCTCTGAGTACACGATGATAGCGGATATTCGTGTAGCCGGTATAGAGCGTGCCGGTCTCCTTCAGACAGCGGTTGAGGGTCATCAGCGCATCATATGGCTCATAGGCAGACTCAACAGCGAACGGCGAGAGAATACGATCAAACGTCCCCTCTGCAAACGGCAGCAGATCGCGCCGCCAGTCAAGCACATGGAAGTGAACGCCGAGGGACGCCGTCTCCGCATGTGCCGCGATCTCCTCATAGGGCGTGACTGCGTGGATCTCCGCATTCGGACAAAGAGCGCGCAGCTCTCGCAGCTGTGCCGAGCCGTCAATGACAAGGATCATCAGGCACTCTGTACTTCCTGGCATAAGCTCCAGGAGGGTCGTCTTCACTGCTTAGCATCTCCATATTTCGCCCATGCGGATTCAATTGCCGACCATACATTATCCGTATAGGAAGACACATCCATCAAGGGACTCTTTTCAAGCGCAGTTCGCAGCGCGCTCCGACCGCTCCGCACAGCCGCGATATCTTCCGCCAAACCAACTGCGATACGCTCATAGGCGCGCGTATCAGCAGCAATCCACTCGGTCTGTCGGGCCGCCGTCAGGATACTCGCCCCGAGCCGTCCTGCATGGGTCGTGCCTTCAAGCGTAACGATGGGAACGCCCATATAGAGGGCCGTCGCGGTGGATGCTGCTCCCGCATAGGGGAATGTATCCAGCATGATGTCGACATCTCCATAGCTGCCGAGGTAATCATTCTTCCCCTGCCGCACATAGATACGCTTCATCGGCAGCTTCAAGCCTTCGAGCATCTCGAGAATCGTCGTTACACGCAGCGGACTCTCTACCGTATCCTGCAGGATGAGCTGCGCCTTCGGCAGCTTTTTCAAAATCTGCCCCCAGACCTTCAGAACCTCCTCGTTGATCTTCATAAAATTCACAAACGCACCAAATGTGACAGGCGCATCGGCGGGGCGTGCAGAAACCGGCGCTGCACGCATATCTGCGCGCGGCCCAAAGGCAAATGCATACGGAAGACACATGACCTCTTCGCTGTAAAAGTCATCCGTGCCTTCGGGAGTCAGGATCTCATCGGTCAAAATCCCATCGACAAAGGATACGCCGGTTGTTGCAAACCATCCGATTGCCGAGAGTTGTACCGGCGCAGGACGCCGGGCGAGAATCATAAGCGTCATACCCCCCTCTGTGTGACCGCCGAGGTCGATGAGCACATCCACTTCATCGGTGCGAATCGCCTGTGCCTGCTCCTCGATAGAGAGATTAGCGAGTACATTGTAGCGAACCGAGCCGCCGCGCATTTCTTCGGTAAAATCATCCGTACGGTCGCTGAGAGAATAGGCATAGACATCACAGCTCTTCGTGAGCCCGCGCAAAAGCGGTGCGTAGAACAGCGCAGACGAAGAGGAAAGGAAATGCGGCGCAAGAAAGCCGACGCGCAGCCGCTCATGATGAACCTTTGTGCGCGGCGGAAGAGGCTCCTCGCTGCGATAAAGCGTGGCATACATATCAAACTGTGCCTTGAGCTCCTTCGGGGTCAGATTCGGAACGGCATGGCAGAGATAGAGATAGTTCGAGAAATGCTGTCGCTGGCTGCGCAGGAATTTATCCTCCGTCGCAGCTTCAAAGTAGGCCGCGAGCGCGCCCTCTGTATCCGCAAGTGCACCGCAGCATGCGCCCATCATCTCAGAGAAACGCCACTGTTCATCATCAGGAATTTCCTCGTGGGCACGCAGATACAGAATCGCCTCAATTGCTTCGTAGATGTAGCCCGTATGAATATCCTCGCGAATTGCGCTGTAATCCTCCATCCAACTCATTATGCTTTTCTCTCCAATCTAAAATATGCGATTTCGGGCGGACACCCGATCCGAAGAGGGAACCAGCTGCCGTTCCCCGTATGCACGTAACCGTAATTCTCTCCGATGCGCACCATCCCGCGCGTATACTTAAAAACGGGGAACAACGGCTGACCGAAGATACCGAACTGGCTGCCGTGCGTATGCCCCGACAGCGTCAAAGGGACTCTGCCGTGCGCAGCCGCATCGTCGATGAACTCGGGATGATGCGCGAGCAGTATAGTCACGGCATCATCCGGAACATCCTGCATCGCCGCAGCGAAATAGGATTCCTTTTGTGCGTAGAAGGCATCGCCGCGTCCAAACGGGTAATCAACGCCTGCGATATAGAGGCTGCCGCGCCCCTCGACATGCTGTGCCCCATTCAGTACGACGCGCACCTTCTTCTCACGCTGCATGCGCTCTGCGATGAGGCGTCCGTTGTGATAGTATTCATGATTGCCGATACAGTACCAAATGCCGTTCGGATAGTCCTCCGCATGGGATACAAGCACCTTCTCCGCGGCTTCGTTCAGTCGTTCATCATCAAAGATATCGCCGGTCACCGCGAGAAGGTCCGCACCGCTGCCTGCAACCTCCGAGAGCAGCGCCTCAAATTCCTCCACAGAGAAATATGCGCCCAGATGCACATCGCTGATCTGCGCGATCAGCATCCCGTCCGCCTCGTCGGGCAGGCCGCGTACAGGGATTTCATAGTCTCTGCGCACGGTATGATGCCGCTCGACAAATGCGCCGTAGCTGCTGAGCAAAAGTCCTGCCGCAGGATAAAGCGCCGCATTTTTGAGAATGCGCCGCCGCACGGGATCGTACGGAATCTGCCTCGTTTTTCGCATGAGGAAACGCAGCCCAGCTGCAGTCATCACGGCAGCGAGTGCGATCAGCTGCCCGACAAAGAGCAGGATGATCGGCAGTATGAGTTCCCCTGCCCAGCCGTCTGTCCGATGCGTACTGAACAAAAAGAATAGGCCCCCGATGCTGCCGATGTCAAAGGCGGCAATGCCGGTGCGCACTGCAATCAGGCGCCGTCCTTCTGTCAGATACCGCAGGAAATAGACGGACAGTCCGAGGATCAAACCGACTGTACCAAAAACGATCAGGATGAAACCGGGCAAAGGAACCTCCCTTCGGGCACAAGCATCATATCAAAGCCCTGTAATCATAGAAACAAATGGAATTGTCGCCACCGAGATCAGTGTCGAGAGCGCGATGATCTCCGTCATCAGAGGATAGGCGACCTTATTGTAGAGCAGCGCTACCATCGCCACCATACCGCCCGTCGGCGCAGCGACAATGACAAGACTGCAGCCGAGGATGTAGGGGTTTGTGACAAACATCTTCATCGCAAACAGAATTGGAATCGGCAGCACGACCGCCTTGAGGAATGTATAGACCAAGAGTTTGCGGTCCGTGAGCATGTGACGCACATGGATATCCTTGAGCGATGCGCCGATCATCATCATCGCAAGCGGAGCCGTCAGTGCGCCGATCATCGTAAATGCCTGCATGACGAGAGGATGCGTAGGGATCTCGCCGAAGTAGATGACGCAGGCGATCAGCGACGCGATGATGCCGGGGTTGAGCAGCATGCGGAACATCTCGCGTCCGCGGCGCTTATGAATGCTGATGGAAGAAACGCCGTAGACAAAGAACAGCAGGTTGGCCGGAATGAAGAACAGCGTCATGTAGACAACCGCCTGATCGCCGTAGACCCCTTGAACAAGCGGCAGCCCCATAAAGAGGGAATTGTTGAACCAGAACGACAGATTTACAGCGCCGCGCAGGCGTCCGCGAAAACGCAGAATGAGCGGCAGGAGGAATCCGACAAAACACATCATGGCGAGCAGCGCAGCGTATGCCGCATAGGTCTCGATAACCTGCGTCAGCCCCATATGTTCCTCCGCATGCATGGCCGCAGAGATGATGAGCGACGGGCATGCAATATTGACGATCAGAGAGGAAAACTGCTCCTGGTTGTTCGGAATAATGATGTTGTAGCGGCGTGCGAGCGCGCCCGCAAAGATCATCAGAAAGAATACGACCATCTGACCTAAAATCAGCATCTCAAGATTACCCTCTTTTCAGTTCATATATTTTCCCCTTTCCCCGCTTTTTGTGGAAGCAATGCAGGGACGAACGAGCCGACGGGGCGTTTATCTGTGTTTTTCTTCGAGCAGCGGCTTCAGGAAATGGCCCGTATAGGACTCTGCCGTCTTTACAATCTGTTCCGGCGTTCCCTTCGCGACGACAGTCCCGCCGCGCACGCCACCCTCGGGTCCGAGGTCGATCACATAGTCCGCAGCCTTAATCACGTCGAGATTGTGCTCGATAACGACAACCGTATCGCCGCCGTCCACGAGGCGCTGCAGAATGACGAGCAGCTTGTGGATATCCGCCGCATGCAGTCCCGTCGTCGGCTCGTCGAGAATGTAAAGTGTCTTGCCCGTGCTGCGCTTGGACAGCTCCGTCGCGAGCTTGACGCGCTGTGCCTCACCTCCCGAGAGCGTCGTCGCGGGCTGGCCGAGACGGATATAGCCGAGCCCCACATCGCGGATGACCTCGAGTTTGCGTGCAATGCGCGGTACATTTTGAAAGAAGGTCACCGCTTCCTCGATGGTCATATCGAGCACCTCAGCGATGGTCTTTCCTTTGTAGTGCACCTCGAGCGTCTCACGGTTATAGCGCGCTCCTTTGCAGACCTCGCAGGGAACGTAGACATCGGGCAGGAACTGCATCTCGATCTTGAGGATGCCGTCGCCGCGGCACGCCTCGCAGCGTCCGCCCTTGACGTTAAAGCTGAACCGCCCCGCCTTGTACCCGCGCATCCGCGACTCGGAGACCTGGCTGAACAAATCGCGGATGGCATCGAAAACGCCCGTATACGTCGCTGGATTCGAACGCGGCGTGCGCCCGATCGGCTGCTGATCGATATTGATGACCTTGTCGATGTGCTCGAGGCCCTTGATCTTCTTGTGTTTTCCGGGTTTCCCCTTCGCACGGTACAGACGCGAGGCGACGCCGCGATAGAGGATCTCATTGACGAGCGTCGATTTGCCCGAGCCGGAGACGCCCGTGACGAGCGTCAATGTACCGAGCGGGAACTTTACGTTGATCTCTTTGAGATTGTTCTCCGCGGCGCCCACGATCTCGAGGAAATTCCCGCTGCCCTTGCGCCGCGTCTTGGGCACGGGAATGAACTTCTTGCGTGCGAGATACTGCCCCGTGATGGAGGCGGGGTTCTTCATGATCTCCTTCGCTGTCCCCTCGGCGACCACCTCGCCGCCGTGCTCTCCTGCGCCGGGACCGATGTCGATGATGTGATCGGCGGCGTACATCGTATCCTCGTCGTGTTCGACAACGATCAGCGTATTGCCGAGATCGCGCAGATGGCGCAGCGTCGCGAGCAGGCGGTTATTGTCGCGCTGATGGAGGCCGATGCTCGGTTCATCGAGGATATAGAGTACACCCATCAGTCCCGAGCCGATCTGCGTTGCCAGACGGATGCGCTGTGCCTCTCCGCCCGAGAGGGTTGCTGCAGCGCGCGAGAGCGTGAGGTAGTCCAGGCCCACATCGAGGAGGAAGTGCAGGCGCGCGTGAATCTCTTTCAAAATTTCTGCAGCAATCTTCGCCTCACGCGGGCTGAATTCCTTCTCCGCCTCTGTCAAAAATGCGTCCGCATCGCGGATGGTGAATGCCGTAAGATCGGCGATATTCTTCCCGCCGACTGTCACGGCAAGCGTCTCTGGTTTCAGCCGCGCCCCGTGACACGCCGTACACGGCGTATCCGTCATATAGTCCTCATAACTCTCGCGCATCTCCTCGGAGTCCGTCTCGCGGTAGCGGCGTGCAAGCGCCGGCAGAACACCCTCATAGGGCACATTGTACTCCTTTTCCTCGCCGAACATATTTGTATATTGGAAGGAAACATATTCCTCCGAGCCATAGAGAAGTGCATGCTGTGTTTTCTTGTCCATGCGGTTCCACGGCGTATGCTCGTCGTAATCATGCTCGCGGAGAAGCGCCGTGATCGCGCGCATCCCGTAGGAGTTCGGATTTTTCGAGAGCGGCGCAAAGACGCCGTCCGCAACGCTGAGCGTCGGGTCAGGCAGGACAAGTTCGGGATCGAACTCCTTATGACTGCCGAGTCCCGTACAGACAGGGCATGCACCGAACGGGCTGTTGAACGAGAACATGCGCGGGGCAATCTCAGGAAGCGAGATGCCGCAGTCCACGCAGGCAAAATTCTCACTGAACATGAGGAGATCCCCGTCCACGATCTGCACATAGACCACGCCGCCGCCGGCGCGGAGCGAGGTCTCAAGTGAGTCCGTCAGTCGGCTCTCCATCCCTTCGCGCACAACAAGGCGATCGACCACGATCTCGATCGTATGCTTCTTCTGCTTCTCGAGCACGATCTCTTCACCGAGATCGCGCAGTTCCCCGTCAATGCGCACGCGCACATAGCCGTCGCGGCGAATCTGGTCGAGGATCTTGCGGTGTTCCCCCTTCTTTCCGCGCACGAGCTGCGCCATGATGAGCAGCTTCGTTCCCTCGGGCAGGGCCATAATCGCATCCGCCATCTGATCGACGCTCTGCTGCGTGATGGGCTTGCCGCAGTTTGGGCAGTGCGGACGCCCCGCGCGCGCATAGAGCAGGCGCAGGTAGTCGTAGATCTCCGTCACCGTGCCGACCGTCGAGCGCGGGTTGTGGCTCGTCGTCTTTTGATCGATTGAGATCGCAGGAGACAGCCCCTCGATGTTGTCCACATCGGGCTTGTCCATCTGTCCGAGAAACTGCCGCGCATATGCGGACAGGGACTCCACATAACGGCGCTGTCCCTCGGCGTAAATCGTGTCAAACGCGAGTGAGGACTTGCCCGAGCCGGACAGCCCCGTCACCACAACTAATTTATCGCGCGGAATCTCCACGTTGATATTCTTCAAATTATGGGCGCGTGCCCCTTCAATTTTAATACTTTCGTTCATGTTGTTCCTATTTCTTCTTTTTCTTTGGCAGTTCGCCTTCGAGTTCCACAATCATATCGCGCAGCTCTGCCGCGCGCTCGAATTCGAGCGCACGCGATGCCTGCTGCATTTCACGCAGAAGGCTCTTGACGAGATTTTCGCGGTCCTTCTTCGCGAGTTTCTTCTTCGCCTTAGAGTCCTGCCTCCCGTAGGGCTCTTTGCCCTCGGCGGCGACAAGGGTCATCTCAATCAGCGGAACAATGGGCTTTTCGATGGTCTTCGGCGTGATGCCGTGCGCTTCATTATATTCATTCTGGATCGTACGGCGGCGCTCCGTCTCCTCGATCGCACGCTGCATCGAACCCGTAACGACATCACCGTACATGATGACATGCCCCCCTGCATTGCGCGCGGCGCGTCCGATGGTCTGGATGAGCGCGGTGTCGGAACGCAGGAAGCCCTCCTTATCCGCATCGAGAATGGCGATGAGCGAGACTTCCGGCATATCGAGCCCCTCGCGCAGGAGGTTGATGCCGACGAGCACGTCGAACTCACCCGCACGCAGGTCGTGGATAATCTCCGCACGCTCTATAGTCGCAATGTCCGAGTGGAGGTAGCGCACCTTGACCCCCGCTTCGCGCAGATAGTCTGTGAGATGCTCTGCCATCCGCTTCGTCAGGGTCGTAACGAGCACGCGCTCATTGCGCTCAATACGGAGGCGAATCTCTGAGAGCAGATCGTCGATCTGCCCGTCAAGCGGGCGCACCTCGACCACAGGGTCAAGGAGCCCCGTCGGGCGAATGATCTGCTGCGTGACCTGCTGTGCCTGCTGGATTTCATATTTTCCCGGCGTCGCCGAGACGTAGACGATCTGATTGACGCGCGCCGCGAACTCCTCGAATGTCAGCGGACGGTTGTCGAACGCGGACGGCAGGCGGAAGCCATTGTCCACAAGTGAGATCTTGCGGCTGCGGTCACCGCCGTACATGGCGTGGATCTGCGGTAGGGTCACGTGGGACTCGTCGATCATGATGAGGAAGTCCTCGGGGAAATAATCGAGGAGTGTATATGGCGTATCCCCTGCGTTCCTGTGCGTAAGGTGGCGCGAGTAGTTCTCAATGCCGGAGCAGTAGCCCATCTCCTCCATCATCTCGAGGTCGTAGTTCGTACGCTGTTCGAGCCGCTGCGCTTCGAGGAGTTTGCCCGCGCCCTTGAGTTCATCCAGGCGCTCCGCAAGCTCCGTACGGATATCCGCCATTGCGATTTTCATATCCTCATCGTCCGTGACATAGTGAGACGCAGGAAAGACCATCGAATGCAGACGTTCACCGTAGACCTCGCCCGAGGTCACATCAAACTCGATGATGCGTTCGACCTCGTCGCCGAACATCTCGATGCGCACTCCCCGGTTGTTGTAGCCCGCAGGATAGATCTCGACTACATCACCGCGCACGCGGAAACGTCCGCGCTCGAAGGCGATGTCGTTGCGTTCGTAACGAATGGAGACGAGTTTCTGCAGGATCTCCTCGCGCGGGATCGTCTGTCCCTTGTGCACGGAGAGCACCATCTCGTGGTAGCTCTCCGGTGAGCCGAGGCCGTAGATGCAGGATACGCTCGCGACGATGATGACGTCACGCCGTTCAAACAGCGAGCAGGTCGCTGAGTGACGCAGCTCGTCGATCTCGTCATTGATGGAGGCGTCCTTTTCGATGTAAGTGTCCGTCTGCGCAATATATGCCTCAGGCTGATAGTAATCATAATAGCTGACGAAGTACCCGACATAATTATCAGGAAAGAACGACTTGAACTCACTCGCGAGCTGCGCAGCAAGCGTCTTGTTGTGCGCGATGACGAGCGTCGGCCGCTGCACGCGCTCGATGACCTTTGCCATCGTATAGGTCTTGCCCGTGCCCGTCGCGCCGAGCAGCACCTGTGCGGTCATCCCGTTCTCGATGCCGCCTGCAAGATCGGCGATTGCCTGCGGCTGATCGCCCATCGGTTCAAAGGGAGCAGCGACTTTGAACGGAAGCTCCGTATCGAACCGCGTTGTATTGAGTTTTGGAACCATCGCCATCGGCCGCTCTCCTCCGATCTGTTAAAAAGTCATTCTTGTATTATAACGCATTCGGCGTACGATGGAAATAGCATGCGAAAAGAAGCACCCCGCAGGGTGCTTCGAACAACCGCATCTCAGAGTTTGCTGACATCGGTCGCCGTCATGATCTCGACAACTGTGAGATCCTTGACCGTATTGAGATCGATGAAGCCTCCGTCCGCGAGCTGGACAACCGGCATAGCCGTGACGCGCGATTCATCGATGTAGACGATGCGTCCTGCTGTACCATCCGAAAGACGCAGCCAGCAGCCATTGAGCGCAGCATTGAGCTTTCGCATAAAGAGTACAGCGTACTCCGAATCGAGTTTTCCGTCAAGCACATCGGCATAGAGGATCTTGAACACCTCGAACGGCGAGCGCTTCTCTGCATAGCTGCGGCTCGACGCCATCGCATCGTAGCTGTCGAGCACAGCGAGCACCTTGCCAAACGTACAGATTTCCATATCCACCAAGCCGAACGGATAGCCCGAACCGTCGTTGCGCTCATGGTGCTGAAGAACTCCGTTCATGAGATCCGTACGCGTGGAGAGATCGCTGGCCTCGAGAAGCTTAAAGCTGTCGACAACATGATTTTTAAGAATGTCGAACTCTTCCTCGGTCAGAACGCCCTTCTTCTCGAGCAAGTCCTTCGGGATCATCTGCTTGCCGATGTCGAGGAAGAGTCCGGCCAGGACCATGTTCTGCCGATCAATTCCGGTGAGTCCCATCCACTTTGCCATGAGTCCGCCGAGAATGGCGAGATGGACACAGTGATGGAGGTTGTAATCCCCCTCCTGGTTCATGCTGTAAATCATAGAGATCGCCGTTGCGCCCTCTTTGTACAGATCGCGCAGGCGACCGCTGGACATCACGTTCTGCAGGATCTCCATATTGAGTTTCCCGGTCTCTGCTGCCTCGTGAAAAAGTTTCTCCATCTCGGCATAGACGTAACGGTAATTCTCCTCGTATCTGATATCCAGCTTGACATCGCGCTCGGGCATCACCGTTCCCTCAAAGATGGGCATCGCTCCCCGCCGCGTCGCTTTTTCCTTTTGAACAGCGGCAAAAATACTGTCCTCATCGACATAGACGGATGCAATTCCCTTCTCCTTGAGGAGCTTAATCGTCTCTCGGTCCAGAACGGTGCCGCCCTCTACGAGAACGACTTCTGACTCCCCTTCGTAAACCGTACGCCCGATCAGCATCTCCGGCAGCAGGCTCCGGACAGCAAACGCTTTTAACATAGACTTTCTCTCCCTTTTTCATCCTTGATTTGTGCCTTACTTCACAACAATGTTGACGAGCTTCTCGGGCACACAGACGACCTTCACAATGGTCTTTCCCTCGGTGAGCTCCTTCGCACGCGGCAATTCGGTCACAATCCGCTCCATCGCCTCTCTGTCCAGATCAGCGGCAATCTTCACCCGGCCGCGCACCTTGCCGTTGATCTGCAAGACCACCTCAATCTCATCCCGCGTGAGCGCGAACGCATCGCAGGCAGGCCATTTCTGGGCGTGCACGCTGCCCGTAAAGAGCCGTTCCCAGAGTTCCTCCGTGATGTGCGGAGCAAAGGGAGCGAGCATGCGCAGCAGCGCACGCGCCGTCTCACGCGCCAGCGCCGGAGAGAGTTCCTTCTCCTGAAATGCGTAGAACGCGTTGACCAGCTCCATAACGGAGGAGATCGCTGTATTGAACATGAAGCGATCCCGTACGTCCTCCGTGACCTTCCTGATGGTTATATGCAGAACGCGGCGCAGATCGACCTCCTCCGCGCTGAGCGATGACACATCATAGACATCGGATGCGCCCTTGATCACCTTCTCAAACTGTAGGAGGATGCGCCAGACACGATTGAGGAAACGGAACGCGCCCTCGACCCCCTGATCGCTCCAGTCCAGATCGCGGTCCACCGGAGCCGCAAACAGGATGAAGAGACGCGCCGTATCGGCACCGTAGTGCTCAATGATCTCCTCAGGCGAGACAACGTTGCCGAGGGACTTCGACATCTTCGCACCGTCCTTGATGACCATGCCCTGCGTGAGGAGATTCGTAAACGGCTCATCAAAGTCCAGCATCCCCGCGTCGCGCAGCACCTTCGTAAAAAAGCGCGCATAGAGGAGATGCAGAATCGCATGCTCAATGCCGCCGATGTACTGATCGACGGGCGCCCAATAGTTCACCTTGTCCCGGTCAAACGGGCGCTCCGTGTTGTGCGGGTCGGCGTAGCGGTAGTAGTACCACGAGGAGCAGATAAAGGTGTCCATCGTGTCCGTCTCGCGCGTCGCGTCGCGGCCGCACTTCGGACATGTGCAGTGAAGGAAGTGCTCGCTCGATGAGAGCGGCGAAACCGAGCCGCCATCAAACGACACATCCTCCGGCAGACGTACGGGAAGCTCCTCCTCCGGGACGAGCACTTCTCCGCATTTCTCGCAGTTCACGATGGGGATGGGGGCGCCCCAGTAGCGCTGGCGCGAGATGAGCCAGTCGCGCAGGCGATAGTTAACGCGGCGCTTGCCGAACCCCTGCGTCTCTGCCTCGTCGATGATGGCGCCCATCGCCGCTTGCATCTCCATCCCCGTGAACTTGCCGGAGTTGATGAGGATGCCTTCCTTCTCAACGTAGGCCGCCGTCATGTCCTCCAGGCGCAGTTCCCCCTCAGGCGGACGGATGGTGAGGATCTTGCGGATGCCGTATTTCTCCGCGAACATCCAGTCGCGCTGATCCTCGGACGGTACCGCCATGACCGCACCCGTACCGTACTCAAAGAGCACGTAGTTCGTAATCCAGATCTCGACCTGCTCGCCATTGAACGGATTCGTGCAGAAGAGGCCGGTAAAGATGCCCTCCTTCTCCGACTCGCTCGAGGAGCGCTCGATGTCCGACTGCTTACGGACGCGTGTGCAGAACGCGCGAATCTCGTCTGCCTTGTCGCTGATGGCGCAGATCTTCTCCACGAGCGGATGCTCGGGTGCGAGTGCAAGGAAGGTGATGCCGAAGACGGTATCGGGACGCGTCGTGTAGACGGATATCTCTGTATCGAGCGCAGGCGCGGGCAAACGGAACTCGAGGCCCTCGCTTCGCCCGATCCAGTTCTCCTGCATCGTCTTAACGCGCTCGGGCCAGCCGGGCAGCTTTGCAAGATCGGCGAGCAGCTCGTCGGCATAGTCCGTGATCTTAAAGAACCACTGCGCGAGGTTTTTCTTTTGTACTTCGGATTTGCAGCGCCAGCATTTCCCGTCCTCGACCTGCTCATTGGCGAGCACCGTTCCGCAGGTCTCGCACCAGTTGACAGAGGCCGCCTTTTTATACGCCAGCCCCTTTTTATAAAAGAGTTCAAAGAACCACTGCGTCCAGCGATAGTAATCCTCGCGGCAGGTGATGACCTCGCGGTCCCAGTCGTACGCGAGCCCGAGCGCACGCTGCTGGCGCTCCATATTCTCAATGTTCGCATACGTCCACTGCGCAGGATGTACTTTGTTCTGGATCGCCGCATTCTCGGCGGGCATGCCAAAGGAATCGAACCCCATCGGGTGCAGCACATTGTATCCTTCCATCGTGCGGAAGCGCGCGATCACATCTCCGATCGAATAGTTGCGGACATGCCCCATGTGGAGTTTTCCCGACGGATACGGAAACATCTCAAGCACGTAATACTTCGGTTTCGTATCGTCCTCCTCCGTGCGGCAGCGGTGCTCTGTCTCCCAGATTTTCTGCCACTTCGCTTCAATCTTCTGCGGGCAATATCTCTCCACTATGCTCTTGCTCCTCCCGGTCTATTTTACTTAATATAGCTGTCATATATTATACATGATCAGAGAAAATGGTCAATCGTTATTCATATTGTTCCTAAAGATTTTTTAGGACTTATTGCCCCCCTATGTGTAACAGAATACTATGACAAAACATATACAAACATATGTCTTCTATGTTAATATAAAATACAATTGCATGCTGGGAAAGGAGCTGCACTTTTGGAACACTATCTCTCGGGTGTCGCCGCTCATATGGGGCCGACGCTTGCCGTTTTTTTTGCCGCGTTCATTCAATCCATTACAGGTTTTGGACTCGTCATCATTGCGGCGCCTCTGCTCATGTTCTTCTACGAGCCGAAACTCACCGTGCCTGTCATGCTGCTCCTCGCGTGCAGCGGCAACGCCGCACAGGGCTTTCTTATGCACCGGCAGGCCAACTTCCCTCTTATTCGCTCGATGTATCTTGGCATGCTCGTCGGACAGCCCATCGGCTTCTTCTTCTTCACCTACATTTCCAACGATGCGCTAAAGGTCTTCATCAACGTTGTCGTCCTTGCCACGCTCCTCCTCATGCAGATTTCACACCGCCGCATCGAGGAACGCCGGCGGAACACCGTCATCACCGGAATGCTCTCGGGATTCACCGCGATTACAACGGGCATGGGAGGACTCCCCTTTCTCATCTACCTCGCCTATTCGAAGATGCCCCCTGACGTATTTCGCGCCACCTGCTTCGTCTATTTCTTTCTTGGCAACGCCACCTCGCTTGTCAGTTATCTCATCGGCGGCTTTCCGCTCGCGCCGGCATTCAGCGAGTTTATCTATCTCCTGCCCGCGCTCATCTTCGGCATTATCTGCGGACGGGAGAGCATGCGCTTTATTCCCGCGGCTCTCCTGCGCAAACTCATCTTCGTGATCCTCTACGTTGCGTCTACTTATACCATCATCTCGATCCTCATAAAAAATTTCTGATGCATAGAAAAAAGCGCGGCCATACGGCCGCGCTTTTTCATGTACGCACATGCCTTTGCCGGAGGCGGTAGACAATCATCGGCACGATAAGCAGCGGAACACCGAGATAGAAAGCAGAGCGAAGTCCGGGCGTAAACACCATGAACGCGAGGCAGAGTACCTGCGCCCAGATCCCAAACAGCGTCACATAGGGGAAAAGCGGCGTGCGATAGCGCAGCTGTTCAACCGTCCCCTCCGCCTCGTGTCTGCGCCTGCACCGATACTGACTCCAGCAGATGGAGATCCATGCCGCAGCGCCCGAAAATCCCGAGAGAGCGAGCAGATATGTATAGAGCGCCGCATTCGGATACATTGCATAAATGCCGATCACAATCCAGCAAAAGACAATGGACGCACAGATGGCGCGCGAGGGCACCCCTCTGCGGCTCAATCCCTCGAGCGCACGCGGCGCCATCCCCATCGTCGCCAATGCATGCACCGTACGTGCTGCGCCGTAGAGGCCGGAATTCGAGCAGGAGATTGCCGCCGTAAGCACAACGAACGAGAACAGTGCGCCGAGATGCGACAGCCCATGCTCTGAAAGCGCTGCGGCAAAAACGCTCTTTGTGAGCGTCGCATGATCCCATGGGAGGATCGAGATAAGCAGCGTGATCGGAATGATGTAGAGCGCAATGATGCGCCATGTCACATTACGCACAGCAGTCGGAATACTGCGTGCGGGATCGGCGGTCTCCCCTGCTGCCAATCCGATGATCTCCGTTCCCTGAAAGTTGACGAGAATAATGACCATCGTAAGCGCGATGCTCCAATAGCCGTTCGGCGCAAAGCCTCCGCTGCCGAGCAGGATGCGCGTTCCAATATAGCCCTCGTCGCCGATCAGGCCGAGACAGATGAGGAGCGCCACTGCGCTGAACGCCACAAGCGCAATAATCTTGATAAGCGCGAGCCAGAATTCGCTCTCGCCAAATTTATCGACACGAAACAGATTGAGAAGTGTCACAATCAATCCGAAGAAAACCGCCCACCAAATCGTCCCGATATCCGGAAAGAAGCCGTTCATAATAATGCCGGCAGCAATCATCTCCGAGGGCACATAGGAGACCCACGTCACCCAATACGACCAGCCGACCCCGCACGCCCATGCGGCCGAAATATTCTCCCGCGCATAGATGACAAACGAGCCCGAGAGAGGCTTCTCCACGGCGAGCTCCGCTAAACAGAGCATGACCGCAAGAACGATCATGCCGCCGAGGAGATAGGAGAGTACGGCTGCAGGCCCTGCCTGCTCGAGTACATAGCCCGTCCCGAGGAAGTATCCGCTCCCGATCACACCGCCGAGAGAGATGAACTGAAGGTGTCTGTGCTTCAGCTTCCGTTTCATTGTCGATTCGCCCATGGGCTCCCTAACACGACCTTTCCGTATTTTTTCACGATTTAAAACTGCGCTCTCATCATACTACAAGAACATGTGAATTACCATGTTTTATTTGACAAAGACGTAAATTTTTATTATCATTTGATTAGCAATATAAAGGAGGAGCATTCATCATGAAATTCAAAGCCTTGCTGCTCGCCCTCGCCTTCGCTGTCGGTGTTTCCGGCACTGCGGATGCAGCCGTCACCGAGCACCGGGAGACAACGATCAACCTCTCGATCGCCTACCCTGTTCTCAGTCTCGATAATGCGGCTGTCGCCGACCGCATCAACGCGGATATCCAGATGCTTGCGGCGAACTTCCGCGCACAGTTCGAAAGCGGCGCATTCTACCGCGGCGAGCTTGGCTACCGCGTGCACCTCGACGACGACAACTTCCTCTCCGTCACCTTCACCGATCTGCGTTATGCGCTGCACGGCAATCAGCCAGCACGCCGCGACTACGGCTTCGTCTACTACAAAAAGACGGGTCAGCGTCTGCCGCTTGCCTTCTTTGTCCATATCACTCCGTCCGATCTCGACGGAGAAGCGGTCAGCGGACATCTCTACAACGAGCAGGGCCGCAATACGCCGATTCAGCCCGAAAAAACCGTGCGTCAAGTGCCGGCAGACTACTTTCTCGGCGGGCGAGGCTTCGTCTGTCCGATCTTCCAGCCGGGTGAGCTGACCGCGAGCACCGGGCCGACTTACATTCTGCTTGATGCGAGTGTTGTCGACTACTTTAACCGCAAGAACAAATGAGCCGGGATCGTGGTTACACGACCATCACAGGGGAGATACCGAAGGGCGGTGTCTCCCCTGTTTCGTATGAGATCCAGCGCTCCCGCTTCCTCGCCTATGTCTTGCACGCAGAGGACGAAGATACGGTGCGCGCATGGCTTCAGTGTGTGAAAAAGGAGCATTTTGAGGCGCGTCATGTGCCCTATGCGATGGTTCTGGGCGCGAACGCCGACCATCAGCGCTCAAGCGATGACGGCGAGCCGGGCGGTACGGCCGGCAGTCCCATTCTCGAAGCGATCAAGATGCGCAGCATCACAAACGCAGCTGTCGCCGTCGTGCGCTACTTTGGCGGGATCAAACTCGGTGCAGGAGGTCTCATCCGAGCCTATGCACATGCTGCAGGACTTGCGCTGGATGCCGCCCAAAAAGTGCGCATGACGCCCCTTCAAACGTTGTGCGTTGTGATCGACTACGATCTCCTCGCCGCCGCAGAACGCTATGTCCGCGATATGGCACTGCTTACCGGCGAGACCTCCTATGCAGAGGCAGTCACCCTCACCCTGCTCGTTCCGCCCGACGACATCGAGATGCACCGAAGCGCACTGACGGACCTCACCGCCGGACGCGCCAAATATTTGCTTGGCAGCAAAGACTATACTGCTGTACCACTCCCGTAGAATAGAAAAGCGCTCCGATCGGAGCGCTTTTCTATTCTATTCTATATTGCAGATATCCTTGCCGCAGTTTTCGCAGTGAATTGCTTTCTTGAGATACCCAATATCCTTGATGAAAATGAGGTGTCCGCGCATTTCGATGATCCCCTTCTTTCTGAGTTCCGAGAGCATCTGATTCAGACTTTCGCGCGCCGAGGCGGAGTAGTTTGCGAGCTCCTGATTCGTAAGCGGCACGGAGATCAGAATGCCGTCCTCCGTCTCCATCCCGTAACTGTTTGCAAATCGGATGAGCGTTGAATAGAGTGCCCCCTTCTTTCCGTAAAGCACGAGATCGCGGAACTTCAGATGCTGCTTGCGCATGTGCTGTCCGATCAGCTTGAGGAGTGCAATGGAGAGATGCGGATGCTTCTCGAGATGTGCCTGAAGCACCGGAAACTCGATCGCATACACCTCCGCCGCACTGCGTGCAATCGCACTGAAGATATAGGTCGGCGTCTCCTCATAGAGCGGCAGCTCGCCGATGAGGCTGCCCGTCGTCGCAAGGCGCAGGGACAGAACACGTCCCGACGCACCGTACTTCATGATAAAGATATGCCCCGAACGCACAATATAAAAGTAATGTGCCGGCGCACCCTCGCGAAAGAGGTATGCACCGTCATGCAGCGAAATAAGTTTTCCCGGAATCGACTCCATCTCTCGGATGAGCATTTCCTGATCCACAGCACGCTCCCCCTCTCATTGCAGCTATTATGTATTTCTATTATATTTTTAATATTATCGGAAAAAGCCGAAAAAACCTGTGATCTTGATCACATGCAAAGTAAAATTTTTTCTCTATACTTTTTTTATATAGAAATTATACATAGGAGAGATGCAGATGAAAAGCAAGGATATTCTCACTGTACTCGGCGAGAACCCATCGCGGCGCGAAATACTCGCCCACTGGGATCCGGAGAATGAAGTGTTCTGGAAGCGCTGGGGAGAGCGCATCGCAAAGCAGAATCTCTACACGTCGACATGGGCACTGACCCTGTCCTTCGTTGCATGGACAATGTGGGCAACGATCGCCGCCCAGCTCAACCATGTGGGATTTCACTTCACAGACAATGAGATCTTTACGCTTGCGGCGCTGCCGGGTCTTGTCGGTGCAACAGGGCGCCTGATCTACACCTACCTCCCTGCCGTCGTCGGCGGCCGCAACTGGACGTTCATCTCGACGGCGCTGCTGCTCGTCCCGCTCATCGGTCTCGGCAATGCCCTGACCGACACGACGACAAGCTATGACACCTTTGTCCTCCTTGTAGCAGGCATCGGCATCGCGGGTGCAAACTTCTCCTCCTCGATGGCAAACATCGGCTTCTTCTTTCCAAAAGCACAGAAGGGGCTTGCCCTCGGCATCAACGCGGGCATCGGCAATCTCGGCGTATCCCTCATCTACCTGACAGCACCTATGCTCCTCGGCGCGAGCTTCGGCGGACTCTTCGGCGCCCCGCTCATCAATGCGGCAGGAAAGGAAGTTTATCTGCAGACCGTCTGCTACTTCTGGGCCATTCCGACGGCATTAACCCTCGTTCTTGTCTGGATGTTCATGGACAATCTCCCCATCCCGAAGCAAAGTCCGCGCAGCATGATGTCCATCTTCGGCAATAAGCACACATGGCTCATCACCATCATCTACACCTGCGGCTTCGGCTCATTCATCGGCTACTCTGCCGCACTCGCCCTGCTCGTCAACCGCGAGTTCCCGGAGGTCTCCTTTGCCTATGCGGCGTTCGTCGGTCCCTTCATCGGCGCAGGCGTCCGCCCCATCGGCGGCTGGGTAGCAGACAAGGTCAACAGCGGTGCAAAGGTCACCTTCTACTCGCTGCTCCTTATGCTGACAGCTTGTATCGTCACCGTCATGGGCATTGAGGCACACAACTTCGCACTTTTCTTCGGCGCATTTCTTGTACTCTTCTTCTCGACCGGCTTCATCAATGCGGCATCCTTCCGCATGATCCCGTTTGTCTTCGACAGCCCGGTGCATGCCTCGCTTGTCACAGGCTTTACGGCAGCGATTGCGGCATACGGTGCGTTCTTCATTCCGAAACTCTTCGGACTCTCGTATGCGACACAGGGCAGTGTGATCCCCGCATTCTATTTCCTCATCGGCTTCACGGTCCTGACCATCATCATCACCTACGTATTCTACGCACGCAAAGGTTCCGGCATCCGCTGCTGACCTGCCGCCTCTGCTTCATCCATCAAAAAAGCATCCTTCGCATACAGCATATGTGAAGGATGCTTTTTTGCTATTTCTTCCGATAGATGATCGGGCTGCGCACAAGGTACTCAAACGGTGCGCTGAGGCAGTGGACGAGGCGCGTGAACGGGAAGAGGAACGCGACCGCCATCCACGCGAACATATGGATACGGAACATGAGCGGCACGTTCTCCATGTAGTCGATCTCGGGGCTGAGTGCGAGAACCGAGCGGAACCACGGCGAAATCGTCTCGCGGTAGTCAAAACCGCCCTGCACGGCGTTCAGCGTCGTGGACGCGCAGCCCGTAAAGATCGCAAGGAAGAGGAACAAATAGAGCCACTTGTCCATTGTCGACGTGTTGACCGCCATACGGTCCTTACCGAAGCGGCGGATGAGGAGCAGGACAAAGCCTCCGAAGAAGAGGATACCCGCAGGTGCTCCGCCGCCGAGCGCAATCATGTGGTAGAGGTGCTCGTCGATGCCCGCCGCCTCGGTCATGAACTTCGGGATGAGCACGCCGATGACGTGTCCGCCAAATGCCATGACGAGACCGAGGTGGAACATGGGACCCGCGATCTTCAGGTCGCTCTTGGAGAGGAACTGACTGGACTTCGTCGTCCAGTTCCGCTCAGAGACGGTGTAGCGCACAATCGTCCCCACGATGAGGAACGTGAACGCGATGTAGGGGAGTATGCCCCATGCGAACTGTTTCATCATGCTGTCCTCCCTTCGAGAGCGGATGCCTCCGTGAGCACGACATCGAGGAGAAATGCGTAGGGCAGCTTCGCCTCGATCAGACGGTCACGCAGCAGCTCCAGTTTCGGCTGAATCTCATGCAGAATGTGCAAAGACGTGCGCTCGGGCACGGCCGCCGCGAGCTCGAGGAGTGCGGGCAGATAGTCCGGCAGTTCGCGTTCGAGGTCATAACCCGCATCGAGGAAGAGCTGCTTGTAGCGCAGCATCTCCTCGGACTGCTTGCCGAAATCCGTGCGGTTGTGCGTTGTGAGGTAGAGGTTCGTGTTCTGCGAGAAGTCAAAGGCACGCACGTATGCGTCCTCGAACTCCTGCCGCTTCGTCTCGCCGATGTAGCCGAAGAATTCCTCGAACACCTCGCGCGACTGCGGGCGCTCGACATCCGCAACAGCGGCAGCGTGCGTGGGCACGCCCTCCCACCAATCCGCCGAGGGGTACTCGAACAGATAGGAGGTGAGGAGGAGCGGTGTCTGTATGCGATTCGTCTCCATCAGCAGCACCCCCCGGGGCAGGCGTAGCCGACCGAGCCCTGCAGCTCGCGCAGCTTCTCATGCGTCACATCCTGCATTCCCGCAGGGATGTTGAAACGCTCGCGGCGTTTCGCAAGCCCGAGGAGGCGGTACATCGCCTCGTAGGTTTCCACATCGTGCGTCAGATTCGCAGGCAGAGCATCGCCCGTCTGCTTTGCACGCATGACGGCGCGCAGCTCGAGGAGGACATGCAGCACGCGCTCGATTGCCGCCTCATCGCCCGCCGTGAGGAGCTGTGCGAGGTAGGCGACAGGGATGCGCATCTCCGCCGCACCGGGGAAGAATACCTCCTCCTCGACGCGCCGCGCAATCGGGCTGAGGGGCGGGACGTACCAGACATTCGGCAGCGTACGGTACTCCGGATGGAGCGGAAACGCGATCTGCCACTCCGCGATCAGCTTGTGCGCGGGCGAGTTCTGTGCCGCACGCATCCAGCGGTCGGGGATGCCCGCCTCCTTTGCCGCCGTTGCGACCGCAGGGTCGTTCGGGTCGCAGAGCGCACTGAGATATGCCTTGTAGATGTCCTTCGGATCGGGCGTCGATGCCGCCGCCTTCACTTTATCTGCATCGTAAAGTAATACGCCGATATAGCGCATGCGCCCGACGCAGCCGTCGCTGCACACGGTCGGCAGACCGTTCTCAAGGCGCGGGAAGCAGAACGTGCACTTCTCCGCCTTGTTCGTCTCCCAGTTGTAGTAGATTTTCTTGTACGGGCAGGACGGAACACAGTGCCGCCAGCCGCGGCAGCCGTCCTGCGAGATGAGCACCACGCCGTCCTCGTCGCGCTTGTAAATCGCACCCGAGGGGCACGCCGCGACGCACGCGGGGTTGAGGCAGTGATTGCACAGGCGCGGCAGATGCTTCATGAAGATGTCGTGGAACTCGAGTGTGATCTCCTGCCCCATCTTGCTGAGGTTGTAGTCTTTGCGTGCGGACGCGCCGTCGGCGAGGTCGTCCTCCCAGTTCGGCCCCCACTTGATCTCCATACGCTTCTGTGTAATCAGCGAGCGCGGACGCGCCACAGGCTGATGGTTGCGCCGTTTCGTGTGAATCAGCGTCTCGTAGTCGTACGTCCACGGCTCGTAGTAGTCGTCCATCTCGGGCTGCTGCGGATGATAGAACAGCTTTGCAAGACGCGTCGTCATGCCGCCGGTCTTGAGTCCGAGCTCGCCGTCACGCAGCTCCCAGCCGCCCTTCCACTTCTCCTGGTTCTCCCACTGCTTCGGATAGCCGATGCCGGGCTTGGTCTCGACGTTGTTGAAATACATATACTCCGCGCCGCGCCGGTTCGTCCAGACGTTCTTGCAGAGGATGGAGCATGTGTGACAGCCGATGCACTTGTCGAGATTCATGACCATCGCAATCTGTGCTTTAATCTTCAAGCCAATCTACCTCCTCCATGCGCCGCACGACAACGTACGAGTCGCGCTGATTGCCCGTCGGGCCGTAGTAGTTGAAACCGTAACTGAGCTGCCCATAGCCGCCGATGAGGTGGGTGGGCTTGATGTGGATGTGGGTCGGCGTGTTGTGCGTGCCCGCGCGCGTCCCCGAGATTTTCGAGCCCGGCACGTTGATGTGGCGATCCTGCGCGTGGTGCATAAAGACCGCACCGTGCGGGATACGCGGCGAGACGACGACGCGCGAAGCGACGACACCGTTGCGGTTGTACAGTTCGATCCAGTCGTTGTCCTTCACGCCGATCTCCGCCGCATCCTTCTCGCTCATCCAGACACTCTGTCCGCCGCGGAACATCGTGAGCATCTGCTGCGCATCGAAATACATACTGTGCGTGCTCCACTTGTTGTGCGGCGTGAGGTACTTCAGCGTGATTTCCTTCTGCGTGCCGTTCAGCGACTTGTTCATCGGACGGAAGTCGAGGATCGGGCGATAGATCGCCTGCGCCTCGCCAAACTCGCGCATGACCTCGTGATCCATGTAGAAATGCTGCCGTCCCGTCAACGTGCGGAACGGAATGAGTTCCTCCACGTTGTTCGTAAAGGGGGTATAGCGGCGGTTCTGGTTGCTGCCCGTAAAGGTCGGTGCCGTGATCGTCTCACGCGGCTGCGCGATGACCTGATCGTAGGTGAACCGCTCGTCCTCGCGATCCTTTGCGAGGCGCGCGAGGTTGTCGAGACCCGTGCGCTTCTCCACCGCCTCCCATGCGCGGACTGCCGTACGTCCGCAGGTCGTCGGCGAGAGCCCGAGCACCGCCTCAATCGCCTGCCGCGCCTCGTAGATGGAGGGACAGCCGTAGGACACATAGTCCTTGTTCTGGATGATACCGTTGCGCTGACGAATCTCCTCGTAGTCCTCCGCCGAGTCCCACGTATTGCCATGGCTCGCCGTCTTGCCGCCCGCATTCGGGCCGAGCGCGATCCACTTCTCATAGAGCTTCGTATAGTCAATCGTATTCGATGCAATGTTGGGCATGGTCTTGCCGGGGATCGGCTCGCTCTCGCCCTTGCTCCAGTCGCGCACGATGCCGTCCGGCTGCGCCAGCTCCGCCTCGCTGTCATGCCCGAGCGGGGTCGCAGCGATGTTCGTGTACGGCGTGAGCTTTGCGTCCTTTGCCACCTCAGACACCGCCTGTGCCAGCGTGCGGTAGATGTCCCAGTCCGTCCGCGACTCCCAGAGCGGATCGACCGCCGGCTGGAAGGGGTGGACAAACGGGTGCATATCCGTCGAGGAGAGGTCGGTCTTCTCGTACCACGTCGCCGTCGGCAGCACGATGTCGGAGTAGAGCGCGTTGCCCGCCATGCGGAAATCGAGCGAAACGAGGAGGTCGAGCTTGCCCTCGAGCGCACCGCCCGGCTGCATGAGCTCCTCCTTCTCGCGCCACTTCACCTCCTGCGGGCGCGTCGCACAGTCCTCCTCCTGGAAGATGCTGTTCTCCGTGCCGAGGAGGTATTTGAGGAAGTAGTCGTTGCCCTTCGCGGACGAGCCGAGCAGGTTACACCGCCAGACAAAGAGGTTGCGCGGGAAATTCTCCGGTGCATCGGGGTCTTCCCATGCGAACTTCAGGCTCTTGTCCTTTAGGCTCTTGACGATGTATTCCTTGATGCCATCCGCGCCCTCGAAGCCCGCCGCCTTTGCATCCGCAGCGAGGTCGTTCGAGCCACGGTTGAACGTCGGGTAGGACGGTGCCCACCCGAGACGCGCCGCGAGCACAGCATAGTCCGCCGCGTGGTTGTAGCGTGCGTTTTCGTTCGCCGCCGTCAGTGCGTCCGTCTGGATCTCGTCGCTGCGCCACTGATCCGTCGCAAAGTAGTAGAACGAGGTGGAGTTGAGCAGCTTCGGCGGTGCCTGCCAGTCCGTGCCCGTCATGATACGCGCCCAGCCTTCGCTCGGACGGAGCTTCTCCTGTCCGACGTAGTGCGCCCAGCCGCCGCCGTTGCGCCCCTCGCAGCCCGTGAAGAGCAGGAGGTTGATGATCGTGCGGTAGACCGCATCTGCGTGGAACCAGTGGTTGATGCCGCCGCCCATGATAATCATGGTTCTGCCGTTCGTCTTGATGGCGTTGTCCGCGATCTCGCGTGCCGTCTTGATGACGAGATCGGGCGAAATACCCGTGTACTTCTCCTGCCATGCGGGCGTATACGGCGTGTCGTCCTCGTACGAGCCTGCGCTCTCGCCGCCGATGCCGCGATCAATCGCATAGTTCGCGAGCGTGAGGTCGTAGACCGTCGTGACGAGCACCTCGCCGTCCGCCGTCTTCACGCTGCGCACAGGCAGAGCACGCGTCAGTGTGCGCTCCCTGCGGTCGTTGCCGAAGTACGGCAGCTGCACCTCAACCGTCCCCGTCTTGTCGTCCCAGACGGAGAGACGCGGGCAGATCTCCGCGCCCGTGTCGCGGTTCTCCTCGCGGATGTTCCACTTCTCCTGCGTCGACCAACGCTCGCCGAGCGTGCCGTTCGGGATGACGATCTCGCCCGTCTTGTCGTCCACGACGTAGTAGCGGAAGTCCGCGTGCTTCTCGTCACGCCCCATGTCGCGCGAGGAGAGCATACGCCCGGGGATGTACGTGCCGTCCTCTTTCTTCTCGATGCGCACGAGGAACGGGAAGTCCGTATACTTCCGCGTGTACTCGAGGAAGAACGGCGTTGTTTGATCAACGTAGTATTCCTTGAGAATGACGTGCCCCATCGCCATCGCCATTGCGGAGTCGCTGCCCACCTTGAGCGGGATCTACGTATCCGCGAACATCGAGGACTCGGCGTAGTCGGGCGCAATCGACACGACCTTTGTACCTTTATAGCGGACTTCTGCCATAAAATGCGCATCCGGCGTGCGCGTGAGCGGTACGTTCGAACCCCATGTGATGAGGTAGCCCGCGTTGTACCAGTCGCTCGACTCGGGCACATCCGTCTGCTCGCCCCAGATCTGCGGGCTCGCGGGCGGCAGGTCGGCGTACCAGTCGTAGAACGAGAGGCCGACGCCGCCCATCAGCTGCATGAAGCGGATGCCCGCCGCATAGCTCAGCATCGACATCGCCGGGATAACGGAGAAGCCGAAGATGCGGTCGGAGCCGTAGGTATACGCCGTGTAGAGCACGGACGCAGCGATCAGCTCGCTGACCTCCTGCCAGTTCGAGCGCACAAAGCCGCCCATACCGCGCGCCTGCTTGTACTGCTTCTTCTTTGCGGGATCGGAGGCAATGCTCTTCCATGCCTCGTACGCGTTCGGATGCGCCGCACGCGCCTCGCGCCAAAGAGCCGCGAGTTCCCCGCGCATATACGGGTACTTCACGCGGTGCGGACTGTAGAGATACCACGAGAACGTCGTCCCGCGCGGGCAGCCGCGTGGCTCGAAGTCCGGCATATCCGGCGCCGTCTCCGGATAGTCGGTCGCCTGATTCTCCCACGCCACAATGCCGTTCTTGACGTGGACGTTCCAGCTGCACGAGCCCGTGCAGTTGACCCCGTGCGTCGTGCGGACCGTCTTGTCGAACGACCAGCGGTCGCGATACATGTTCTCCCATGCGCGCCCGCCCTCGTGCGTCTCATTGTGACCGTCTGCGGATTTCGACGTCGGAATCAGATACTTAAACTTTTGAAAGATACTGCTCACGCCTTCACCCCTCCACTATATTGCCTCTTATGAAAAAGACTTATACACATGATATAATTTTACGATAAGCTGCATCCGATGCATGTGAACAAGATCACAGGAGGTCAATTTTTTATAACTGAAAATTATTCTTTTGATCGCTTTTCTCTATAAATTGATTGAGACGGATTGCCGCATGGCACTTCATTTCTTATTTCATCGGAACAGCAGTCTATGTTATAATGTAAAAAATTGTGAGCAGATGAAGAAAGGCAGCGCGGTCCCGCATGGAATCAAATCCGATCAAAGGCGTCTCGGAAGACAGCAACAAGGCGCTCAATCACAAGATGAAGATCCTGCTCGACATCGGGCAGACGCTGATGGAGAACGGTGCAGACTGCGCACGCATCGTCCGTGATATGCGCCGCGCCGCCGTCCAGCTGCGCATCCCCGCTGAGCAGATCCAGTCACACGTCACATATACCACCCTCATGCTCTGCGTCAGTGACGGAGAACGTTCCTTCACACAGTTCCGCAAGTGCATGAAGCACGGCGTAAATCTCTCCGTCATCGCCGCCGTCAGCAAGCTCACATGGCGCATCCTGCGCGGAAACACTTCGATCACCCCGATCGAGCGCGCAATCAATCGCATCCGAGAGCGTCCCCTCTGCTATCCTGACTGGGGCATCGCACTCGGTGCTGCCGTTGGTTCCGGCGGATCGTGCAAGCTCTTCGGCGGCAGCTGGCTTGAGGCGCTGATCGCGATGATTGCAGCACTCATGGGATTTATCGCACACCGCATGAGTACAAGGTATGCATTCAACCCATATGCCTGTGCAATGATTACAGCATTTGTCGCAACGCTCTTCGCATGGATGATCCCTGCCGCGTTTGGCCTCGGAACTATGTGGTACGCTCTCGTCGCGTGTACCATCTTCCTCATGCCCGGCTTTCCGTCCATCAATGCGGCGAGCGATATGCTGAACCGCTTTATCACCTCCGGCATGACACGCGCGATGGATACCATGCTCATCATCGGCGGCATGACCTTCGGCATCGCGTTCGCCATCCTCGTTGCGGGCGTTCACAACATCTCCGACGTGCACATACAGCCAACGGACACCTACTTCACTCAGGCACTTGCCGCCATCCTCGCGGCGGGCGGTTTCTCCATCATGTTCAACACACCGAAGAGGCTGCTCGCTATCGTCGCTGTCGAGGGAATCGTAACCATGCTGATCCGCAATGTACTCATGCTCGAGTTTGGCGTGCCGCAGGCGATCGGTTCCTTCGCCGCCGCCGCAGTCGTCGGCATTGCCGCACTCAAGGTCATCCATATCGTACACACCCCGAACACCCTGCTCATTATCCCGCCCGTCATACCTCTCGTCCCCTGCGTTCTCCTCTACCGGCTGCTCTTTGCTGTGCTGCATATCCAAACCATCTCCGTGGAAGAGCTCTTAGAAGCTCTGCGGTTTGGCGTGGACGGCGTTACCATCATCCTCGCCATTGTCGTCGGCGTCTCCATCCCGAATATCTTCATCCAGCAGCGCATCGAGGCGCAGCAGCAGCGCGAGATCAATGACATTATCGCATGCCGCAAAGCTGAGGGCTAAAAATACGCCGATCACAGCCGCGTTGAAGATACTCTCCTTATCTGCAAACCATCCCTGTCGCAAGAGAATGCTTGCACAGGGATATTTTTTTGGATCACGCTGAGCGGGTATGAAACAATCGTCGGCGAAGCCGGCATCTACGCCGACTTCATCACGATGCGAAAGGTCGCTGTCGGCTGGAACGTCAAGAAGACCGCCTGATATCCTGCGGTTATAAACCCCACAAAGATAAAAGATGTCCGATTCCCAATACGGCATTCATCGGGCGCACTTGTAAAAGAATATCATCTCCATAATAGTTTTGGGCTGCCGCACGAAGCAAAACGCTTCTGCAGCAGCCCGAAACTGCGTGCAAGCGCCCTCTCTCAATCGATATAAACGCGTGAAACATGCTTTGATACGAGACAGAGGACTTCGTAGCTGATCGTATTCGCCCACTCCGCAAGATCGTCTGCAGGCAGCGTATCCGAGCCAAAGAGCGTGACGACATCCCCTATTTTCGCCTCTGGGATATCGGTAATATCGACCATGCACTGATCCATGCAGATACGTCCGGCAATGGCGGCACGCTTGCCCCGTATCTCGACTGCACCGCATGCATAGGCGCGAATGTACCCGTCCGCATACCCGACCGAAATTGTTGCGATACGCGTCTCGCGTTCTGCGATAAAATGGCGCCCATAGCCGATTGATGTGCCGGGCGAAATGGTCTTAATGTAGACAATACGCGCGCAGAACTTCATCGCCGGGCGCAGATAAAACGGATGAGCAACTTCATTGGAGGGCCAAAGCCCGTACTGAAGGATCCCCGCACGAACCATGTCAAAATGTACATCCGGCAAATCAAGAATGGCGGCAGATTCAGCAATATGTCGAAGAGGGATATGAATTCCAGCCGCTTCGACCCCGGTGCAGGCAATTTGAAAAAGTTTGATCTGATGCCGCGAAAAACTTTTGTCTTCGATATCGGCAAGGGCAAAATGGGAGAATATTCCCTCCAGCTCAATCCCCGGAAGCGCCGTGATCTTCTTTGCGAAGTCGGCAGCATCCTCCGGGCGGACGCCAATGCGTCCGAGCCCCGTGTCGACGGCAATGTGCACCTTAACCCTCTTGCCCTGGGCAGTCGCTTCGGCTGACAGTGCCTGCACGAGATCAATGCGGCAAACCGTCTGCGTGAGATCCGCATCGACAATATCAAACGAGCTTTCCGGCTTGGTCAGGCCAAGGATGAGAAGCGGCGTTGTAAAGCCTGCCTCACGCAGCTTCAACGCCTCGGAGATCGTCGCAACCGCCAAATACTCCGCCCCTGCCGCGATCGCTTTGCGCGCTACGGCAATCGCACCATGTCCATAGGCATCTGCCTTCACCACAGCACAGAGCTTTGCCTCGTGTCGGATGTATTTTCGAATCTCTCCGTAATTGTGGGCGATCGCACCAAGATCGATTTCGACCCACGCCGCGCGGCTTGGCATAGGGCACTTCCTTCCGCTTCTGCATCAAACGAAAACCTCTTATGTAACGCTATTATTTTAGCGGATGCAAGATCTTTATGCAACGTATTCTTCTTTTGAAAACGAATGTACAAGATCTTTTCAGACGAAAACAGCCCGTCCTTTGGGACGGGCTGTTAGCTTGCTTGCCGTACAATTATTTACTTCTTTTCCCAGCAGCGATGCTCGGTTGCGTAGAGGTTGTAAAACACAAGGCCGAGCAGCATCAGCACGATGAAGGTGATGTTCGTTATGAACGAAAGCGCCCAGATAAGGTAGAGGCAAACGGCCATGCCGATCGGCGCGAGCACGTAGAGCATCGGGAAAGTGAAGGTGCGCGGCAGTTCAGGTGCATTGCGGCGAAGCGCAATCAGTCCGACAAATACAATGAAGAAAGCCGCCAGAACGCCCGTATTTGCCAGCTCAACAATGTAGAGCATCGGGACGCAGCCTGCAATGAACGCGATGAGAATCGAACCGCCGAGGGTGATGAAGTACGGCGTACCGTGTTTCGGATGAATATTCGCCATGACCTGCGGGAGGAATCCGTCGCGTGACATTGCGTAGAAGACGCGTGCCTGACCGAAGATGTAGACGATGAGCGTCGTAATCATGCCGAAGAGGATGCCGACCGTCACAAAGTTCGCAAGGCCCATGTGGCCGATGAGGCGCAGACAGTAGGCAACCGGGTCCGCACGGTCAAGATCCGTGTAGTTGACCGTTGCCGTGAGCACGAATGCGACGACGGCATAGATGCAGAGGCAGACAAAGACGGAAGCGATGATGCCGATGGGGAGACTCTTCTCCGGTGTTTTGCACTCCTCGGCAGATGTTGCGACCGTATCAAAGCCCATAAAAGAGAAGAACACAACCGCCGCGCCGGTCATGATGCCGCCGGCACCGAACGGAAGGAACGGATTCAGATTCTCGGCAATGTTCATCTCAGGAGCAGTGACAAGGACGAATGCAACGATGGCGCACAGTGTGATCGAAATGAGGATCGTATTGAGACGCGAACTTTCCTTCGTGCCGTGCGCGAGGATGAAGCCGATCAGCAGCGTAATGACAACGGCCGGCAGATTGATAATACCCCCCTCCGGCATCGTTGTAAGCCATTCCTTTGGTATCTCCATTCCAAGAGACGCCATCATTCCTGAGAAATAGGCCGAAAATCCGACCGCAACCGCACTCGCGGTAACGATATAGCCGATGATGAGCGACCATCCGCAGAGGAACGCCATCCCCTCGCCGAGGGATGCAAACGTATAGGCATAGGCACTGCCTGCGGCGGGGATGAGCGATGCCAGTTCGGCATAGGCAAGCCCGACCAGCATGCAGAGGAGTCCTGCAGCTATAAAGGATAATACGATGCCCGGCCCTGCATAGCGCGCGGCACCAATTCCCGTCAGGACGAACACGCCCGACCCGATGATGCCGCCAATCCCAAGGAAGGTCAGATCAACGGTACTCAGCGTGCGGTGCATCCCGCTGTTTTCACGCTGTGCACTGAAGTCTTCCAGTGTCTTCTTCTTAAAAAACATAAAAACCATACCTCCAAGCGTTTCCTCGATAAGTAAATTAGGAAAAGGGCTATTTCACAGCGCATATGGAAGCATATGGGAGTGAAACAGCCCCTTAGCAATCAGCGTGAAGAATTACGCAAGAAAATCATCAATGGGCTTAAATGGGAGGTTCAGTGCCTTTGCAACCGCCTCGTTGGTGAGGTGACCATCGATGGTGTTGAGGCCGAACTTGAGGCCGGGAACTTGCTGAAGGGCTGCCTTATAGCCCTTGGTTGCAATATCAACCGCATAGGAGATCGTTGCGTTCGTAATACCGAGCGTAGAAGTACGGGAGACGGCCCCCGGTATGTTGGCGACGGAGTAATGAACAACGCCGTGCTTTTCGAACGTCGGGTTCTCATGCGTGGTGACATGGTCGCAGGTCTCGATCGAACCGCCCTGATCGATTGCAACATCGACGATGACGGATCCTTTCTTCATGGTCTTGACCATTTCCTCGGTGACGAGGATCGGGGTGCGGGCACCCGGGATGAGAACCGAGCCGATCAGGAGATCTGCCTCGCGCACCCACTTTGCGATATTGTAGCTCGAAGAATACTCCGTAACAATGCGGCCGCCAAAGATATCGTCGAGCTCACGGAGGCGCTCGATCGAGAGATCAATGACCGTGACGCGCGCACCGAGACCAACGGCAATCTTCGCCGCATTCGTTCCAACGTTGCCGCCGCCGATGATAACGACCTGGCCTGCAGAAACGCCTGCGATTCCGCCCAGAAGGACGCCGCTTCCGCCGTAACGGCTCTCAAGGAACTGCGCGCCGATCTGAACCGACATACGCCCTGCGATTTCGCTCATCGGAGCGAGCAGCGGAAGACCGCGCCCGCTCTTGCCGAGAACCGTCTCATATGCAATACCGACGACCTTCTTTTTAAGAAGTGCTTCCGTAAGTCCCGGCTCAGCAGCAAGGTGGAGATATGTAAAGAGAATCTGTCCCTCATGGAAGAGGTCGTATTCAGATTCAAGAGGCTCTTTTACCTTAACAATCATTTCGGAACGATCGAACAGAGCTTTCTTGTCCGATACAATCTCAGCTCCGACTGCCTTATAATCAGCATCTGTAAAACCGCTGCCGACGCCGGCGCCTTCCTCAATCAGAACCGTGTGGCCTGCGCGGCGCATTGCCTCAACACCTGCGGGGGTCATACCGACGCGGAATTCATTATTTTTGATTTCCTTTGCAACGCCAACAATCATATTTTTTCCTCCTACTATAGATAGATAGAAATACAGAAGGTATAAAACGACTTGGGTTTTTTCTAAAGTTATACCCTATTTGCGATTTTATTATAATTCAGACACTTTTGTCAAGTAGGAAATGTGATTTCTTTTAAACCATCATACATGCGAATCAATCTTTTACAGACGATTTCGCGTGCGTTCAGTATTCTTATTTGTGAAATTCAATTCTTTGTGATAGAATAAAAATGTTTTGAGATATCGCGGGAGGGCAGGCATGAACAGTGAGAAGAGAGTTCTGTATGCGCCACTCTGCGATGCTTTTATATTGGTCTTCGTCGCCGCCCTCGCTCTCGTTCTGACTGCGTCGCTCCTCGCGCGCACAGGCATGCCGTTCACAGCGGCGTATCCATGCGGCATTGTTGCCTGTGTCATTGGAACGCTCATGGCTTCGCGCGGCGGAAGGACGCTGATTGCGCTCCCCTCTCCGTCCATTACGGCATGGTTGGTCTATGAGGAGATCATCGCACGCGGCATTGCGTGGCAGGAACTGCTCGGCATCGCCGCGGTCGTCTCCTTCTCAGGCGCTCTGCTCACACGCACAAAATATGCAGCTGCACTGCAGGCGTCGCTTCCTCCGATCATACGGACGGGTCTCATCTTTGGTCTGGGACTTACGATGCTGATAACAGCAGCCCTCTACGCACGTATCCTGCTGCCTTCCCCATGGGCACTGACCATGGGAGGCTCACTCTCCGACCCGCTGACTTACTACACACTGATCGGCGTCCTGCTGGTTCTTCTCCTGCATGCAATGCGCGTGCGCTTTGCTCTGCCGCTCGGAATGGGAATTGTCACTGCCCTCACATGGGCGGAGGGTTTTTGGGAGATTCCTGCAGTGCCGTTTCTCCAACCGGATATACTGGCCACGGCATTTGTCCTGACAGCACCGGACGCAGGTGATTTTCTTTCGGCCGCTGCTCTTGGTCTGACGCTCCTGTTCACACTTGCACTCGAAAGCACAGTCGTACTCTCGGCGC
>NZ_GG749280.1:113889-404389 GCF_000160555.1 Centipeda noxia ATCC 43541
GTACGGATGCAGAAGATCTCCGCACAGAGCAGGGAACACTCTCACGGCTCTTTGCCGTCAGTGGTTTTGGTGCGCTGATCGGATCCTTGCCGCTGAGCATTGCCCCCATCTCCGCTGTTCTTCCCGCACGTGAAGGAGCGCCGTATCTCTGCGGCATTCCTCCGACGGCCTGGATATTCTCTCTGTTTCTCTTCCTGCTGCTGCCCTGCGCTCCGCTTCTGCAGGCAGTCTCAGAGTTCCCCGCGGCACCTGCCGTTGCGCTCGCTGTTCTCGGTCTGATGCTGCTCCTGCGCGCGCTTGCAGTTCTAAGCAGTCTGCATGAGCCGCTCACATTGCGCGAGAGTGCGGTCATTGCGGCCTTTCTGCTCGCAGCATACGATATCAAGACAGGGCTCACAGCTGCGCTTCTCACCTGGATGCTTCTCACGGCGGTATGCGGCGAACGTTGCCGCATTGCACGCGGCACATGGGAACTGGCAATGCTGCTCACTGTGCTTGCCCTGCTGAAATGGACAACATAAACACAAATCTGGGAGGTTCATCTCTTGCAAAAGGTTATTGTTCTGCGCGGCGCTCTTGCCGCAGCTCTGGCTGTCTTTATTCTGACGTCGGCATCCGGCGAGGCGCGCCGCGTGCATGATCCGGATAAAGCGACGAAGATTCGTACGGAGCGCACGACAAACGCCCCTAAAAGCAATGATTTCCGTGCGCGGATCGATGCACTCATGAAAAATGCGAACGAGATCAATGCACCTGTGCGGGAGGACGATTCTCCCTTCAGCGTTCCAAAGACGCTCTCTGAGTATGACACGGCCATCATCGGCACCCCCCTTGCGAGTCAGGAACAATGCGTGAGCTATCTGCTCAGTGTGAACCCGCATCCGGCGATCTCCGTTTCACCGCGTGAACTCGTCGCCTACTACTATGAGGAGGGTGCGCGCGAGGGCATCCGTCCCGACGTGGCATTTGCACAGGCGCTGAAGGAAACCGGCTTCTTTCGCTACGGCGGAACGGTAACGCCCGATCAGAACAACTACTGCGGGCTCGGCACAACGAGCACGGAGATCAAGGGGGCCTACTTCGCCACCTCGCAAATCGGTGTGCGCGCTCATATCCAACATCTGCTCGCCTATGCCTCAACGCGCAGACCCGTACGCCCCGTCGTTGACCCCAGATATAATCTCGTACGCAATGTCTACGGCACCATTACCCTCGGAAACTGGCAGGATCTCAACGGCCGCTGGGCAGTTCCCGGCGACTCATACGGACAGAGCATCCTGTCGATGTTCCGCGCAATCCTGCGTAAATAGAGAAGGAGAACGGAAAGATGATCACCGTCAACAATCTGAGTCTGCAATTCGGCAAACGCGTCCTCTATAAGGATGTCAATCTGAAGTTCACCCCCGGCAACTGCTACGGCATCATCGGCGCGAACGGCGCGGGGAAGTCCACCTTTCTCAAACTCCTTTCCGGTGATATTGAACCGACAGGCGGCATTGTAGACATTACGCCGGGTGAACGTCTCGCTGTCCTCCAGCAGGATCACTATGCCTTCGACGAGGTCGAGGTGCTGCGTACGGTTATGATGGGGCATGCGCGCCTCGTTGAGATCATGGATGAGAAGGACGCGCTCTATGAAAAGCCGGATTTCTCCGATGAGGACGGAATGCGCGCCTCCGAGCTCGAGGCAGAGTTCGCCGAGCTCGACGGCTGGAACGCCGAGACAGAGGCGGCACAGCTGCTCAACGGTCTCGGTGTGCCGGACGCGAAGCACCACCTCAAGATGAATGAGATCTCGCCCTCTGAGAAAGTGCGTGTCCTGCTCGCACAGGCACTCTTCGGCTCGCCTGACATCCTGCTCCTCGATGAGCCGACGAACCATCTTGACGTCTCCTCGATCAACTGGCTCGAGAACTTTCTCGCAGACTTTCCGAACACGGTCATCGTTGTCTCGCATGATCGTCACTTCCTCAACCAGGTCTGCACCTATATCTGCGACGTAGACTTCGGCAAGATCTCGCTCTACGCCGGCAACTACGACTTCTGGTACCAGTCCAGCCAGCTTGCCCTGCAGATGGCAAAAGATGCGAACAAGAAGAAAGAGGAGAAGATCAAGGAGCTGCAGACCTTCATCCAGCGCTTTGCGGCAAATGCGGCAAAATCTCGGCAGGCCACCTCGCGCAAGAAACTCCTCGAGCGCATCACGCTCGATGATATCAAACCGTCCACCCGCCGCTATCCATACATCGCGTTCACCCCTGACCGCGAGGCAGGCGATCAGCTGCTGACGGTCGAAGGGCTCTCCAAAGAGATCGACGGGCGGCAGCTCTTTAAGAACATCAGCTTTACCCTCAAAAAAGGGGATAAGGTGGCCTTTGTCGGTCCGAACGGGGCAGCGAAGACGATGTTGTTCAAGATTCTCATGGGCGAAGAGGAAGCAGACGCAGGCACGTTTAAGTGGGGCGTAACGACGACACAGACCTACCTGCCCTCGGACAACAGCGCTTATTTCGACAATGTGAAGCTCAACCTCGTCGATTGGCTGCGTCAGTATTCGAAGGATCCCGATGAGACATTCGTGCGCGGATTCCTCGGGCGCATGCTTTTCTCGGGAGAAGAGAGCCAAAAACGTGCCGAGGTGCTCTCGGGCGGTGAGCGCGTCCGCTGCATGCTCTCGCGCATGATGCTCTCGGGTGCGAATGTCCTGCTCTTTGACGAGCCGACTGATCACCTTGACCTGGAGTCCATCACAGCGCTCAACAACGGTCTCATGTCGTTCCCCGGCACGATTCTCTTTGCCTCGCGTGACCACGAGTTCACACAGACCATTGCGAACCGCATCATCGAGATTACACCGATCGGCATTGTCGACCGCATCTCGACGTATGACGAATACCTCAGCAACGAGACGGTCAAACAGCAGCTTGCAGAGAAATATAAGGCTGCGGAATAACCCCATATTAAAACAGGCAGGAGGTGCGCATCTATGCTGGAGTCATTGCTGCACGGCACAGAGAATAAGAATGCCGCTCTGCGCCTGCGCGAAATGGTTGCCGTCCTGCGCCGCCACGACATCGTACACGGACTGACGCCGGCAAAGCTGCGGGCCATCTTTGAGGATCTTGGTCCGACTTTTGTTAAGTTCGGACAAATCATGAGCATGCGCCCCGACTTTCTGCCGACGGAGTACTGCGACGAGCTGATGAAGCTGCAGACCGGCGCGAGCCCCCTCGCCTTCCCAGTCATTCTCTCCATTGTCGAACAAGAGTATAAGCGCGATTGGAATCGGGTCTTTCGCGAGATCGACAGTACGCCGCTTGGCTCGGCAAGTATCGCCCAGGCACACAGGGCGGTGCTGACTACGGGAGAAGAGGTCGTCATCAAGGTGCAGCGCCCCGGCATCCACGAGATCATGCGCATGGACCTTACGCTCATGAAGCGTGCCGCAACCATCATCCGACTTGTCAGCCGCGACGATGTCGTCGATTTCCGCTCGCTGATGGATGAAATGTGGAACATTGCAAAGCAGGAGATGGACTTCCTCATTGAGGCGAGCCACATCGAGGAGTTCTCCCATCTGAACCGCGATCATCCCTTCATCTCCTGCCCGCGCGTCATGCGCGATCTCTCGACCCAGCACATCCTCGTCATGGAGTACATTGACGGCATCCCGCTTGATCAGACCGATGCGCTGCATGCCGCAGGCATCAACGTCACTCAGATCGGGCGCCGCCTCGGCGAAAACTACGCCAAGCAGATCATTGAGGACGGCTTCTTTCACGGCGATCCACACCCCGGAAACATCCGCATCCGAAACGGCACGATCGTATGGCTGGACCTCGGAATGATGGGGCGGCTCAGCAACCGCGACCGCACGGCGCTGCGCCGCGCGATCATGGCGCTTGCAACACACGATACCTTTGAGATGAAATCTGCCGTGCTCGCGCTCGGCATCGTCAAGGGACGCATCAACCACGCCCAGCTCTATCAGGATATCGACGTCATGATGGAACAGTACGGCTCGCTTGATTTCAGCGACCTGCATATGGGCGTGCTGACAAACCAAATTCTCAGTATTCTGCGGATGCATCGCATCGGATGTCCGAGCGGGCTTGCCATGTTCGCACGCGGCGTCATGACCGTGGAGATCGTCATGCGGCGCTGCGCGCCCGAAGTCAGCTTCCTTGAGATCTTTGCCCACAGCCTCTCCCTCGGCCTCGTCCACGGTATGAACTGGCGTGAGGGCCTCGCAAAGGTCCGTCAGGAAGGCATTATGCTCCTGCGCAAATCCGTGCAGATCCCCGAGCAGCTTGCAGACCTTCTCAAGATGACCATGAGCGGACAGGCAAAGCTGAACATCGATCTCACCGGTTCGGAGGAACCCGTGCAGCGTCTTGACAAGATGATCAACAAGCTCATCATTGCCCTTCTCTGCGCAGCGCTCCTCATCGCCTCGAGTACGCTCTGCACGACGGATATGCAGCCGCAGCTCGGCGGCATTCCCATCATCGGTCTGCTCGGTTATCTCATCGCATTTATTCTCAGTCTCAGACTCATCTGGGATATTCATAAGGGGGTGTAGCTATGCGCGGCATACGCGGCGCCATCACCGTCGGGCGCAACGAAAAAGAGGAAATCTGGCTGGCAGCACAGGAGCTCATCACCGAACTCCTCCGCACAAACGCCATTACTGCCGCCGATATCGGCGCTGCAATCTTCAGCGTCACCGAGGATCTGACGGCGGCATTCCCGACCGCCGGCGTCCGCCGCATCAACGGCTTTGATCTCGTTCCCCTTTTTGATGCGCGCCAATGCGCCATCGAGAACAGCCTCCCCCGCTGCATTCGTGTTCTCCTTCTCGTCAACACCGACGCAGCGCAGGCGGATATCCATCACGTCTATCTGCGTGCAGCAGCACATCTGCGCCCCGATCTCGAGGAATGAATCATAGACAGCAAAAAGCCGAAGGTGAAACTTCACCTTCGGCTTTTTGCTGCGTATATATCTACCCGATTGGATGCATAACGATCTTGGTTGCCTCCCCGTTCTTGAGGAGATGATATGCTCTGTCCCACTCGTCAATGCCGACCTCATGCGTGATCATCTTGTCCGCGTCGATCTTGCGCTCACTCATGAGCTTCAACGTCGGCTCCCAGTCGTGCGTATTTTGACTGCGGCTTCCGACAACGGTCAATTCCTTCTGGATGATCTTGGAGAAATTGACCGTCACTTCGTCCTTCGCAAAGAGGCCAACCTGTACGTACTGCCCTCCCTTTTTCAGGAGATCCATGCCGAGATGCATGGAGGGAACCGCCCCCGTGCAGTCATAGCAGACATCCGCACCGTAGCCCTCCGTGAGGCTTTCAACCAGCGCTTTGACATCATCCTTCTGCACATCCGCGATGTGCTCGACGCCAAATTTCTCCTTGGCGATCGTCAGGCGCCCCACATCCTGTGTCAGTCCTGTCATCACAACACGTCCGCCGTACGCCATGACTACCTGTGCCACGAGCAGCCCGATGGGGCCGGGACCGAGGACCAGAACGACGGCGCCTTTCTCAAATTTTGCCTTGTTGACACTGTGGTAGGCGCATGCTGCTGCCTCCGTGATGGACGCCTGACGCGTCGTCACATTCTCCGGCAGGATATGAACGCTCTTTGCGCGTGCGAGCACATACTGCGCCATTGCTCCGTCCTGCTGTGTGCCGAGTCCCTTGCGGCTGGAGCAGAGATTATACTCTCCGCGCCTGCAGTAGCGGCAGTGCCCGCAGATCTTAAAGGTAGTCTCGGAGGTGACACGGTCGCCGACCTTGATATTCGTAACCCCTGCGCCGACTTCCGCGACCACGCCCGCGAACTCATGCCCGATCGTCAGTCCCTCAGCATCCGCATTATAATGCCCCTCGAACGTATGGAGATCGCTGCCGCAGATGCCGATATACTCCACGCGGATCTTGACCTGTCTCTCTCCGACGACAGGCTCCGGCTTATCAATGACATGCCAGTTGCCCGCCCCCTTCGAGACCTTGACCAATGCCTTCATGATGATTTCCTCCTATCCCCCGTGCAGAAATTGCTGATACTTTCATTTTATCGGCGATTTCCATAAAAGGCAGGGAGACCAGCTCTCACGAATCTGCTCCCTGCCCCGCGGCAATCTCTGCTCAAGTGAACAGTGCAAGTACCTTGAAGATAACGAAGTTGACGATATTGCCGGCCTGGTCGATGCTGGAAATGAGCGCAGCGCCCTCCGGCATCTTAAAGTTCGCCGTGACGCCCATCGAGGTCTGGAACTCTGCGAGCGCCGTTCCGATGAGAAGACAGACTGCGATGACGACCAGTCCGCTGAGCACGGAGTGGATGATATTGCCGCGCGCTGCCGCAACGATCATCGCAACGAAGAACGGGATCGTTGCCAGGTCGCCGAAGGGGAGCATATTGTTCCCGGGAAGGATGACGGCAAGCAGCAGCGTCAGCGGAACGAGAATGAGCGCAGTGGCAATGACGGCAGGATGTCCGGTTGTCACAGCGGCGTCGAGACCGATGTAGAGTTTGGAGTGCTCGGAGTCCTCTCCGAAGCGCTTCTGAAGGAAGTCGCGCGCTGCCTCGGAGATTGGAATCAGGCCCTCCATGAGCAGCTTCACCATGCGCGGCATCAGCACCATAACGCCCGCCATCGCCATGCCGATCTGAATCGTCTTGCCCACATCATAGCCCGCGAGTGCACCAAGGATACAGCCGAGGATCAGCCCCATGAAGATCGGCTCGCCGAAGATGCCGAAACGTTTTTGAATGGTCTCAGGGTCTGCCTTGAGATCCTTGATGACGGGAATCTTTTGAATGATCCAGACGAGCGGGATACCGATGAGAGAATTCGCCATGGTCGAGCCCGTCGGAACGGAGACACCCGGCAGATCGTAGTATTTCTCCATATAGGGTGCCGTCCAGTCCGCGAGCTTCAGCATGGCGATCTCAAAGAGCACCGCCGCCGCAATCGCCAGCGGGATACTGCCGTTGATTGCGTATACGCACGCACCGCAGAATGTAAAATGCCAGTAGTTCCAGATATCAACGTCCATCGTCTTGGTCGTCTTTGTGACCAGCATGATGAAGTTGACGAGCAGGCCGATCGGCAGTATGATCGCCGCAATCGGGGAAGCCCATGCAAGACTTGCCGAACCTGGCCAGCCGATATCGATGATCGTGAGATTAATGCCGAAGCGCACGACCATCGCCTGTGCGGCAGGGCCGAGATTATCGACGAGCAGCGCAACGACAAGACCAATGCCGACGAAGCCGACGCCGATGGTAAGACCTGAGCGGAACGATTTTGCAGGGCCAAGGCCAAAGCCCAGACCGATGAAAAAAATAAATACCGGCAGAATGACGGTCGGTCCGAGCGACAGGAATGCCTGAACTAACGGAGTTAAAGTCTCCACGAAAATCTCCCCTTTCTAAAAGTCAAAAACGACAATTTACTTTTGCAGCTCGGCAAGGATCTCCGCCTTCACCTTATCCAGGCCCATTCCCGTAAGGAAGGGGCGGCCGTTGATAACTGGGAACTTGTACTGGTCTTTGTCCACAACCGTCGTCGTGATGAGAAGATCAGCGCGGTCTGCATAGCCCGGTACCTCCATCATCTTGCACTGGATGATCTCCACCTGGAGTCCGTTCTCCTTCGCCAGATTCTCCAATGCAGTGTTGACCACTGTCGACGTAGCAATGCCTGTTCCGCATGCGACCAGTACAACCTTCTTTTCATTCGCCATGATGCTCACTCTCTTTCTGTAACAGAAATCATCCATCCTCCGACTTCGACAGGCGTTCTCTGACAAACGCGCAGATCTCCTCTGCCGATTCGCTGCTTTTCACGGTCTTCAGTGCATCCGCGTCCTGCAGGATTCCCATGAGGTTCTGCAGCAGCGTCAGCTGCGCGTGCGCCTCCTTCATCGCCAGCATAAAGATGCAGTCTACGGGAATCGTCTCCGTATCGTCCCCCATGACGACGAAATCCACCGGTTCCTTGAGACGCGCGATGCAGACGGCAGGCGCATTCACATGTTCCACATCCGTATGCGGAATCGCAACGCCTCCCATCACTGTCGGCAGGCCTGTTGCAAAGACCTTCTCCCGCGCGACGACCGCGTCCGCATAGCTCTCCTTCACATAGCCCTGCTCATACAGGCGCTGTGCTGCCTGACGCAGCAGATCGAGATTGTCCCGGGCCTCCACGTCCAGGAGCACAAGCTCTTCAGTAAGCGCAACGTCCATATGGTTCCCCCTTTCACACACCGAACACCTTGAAACAATTTCATTATAACGACAAGCCAACGCCCCTCATAGACATATCTGTTTCCTGAAACATTCCTGAAAAGAGGAAATATGAAAGGTCTTTTCCACTTTTCGCTTCCGCAATTACATATGCGGAAGTCTCGAAGAGGCATAGAAAAACTGCGGTCATAAGATCGCCGTAAATTCTTGGAGAAATTTTTCATAGGATTTATGTTTGAGCAAAGAATCCAGACCGCGATGTTCCTTGATAAACTCATAGAGTTTGAGAAACAGCTTCTCCCAGAGGGGCGCCTTCGCCTGCTCAATGTTGAGGAGAAATACGACGCGCACGGGGAAGTCCTCCCATTGCACAGACTCTTTCAAAACGAGCACGGAGATGTTGGAAGAGGTACATCCCGTCGAAAGCGCATGCGGAATGGCGGCATAGTCGCCGATTGCTGTCGAAGACATCCGTTCACGCTCAAAGACGGAGTTCTTCCCCTCCGCATCCATCCAGCCGTTCAAAATCGCTTCATCCGTGAGGAACTCCAGACATTCCTCACGCGTACGGAATGACTTGTTCACATAGAAGCTATCCTGATGGAAGAACCGGCGAACCGTTTCTGCATCGAGGCTGGCCTGTTTTTGGAACATGATGCGCCGAATCTTTTCGATATCGTCTGGGCGCAGCATATGGTTTACGCGGATAATCTTCGGCGAGGACATCTCAAGCGGAACCGTAGAGACGATATAGTCTGCCTCCTCCATCATCTCCGTGGTCAGCTTATAGGCCGGAAGAACACTGATGACTTGAATGCTCCCGCGAAAATGCTCTTTGAGCTTTGCCTTCATGAGGACAGAGACGCCGAGTCCCGCCGAGCAGATGACATAGACATTCTTCGGGTGTTCATCCTCCGCCATGCTGTTTCGGCTCATCGAGGCGCCGAAATGCAGCGCAATGTAGCCGATCTCGTTCTCGTTAAACTCGATATGGTCAATCTCGCGCACCATCTTTGCCGCATAGACGGCAATCTGAAAGGCAAGCGGATAGTCTTGCTTGACCGAGCCGAGCAGCTCATTGCGGATATTTACGCGGAAGTGCACGCGGGCAATCGCGATACGCAGGTGGAGCATGAGCCCGTCCTTGAGATATTCGTCCGCTGTAAAGTCAAGACCGAACTTCTCATCTACGGCAATGAGCACTCGTTCAACGAGCTCTTTCACATGGGCATCGTTGACGGTGCTCCCGATATCCAGCAGCTTCTTGCCCGTCAGGAGACACCGGGTGATGTAGAACACCTCGCTGTATGGGATATCGATGCCGGTATAGCGAAAAATCTCGTTGGCGACTTCCTTTGCCGCGCTGTACTCAAAGGTTTCCTCCAGCTTCTGCGCCATGCTGGCGCGGCATTCGACCGTCTGCCCGGCAGCAGACCGATGAATGGCAAGCGCCGTCTGCACGGCGAGATCGCGGCGCGCCGTATCCGTCAGCTGGAGATTGCGGACGCTTGCGGTCTGCGAGAGAATTTTATCCATTGCATCGCAGCTGATCTTGTCAAAGAGCAGCCCCTGCACTCCCTCGTCCCGAACCTCATGCAGATAGTCGACGATAAAGCTGCGCAGATCGCACTCCTCCGCATCAATACGCAGGCCTTCGCTCTTATGCTGCACGATCTTGACGGCATACTCGGCGAAACGTTCCCGCGTCGTATGCAGATAGTTCTTGATCGTCGACAGGCCGACATACATCTCGTCGGCAAGCGTCATCTGCGTGACCGACATATCCTTCAGGCTGCACTCCAAAAAACGGCTGATGATATAGTTCTGCTGCTCTTCCGCACTCGCCAGGCCGACGGCCCCGCCCTTGCTCTCTAAGAGGTGCAGAAGATCCTCTGCATCATCCTCCGGCAAAAGTTTATAGCCGCGGTTGGGCACTGCCAGCAGCCTTCCCTTTTTGTCCGCAAGCAGTTCCTGCAGCATTTTGATATCGGAGCGTATTGTCCGGGAGGAGACATTCAGGTGCCGCGCAAGCTCCATTCCGGTCATGCCGTCTGCATTCTTTAGGAGCAGTTCCAAGATCCTTTTGCACCGTTCCGGCTTCTGCATCGTCAGTCCTCCCTGCGGCAAGAATGATTTAGATCAATAGGAAGCCCGCATACAGCAAAAAAGCGCAGGAAGTCATTCCCACGCTCTCTGTGCTTATATTGGCAGCTATATATGTCCCGCAAGATTTTTCAACTCAGCGCTGACGCATCCATGCGGGAATATCGATGACATCTGTGCCGCCGGAGCCTGTATTCGGCTCAACGACATTCATGCGGCGGTTATTTCCCGTATGCGGCGGAACAATAGCGGCAGCGGGACGTGCCTGTGCCTGCGGAGGCGGCGCCGGCTGCGGCGACGGCGCTGCCGATGATTTTGCTGCCGGCTGCGTTCCGCCAAGACCCGGTACCGGGATCGTCCAGTCCTCCGAGAGCCCCGTCCCCGCGTCTGCCTTTCCTCCATCCGTGAGGCCGCCAAAGCCCGTTGCCACAACAGTAACGCGCACACAGTCCTCGAGTGTCTCATCCACGCCGATGCCCCAGATGATATTTGCCTGACGCCCGCTCGACGCATTCGTAATCATGCTGTTCAGCCACTCGGATGCCTCGTTGACCTCGAACATGCTGAGGTTCTTTGAACCGGTGAAGTTCAAAATCACCGAGCTGGCTCCCTCGATGCTTGTCTCGAGCAGCGGGGACTCGATGGCCGCCTTTGCCGCGGCAACGGATGCCCCCTCGCCGCGCGCTTCGCCGATGCCCATGATCGCCGCGCCGCCGTTCGCCATCGTCGTATGCACATCGGCAAAGTCGAGATTGACGACGCCCTGGTTTGTGATGAGATCGGTGATCCCCTTGACCCCCTGCCAGAGCACATTGTCCACCTTGCTGAACGCCTCGGTAACCGGCGTACTCTTGTCAATGATCTTCATCAGGCGGTCATTGGGGATGGTGATGATGGTATCGACATGCTGCTGCAGATTATCGATGCCCGTATCCGCATTGCGCGCGCGGGTCATTCCCTCGTAGGAGAAGGGACGCGTAACAACGGCAACCGTGAGTGCGCCGAGCTCGCGTGCACACTCTGCCACGACGGGAGCAGCGCCCGTTCCCGTACCGCCGCCCATGCCGGCCGTTATGAATACCATGTCCGCACCGCGCAGCGCCTCGACAATCTTCTCGCGGCTCTCGGTCGCCGCCGCTTCCCCGATCTCGGGACGGGCCCCGGCACCGAGTCCGCGCGTGCGCTTTTCACCAATCTGAATGCGAAGAGCTGCCTTCGACTGCAGCAACGCCTGCGCATCCGTATTGATTGCAACAAATTCAACTCCCTGCAAGCCGGAGTCGATCATATTGTTGACTGCGTTTCCGCCGCCGCCGCCTACACCGACAACGATGATCTTTGCGAGTTCTTCAAAGTTATCATCCATTTCGAACACAGCCTCAGCCTCCATATCGTATCTTTATCATCTCAGTCCGTTGACAGACAACAATTTCCTCGCTTATTTTACCATGAAACTCGATATATTACCATAGCGCAAGAAAATTTTTAACTTCTTTTCCCGTTCAGCGCGTTCTGCCCCGATAGTCTTTGAGCAGATAGCGGCGCAGGATAGCAAGATTTTTAAAGATACGGAAACCGAAGGCAAGCAGCGCAACGTAATAGAGGTCGATGCCGAGGCGGTCGCCGATAAAGACGAGTGCGGCTGCAAGCAAGGTGTTTGAGAAAAATCCCGTGACAAAGACGTGCTTGTCAAAGCGCTCTGAAGTCGCTGCGCGCAGTCCGCCGAACGCGGCGTCAAGAGCAGCAACAAGGGCAACGGAGAAGAGTTTCGAATAGGCAAGCGGAATGACGATGGGGCTGTTGTAGCCGATGAAGAGCCCGATCACAAGACTGATCAATACGATGTAGATCATTTGCTCTCCTCCTCACGTTCCTGCGTCTCGTGCGCATAGGTCTGGCGAATGCTCCCGCCATAGGGAGGGATGTACACATCGTCACTGGCCGTAATATCGAGCTGGATGCCCCAGACGCCCAGCGTCTCGACAACGCCCCCGCGCATACGCAGAGAATTTTCGAGTGACTTTTTTTCTCCGATGGCGCGGATCTCAAACGGTGCAGACGAGCGGACATTATTGACCGAGAGCGTGGGTCCCGCACAGCGGATCTCAGAGACGCCGGTGAGGCGCTGCCCGTTGACGGAGATCGCCTCTGCGCCCGCCGCGCGCAGCTCGTTGATGACGCGCAGGAGGTCGTCATCGTGGATGACGTAAAGATTCGGGTTCTCTCCGGATTTCGCGGGTCTCGCACTGTCGTCCATGCGTACGATGACGCCCTCTCCCCGGAGAGGGACGAGTGCCGCACGATACCGCAGCATCTTCTGATCCTCTGTACTCGACTGATCCGCTGCCGCCGCCTGCATCTTGCGCAGCTCGTCCCCCAATTCGTCGCGTTCATGTTCCGTCTGGAGCAGCCGATCCGAGATCTCCTCGATGCGCTGCTGGGAGAGACTTCCCTTCCCATCTTGGGCCGTGCGGAACTGCACGGCAATCATAAATCCGATCAATATGCAGACGAGTGCAATGAGCCACCCGCCCTGCCAGAACTGTTTCATTTATTTCCCCTCTGTCGTTTTATCCGCGAGTTTGATGAACGGCGCATCGTAGCTGAAGTCCACGTACTCGATCGTATGGCGCGTTGTTTTCTGATCCTGTAAAAAATCCTGTGTGAGTCCTGCCTTGTCCGGAATGCCCTCCAAACGTCCGAGACGTATCGGGAGCGCGTTCTTGGTATAGGCAACGACGGCATTCGGCACGGTGATGTTGACCTCTGAGATCTGCCCAATGTCCGCTGGGTCGATCCTGCTGAGAAAGCTGATGACCGATGCTACCTGCGGATCGGAATTATCGTCTCCGATGTAGAGGTCGCGCAGCTTGATCCCGGTGATGATGGGAATGTCCGCCCCCTTGAGCGTGCGGTAACTGGCGATGACCTTTCCCTGCCGGTCAAAATCCAGATATCCGTAGTCGCAGGCAACAGTCGCAACCGGCATGCGCTCGACAATCTCCATTTCGATCTTGTTGGGCAGCTGCCGGCGCACGACAGCAGATTCGATGCGCAGATCGCGGAGCAAATTTGTCGTCATCTCATCAGTCTTGAGCTCAAAGAGACGCTGCCCGTAGTGAATGCGCGCGATCTCACAGAGTTCAGTCTCGTCCAGATTGACGCTCCCGCGAACGACCAGCTGCTGAAACGTAAAGAGAGGCGAATAGATAAGCGCCGCAAGAATGCCGCTGGCGCAAAGGAGATAGAACGCCCCTTTGAGAACACGGCGCGATTTCATCGGTAATACCCCGCCATCGTGAGGATTTTCTCGCAGAGCTCAGGGAACTCCATCCCAACGGCGCGTGCTGCATCCGGCACAAGGGATGTCTCTGTCATGCCGGGTACGGCGTTGACTTCGATGACATAGGGCTGCTCCTCTTCGCTCAGCATGATGTCGACGCGCGCTGCGCCGCTGCACCCGCACGCTGTGAATGCACGGACAGCGATCGCCTGCACCGCCTCTGTACATTCTTTGGAAAGCGCCGCCGGGACAATATGCGTCGATGCGCCCGGCGTATACTTACTCTCGTAATCATAGCGCCCCGATGCCGTCGTGATCTCAATGACCGGCAGAGCCTCTGCCGCCGCGGGCATTCCCCAGACGACAACGGTGAGCTCCCGCCCGCGGATGAACTCCTCCACAAGAGCTTCTCTGCCATAGGTAAACACATCGTCCAGTGCGGCATTCAGCTCTTCCGCACGCGTGACGATATGAACGCCGATGCTTGATCCCTGCTCCGGTGCCTTTACGACAACCGGCAAACCGAACTCGCGCCGGATGTCTTCCGCCGTATGCTCGCCGCACTTGCCCGCATCAATCAGGCGAAAGCGCGGCGTTGCAATGCCTTCCGCGCGAAAAATCCGCTTTGCCGTCCCTTTGTCCATCGTGAGCGCAGCAGCGCGAACACCGGAGCCGGTATAGGGGACGCCGAGCATGTCGAGCGTTCCTTGGAGAACTCCGTCCTCGCCGTATTTCCCATGCAGTGCATTAAATACGATCGCGGGGCGAAGTTTTTGAATCTCCTCCGCAAAGGTCTTGGGCATCAGTTCGAGTCCGGCCGCAGGATAGCCCTTCGAAAGAAGCGCCTGCAGGATTGCCTTGCCCGAGCGGCGCGATACTTCCGCCTCAGTAGAAGGGCCGCCCATGACGACGACAATCGGTGCCTCTGCCGATCCCGCCGTCCCCTCTTTGAGCCGCTTGACAAGATCCTCCCCTACCTCGAGGATATTGCCCGCGCCCATCGTGATAACAAGATCACCCGCGCGCACATGTTGGGCGAGATAATGTTCGAGATCGCCGCGCGCCGGCAGATAGACCGCATCCTGCCCCGTCTGCTTTGCGACCTCCTTCATCAGCGTCTCCCCGCTGACGCCGGGGATCGGTGCCTCGCCCGCTGCATAGACGTCCGTCAGGAGGAGCAGATCCGCTGCGGCAAAGCATGTACCGAACTCTTCGCGCAGCAGCTGCGTGCGCGAATAGCGATGCGGCTGAAACACACAGATGAGCCGCCCAGGGTTCGTTTGGCGTGCCGCAGCGAGTGTTGCGGCAATCTCCGTCGGGTGATGCGCATAGTCATCCACCACCCAAACGCCGCGCTCCTTGCCCTTCGTCTGGAAACGGCGCTTTGCCCCATGAAACTGTGCGAGCGCACGCCGAATCTCAGGGAACTCCACACCAGCAAGACGCGCCACAGCAATGCAGGCAAGCGCATTGAGCACGTTGTGCCTCCCCGGAATGTTGAGTAAAACGCGCCCCATCTCCGCGCCGCGCTCAAAGGCCGTAAAGGAGATCACAGAGCCGTGCGTCTCCATATCCGCCGCGCGATAGTCCGCCTCCGCATCAATGGCATAGGAAACGACGCGGCACGGTGTCTCGCACGCGATTTGGCGCAGGATTTCATTTTCAAAACAGAGGACTGCCGTGCCGTCCGCATCCGTCTGATCAACGAACGTACGGAATGCCTCGATGATCTTCTCCATCGTGCCGTAGTGATCCATATGATCATCTTCGACGTTTGTTACGACAGCGATGTGCGGGCGCAGCTTCAGGAAGGAGCCGTCGCTTTCATCCGCCTCGGAGACGAGATAACGCCCCGTTCCGAGCTTCGCATTCGTGCCCAGATCCGGTACCTCGCCGCCGACGATGATCGTCGGGGAAACACCGGCACAGTCCAGTGTCACGCCGATCATGGAAGTGGTCGTGGTCTTGCCGTGCGACCCGGCGACCGCAATGCCGTCATATGCATTGACGAGCGCCGCATTGATATCCGAGCGGTGAAGCTTGGGAATGCGCAGATCCCATGCCGCGATCACCTCTACATTATCGTAGGGAATCGCCGTGGAGACGACGATGGCATCCGCGCCGCGCACATTCTCGGCATGCTGTCCGTCCGTCCAGATGCGTGCGCCGAGGCGAATGAGTTCCTCGATGATGGGCGACGTGCCTTGATCAGAGCCGGATACTTGATAACCGAGCAGGAGAAGAATCTTCGCCAGCGGACTCATCCCTGCGCCGCCGATGCCGATAAAATGGATCGCGTGGATCCCCTTTAAATCTTTGAGCAATATCTTCACCCTTCTCCTTTAGATATTCGCAGCGCAAGTGCTGCGATTTCCTCGGCTGCCTTCGGCTTTCCGAGGCGCTTCATCGCCGCCGCCATCCCCGCGCGGCGCACATCATCCGAGAGCAGCGTCCGGAGGGCCTCCGTGAGTACGGCGCCGTCGAGGTCACGATTGAGAATGACCTCTGCCGCCCCTGCAGCCTCCATCGCGCGGGCATTCTTTTCCTGATGGTTCTCCGCCGCATACGGGTAGGGAATGAGGATCGCAGGCACCCCCCGTGCCGCGAGCTCCGCAAGCCCCGTCGCCCCGGCGCGAAATACCGCAACATCCGCCATTGCCATCGCCTGCGGCATATTGTAAAGATACGGCAGGACACGGATGTTCGGATGTTCCTCGAGCCGCACCCCTGCATTGCGGATGCGTGCCAGCGTATCACCATGCTCCTCTGCTCCGGTCACATGGAGATACTGTACGTCCGTCTGCTCTGCCGCGCGGGCGATAACCTCCACCATTGCACGGTTGATCGAGCGGGCACCGCGGCTGCCGCCGGAGACGAGCACAGTCTTTTTCAGAGGGTCGAACCCAAACGCCTTTGCTCCCTCCCCGCGCGATGCCGTGAGCACTTCGGGACGGATCGGGTTGCCCGTCACATAGGTTTTATTCTGCGGGAATACGGCGCGGGCATCCTCCATGCCGACGGCAATCGCCGTTGCAAACCTCGCGAGAATGCGGTTGGTCACGCCCGCATATACATTCTGCTCCTGCACGAGTGTCGGCACGCCCGCAAGGCTCGCTGCGAGGAGAATCGGTCCCGCAGCATAGCCGCCTGTCCCGATGGCAACGTCGGGTCGAAAACGGCGCACGATACCGCTTGCACTCGCAAGGGCGCATAGAGCACGACCCGCGCGCAGAATATTCTCAAGCGAAAATTTTCGCTCAAAGCCTGCCAGGTCCACCGCGATGAAGTCAATGCCCTCGCGCGGTACAATGTCTGCCTCCAGCCCATGCGGCGTACCGACGTAAAGGATACGGGCAGAGGGCTCGTTCTGCTGAATCGCGCGGATAATCGTGAGCGCCGGGTAGATGTGTCCGCCCGTTCCACCGCCGGATACGATGATATTCATAACTCGTTCACGATCCTCTTGAAATCCCGTCCGCGCTCCTCGTAGCCGCTGTACATGTCAAAGCTGGCACAGGCAGGCGAAAGCAGTACTGTCTGCCCTTTTGCCGCCAGATCATGCGCCGCCTGCACTGCCGCCGCCATATTGTAGCCCGCGCGGCGGATATGCTGCTTGGAGAGGCCTGCACCTTCTGCTGCTGCGGCAAAACGCGCTGCTGCATCGCCGATCAGAATCAGCTCGTCGACACGCGCATGAACAAGCTCCATGAACTCCGTGAGATCGGTCAGCTTATCATCGCCGCCCGCAATGAGAACAATATGCCCGTCAAACGCCTCGAGAGCCTTGATCGCCGAGTCCGTATTCGTCGCCTTGGAGTCATTGTAATAATTGACCCCGTCCAGTGTGCGCACGAACTCAATGCGGTGCTCCACTCCTTTGAAGGAGCGCAGAACGGGGCGCGCCTCCGCCGGTGTAACGCCGGCGAGCAGCGCCATTGCCGATGCCGCAAGCGCATTCTCAACATTGTGCCCGCCGGGGATGCCAAGTTCTCGGACAGGGATAAGGACATGCTCCGCACCGTCCCAACGCATGACAATCATGCCGTCTGCCCGCACGGTTGCCCCCTCGCTCAGCTCCGTGCGCCTGCTGAAGAAGCACACATGTCCTGCTGCGCGCTCCGCCATGCCGCGCGTATGCGGATCATCATAATTCAGTACGAGAAAGTCTTCATGCGTCTGCGCGGCAAAGAGTTTCTCCTTCATCGCCTGATAGACTTCCATCGAGCCGTGCCGCACAATGTGGTCCGGCGTCACATTCAGCTCCGCAGCAACAGCCGGATGAAAATGCGTCGTCGCCTCCATCTGATAGCTCGAGATCTCAGCCGCGATCGCACCGTCCGCAGGGATCTCCTGCGCCACATCGATGAGCGGCACGCCAATATTGCCGCCGACGCCGACAGCCGAAAAATGCGCACGCAAAAGTTCCCCAAGGAGGGTAGTGGTTGTGGTCTTTCCGTTCGTTCCCGTAATCGCGTAGATCGGCGCGCGCGCAATCTCCCCTGCCAGCTCCACCTCTGTCGTTACGCGAATGCCGCGTGCCCGCGCGGCGCGAACGAGCGGGATGCGCTCCGGCACCGCGGGCGAGAGCACAATCAGATCGATCCCGTCCAGCAGTTGTTCCCTTTGTGCGCCAAAGACGCAGGAGATCCCCTGCGTCCTCAAATCCTCAATATGCTTCTGCGTCAATGCATCTTTTTCCGCATCTGCCTCATCCTTTGCGTCCGAGAGCGCCACGCGCGCCCCCGCTGCCGCGAGATACCGCGCCGCCGCAAACCCGCTGATGCCCGCTCCGATGACGAGCGCAGACTGATTGTCATAGGACAATTCCCTGTGTCCCCCTTATGAAAAGCCATATCACGATGCCAGCACAATGATCCACGCGATGACCGCCGCCGCCGCACCGATCGCCCAGAATGTATAGACGACGCGCGTCTCGCTCCAGCCCCCGAGTTCGAAGTGATGATGAATCGGGCTCATGCGAAAGATGCGCTTTCCCCGCGTCTGAAAGGAAATCACCTGCAGGATCACGGACAGCGCTTCGCAGAAGAAGACGAATCCAACGATCGGCAGCAGGAGTTCCGTATGCGAGAGGAGTGCGACGCCCGCGAGCGCGCCGCCGAGAGCAAGCGATCCCGTATCTCCCATGAAGATGCGTGCTGGGTGATGATTATACCATAAAAATCCAATGCATGCACCAATTATTGCAGCAGAAAAAACCATCAGCCCGCTGTCCATGCCATACATGAGCGCCGCATAGAAAAGCGCCGCTGCGGTTACGGTCCCAGAGGCGAGTCCGTCGAGACCGTCCGTCAGGTTGACCGCATTCGAGGTGCCCACGAGCACACATACAACGAGGACGTAGTAGAGCGCACCGATATCGACCGCCTTGCCCATCAGCGGAACCCATACGCTTGTATCGTGCCCGAGCACGACGCTTCCGATCAGAATAGTGACGAGCGCAATGACGAGCTGACCGAGCAGCTTCTGATAGGCGCGCAGTCCGAGATTGCGCTTTTTGACCACCTTGATGTAGTCGTCTGCAAAGCCGAGCAGAAAATGCCCGAGGAAGATGAAGAGTGCGAGCAGCGTCGTCACCGTCAGCGGAGCAAAGAGAAGCGTCGCCGCCGTCACGGCAAGCACAATCATCACGCCGCCCATCGTCGGCGTGCCGCTCTTTTGCTGGTGACTCGCGGGGCCCTCGGCACGGATGCTCTGTCCGTATTTCAGGCGATGCAGAAACGGAAGGAAATACACGCCGCTGAAAAGCACAATCGCCAGCGATGTCACGACCGTCAGCAGGATGCGCAGCTGCGGTGTGATAGAATCCAATATATAATCCATCAGTGCCCCGCCTTCTCACCTGTCAGCAGGGCGATTACCTGCTCCATCCGCATGCCGCGCGAGCCCTTAAATAGAACCGTATCGCCGTCCGAGAGAATTTTGCGCAGCAGCTGAGCTGCCTCCTCATGCGTCTCGGCATGAAAGCATGCGGCGCAGCCCGTCTCCTCTGCTGCCTCATGGATCCAGCGGGCCTGCGGTCCGTAGGTCACGACTGCCGCAAAGCCCAGCTCCGCCGCGCGGCGTCCGATCATGCGGTGCGCCTCTTCGGCCGCGGCGCCAAGCTCCAACATATCGCCGAGCACCGCGATTTTGCGTCCCGGATAAAGCGCAGCCGTCGTTTCGAGCGCTGCGTGCATGGAGGAAGGACTTGCGTTATAGGCATCGTTGATGAACATCCATGCGCCGACTGACTCCGTTTCGTAGCGCATCTTTGTTCCCTCGATGTTCCGCAGTCCCGCCTGCATCTCCTGCGGCGTGAGGCCGAGAGCAAATCCGGCTGCAAGCGCAGCGAGGGTGTTGCTGACATTATGCCGGCCGGGCAGGGACACGGCATATTCATGCCGTTCATTCGCATACGTCACCATGAAGCGTGAACCATCCGCCGCACACTGCAGTGCTTCGGCGCGCACATCTGCATCCGCATCGATCGCGTACGTTAGGATACGCACGCCGTCCGCTGCAAACGAACGCATTGCAGCGACACGGCTGTCATCTGCATTGAGGATCACCGTCCCGCCCGAAGGGATCGCCTCCACGAGTTCGGCCTTTGCCTTTGCAATGTTCTCGATGGAGCCGAGCAGCTCCATATGCACCTCGCATACATTCGTCACAATGCCGATCGTCGGCGCAGCAACGGGGGCAAGCGCCGCGATCTGCCCCAATCCGCGCATGCCGATCTCCACAACAGCGGCGAAGTCCTCCGGCACAATGCCGAGCAGCGTCAGCGGCAGGCCGACCTCGTTATTGTAATTTTCCGCTGTGCGGCAGACCTTCCCCCGCCCCGAGAGAACAGCGGCTGTGAGTTCCTTCGTCGTGGTCTTGCCGTTGGACCCCGTAATCGCAATCACGGGGATGTCAAACTTCATGCGCCATGCATGCGCGATTGCTTGATATGCCCGCAGTCCGTCGTCCGCTTTGAGAACGGTGCCTTTTGCTTTCTTCAGCGCCTTCTCGGCAGATGTGCTCAGCGGCGTGCCGACAATGACTGCCGCCGCCCCCCGCTCGAGCGCTTCCGCTGCAAAATCCGCGCCGTCAAACTTCTCTCCGCGCAATGCGACGAAGAGATCGCCCGAAGAAATTTTGCGCGTATCCGTCGTGATATGCGGGAATACCGTATTCCCGGCAAGTTTCCCGTTATGCGCTGCAGCGCCGACAGCAGCCTGCACCTCATCCCATGTCATGCCCGTCATTGCCTGCTCCTTATCGCCTCTGCCGCCGTTTCCCGATCATCAAAATGAATCGTTCCGTCCTTCAGAATCTGATAGGTCTCATGCCCCTTGCCGAGGATGACCACGGTATCGCCCGCACGTGCCGTCTGTACGGCATGAAAGATCGCTGTGCGCCGATCGACAAGCTTCTCGTAGGGCTTTCCCCCGATCGCCGGCAAAACGCCCGCCTCGACCTCATCCAGGATCGCCGCCGGATCCTCTGTGCGGGGATTATCTGACGTGAGCACGATGACATCGCCGAGCTCTGCTGCAATCCGGCCCATAATGGGCCGCTTCGTCCGATCTCGATCGCCGCCGCAGCCAAAGACGGTGATAATCCGCCCTGTTGTCACGGCGCGTGCGGTACGCAGCACATTTTCCATGCCGTCCGGCGTATGCGCGTAATCGACGATAACGGAAAAATCCTGACCTGCGCGCACGAGCTCGAACCGCCCCGGCACCCCGCTGAACGCCGCAAGTGCCGCCGTAATATCCGACGCTGTCACTTGTTCAGCGAGTGCAGCGCCTGCTGCCGCAAGCACATTGTATACGTTGAACAGGCCGGTGATGCCGGTCTGCACAGCAGGCAGCTCGGCCCCCGCATATGCGATGGTCAGCTCCATGCCATCCTGTCCCAGACGGATCTTCCGTGCCGTGAGAGCCGCCGGCATATCCACACCGTAGGTAATCAGAGGACAGTGCGTATGTGCACGCATCATCTTGGCCGCCGCATCGTCCGCGTTGAGGATTGCCGTCTTGCCCTCCTTCACGCCCTGCTCGGACACGAGGTCAAAGAGGCGCGCTTTCGCACGTGCATAGTTCTCCATCGTCTTATGATAGTCGAGATGATCCTGCGTCAGATTTGTAAACACTGCCGTATCAAACTCGATCCCTGCTACGCGCCCCTGATCGAGCGCATGCGAAGAGACCTCCATCACGACCGCATCCATGCCGCGCGTGCGCATCTCTGCAAGCAGCTGCTGCATGACGATGACATCGGGTGTCGTGTTCGCCGTAGAGAAGACATCATCCTCCATCATGATCTGAATCGTTCCAATCAGGCCGACCCGCCTGCCCGCATGACGGAGCATGGCGCGCACAAGATAGCTTGTCGTCGTCTTGCCGTTGGTCCCCGTGATGCCGATCACACGCATCGCACGCGCGGGATAATCGTAAAAATACGGCACGATGAGATCCAGCGCCTCTTGAAGATCCGGCACGTGCAGAACGGAGATGCCGGGCGGCACCGCCACCTTGTCTCTCTCCGTCAAAACAGCGCGGGCTCCTGCCCGCGCCGCATTTGGTATAAAGCTGTGTGCGTCCACATGAACGCCGTTGATGCAGACGAAGAGCGCCCCCTCCGCTGCTCTGCGCGAGTCGCGCTCAATGGAGGTGATCTCCGTACATTTGTCTCCCGCAATCCGTGCGCCGGGCACAAGGTCAGCGAGTTCTTCCAATCGCTTCATCATAGGCCCTCATTCCCCTTCATGCGAAAAGTATATATTCTGCGGCACCTGCATATGCAGTTCCTGTACCGCAATTGACTCAATCCGCGACGGCGACTTCAGCTGTGCGATCTCGATCTTGAGCCGTTCGTTCTCCTGTTCAAGCTGCTCCGCCTTCTGCTGTGTCTCGAGCAGCGTATAGCCGCTCTTTGCGCCGATGCCGCCGAGCAGGGTCACCGCCATTGCACCGCATGCGACGAGGAAGAAGACGGCACGCAGGCAGTTTCGAAGATTGGTATTCAGTTGATGGCGCAGCAGAGGCTCCCGCGGCACCTCTGCCTGTACTGCCGGCGCAGCTTCTGCAGGGACAGGAATATCATAGAGATATGCGTCCTCCTTACGTGCCAGCATGTGCCCCACCCCCTTGCTTTTGATTTCCTATAATTTCTCTGCTGTACGCAGTTTTGCACTCTTTGCTCTCGGATTTTCCGCGCATTCCACGGCGCTTGCCATTTGCGGCTTTCCAATCAGCCGCAGTTCCGGAGTATGTCCGCAGACGCAGACCGGTGTATGCGGCGGGCAGATGCACCCCTGTGCAAACCGCTTGAGCGTCTTTTTGACGATGCGGTCTTCGAGCGAATGGAATGTAATGACCGCCAATCTGCCTCCCGGCCGGAGCGCTCGTACGGCTGCAGTCAGCGCACCCTCCAAAATGGTCAGCTCTTCGTTTACCTCAATGCGGATCGCTTGAAAGACGCGTTTCGCCGGATGTCCTCCTTTTGCGCGTGTCTTCTTCGGAACGGCGCGATCGATCACCGCAACGAGCTGTCCCGTCGTCTCGATCGGATGGGCCTTGCGCTCCTCTTCGATGAATGCGGCAATGCGTTTGGCCCACCGTTCTTCGCCGTAGTTGTAAAAGATCTCCATCAGTTCGGCTGCCGTGTATTCGTTGACAACACTCCGGGCACTGCGCCCCGCACGCCGATCCATGCGCATGTCAAGCGGCGCATCCTGCATATAGGAGAATCCGCGCTCCGCTGTATCAATCTGCGGGGAGGAGATGCCGAGGTCGAAGAGAACCCCATCCGTGCTGTCTACGCCTGCTCCCGCGAGAATCGCCGACAGATTTCGGAAGTTATCACGCACCAATGTGACCTGACACGCCGCATCTGCAAGACGTTCCTGCGCTGCAGCAATCGCGGCCTCATCCTGATCGATGCCGATCAGGCGTCCCTCGGGCGACAGCCTCGCCGCGATGCGCCCCGCATGCCCCGCGCCGCCCAGCGTACAGTCCACATAGGTGCCGTTCGGCGTGATGTTGAGCGCATTCAGCGTCTCCTCGGGCAGGACGCTCACATGATGAAAGTCCATCGCATCCCGCTCCTAAATCGAGATGCCATAGCCCGCCAGCTGCGTCGAGATCTCCGTGATGTTTGGATCCACCTCGCCGGCATAGCGCTCCCACTTCTCCCTGTCCCAAACCTCGATGCGTGCGTCTGCACCCGTCAGGATGACGTCCTGCTTGAGACCGATGTTGGCATAGGTACGCAGATTCGCCGGTACGAGGAAGCGCCCCTGCTTATCACATTCGAGCGTCCGCGCGCCTGCGATGAAAAAGCGTGCAAATGCGCGTGCGTTGGGATCGGCAATGGACAGTGTGCGCAGCTTTGCCGCGAACTCATCCCATGCCGCCTGTGGGAACAGAAAGAGGCTCCCGTCAAGACCTTTTGTGATGATGAACGAGACGCCGAGTTCCTGGCGGAAGTCCGCAGGCAGAATGACGCGGCCCTTTGCATCAATGCTGTGGGCGTATTCCCCCATAAACATCCGGCCGCACCACCTTTCAGAATCTTATCACCACAATATGGCACATTCCACCACATTTCACCACTTTTCCTACAGTTATAGCAAAAACGCTGTGTCTTTTCAAGAAAACAAATATTCTCTTTTTCATGTATACAATGTATAAAAGTCCCTGCAGCCCTTGTATATCAAGGGCTGCAGGGACTTTTACAAAATTTATCAAAGCGTAAAAAAAGACCTGCTTTCCACGCGAAAGCAGGTCCCCGGGTTGTTTCAGATAAGTTCGTGCGCGATCATATACTCCGCAATTTGGAGAGCATTGAGAGCTGCACCCTTGCGGATCTGATCGCCGCAGATCCAAAAATTCAGCGCATGATCCGTTGATTCGTCGCGGCGCAGGCGTCCGATCTCGACGTCTGTCCGGCCGGAGGTGAAAAGCGGCATTGGATATTCCTGCTCCGCCGGATTATCGTGCAGGATAACGCCGGGGAACGCCGCGAGCGCCTGACGCGCTGCATCGAGCGAGATCTCGCTCTCAAACTCGACGTTGACGGACTCCGCATGACTGCGGTAGACGGGCACACGCACCGTTGTGGCGGTGATGCGCAGCGCATCATCGCCTATGATCTTCTTTGTCTCGTCGATCATCTTCATCTCCTCTTTCGTGTAGAGGTTATCCATAAAGACATCGATCTGCGGGATGAGGTTGAACGCGATCTGATAGTGCTTCGGCAGCGAGCCGACAGGCAGGATGTTCGCCGCAGGCTCTTTGCCCGAGGAGAGCGCGGCCACCTGCTCCTCCAGCTCTGCCATCCCCTCCTTGCCCGCGCCGGAGACCGCCTGATAGGTGGAGACAACGATGCGGCGGATCTTCGCGAGATCATAGAGCGGCTTCAGCCCCATCACCATGATAATGGTCGAGCAGTTTGGATTCGCGATGATGCCTTTATGCTGCCTGATCGCCTCAGGATTGACCTCGGGCACGACGAGAGGCACCGCGGGGTCCATCCGGAAGGCACTCGAATTGTCGATGACGACAGCCCCCGCTTTCACCGCATAAGGAGCGAACTCCTTGCTTGCCGAGCCCCCCGCAAAGAGCGCGATGTCGATCCCCTCAAAGGAGTCCGCCGTCGCCTCCTGCACCGTATACTCCCTGCCCATAAAGGCGATCTTCTTTCCCGCTGAGCGGCTGGATGCGAGCAGGCGCAGTTCTGCGAACGGGAACTTGCGCTCTTCGATCAGGTTCAGGAACTCCTGGCCGACAGCGCCCGTTGCGCCAAGGATAGCGACGCGATATTTCTTCATAACAATTCCCCTTACAACAGTTTATCCAGTCCAACGGTGAGTGATGTGAGAGAGCGTACCTTCTTCGCAGCGAGTACGACACCCGGCATAAAGGACTCACGGTTCAGTGAATCGTGGCGGATCGAGAGGGTCTGTCCGAGGCCGCCGAAGATGACCTCCTGATGCGCGACATAGCCCGGCAGGCGGACACTGTGGATGCGCATCCCCTCATACTCTGCGCCGCGCGCACCCGGAATCTTTTCCGCCTCGTCGGGATGCCCCTGTCGATGCGCAGGGCGTACCTCGGCGATCATCGCCGCCGTCTGCACTGCTGTCCCTGACGGCGCATCCAATTTATTGTCATGATGGAGCTCGATGATCTCCACTTCCGGCATATACTTTGCCGCCATGCGGCTCATGAGCATCATGAGCACGGCGCCGATTGCAAAATTCGGTGCAATGAACGCGGGCGTATCATTCTCCTCCGCCGCCGCCTTGATCGCCGTCTTTTGCTCCTCGGAGAGTCCCGTTGTGCCGACGACCGGCGATACCTTGTGTGCGAGCGCCGTCAGCACATTCGCATAGACAACGTCGGGGCGCGTAAAGTCGATCATCACATCGGGATGCAGGCGTTCAAGCGCCGTGGCCAGATCAGTCTCCACAAGAACGCCGTTCTTCGCCGTGCCCGCAAGTTCCCCGCTGTCCGCGCCGCCGGTGATATCGACCGCGCCGACAAGCGTGAGCTCCGCATCGTCTGTCACGGCTTTGAGCACCGCACGTCCCATACGCCCGCAGGCGCCGTTCACCAAAACCTTTGTCAAGGCAATCTCCTCCTCGAATGTCAATGTGTCGTTATTCTATCGCAGAGAATCCTGCCGTGTCAAGGAATACAAGACGCATGCGATACCTCTTTGTTTCAAATCTCGCGGATGTGTTCAAATTGCTGCCGATACTGGCGCATGATCGTCGGCAGGACAAAAGCGAGCGCCTCCGGATCATCGACCGTTGCAAGAGCGGCACGGCGCGCGAGCAGCAGGAGATCCATATCGGCGAGAACATCGGCGATTTTAAGATCACCGAGCCCGTGCTGCATTGCTCCGAAGAACTGTCCAGGACCGCGCAGACGCAGATCCTCCTCGGCAAGGCGAAAACCGTCACTCGTCTGCTCGATGACCTGCAGGCGCTCCTGCGGCGCCGCGCTCCGCCCCGCGATCAGAATGCAGTAGGAATCATAGGATCCGCGCCCAACGCGTCCGCGCAGCTGATGGAGCTGTGCGAGGCCAAACCGCTCCGCGTGCTCCACAACGAGGATGCTCGCATTCGGCACGTTGACGCCGACCTCGATGACCGTTGTCGACACGAGAAGTTTGATCCGGTTCGCATAGAAGCCGTTCATCACCTCTTCCTTTTCCGCGGATTTCATCCGCCCGTGCAGGAGTCCGCAGGCGATCCCGCGGAAGATGCTGCGGGAGAGCTCCTCATAGACTTCCTCTGCCGAGGGCAAATCACTCTCCTCGCTTGCCTCAATCAGCGGACAGACAACGTACGCCTGCCGCCCGCTCTCGATCTCTCTGCGCACAAACGCATAGATCTTCCCGCGTGCGGTCTCATCGCGCAGGAACGTACGGATCGGACGCCGCCCCGGCGGCAGATGTTCAATGCGTGAAACATCGAGATCGCCGTACACCGTCAGCGTCATTGTCCGCGGAATCGGCGTCGCCGTCATAACAAGCACATCCGGTGTTCCCCCGCTTTTTTTCTCGAGCGCCGTACGCTGCGCCACGCCGAAGCGATGCTGCTCATCCGTCACCACCAGGCCAAGCGCATCGAACGCCACATGATCCTGAATCAACGCGTGCGTGCCGACGATAATATCCACCGTATGTGCGGCGAGCGCCGCATCGATCTCCGCACGTTCCTTCTTCGTCAGCCGCCCCGAGAGAAATCCCACACGAATGCCAAGCGGCGTGAGCAGCGTCTGCAAATAATCATAATGCTGACGCGCCAGGATCTCCGTCGGCGCCATCAGCGCACCCTGATATCCGTTCTCCGTTGTTTTGACGAGAGCGAGCAGGGCGACTGCGGTCTTTCCCGAGCCAACATCTCCCTGCACGAGGCGGCGCATGGGCAGAGGCGACTCCATATCGCGCGCGATCTCCCCCCATACCTTCGCCTGATCCTCGGTCAGTTCGAAGGGCAGCGCCTCCAAAACGCGCGCAGCCAGCACACCGTTTGGCCTGTGTGCAATCCCTTCCTGCTCCTCCGCCGTCCGCTTTTTGAGGGCGAGCAGCCCGCATTGGATGAGATAGAGTTCCTCAAAGGCAAGCCGCCGACGCGCCGCGCGCAGTTCCTCCTCCCGCTTTGGGAAGTGAATCCGTCGAAAGGCATCCGCACGTCCGATGAGATCATACTCCTGCCGAATGCGCGGCGGAAGGGTCTCCGTAAGCTTATCCGCGCTCTGCGCGAGAGCATACTCCATCATCTGCCGCAGCTGTTTCTGCGGGAGTCCCTCGGTTGCCGCATAGATGGGCAGAATGCCGAGCAGCGATTCCGCATGATCGCGCGCGCCGAGCAGCTCAAAGGATGTGATCTGCGAAAGCGCAAGCTGTCCGCCGCCGTTATAGGCATAGTCCGTCTTCCCCGTGAGGAGAATGCGCCGGCCCTCACGCAGCTTCGACTTCAGAAAGCGCTGATTAAACCAGACTGCCTGCATGTAGCCCGTCCCGTCGCCGATGAGCGCAGTCAGCACGGTGAACCCGCGCCGCCGTGTCTGGCGGTCCGTCACCTGGTGAATGACGCCGAGAACAGTCGCACGCATCCCCGCCCGCAGATCGGCAATGCGCGTAATGCTGCTCTGATCCTCATATGCGCGCGGATAATAAGTCAGGAGGTCATATACCGTTCGAATGCCGAGCCGCGCAAAGGCGGCAGACTTCTTTACGCCAACGCCGCGAACTTTGCTGATGCTGTCCGTGAGCTCCATTCGCTCCCCTCCTTCCCTCTTTTCAAAAAAGAAGCTGCCGCAAACATTGCGGCAGCTTCTTCCACGGAGCAATAATGTTTAAAGCTGCGGCCCCGCCGAAACGAGCGCTTTGCCCCCCTCGTTGCCCTCATACTTCTTAAAGTTCTTGATGAAGCGCGCAGCGAGATCCCTTGCCTTTTCATCCCACTCCGTACGGCTTGCATAGGTGTCGCGCGGGTCAAGGATCTTCGGATTGACGCCCGGCAGTTCCGTCGGAACCTCGAAGTCGAAATACGGAATCTTCTTCGTCGGCGCGCTGTCAATGGATCCGTCCTGGATAGCATGAATGATGCCGCGCGTGTCCTGAATGGAGATGCGCTTTCCTGTTCCGTTCCACCCCGTGTTCACGAGGTAGGCGCGCGATCCGTGCTGCTCCATCTTGCGCACGAGCTCGTCTGCGTACTTCGTCGGATGGAGCTCAAGGAACGCCTGTCCGAAGCATGCAGAAAACGTCGGCGTCGGCTCGGTAATGCCGCGCTCTGTACCCGCGAGCTTCGAGGTGAAGCCCGAGAGGAAGTAGTACTTCGTCTGCTCCGGCGTCAGAATCGAGACCGGCGGCAGAACGCCGAACGCATCGGCGGAGAGGAAGATCACATGCTTTGCGTGCGGGCCCGCAGATTTATCTGCAACGTGACCGAGCACGATGTGCTCAATGTGGTTGATGGGATATGAAACGCGCGTATTCTCCGTAACGGACTTGTCCGCGAAGTCAACGTGACCGGCGAGATCGACCGTAACATTCTCGAGCAGCGCATTGCGGCGGATCGCCTGGTAGATATCGGGCTCCGCCTCGGGGTCGAGGTTGATGACCTTCGCGTAGCAGCCGCCCTCGTAGTTGAATACGCCCTCGTCATCCCAGCCGTGTTCGTCGTCGCCGATGAGCAGGCGCGCATTGTCGGTCGAGAGGGTAGTCTTTCCCGTACCGGAAAGGCCGAAGAAGAGCGTTGTGTTCTGCCCCTCTTTATCTGTATTCGCCGAGCAATGCATGGAGGCAATCCCCTTCAGCGGGAGGTAGTAGTTCATCATCGAGAACATGCCCTTTTTCATCTCGCCGCCGTACCATGTGTTGACGATGATCTGCTCACGGCTCGTGAGGTTGAACATAACCGCCGTCTCGGAGTTGAGGCCGAGGTCGCCGAAATGCATCACGCGCGCCTTTGCCGCATTGTAGACGACAAAGTCCGGTTTGAAGTTCTCAAGCTCCTCCGCCGTCGGACGGATGAACATATTCGTGACAAAATGTGCCTGCCACGGCACCTCCACGATAAAGCGAACGGCCATGCGCGTATTTTTATTTGCGCCGCAGAATGCGTCGACGACAAAAAGGCGCTTGTTGCAGAGTTCGCGGATCGCAATCTCGCGTACAGCATTCCACGCTTTCTGCGTAGCGCGGTGATTGTCGTTCGGATACTCCTTGGAGGTCCACCAAACTGTATCATGCGAGGTCTCATCATCGACAATGTACTTATCCTTCGGCGAACGGCCCGTATAGATGCCCGTCATGACATTGACCGCATCCTTCATCTCCGTCACTTGCCCGCGCTCATAGCCCTCGAGGTCAGGGCGGAGCTCCTCGCGAAACAGCTGGTCATAGTCCGGGTTGTGGACAATCTCTGTCGTGCCCGTGATACCGTATTGTGTCAGATCAATCGTTGCCATGACATTTACCTCTTTCTTTTCAAAAGATTGGCTGCAGTCGATGCGAGGCATGCCCTCCTGCCTTCGTATCATACACTATATGTGTGAAAATTCTTCATATACACAGAAAATCCTTCTTCCTATGAAAAATTTTATTGTTCGTATCGTTTTTCTTGCCTATTTCTGCCGGCAAACGCCAAAACTGCATCGCGCATCTCCGCACGCGCGCAAATACCGTCATGAAGAACGGGCATCGTGCGCAGCGCCGCAAGGCGCAGCGGAATATCCATCCTGCTCAGCGACTGCAGGCGCTCCATCTGTGCAAACGCATCGAGCGTTCCTGCATCCTCGCCGAGCGCCCTGAGCACGCTTGCGGCAAATTTATACGGGCTCGCCGTCGAGAGTACAATCATCGGCCGCTCATCCCCCGTCGTACGGCGGTAGGATTCCGCCGCACGATAGGCGACGGCCGTATGCGGGTCAACCGTGTACTTCGTGCACGCATAGACTGCGCGAATTTCCTCCTCGGTCGCACGGTCATCGGCGAATGCCGCCCAGAAATTCTCATTGAGAACAGGCAATAGACGACGCGCGTCATATTGCCCGGTCTCCGCGAGTTCCTTCATCCACGCGGCGACCTGTGCCGTATCCTCCGTCAGATGATAGAGCAGCCGCTCGAGGTTGCTTGAGACAAGGATGTCCATCGACGGTGACAGCGTCTGATAAAAACTGCGCCTGCGATCATAGATCCCCGTCTGGAGGAACTCGGTCAGCACGTTGTTTGCATTCGAGGCACAGACGAGCTTCCCGACGGGAAGACCCATGCGTTTTGCATAGTATCCCGCGAGAATGTTGCCGAAATTCCCTGTCGGCACGGTAAAGTTCACCGCATCGCCCGCTGTGATCTTTCCCTCCTTGAGGAGGTCGGCGTATGCGCTGAAATAGTAAACGATCTGGGGAACGAGGCGTCCCCAGTTGATCGAGTTGGCCGAGGAGAGCTTCGTATGCAGAGCGGCAAGGCGCTTTACCATCTCCGCATCGCCGAAGATCTCTTTGACGCCGCGCTGCGCATCATCGAAATTTCCGCGCACCGCTGTGACGGAAACATTCGCGCCCGTCTGCGTCACCATCTGGAGCCGCTGCACGGGACTGACGCCCCCGTCGGGATAGAACACCATAATCTCGATTCCATCAGCGTCTGCAAACCCCTCGAGTGCGGCCTTGCCCGTATCTCCCGAGGTTGCAACAAGGATGAGGATCGTATCTCGTTCTCCCTCCTTCGCACGCGCTGCACTCATCAGCTGCGGCAGAAGCTGCAGTGCCATATCCTTGAACGCACTCGTCGGGCCGTGCCAGAGTTCGAGCATCTCGAGTTCGCCGACCGCACGCACGGGCGCACGGCGTGCATCATCAAACGTATGCCCATAGGCACGCTCCACACAGCCGCGGAGTTCCTCATCCGTATAATCCGTCAGAAAGAGACGTAGGATGCCGACGGCGCGCTCCTCGTAAGAAAGGGGCGCAAGCGCCGCGATCTCGGAGCTCGTCATCTGCGGAAACGCGTTGGGCACGAATAGGCCGCCGTCCGAGGCAAGCCCCTGCAGGATCGCCTCCGCAGAGGAGACGCGTTCCGACGCTCCGCGCGTGCTGAAGTAATCCATTGTATACATCCTTTCAAATAGGCAGATAAATCCATCTGTGCTATACTATATCTGTTTTTAAAATTATAACATCTCACCGCAGAAAAAATCAAACCCAAGGAGCATCACTATGAAAATTGCACTCATCTCGATGGAGGTCGTCCCCGGCCGTCCCGATCAGAACGCCGCAGCCATGCGCGAAAAAATAGCGGAGGCAAAGGCAGCGCATGCGGAGATTGCCGTATTTCCCGCACTCAGCCTTTCAGGTCTCTTCCTCGGGGGCGTATGGAAGCACTCCGCCTTCCTGCGCGACTGTGCCTCCTATGCCGAGGAAATTGCAGCTGCTGCGCAGGACATTACCGTTGTCTTCGGCAATGCCGCAAAAGAAGAAGGCGCTTGTGCGGGCGTCAGCCGGACACTCATGGAGGCGAGAAACGGAGTGCTCCGCGAGGTCGCCCGACGTCCGCTTCACGGCGCCGGGACATCATTTGATCCCCTCTTCTATACGGCGGCGGACAGAAATTTCATCCTTGCCGCCGATGCCACCCCCTTCCCTCACTGCTTCGGTGCACGCACACTTGCGGAGACGGCACGCGAAAAACACATGCCCATTTTCTACATTAACACCCTTGGGCTGCAGGACAAGGGAAAAACAGTCTACGCCTTTTCCGGCAGTGCACAGGTATTTAATGCGGCAGGCGAGCGCGTCCTCATCTCCCCCGCCTATGCGGAAGGGTTGACGATCATCGACAGCACACAGCTCTCTCCTGCCGCTGCACGTCCCGCAGAAGCAGCCATTGCCCCCATTCACCGCACGATCCGTTACGCCGTGCAGAAATTCCTCGCTCGGATCCATATGGAGCGCGTTGTGATCGGCATCTCGGGCGGCATCGACTCCGCCGTTGCAGCGGCTCTCTATGTCGACGCCATTGGCGCGGACAAAGTACTCCTCGTCAACATGCCGAGCAAGTTCAACTCTGCGACGACGAAGGACCTTGCCGCACAGCTTGCCGAGAGCCTCGGCTGCCGCCATATGATCGTTCCAATCGAAGAGAGTGTCGCATACACTGCAGAGCAGCTGACGGGGATCCCCATCATGGGGAAACCTGCGGCGGAGGGCGAACATCTCACCATCTCCTCGTTCGTCCGTGAGAATATGCAGGCGCGCGACCGCAGCGGGCGCGTTCTCTCCGCCGTCGCTGCTGCATGGGGTGCAGGCTTTACCTGCAACGCGAACAAGGCGGAGTCCACCGTCGGCTATGCAACCCTCTACGGCGATCAGGCGGGCTTCCTCTCTGCGCTTGCCGACCTCTGGAAATATCAGATCTACGATCTTGCGCGCTATCTGAACGAGACGGTCTATGGACGCGAGGTCATCCCGCAGGGCATCATCGATATCGTGCCGAGTGCCGAGCTCTCCGATGCCCAGAACGTCGACGAGGGCAAGGGCGACCCCATCCGCTATCCGTACCACGACTATCTCTTCCGCGCCTTTGTCGAAGAGAACCGCATTCCCGAAGATATTCTCGCACATTACGCAGACGGAGATCTCGAGGACGATATCGGCTGCGGGAAGGGCGTCATCGCTTCCTTCTTCTCCACGACAAAAGACTTCATCGATGATCTCGAGCGCTGGTGGAACCTCTACACAGGCATGGCAGTCGCAAAGCGCATCCAGGCGCCGCCCCTCATCTCTGTCACCGGCCGCGCATACGGTGCAGATCATCCCGAATCTCAGATCGGTCCGTATGAGACGATCTCCTATCGCGCACTGAAAGAAAAACTGCTCCGAAAATGAATCGCTCCGACACATACTGCGGCGTCCCTGCGAAAATATACGCGGGGGCGTTTTTTTGGAGTTTTGTCAAAAAATATTTCATTGAGAAATTTTCTCATTTACAAGATTCAATTTTTGTGCTATTCTCAATACAAAAGAAAGGATGGTGCAAATATGCACGCAAAAAAATTATTTCCACGATTCCTGCTCACCCTCGCACTCGCCATGATGGCACTGGTCGCCGTCGGCTGCGGCGGAGGAGGCACAGGCAGCGACAAGGCAGCCGACACGAAGAAAACGGTGACGGTCACAACCTCATTTTTACAGGATATGACAAAACAGCTCGCGGGCGACTATGTGAACATCGAGCTGATTATTCCCGCCGGTGAGGATCCGCATCTCTACGTCGCGCAGCCTGCCGATCTTGAGAAGATCAAGAAGGCAGATCTCCTTCTCTACCACGGTCTGCACTTCGAGGGTAAGATGGCAGAAGTACTCGAGAAGAAGGGCGTCGCAGTCACGAAGAACTTTGCGGACGCGAACATCAACTACATGGAGGAGGACGGCAAGAAGATCGTCGACCCGCATTTCTGGTTCGATGTCGCCCTCTATAAACAGGCAACGGAGACGGCGGCCGCTGAGCTCATTAAGCTCGTTCCCGCACACGAGAAGGAGATTCAGGAGAATCTAAAGAAGTATCTTGCCGATCTGGATGCGCTTGATGCGGAGATCACACAGAAGATTGCACAGATTCCCGAGGGTCAGCGCAACCTCGTCACGCCGCATGACGCATTCAACTATTTCTCCCATCGCTACCACGTGAACGTCATTGCACCGCAGGGTGTCAGCACGGACTCCGAGGTTGCAAATGCTGACATCGAGAAAACAGCAAACTACATCGTCGATCACAAGGTTAAGGCGGTGTTCGCTGAGAGTACAACGAATCCCGAGCGCATGAAAAAGCTGCAGGAAGTCTGCAGGACGAAGGGCTTCGATGTCGAAATTGTCGGAGGCGAGGGCAACGAGCTTTTCTCCGACTCGCTCGCACCCGCCGGGGAGAAGGGCGATACCTACATTACCATGTACCGCAGCAACGTCGACCTGATTGTTTCGCATCTGAAATAACCATGACGCGTTGTCATATGTTGCACGCAAATGACAGCATGTCCGTGTGTTGCTCCTAAGCAAACCCTAGTGAAGCAAGCGGAGCAAAGGGCACGTTCTGCCCCCTGCGGATTTCTTTCGTTCAAGCGAAGCGCGTTTAAGAAGTCCGCAGGTATTTAGGCAGATAAGTGCCCGACCGCTTGCGTAACGAAGCGTTTGCGTGGGAGCTCGCACGGATAAGGACATAAAGCAAACATAGGGAAGGGACGCAAAATGGAAGGAACGAACAGCGTCATACATGTCGAAGATCTCACAATGGCATACCGCGAGACGCCTGTGCTCTGGGACATCGATCTCGACGTACCGGAGCATGTGCGCTGCGCGATCGTGGGTCCGAACGGCGCGGGCAAGTCTACGCTCCTCAAGGGTATCCTCGGACTTGTAAAGCCGGTCTCGGGCGCAGTGCAGCTCTGGGGAAAGCCGCTCTCCGCCGTGCAGAAAGAGATCGCCTATGTGCCGCAGCGTGGCTCCGTCCACTGGGATTTCCCGACGACAGTCTTCGACGTCGTGCTCATGGGCCGCTATGCCCATCTGGGACTCGTACGCCGCCCCGGCAAGGAAGATCGCGCACACGCGATGGAGGCCCTGGAAAAGATGAAGATGGCCGACTTTGCCAACCGTCAGATCTCGGAGCTCTCGGGCGGGCAGAAGCAGCGTGTCTTTATCGCGCGCGCACTTGCGCAGGATGCGCAGCTCTACATTATGGACGAGCCGCTTGCGGGCGTTGACGAGACGACGGAGCGCATCATCATGGATGAGTTCATAAACCTGCAGCGCGACGGCCGCACGGTCGTTGCGGTGCATCATGATCTCAGTACGCTGGACACGTATTTTGACTATCTTGTCGTGCTCAACCGCACGGTGAAGGCATGCGGCTATCTGGCGGCACTGGATACGGATGCGGCGCTGGCACGCGCCTACCGCGTGAAGGAGTGACAGCGATGGACATACTGACAAACTATACGTTCCAAATCGTCGCACTCGGCAGCGTCATCCTCGCCGTTGCCGCCGCCCCTGTGGGTGCGTTCAGCGTCTACAAGGGGCAGAGTCTCATCGGCGATGCGATCGGACACTCGACCTTTCCCGGCATCATCCTCGCCTACATGGCATTCGCGACGCGCAGCCCCGTCGTGCTCCTTGCGGGTGCAGTCACAGCGGGCGCGGCAAGCTATGCGCTCATCCAGCTCGCCCACAAGGACAAACGCCTCGGCCTCGACGCGAATCTCGCCATCTTCCTCTCAGGCTTCTTCGGGCTCGGTATGGCGCTCAAGAGTTTTATTCAGGGCAATCCCGACTATGCGGGGGCATCGCAGGCGGGTCTCGGCACCTACATCTTCGGACAAGCGGCATACATGCTTGAGGCAGACGTGCAGCTCATCTGCGTCGTCTCCGCCGTCGTACTCCTCCTGCTCCTGCTCTTTTACAAGGAGCTGAAACTCTTCGTTTTTGATGCAGAGTATGCGGAGGTGGTCGGGCTCCCCTGCCGCCTGCTGAACATCCTGCTGCTCGTCATGACGATCGCAGTGATCGGCATCGGCATCAAGGCAGTGGGAGCGATCCTGATCAGCTCCTTCCTTATCATCCCCTGCGCTGCAGCAAACCAGTGGTCGAACAATCTATCCCGCGTACTTCTGCTGAGCAGCGGCATCGGTGCAGTCTCTTCGCTTGTCGGAACATACATCAGCACGCTCGAGCAGGGCATGTCGACGGGGCCCTCTATTATCCTCGTTGCTTCGGTGATTGCATTTTTCTCGATTCTTTTCGGGACGAAGGGGATTCTCGGCAGGGCGCTCAAACGGAGGCAGCGAAATGGATGACGCACTCCTCGTACTCCTCTTGACAGCGGCAGCATGCGCTCCGCTCGGCGTCTTTCTCATCCTGCGCCGTCTCTCGATGATGGCGGACGCGATCAGTCACACGGTGCTGCTCGGGATCGTGCTCGCATTTTTTCTCACGCATGATCTCGGCTCTCCGTGGCTGCTCTTCGGTGCTGCGCTCATCGGCGTCGTCACCGTCTCGCTCGTGGAGCTCCTCGGCAAGACAAGCCTCGTCAAATATGACGATGCGATCGGCGTCATCTTCCCCCTGCTCTTCGCACTCGCCGTCATCCTCATCAGCAAATATGCGGGAAACGCCCATCTCGATACGGATATGGTGCTCATGGGCGAAGTCATCTACGCAGGGCTGAATACGGTCGAGATCGGCGGCACAGAGATTCCCGCCGCTGCGCTTAAGATGGGCGGGCTGATTGTTGTGATTGCCTCGTTTATCACCGTATTCTACAAAGAGCTGAAAGTCTCTACATTCGACGGGGAGTATGCACGGCTCATCGGCGTGCCGGCAGGCATCCTCTTCTATGCCTTTATGTCACTCACCTCGCTCACCACGGTCGCAGCATTTGATGCGGTCGGCGCGATCCTCGTCATCTCCTTCTTTATCGCTCCCGGTGCGACGGCACTGCTCTTTACGAAGCATCTGTCGCATACATTGCTGCTCGCCCTCCTCATCAGCGTTATCAACTCCATCATCGGCTATGCGCTCGCCGTGCATATGAATGCCTCAATCGCCGGGCTCTGCGCTGTCATAAATATGCTCGTCTACGTGCTCGCCCTGCTCTCAAGCCCGAAAGGCACGATTACATCCTACATTCGCCGCCTGCAGAGCATTCAGCAGATGCAGCGGGATCTCTTCCTGCTCCACATCGGCACGCATACGGCAGAGAGCAGGGAGAGCAGCGAGAATCATGCGGATGAGATCGGCGATCATCTGAAATGGGACGCCCCGAAGATTCGCCGCGTCAGCCGCGAGCTGATCGAGCGCCGCCTCCTGTGCCGGGACGGCAATTACTATTTGCTGACCGAGGAAGGCAGGGCAGCCTACGACACGCTTTGCCGGCGGTATTATATCTGACTCTCGTCCGTCTGCAGATTTTCCATGCATCAAAAAATCCGTCCGATTGCAGTACTGCCCTGCAGTCGGACGGATTTTTCATGTGCATATATTTACCGCATAAAGTAGGCGACGCCGGACTCAAAGACCATTTGATTCATATCGCCGGGAACATTCTTGCCGATGTTCTCGCCGATGCGCTCGGCGTGCGCCATGCGTCCGTAGATGCGCCCGTCAGGGCTGGTGATGCCCTCGATCGCGTTCACCGAGCCGTTCGGATTGTACGGCTGCTCGAGCGTCGGTTCCCCCTTTTCGCTCACGTACTGTGTGGCAATTTGTCCGCGGATGCGCAGATTTGCGACGGTGATCGCATCGGCGTAGAACCGTCCCTCTCCATGTGAGACGGCGAGCGTGTGCGTATCGCCGACATTCACATGCGAGAGCCACGGAGAGAGATTTGATGCAACGCGCACGCGTACGGTCTGCGATACGTGGCGGCCGATGTTGTTGTAGGTGAGCGTCGGCGTGTTCTCATCGAGCTCTGTGATTTGGCCGTGCGGCAGGAGGCCGAGTTTGAGCAGCGCCTGAAATCCGTTGCAGATGCCGAGGATCAGCCCGTCCTGATCGCGCAGGAGGCGCTGAACGGCCTCAGCGATTGCCGGTGCGCGGAACATTGCGGCGATGAACTTTCCTGTACCGTCGGGCTCGTCGCCGCCGCTGAACCCGCCCGGCAGCATGAGGATCTGCGCCCGCTTGAGCGCTGCGGCAATCGCCGCAACGGTTTCCTCCACCGCCGCGGGCGTCAGGTTGCGCACGACGAGGATCTCCGGGATCGCTCCCACGCGCTCCCATGCGCGCGCCGAGTCATACTCGCAGTTTGTCCCCGGAAAGACGGGGATGCAGACGCGGGGCTTGGCGATCTTCACAGAGCTTCCAATCCGTCTTCCCTGCGCATAGGGCGCATAGGTCGGACGTTCAGCTTGGCGCGTACTCTGCGGTATGGTTGTCGGAAAGATCTTCTCGAGCGGCTGCGTGTATGCCTCTTTGACATCTGCGAGCACAATGGTGTCCAGATCTGTGATGATGCTCGGCACATCGCGCGTCGTCCCGATTTCCACGGCACCCGTTCCGGCGAGATTCGCCGCCACGTCAAGCGAGGGAGAGACCTCAAGCAGCATCGTACCGTAAAGCGGCTTAAAGAGATCTTCCTGCGGAAAAAATGCAGTGAACTTAAACCCGAGATTGTTGCCGAGGCACATCTTCGAGATCGCCGCCGCAATGCCGCCGCGCCCGACGCTCTGTGCCGAGAATACCTTCTGATCGGCGATCAGATGATGAATCTTTTCAAAGTTCCTGTTGAGCCGTTCAAATACGGGAAGATCCTGCGCATCGTGCGCGACCGGAACCATAAGGACCTTGTTGCCCGGATATTTGAACTCGGGCGAAATAACCTCGTTCGCATGAACTGTCGCTGCGGCAAACGCGACAAGCGTCGGCGGAACGTTCAGATTCTCGAATGTCCCGGACATGGAATCCTTGCCGCCGATCGCAGGGATGCCGAGCTCATGCTGCGCGCGCAGAGCGCCGAGAAGCGCAGCAAACGGCTTGCCCCACTTCTTTGGATCGGTGCCAAGGCGTTCGAAATACTCCTGCAGCGTCAGGCGAATGGCATCCGCTTTGCCGCCCGTCGCAACAATCTTTGCCGCGGCCTCGACAACAGCGTAAACCGCTCCATGGAACGGACTCCACGTCGAAAGGTCCGGGTCAAAGCCGAACGCCATTGCCGACGCGGTATTCGTCTCTCCGTGACGCACCGGGATCTTTGCGACCATCGCCTCCGTCGGGGTGAGCTGATACTTTCCTCCGAACGGCATGAGCACGGTTGCCGCGCCGACGGTCGAATCAAAACGCTCGCCGAGCCCCTTTTGACTGCATATGTTGAGATCGCTCAGATTCGCGATCCACATCGCCTCCAGATCACGCCCCGCCTTCTTGACGAGCGGGGGGGCCTGCTGCAGATACGGCGTTTTCTCATTCGGTGCCTCTACGGTGACCCGGACGTGCTGGCGCACACCGTTCGTCGCGAGAAAACTGCGCGCGATCCGCACAATTTCCTTGCCGTGCCACTTCATGACAAGGTTCGGCTCTGCTGTCACGACAGCGACCTCGGTCGCCTCGAGATTCTCCTCATCCGCATGGCGCAGAAATGCCGCGGCATCCTGCGGAGCGAGTACGACCGCCATGCGCTCCTGCGACTCTGAGATCGCGAGCTCTGTCCCATCGAGGCCCTCATATTTCTTCGGAACGGCGTCGAGGTCAATTGCAAGGCCGTCGGCGAGTTCTCCGATCGCAACGGCAACGCCGCCCGCGCCGAAATCGTTGCAGCGCTTGATCATGCGGCTGACCTCGGGACTGCGAAAGAGCCGCTGGATCTTGCGTTCCGTCGGCGGATTGCCCTTCTGGACCTCCGCGCCGGAGGTTGTCAAAGAGCTCTCGGTATGCTGCTTCGACGACCCTGTCGCGCCGCCGATGCCGTCGCGTCCGGTGCGTCCGCCGAGAAGAATAACGACATCTCCCGGTACGGGACGCTCACGCACAACCTGATCCGCAGGTACGGCGCCGAGAACCGCACCGATCTCCATGCGTTTGGCAAGGTAGCCCTTGTGATAGATTTCGCGTACCTGCCCCGTCGCAAGTCCGATCTGATTGCCGTAGGAACTGTATCCTTCCGCCGCGCCGAGCGTAATCTTTTTCTGCGGGAGTTTTCCCGGCAGTGTTTCCTCGATCGGCACACGCGGGTCGGATGCTCCCGTCACGCGCATCGCCTGATATACATACGAGCGTCCCGAGAGCGGGTCGCGGATCGCGCCGCCGAGACAGGTCGCCGCGCCGCCGAACGGCTCGATCTCGGTCGGATGGTTGTGCGTCTCGTTCTTAAACATGAGGAGCCATTCCTCATCCCTGCCGTCAACATCCACCGTGATGCGGATGCTGGACGCATTGATCTCCTCCGATTCGTCGAGATCATCGAGTTTCCCCTCCGCACGCAGCGCCTTCATCCCGATGACGGCAATGTCCATCAGTGTCGTATCGCGCTGTTTTCCGTCCTTATAGAGTGCTCTGCGGTCATCCGTATAAGTCTGATAGGTCTCGACAATCGGGAGCGCAAAGAAGCCGTTTTCAATAGTGACCGCGTCAATCGCCGTGGTAAATGTCGTATGGCGGCAGTGGTCGGACCAGTAAGTGTCGATGACGCGCAGCTCCGTGATCGTCGGAGCGCGGTGCTCTGTATCGCGGAAATACTGCTGTACGAATTCGAGATCCGCCCCGCTCATTGCAAAATTATGCTCTGCGTGAAAGCGTTCCAGCTCCGTCCGTGAAAGCTGATTGAACTGCGTGAGGACTTCCACATCTGTGGGAAGCGTAATCCGCGTCTCCAGCGTCGCGGGTTTGGCGAGCGACGCCTCGCGGCTCTCTACCGTATTGATGAGATAGGCTTTGATCTGCTCATAGACGCGCTCATCCACCTTGCCGACGAGCACAATGACGCGCGCCGTACGAACATCCGGGCGCTCTCCCTGCGTCACGAGCTGTACGCATTCCGCCGCCGCAGCCGCCGTTGGATCGAACTGTCCCGGCAGAGGCTCGATCGCAAATATGCGCGCATCGGAAAAGTCCGGCAAAGCGTCCTCATACACGGTATCAACAGGCGGGTCAGCAAAGACAATATTCCGCACCCGCGCAAATTCCTCGTCGCTGAGCCCCTCAATATCGTAACGCATGATCATGCGGACGGCGCGCAAATCCGTCAGGCGGAACGTCTCTACCAGATCATTGCAGAGCCGCTGCGCAGGAATATCAAAGAAGCCCTGCCGCTTCTCCACAAAGATTCGTTTGACTGCCATCGGAATCCCCCTTCTCTAACGCTGTTTCTCTGCACTCTATTCTATCGTAATTTAGTTGGATATGCAACGGCTATCCTTCGTATCCCCTGATCGAAGCATATACAAAAAAGAGCCGCTGCGGGCGCAAGGGCTCTCTCGTATTTTTGTTCAAGCGATCGCTGTCTCGAGCGCGATCTTGATCATATCGTTGAACGTGGTCTGGCGCTCCTCGGCGGTGCATTCCGCCCCCGTGAGGAGGTGATTGCTGACGGTGAAGAGGGCGAGTGCCTGCCGACCAAATTTTGCTGCCAGCGTATAGAGCGCCGCCGCCTCCATCTCCACGGCGAGTACGCCGTATGCGCGCAGCTTCGCGTTGTCGATTTCCTCGTCGTAGTAGCGGTCAACGGAGATGACGTTGCCGACGCGCACGGAGACATTCAGCTTTTTCGCATTCTCCACGGCTGTCGACAGGAGCTCATAGTCGGCCAGCGGCGCATAGTTGATCGCACCGCCGAAGATGTTGCGGATCATCGAGGAATCTGTCGTTGCCCCCTGCGCAATGAAGACGTCGCGCAGCTTGACCTTCTCATGCATGCCGCCGCAGGTGCCGACGCGGATGAGCTTCTGCACGCCGTAGTGCTCCATCAGCTCATGGATGTAGATCGAGATCGACGGCATGCCCATGCCTGTCCCCTGCACAGAGACGGGAACACCGTGATACGTCCCTGTATAGCCGAGGATGTTGCGGATGGAGGTATACTCCTTTGCCCCCTCGAGGAAGTTCTCCGCGATGAACTTCGCGCGGAGCGGATCGCCCGGGAGGAGAATGCGCTCGGCGATTTCTCCTTTTTCTGCGGCAATATGCGGTGTACTCATGTAAATTCTCCTATCTTTCCTGTGATTGTTTCCTCAGTCCTCATATCCGCTCGGATGAGCTGCGTGCCATTGCCACGCCGTGCCGATGATCTGTTCCACATCCGTAAGCCGCGGCCGCCATCCGAGTACGGCGCGCGCCTTGTCGCTTGCTGCGACAAGCTGTGCCGGATCGCCTGCGCGCCGCGCGCCGATCACAGCCTTGATGGAACGCCCCGTCGCCTTCTCGGCCGCAGCAATCATCTCCTTGACTGAGAATCCCTGTCCGCTGCCGAGGTTGAAGATATCGCTCTCTCCGCCGCTGCGCAAATATTCGAGTGCACGCACATGGGCGTCTGCGAGGTCGACGACGTGGATATAGTCGCGCAGGCAGGTGCCGTCCGGCGTCGGATAGTCGTCTCCATAGACGGTGATATGATCTCTTTTTCCGTTCGGCACTTGAAGAATCAAAGGAATGAGGTGCGTCTCGGTCGCGTGATCCTCGCCGATCACGCCATTCGGCAGAGCACCTGCCGCGTTGAAGTAGCGCAGGGAGACGTAACGGATGCCGCTTGCGCGGCTGATCCACTTCATCATCTTCTCCATCGTGAGCTTCGTCTCACCGTACGCATTCGTCGGTTTTGTCTCATCCTCCTCGCGGATCGGCACACGCTTTGGCTCACCGTAAACCGCCGCGGTCGAGGAGAATACGATCTTATCGACGCTATGGCGCACCATCGCTTCGAGCAGCACCTGCATCCCATAGACATTGTTGTTGAAGTAGAGCAGCGGTTTCTCCATACTCTCACCGACGAGAGAGTTCGCCGCAAAGTGAACAACCGCGTCAACCTCATTTTCTGTAAAAATCCGATCAAGTGCCGCGGCGCTGCGTATATCGCCCTCATAGAAACGTGCCTCCGGATGCAGTGCGCCGCGGTGCCCTGTCTGCAGATTATCGATAACGGCGACCTCTTCACCCTTCTCGACGAGTGCATGGACGGCGTGCGATCCGATGTAGCCTGCCCCGCCGCAAACCAAAACAGCCATGGAACCGCTCCTTTCCATTCCATTGTAGCGTGGATTCCATTCCGCGGCAAGATGAAAAGTAAATTTCTCAAGCAAAAAGTCCCCCGCCATAGAAAGCAAGGGACTTCATCGTTATTTCAGCGAATATGCATGCGCTGTGCCTGCGCACGCAGACGCGCGATGCGCTCTGCGGTCGCCGGGTGGGTCGAGAACAGGCTCTTGAACGAGATGTCGCGGCCCGTCAGAGGGTTGATGATGCACATGTGCGCGGTCGCAGGCGTTGCCTCCGGCAGAGATGCGCCGTGCACGGCATAGTACTCGATCTTCTCGAGTGCCGAGGCAAGATCGTTCGGATTGCCGCAGATCTCCGCGCCGCCCTCGTCCGCGCTGTACTCGCGCGAACGCGAGATCGCCATCTGGATGAGCGCCGCTGCAATCGGCGCAATGATTGCCGTCGCGATGAGGCCGATGATGCCGCCGCGGTCATCGTCACTCGAGCGGCCTCCGCCGAAGATCGCCGCCCACTGGGCAATGTTTGCAGCGTAGGAAATAACGGTCGCCATCGTCGCCGCAATGGTCGAGATCAGAATATCGCGGTGCTTCACGTGCGCGAGCTCATGACCGAGCACGCCCGCGATCTCATTGTAGTCGAGCGTGCGCATAAGCCCCGTTGTCACAGCGACTGCTGCATTCGACGGATTGCGCCCCGTCGCAAAAGCATTCGGTGCATTCTCATTGATCACGTAGACACGCGGCATCGGAAGCTCCGCACGCCCTGCGAGTTTTTCAACCAATCCATAGAGCTCGGGAGCGCTTTCGCGATCAACCTCCTGCGCATTGTACATACTCAGTACCATGCGGTCGGAGAACCAGTATGAGAAGAAGTTCAGGCCGAGTGCAATAACGAGCATGACGGTCATGCCCGTCTGTCCGGCAAAAACTCCGCCGAGTGCAACCATAAGCGCCATCAGGAGCGCCATGAGCATCGTTGTTTTGATTGTGTTCATAGGCTTTTGCCTCCATTTAAAATCAAGACTTTGTCCTTTTGACTATATCATACAGGGCGATTATGGAAAAAGGCTGAAATTCTCTTTGATACAATTAAATTGTCTCGAAGTTTACCAGCTTCGCATCGAAGATGCCGTCGACGGCCAGCACGCGCGCAAGCGTATCATCGGGGATGTCATGATCGATCGTGAGCACCATGATGTTCATGCCTTCGCGGTCGGATTTGCCCACCTGCATGGACGAGATGTTAATGCCCGCCTCGCCCATGATGGAGCCGATCATTCCGATGACGCCGGGCCGATTGATGTGGGGACAGATGAGGATGCGCGCATGCGGATCAACATCCACGCGGAAGCGGTTGATGCGGACGATGCGTCCCTCCGTGCCGAAGAGCGTCCCCTGTACCTCTGTGGTTCCTCCTGCAGCCGTCACGCGCACGGTAATGAGCGTCGAGAAATGTGAGGTTTCCTTCTCCTTGATCTCCGTCACCTTGATGCCGCGCGACTTTGCAACGCCCGGTGCGTTGACATAGTTGATCTCGCTCTCGAGGATGGGATTGAGCATCCCCTTGAGGATCGCCGTCGTGAGGAAGCTCGTATTGACTTCCGTGATCTCGCCGTTGTAGATGACCTCCACATGGGAAATGGCCCCCTCCGCGAGTGAGCAGGCAGTGCAGCCCAGCTGCTCGGCAAGCGTGATATAGGGGCGGATAACGCGCATGACCTCCTTCGAGACCGGGGCCATATTGACGGCTGCCGTCACCGGCTCACCGCGCAGCGCTGCACGGATGCCCTCCGCCACATCTACCGATACGCCGATCTGCGCCTCCACCGTAGATGCACCGAGGTGCGGCGTCAGCACGATCCCCGGTATACCGCGCAGGGGATGATCCTCCGCAAGCGGCTCGTTTTCGAACACATCAATCGCGGCCCCTGCGACAATGCCTTCCTCCACCGCCGCCGCGAGATCTGTCTCGCTGATGATGCCGCCGCGTGCGCAGTTCACGAGGCGTATGCCTTTCTTCATCCGGCGCATCTCCTTCATAGAGATCATGCCGCGTGTCTCCTTTGTCAGCGGCATATGCACGGTGATGAAATCCGCCGCTGCAAAGATATCATCGAGCGTGCCGACGGCCACGCCGAGCGCCTTGGCCCGCTCTTCATTAATATAGGGATCGTAAGCGATCACGTTCATCTCAAAGGCAAGCGCACGCTTCGCCACACCGCTCCCGATGCGTCCCATGCCGATGACGCCGAGGGTCTTGCCGCGGAGCTCCACGCCGACATAAGCCTTGCGGTTCCAGCCGCCCGTGTGCATCGTCGCGTCAGCCGCGGGGATGTTGCGCGCCAGAGAGAGCATCATTGCCATCGTATGCTCCGTCGCTGCGATCGTATTGCCTCCGGGGGAGTTGATGACGATGATGCCGCGCTCCGTCGCCGCCTTTACATCGATGTTGTCAACGCCAACGCCGGCGCGCCCGATGATCTTCAGACGATCTGCGCGTTCAAGCACATCCGCCGACACCTTCGACGCCGAGCGCACCATGAGGGCATCGTAGCCGCCGATAACCTCTATGAGTTCCTCGTGTGAGATCTTGTCGCGCACATCGACCTCGTAGTCTGCCAGCAGTTCAATGCCCTCGGGCGAAATTCCGTCCGCAGCTAAAATTTTCATCTGTCGGTTCCTCCCTGCGGCGTACGCCGCCCACGCTTGCTTTACATAGTGTACGGCTCATTATAGACAAAACGAACGGCTGGTGTCAAATATTTCAGAGCGCCAGAGAGGAGTCCGCCTGTACTTGCCTGCTTATATATTCATATTTCATTGTATTTAGTATGTATATTTTATTATTGACATTTTTCTTCTGCGGGTTATATACTAAGACCTAATTTTTATAGAAAATTACATATATAACGACTATAAATATATTCATATGTTGATTGAATAAAACGGAGTCCATATGACAAAAAAAGCAATTCTTCAAAGGGGTCTTCTATTTATTCCCGTTTTTTTCGGCATTACACTGCTTTCCTTCGGGCTGCTCTACATTGCTCCGAGCGACCCGGTCAGCATTCGCCTCTCGGCAGGCGGCGCTGCCGCTGATCCGCAGATCGTCGCGCAGATGCGCGCGGAGATGGGCCTCGATGCCCCTTTTCTCGTTCAGTATGGACGCTGGCTCCTGCGCTTTTTGCAGGGGGATATGGGAACGTCCTACATCACCGATCTTCCGGTCGCAGCATCATTCTGGAAGGCGCTCCCCTACACCCTGCGCATGGCGGGCAGCGCAATCGCACTCACACTTCTCATCTCTCTCCCGATCGGCATCGGCGTTGCCGCCTGCCGCAACAGCCGCATAGACTATGCAGCCCGCATCCTGACGTTCATCATGAACGCGACGCCCAGCTTCATTGTCGCAATTGTCCTCATGTTCCTCTTCTCGTACCGGCTCGGCTGGATCCCCGTACTCGCAGCGGCAACGCCCATCGGCATGATCCTGCCCTCGGCAGCACTTGCACTCGTCATGTCCTCGCGTTACATCCGCCAAATTCGTGCAGCCGCACTCGATGAACTGCAGAAAGACTACATCGTCGGCCTGCGTGCACGCGGCATCTCCGAGCGTACGATTCTCTTCCGCAATGTACTGAAGAACATTATGGTCATTGTCATCACGCTGACCGGCATCTCTGTGGGTTCTCTGCTCGGCGGTACGGTAATTATTGAAACCATCTTCAACTGGCCAGGCATCGGCAGTCTCATTATGACCGCGATCTCGAACCGCGACTACCCCGTCATTCAGGCGGTCGTCGTCTGGATGGCTCTTGCCTTCTTCCTCGTCAACCTGCTCGCCGACCTGTCCTATCGGTACTTTAATCCCAAGATCAAGGAATTGTAAGAGGAAATATGACCGACATGCATCATCGAAAATTGCCGAAGATGTTCTGGACGCTGGCATTTCTCTCGGCACTCATCCTCCTCATTACGCTGTTCTCTGCACAGCTTGCCCCGTACGATCCATATGCAACGGATCCACAGCTGATCCTCAAGGGGCCATCCGCCGAGCATCTCCTCGGCACAGACAACTACGGACGAGACATTCTGTCACGCATTCTTGCCGGAGGAAAAACGTCCATCTTTGCAGCGCTCTTCATCATCTTTGCAGCGGGCTCGATCGGCAGCCTGATTGGAGTGCTCGCAGGCTACTACCGCGGGCGCATGGACAGTCTGCTCATGCGAACCACCGACATCTTCCAGGCATTCCCCGACATTGTGCTCGCGATTGCCGTTGCGGGCGTTCTCGGCGGAGGTCTGTTCAACGCTGTGCTGGCACTCATCGCAACTGCATGGACACAATACGCGCGCATTGCGCGCAGCGCAACCATCGCGGTGAAGGAGGAACCCTACATCCATGCGGCGCGGCTCTCCGGCTGCGATGATGCCCGGATCCTTATCCTGCACATCCTGCCGAACATTGCAGGTCCCCTCATCGTCACAGCAGTCCTGCAGGTCAGCATCATGATGATGGGTCTGGCAGGGCTCTCCTACCTCGGCATCGGCATCAAGATCCCGGAGGCCGAGTGGGGCGCCATGATCAGTGAAGGGCAAAAGTATCTCCAGCAAGCCCCATGGGCAGCACTCGCCCCGAGCGGTGTCATGGTCGCCGTCATGATGGTCTTTAACATGTTCGGCGATCAGGTGCGCGATCTGCTGGACCCGAAGACACGGGAGAACCGCGTGCAGTAATGCGTGCGATTTCACATACATCTATATTTTACCAGGAGGCAGAAATGAGTTCAACGTTTTGGAAAATCCTATGCGCCGTCTTTCTGATTGCCCTGCCGGTTGCCGTGAGCGGCTGCGGCAGTTCGGATCAGGCGGCATCCGGAGGAAAGAAAACCGTGCACGTCGGCGGTACCGTCGCCGTGACCAGTACGATGGACCCCGCAAAGGAGTGGATGGGCTGGTATGCCGTGCGCTACGGCGTCGGCGAGACGCTGTTCCGTCTGGACGACGCGATGAAGCCGCAGCCGTGGCTCGCCGAAAAGGCAGAAAATGTGGAGCCGACGGTTTGGCGCATCACGCTGAAAGACAACGTGACCTTCTCCAACGGCACAAAGATGACCGCAGATAAAGTCATCGCCTCCCTGCAGCGCACAGCGGAGATGAACCCGCGCGCTGCTTGGCTCGAGGGTGCAGAGTATACGGCAGAGGGAAATGTACTCACAATCCGTACGAAAGAGCCGTATGCAACACTCGTCAACGCACTCTGCGACCCGTATGCCGTCATCCTCGACGTTGCGGGCACGAAGGACTTTGACAATGCCCCCGTCGGCACCGGCCCGTTTGTCATGGCATCGTTCGAGCCGGACAAACATGCGGTCATGGAGAAGAATGCGGCGTACTGGGGCGGCGACGTGAAGGTCGACAGCGTCGAGTATACGAAGATTGCCGACTTCAACACGCTCGCAATGGCCCTCCAATCCGGCGAAATTGACGTTGCGCTCGACCTCAGCCCCGAGACGGCAGAGACGGTTGCAGCGAATGACAAGTTTACTGTGATCAAGACGCCGCAGACGCGTACCTATCAGCTCTACATGAACCTCGAGAAGCTCACCGACCCGGCGGTTCGCCAGGCAATCATGTACGGCGTAGACAAAAAGACCATCGGTGACCAGTACCTCAAGGGTGCAATGACCGCCTCGAACAGCGCATTCCTCGCTTCGACCCCCTACGGCGACCCAGCGCTCAAGGCACGTTCGTATGATCCAGAAAAGGCAAAGCAGATCCTTGCTGCAGCCGGCTACAAGGACACGGACGGCGACGGCATCCTTGAGAAGGACGGCAAGCCCCTGACGGTGCAGATGGGCGTCTACAAGCGCCTCTTCAACGAGAATATCACGACGGAGATGCAGGCACAACTGAAGAAGATCGGCATCAACATCGAGATTGCAGCGCATGAGAAATCGAATTATCTCAAGCCCGGCGATTTCGAACTCTCCCTCTACTCGGTCATCACAATGCCGACAGGTGACCCGTATGCGTTCCTGCGTGACTGCCTGAGCGCCAAGGGCGTATCGAACTTCGGTCATTACGCGAATCCGGCCGTAGAGCAGGCGCTTGCCGACCTCCCGCACACGTTCGATGCGGCAAAACGCATCGCGCTGACCAATGCGATTCAGCAGCAGGTCATCGACGATGCCGGGATGGATTTCATCGGCTTCAACAACATGCAGGTCGGCATCTCGAAGAGCGTTACGGGATTCCTCTCCACGCCGAGTGACTACTACCATGTAACAAAGGATTTGGACAAGAAGTGAGATCTCTCTCACGGGATGCGCGACGGAGCACAGGATGCACGAATTGCTGAGAATTGATCATCTGACCGCAGGGTACGGGGGCAATGCCGTCATTCACGACATCTGCCTCGCCCTGCAGCCGGGCGAGGTGCTCGGCATCGTCGGCGAGAGCGGCAGCGGAAAGTCGACCCTCCTCAAGGCGGTTGCACAGATTCGCGGTCTCTCCACAGAGATTCACGCAGGCACAGTGACCTTGAACGGGCAGGATATTTCCGCCCTCTCCGAGCGTGCGCGGCGCAGCCTCCGCGGCGAAGAGATTGCCATGGTGTTTCAGTACGCCGGCGCATCACTGAACCCGTCGCGCACCATCGGCGCACAGCTGAAAGAGACCATGCGCGCACATGCAGACTTCTCGGATCCAGAGATCCGCCAGCGCGCTGCAGAGGTCTTCAGGGGCATGGGATTTCCCGATACAGACCGCATCCTCACAGCGTATCCGTTCGAACTCTCGGGCGGCATGGCACAGCGCGCCGCCATCGCCCTCGCTGTCATCCTGCGCCCGCAGCTGCTGCTCGCCGATGAGCCGACCTCGGCGCTCGATGCAACGATCCAGCTGCAGGTGCTCGATGAACTGCACGCGCTCAAAGAGCGCACGGGTACGGCAATCCTCCTCATCACACACAACATTGGCGTCGTGCGGCACATTGCCGACCGTGTCGCTGTTATGCGCAGAGGGTGCATCGTCGAGCAGGGCGCCACCGAGGAAGTTCTTGGGAATCCGCAGGGTGCCTACACCCGGAGCCTTCTTGCAGCCGTACCGAAGATGTGCGCCGGACATGCATACGAGGTGTGCAGTTCGATGCACCCGTCGCCAGCGCACAGGTCTGCCGCAGATTCTTCTGCGGACGATTTGCTCCGCTTCGACCAGGTTTCGATGCACTTTCGGGACGGCAGCGAACAGGTGCAGGCCGTCAATGAGATCTCATTCTCCCTGCAGCGCAGAGAGGTCCTCGGCATTGTTGGGGAGAGCGGCAGCGGAAAATCCACAGTTGCAAAACTCCTCACCGGTCTCCATACGGCGACCAGCGGCAGCATTTTTCTCGACGGCATGGATATCACGCGGGTCTCCGGCAAAAAGCGAAGGGCAACCTACGCACGGGTTCAGATGGTATTCCAAGATGCCGCCGGCTCATTCAACCCGCGCCGCACAATCGGTGCGATGATCGGCGAGACAATCTGCCGCCTGTGTACTCCTGACGTGAGGAATACAGAGCAGCGCGTCTCTGATCTGCTGGCGGAGGTTGGGCTCCCCGCCTCCTACGCCACACGCTATCCGCACGAGATGAGCGGCGGAGAGTGCCAGCGTGCCGCCATTGCACGTGCAATGGCCGTACACCCTGAGATTCTCATCTGCGACGAGGCGACCTCGGCGCTCGATGTCTCCGTACAGGCAAAGATTATCGCCCTCTTGCTGCACCTTCAGCAAGGGCATGGGATGAGTCTGCTCTTTATCTCGCACGATCTGCCGCTTGTCAGCTCCATCGCAGAGCGCGTGCTCATCATGCGGGACGGACGCATCATCGAGCAGGGCGAGACCGAGCGGGTGCTTGCGCATCCCAACGACTCGTATACGAGGAATCTCCTGCGCTCCGCACTCTAAGCCCCCAAGTAAATTTCGATACGCAAAGAGCTGTGACCGCTCCAATCCGGCGGCCACAGCTCTTTATTTTACAGAACGTCTTTTCATTTTCCCACGGCATAGAAGATCACATGCGTACCGTCCTCTGAAATGCCGATGATCTTTGCCTGCGGATGGTTCGGATTGTTTCCGAGATCCCAGACGTAAAAGACGAATTTTTCCTTCAGAGGCCCCACCGCCGTCGGATGCGGCACATAGTCGATAAAGGCACGCTGCCAAAGCGGCAGGCGCGAAAAACGCGGCTCAATCGTCTGCTCATCCACCGTAAGGTTCGGCACGCGAATTGCCGCGTTGATATATGAGTGCCGCGAACGCATCTCTGAGCGCTCGCGCCCTATCTCCGCCCAGCGGCGGAGATTCTCCTTCGTATCGCGATAGGAGAGATAGGCCTCATCCACACCCGGACCGAAACTGATGCGGCTCCACACCTGTACGTCATAAGCTGTCGGCGGAATCTCGCGCGGAAAGAAATCTCGCCGAATGCGCGTATAGTTCTCCTGTCCGTTCGGCGAAAAATCATAGTAAAGAAAAAACCCGACAACCACGGATATAAGAGTCACAGCGATCATGAAAAGCGAAAAAATAATGCCGAGAAAAAGCTGCCCCCATCCGCCGAGTCTCCGCCCTGCGAGATAGGTGAGGATCGTACACAGCGCCATAACTCCGGCAACATAGGATGATCCCCATACATGAAGGAACCCGACACAAAGAACGCCGGTCGACAAAAATACCGCCGGCGGATTAAACGCGCGCAAATCACGCCATACCGTCTCCACGGCACGCACGATTCCCTTATGCGTCCGCATGGTAAATACACTTCCCTATTTTTCTATTCTCTCTCTAATGTATATCATACCACAGAATTGTACCGTTAAAAAGAGCTGTTGCGGCGCAATCTCTCTTATATCAAAAATTTTTCTAAAAAAACGTCTATTTCATATCTTATCTTTCAAACAGCGGGTTCGTCACCAAATCTGCAGGCTGTTCCTTGTTCCGATCACCCGGGGGAACTGCATATTCTCTCCTGTCCGCAGGCCGAAAATCCATTCGTTTTGCTTATCGTAACCATGCAAAGCAAAAGCGTCCGCCCTTGGAGCAGACGCTTTGCTGTGGAAGTTCGTATTTTATACGGCAGCAGCCGACGGTTCGTTTACCTCGATGCCGAACATCGCCATATCATCCTCGACATTCGTAATGCCGCCGATGCCGAAGTTCTCGACGAGGACTTTCGCGACATTCGGAGAAAGGAACGCAGGGAGCGTGGGACCGAGGTGGATGTTCTTCACGCCGAGGTGGAGCAGAGCGAGGAGAACGATGACGGCCTTCTGCTCGTACCACGCGATATTGTAGGCAATCGGAAGATCGTTGATGTCATCCAGACCGAACACCTCTTTGAGCTTCAGCGCGATCAGTGCGAGCGAGTAGGAATCGTTGCACTGGCCGGCATCGAGTACGCGCGGGATGCCGCCGATATCGCCGAGATTCTTCTTGATATACTTATACTTCGCACAGCCTGCCGTAAGGATGACCGTATCGTTCGGCAGCTTCTCTGCGAATTCGCCATAGTAGTCGCGCGACTTCATGCGGCCGTCACAGCCGCCCATTACGACAAACTTCTTGATCGCACCGCTCTTCACGGCCTCAACGACCTTATCCGCAACGGCAAAGACCTGCTCATGCGCGAACCCGCCGACGATCTCGCCCGTCTCCAACTCCGTCGGGGGGGCGCACTTCTTCGCGCACTCGATGACGGGCGTGAAATCCTTCTCACCGTCAACGAGCGGGATATGCGTACAGCCCGGCACGCCGACAGCAGCCGTTGTAAAAAGACGGTCCTTGTAGCTGTCCTTCGGCGGCACAACGCAGTTTGTCGTCATGAGAATCGCACCGTTAAACTTCTCGAACTCTTCCTTCTGCTGCCACCACGCGTTGCCGTAGTTGCCGACGAGGTTGTCGTACTTCTTGAACGCGGGGTAGTAATGCGCGGGGATCATTTCGCCATGCGTATAGACATCGACGCCCGTCCCCTTCGTCTGCTCGAGGAGGCGCTCGAGATCCTTGAGGTCATGACCGGAGATAAGGATGCCCGGACGATTGCGGACGCCGAGTTTTACCTTCGTGATCTCGGGGTTGCCGTAACTCTCCGTGTTCGCCGTATCGAGGAGCGCCATGCCGGCAACGCCCCACTTGCCCGTCTCGAGAACAAGAGCCGTCAGCGCACCGCCGTCCATCGTATCGTCGAGCAGCTGTGCCAGCGCGCGCTGCAGGAACACATCCACTTCCTCGTTCTCGTAGCCCAGCGCATTCGCGTGCTCCATATAGGCAGAGAGCCCCTTAAGCCCATAAGTCGTAAGCTCACGCAGGCTTCGTACGTCCTCGTTCTCCGTTGCGAGCACGCCGACCGTCTTTGCCTTCGCCGAGAACTCTGCACGCGGTGCCGTCCAATGCGCCGCCGCAGGCAGATGAGAGGCATCGCTCAGGTGGCCGAGCAGCTCCTCCTTCAGCGCGAGTGTCTCCTCGATCACATCCATGATCGCCTCACGGTCAAAATTCGCGTTCGTGATCGTCACGAAAAGATTCATCGTCACACGGTGATTCGTCTCGATCGAAACGCTCTTGCCCTCTGCGCGCAGCGCCGTCGTCACAGCGCCGAGCCCCTTCGTCACATAGACAAGGAGATCCTGCATTTCCGCGACATCCGGCTTCTTGCCGCAGACCCCCTGCATCGTGCAGCCCTTGCCGCCCGCCGTTTCTTGGCACTGATAGCAAAACATTTTAGCATCCATGGGAATTTCTCCTTTGCTCCCGTTATAATACACATTTCTTATAGCAATTATAGCAAAGGGATTTCTGAAGGGACGTAACATATGTTACCCCCACTGCAATCAATAGAAATTCTCATTTTTTAAGATCCGATCAAGAGGTAAAGTTCGGATCAAACGCCTGGATATCCGCCAACGTATCAAATTCATAAATGACATTGTCCGCATAACACCTTCGGTAAAGTGCAAGATCATCGATATGCCGCATATAGAATTGTTCCCAGAGGAGTCCGCGAACGGCTTCGTCTGTCTCATACGCACTCTTTAGCAGCGCGCGGAATCGCTCGCTGAACCCCCTTGAAAAATACACCTGGCCCATCATATACCAACCGCGCTGCCCGCCGATCTGCACATCGGTAATGCGGTTGTCCGCATCGACAGACAGATAGTATTCTCCCGTAGGCTCCTCACCATAAATCGATGCATAGTAGGAGCGATAGACATACGGCTCAAAAACATTTTCCGTGAAATAATGATCTGCCGAACAGATATAGGTGTTGTCGAGCACATCCAGGACACGATAGAGAGACGACGTGTTGTTGTAACGAAAATAATCCGGATTCTCAATGATATGGATATGCGGGTCTGAGGCAAGATAGGAAAATTGTTCTTTTCGATATCCTACGACGAGGAAAATATCTCCGATCCCCGCTGCAATCAGCTGCCGTATCTGACGTTCAACAAGCACTTCGCCGCAAATCCGCAGCAGCCCCTTCGGCATCTTATCCGTAATCGGCGCAAGACGGCTGCCATATCCGGCGGCCATCAGTACGGCATTTTTCACACGATAGCTTTCGAGCGCCGCCGCAGCGCGTTTCTGCCGGCACGTGCCGTCTGTTTTACACCGTTCGGAAAGCTTTAGAAACTCCTCATATGTCATAGTATATTCTCGGCCTTCTGCGGATAAAGAGAAACCAACACAACTCCAGCAAAGACAAGTCCACAGCCTAAAATCATCTGTCCCGACACCATTGCTCCCCCAATTCCCCACTGCAGAAGCACGCCCCAAATGATATAACTTGCGTTCAGCGCCATTCCGCGTGCGCATCCAATGGCTCTATTAACCGCGTACCAGAGAAAATAGGATGCACCTGCGATGATGCCCGCGGCGACAAGCGATCCAAGTACGTCGGGGTGGGATGAAATCTCCTCCCATATCAATCTCCCCGGTAAAATGATCAGTGACATGAACAGTAAAGCGCTGCCGGAAATACACTCACGCAGCGTAATCGCAAGGTCAGGCTCAATGTCCTCCATGCCGCGCACGGCAAGCACGATTTCACTCCCCCAGCAAAATGCTGCAGCAAGCCCGCAGACAAGACCCGGAAGAAGCAGTGGAGCAGCAAAATCTGACGGCGTCCCCGCCGTGAGGACTACCCCCGTTACCGCAAGCGCAATGCCAAGCCCCATACGCATTGTTATTGCTTGATGCAGGATCACTCTGGCAAGAATACAGCCGACAACGGGGTAAAGCGCCGAGAGTGCCAATGCATAGGTCGGTCCTGCCCAGAGAATGCCGAGACAATAGGAAAGTTGTCCGAGCGGTCCGCCAAGAAGCGCCGCAGCACATAGAAAAGCCCCAGAACGATGAAAGATCGTGCGGACGGCATGCAGAGCGCCGCGGATCCCGTTCACGAGGAGCAAAGACACAGCTGCGCTCATATCATTGACAGCGGTACAGACGAGCGGAACGATAATCCCCGCCGCTAAATTTCCTTCGAGAAGAGGTCGTGCGCCAATATCGTACAAATAGTTATTACATCCCCAAAGGAATCCGCTTAGGAGGCCGAGCATCAGCCACAGAGGATACCGTCTCATAATGCATTCTCCAGCAGAGCCCGTGCCTTTGCAGGATAGTCTCTTGCAAAGCGGAACTGGTTCTCTGCATACGCGCCGAACGTTACGCCGAACGAACTCTTATAGGCACACCAACAGCTCCAAAGGAGTCCCCCGACCGCCATATATGCATATACTCTCGCTCTGATCCGATCATCGAAGCCCTCAGGAAAGTATCCCGCAAGCAGCTGCTTTGTCTCTTCCTCCGTATAATTTGCATAAATCGCAAACATCGCAATATCAATGAGGGGGTCAGAGAGTCCCGCATACTCCCAATCGATGAGATAGGGGTGCTCCCGTCCTTCAACAAACAGGAAGTTGTCGAAAATCGAATCAATATGACAAAGCGTCACACGATCTGTTAAAAAAGGAGCAAGAAAAGGCCGCAGGAAAAAGACCTCCGCCCGCACATTTCGATATTCGATGCAGTGGAGTCTCTCCAACGGCATCAGCTCTTCATAGAATTCCAGTGTTTCAAACGGGTCAAAAACCTTTGCACCGGTCAATCTGCGCTCATGAAAGGCCCGCAGTGCCCTCATACATCGTTTTACTTCATCCGTATTATGAGGATCGCAGACACGGGCACCCTCATAGTAACATGAGATTTTATACCCGGGATCAATGCTGAGTGCAATGACATGTTCCGTAATATCAGCGGTACCGAGGAGTTCATAGACGACCTTCTCGTTTTCACGGTCGATGAGGAGCTCTGTCCCGTGTCCGTTGTAGCGAAAGATATATTTCTGTCCATTCACAACGAAGAGGAAAGAGTCATTGGTCATTCCTTCCTTGAGCGGCAACAGAGTACCGTCAGCCGCCTCTCTGCCGAAGTGCAGCTGGATCGTACGCCGAATAAAGCGCTCCTCTTCCATCTGCATTGATCTCGATTGCGTTTCCCGATTCGATATCACACACAAGGCCCCATTCCGCGTTTATATAATGCCGAGTTCCAAACGATGCCGGCGAACAACATTCTGTATATCGTGATACAGGGTTCCCGGCCACAGATCGATTTCGACGGGGACCGGAAGCGTCAGCGGATCTGCAAAGAGAAGCATCGCAAGGACGAGGCGGGAACGACGCTCCCGCACCTCCGCAGATTCATACATCTCCTGCAGCTTTCCAAGGATCTGCTCTTCTCCCCACACGAGGTTTTCATTGTGCAGGCGCAGCGGCAGGAGCGCCAAATAGAGCGTATACCATTCCTGTGCGCAAAAATCTTGAAGCAGTTCCTCGTTTCCGCCGCCGATTACCGAAACGAGCGCCTTCTTTTGGTCAAAAATCCATTTTTCAACGTCGGGCAGATATACATGCTCCGAGCACAGGCTGTCCGCGTGGTCTTTTTTAAGGCGGGCGACAATACGCTCTGCCGCTCCGCCGTGTTTTTCTCGAAATTCGGCAACAATCGTCCTGCGCCGATCCGCGGCAGGATCTTCGCAGCGGATCAGCTGCTCCAAATAATATTCTGCCTGCATCCAATCCTCCGCAACATAGCTTCCTTCCAGCATTTTATTATAGTCGTCGGTCAGTTCGACGCCGTTCGGGCAATAGACCAGCGGACGGTCCAAAAGGAAAAAGGGCATATTGAGAGATGAAAAATCCGTAAGCAGGATGTCTGCGCGGCTGAGTGCCTCAAACGGCGTATATGCTCCGTCGTCAAGTTCAATCCCATATGCATCCAGCATCGCTTTATAAGATGCGACCTCGTTCTCCGTCATATCCCCCCGCTGGATAAAGTTATCAAACATAAACGGATGCGGACGAACTGCAAATTTTAATTCGCTGCTCCCATATTTTGCCGCAAAGTCAACAAAATGATCTTTATAATCAAGGAAATGGCTTCCTCCCACCATAGGATCTGTTGTCCAACGCGGCATCCAAAGGATTCTGCGTGTGCCGTGCGGCTCACCGTGATATTCCAAGTAGGGCACAAAGCTCGGATAGCCGAGATCCTCGAAATGCTGCAGTCCGGCAGAAACCGTATGCGGATAGGCAGATTCCATCGCAGCCTTCTCTTCCGGCGAGTCACAAAAATGAAACGTCATATGCGAGAAGAACTCCTGCATCATCGTCTCCCAATGAATAAAGAACTTCGTTCCCTGCGTGCCGTACGCGATATAGCAGAGTTTTGCAATTTTAACGAGATCTGTCGTATGGGTGCCGCCCATCTGGCGCAGATCTTCATAGGGCAGCGCCAAGAATATATAATCCGGCTGAAAGACCCGCAGATCGAGAACATTGGTAAAATCATAAACATCCTGATAGCGATCGTGGAAAAAATGCCAATAGCGCTCTTCATATTCTCCCACGCGCTTCCCTGCCGTATGGTCTGTCGCAGTATATGTCGGAAGCAGCACGATGATCGGCTCCACGTCATCGTCCGCTGCGAATACATCATATACGGGAGACTGTTTATCCCAAATAAAGTCGTTCTGCACAAGAAAGACAACCCGCATCCTGCGCTCCGGATGCGGACGGTTGTGAAGTTCCTGAAGGTAATATGCCGCTGTGTTCATGTTGGAAAATGATCGTCCCTGCATAATTCCCGCCTATCTTAGCAAAAGTGTTGTCTTACTTATTTCGGATAAACTCCGAACCGTATGCTCCCGCACCGAAAGCCACGCCTCTTTGGTGCGAACATACTCCATCTGCTGCATGCCGTTCACCACGAGCTCGCGGGGGAACCGTGCTGCTCCCATATTCCGATGAAACCCGTATTTTTCATGATAGCGCACGGATGCAATATTCTCATGCACGATATGTGCATAACAGGTATCTGCGCCAAATGCGCCGTACATATAGTCCGCAAAGAGCAGCGTTGCTTCTGCAAAGAGCGGACTCCCCCGATAACGTCGGTCGCCGACAAGCAGGCGCCCCGTGATGCACAGTCTCTCCGCAGGAATATGATCTGTCCAGCCCATCGTGGCAAACGGCGTGTCATTCTGTTTATCCACAACGACCAGAAGTCCCTGCGTCGGATCGGAGCAATACCGTCGATACCACGCCCTCTGTTTTTCCATATCGAGAAGAAAGGGCTGGTTCAGATAGCGATTGTTCAGAGGATCATTGCGCCATGCAATAATGTACGGGAAATATTTTTCCGCAGCCTCTTCCAAATATACCGTGTTTCCTTCCAGACGAAGTTTCCGCATAGAATCTCCTTGCCGGAATTACGGGCGATATGCATTGACGGTCTCGATCACATAGGCGATCTCATCCGCCCACATTCCGTTGAACATCGGCAGGCTCAGCACCTCATCGGCATAGCGTTCCGTCAACGGGAAGCTGCCGCGCCCATACCCGAGCCCCGCATAACATTCTGCACGGTGCGGCGGGATCGGATAGTGAATCACGGTCTCTATGCCGCGTTCAGAGAGATATTTTTTGAATCCGTCCCGCTGCGCTGTCCGAACGACGAACTGGTGGTAGACATGCTCGGCGCCTTCCCGCAGCTGAGGCAGAAGGATGTGTTCATTTTGTATGCCAGACAGATACTGACCGGCAATCTCCTTTCGCTCGGCGGTCAGCTCCGGCAGATATTTCAGCTTCACGCGCAAAAGAGCCGCCTGAACTTCATCCAGACGGGAGTTCACGCCGCACATTTCATTATGATACTTTTCCTTACTGCCGTAGTTTCTGAGCATGCGGATCCTCTCTGCGAGCACCGCATCATCCGTCACAACGGCACCCGCGTCGCCGAATGCGCCGAGGTTCTTCGTCGGGTAAAAGCTAAAGCATCCAATATTGCCGAATCGGCCCGTCATCGTTGCGCCGAAATGTGCGCCGTGCGACTGGGCGCAGTCCTCAATGACGGCGAGGTGATATTTTTCTGCGGCACGCATAATATGCGGCATATCGGCTGCCTGCCCGTAGAGATGAACGGGCATGATCGCGCGCGTGCGCGATGTTATCGCGGCTTCCAGCTGCGCGGCATCAAGATTGTAGTACGCGTCCGGCTCGGCAAAGACGGGAGATGCGCCGTTCTCCGTAACGGCAAGCGCTGTCGCAATATAGGTATTCGCCGGAACGACAACCTCATCCCCCGCGCCGATGCCGAGCGCTGCAGCGGAGAGCGTCAGGGCATCGAGCCCGGAATTCAGCCCGACTGCATATTTTGCTCCTGTATAGGCGGCAAACTCCCGTTCAAACGCCTCCAGCTCTGGCCCCAGAATATACCATCCGGAGCGGAGCGCACGCAGCGCAGCCTCTTCATATTCTGCTGCGTGAATGTCATACTGTCGTCCAAGAACAGCAAGATCAATGTTCATCATTTTTCCTTTGTTGTCAGAGGAATACATCGGCAAAGCGCTTGTGCTGCCGCAGCCAGACGATCTCATCGTCCATTGGCGTACAGCAGGCCGGAACGAAGCCAGCGCTGTAAATACGCTTGGTTGATCCGCTTTAAAGAGGCGGCATTTTCTCTTTGCATGCGGGGGACAGCCTCCTTTATGTATTCGTCGATATACAGTTCATAGAGCTCCCCCGCATGGTGCTCCGGGTCAATCTTCCAACTGCACAGATCACGCAGTTCGGGATGATCCTCCGCGATCATCGTATAGTACATATTTTGATCGGCACGGATTGCCTGCTGCCACTCAGGCTGCCATGAAACGCCGGAGCCCTTTTCATACCAGATAAAATGATCGTCGAAGAATCCCAGTTCAATTCCGTCTGCAATCATGATGTTATATACGCAGTCCTCGCCGTATATAATCTTTCCAAGAATTTTCTCCGTATAGGAGATGAGCAGTTCTGCCTCCGTAAAGAACGCGCCGCCGACAGGAAAGTCCGGTACAATGAGATATTCCTTCTTAATTTCAGAAAAGGCCTTTCTGCGATAGGACTCCATATTGGACGGCTGGAGCTGACCGAGCACCTCATAGTTTTGCGGTCCTGCTTCTTGATAGTAATACGTACACCCAAAAGCGACCCGATATTGACTGTTCTCCACGAATCGAAGCATACGCGCCAAAGTAGTTTCATCGTACAGGAAATCGCCCGGAGAAATCGCTTTGATGTAGCGGCCCCGCATCACGGGAAACGCGCTCGCCGTATTTTTCACTGTCCCCTTGTTGTAGGGATTTGCCGCAATTGTATAGGCATGGAAATTTCGCTGCGCAAAATACGCCTCAATCATTTTTCTGTCAAAATCCGGTGTGCCGTCATCTGCAATGATGATTTCAAAGGAACAGCCCTGCTGGCAGACAATGGATTCAAGCGTGGCAAACAGCTTCAGCAGATTCGGCCGATAGGTAAGCACACACACCGAAACGTCAATGTCCGGATGGTATGCGATTCTCTCCCCTCTGTGCATATTCTCCCCCATTTATGATCAATTCTTAGGAGCCGCAGATGTGCGCCCTTCATTTACCATGCGCAGGAACTCATCGTAATCCCGTATGTAGTCGGATTCGTCATAGACCTCGGACGCCAGCACCATGAGCACGGCATCCGGTGAGAAATCATACATCTCACGCCACATGGCGTGCGAAATATAAAGCCCCTCATATGGTTTTTCAAGAAGAACAACCTTCTTCTCACTGCCGTTGTCGAGGCGAATCTTGCATTTCCCATGAATACAGATCAGGATCTGCTCCAGCCGTTTATGCGCATGATGCCCCCGCACAACGCCCTCCACGGTGTCATACATATAGTAAACACGCTTGATGCGAAAGGGAATGTCGTTAAATTCTTCCAGAGCCACGAGCATCCCGCGCGCATCGCCATGCGGCTGGAACATATATTTTACAATTTGCATAGTGCCCCCATCTGATTGAAAACGATTAAGTTACGACTTCCGCATGAACCAGCTTGCTCAGCTCTGCCGGATCGACGTTCTGCAGGTAAGAACCTGCGGCTAACATTCTCTCTGCTTCCGCATAGTATGCTGCTCGCTTTCTCCTGTATGCCGCATCATCGTGCTGTTTTCCGCCGTCCGATCCAAAAATGATGTCCAAGATCTCGCTGTGTCGTTCCGCAATGATCGCAAGCGTACGTTTGCTGTCATACAGAAGGCGTTCTCTCCACTCCTGCGACAAATCGCCGGATATGCCGGTGTTATACTCGTACCATACGAAATTCTCATCCCAGAACCCGAGCCGAATATCATCGGCAATCATAATCGGATAGACAGCATCCTCCGTGTAAATAATTTGGCCGAGTATATCCCTTGTATAGGCGGCGAGCAAGCTGCGCTCTCCCATAAATGCAGCCCCGACCACATAGTCCTGATAGACCAGATACGCCTCTTTGACTGCAGAGAAGTCCCGTTCTCTGTACGGCCGCAGCTGAAAGGGATTCATGCGGTTGATCAGATGATATTTATCACCCATTTTGGAGTAATAACATGCACGCCCGAAGGCTATTTTATAGCTGTTCTCCTCCATAAAGCGCAGCATATCCGCTAAAACATGGTCATTGTAGAGATAATCTCCCGGAGAGATCAGCTTCACGTAATGCCCCCGTGCTGCAGTGAGGACGTTCATCACATTATGCACCGTTCCCTTATTCTCGGGACTTCGTACGATCACATAATCCCTGCATCCATGCTGCAGCAGCCACAGTTCGAGCTCCCGCTCTCGAAAATCCTTGGAACCGTCATCTCCGATCACAATCTCATAACTGCATCCTTGCTGCCGAATCACGGAGGTCAGCGTCATCAGCAGTTTTTCATAGTCCGGCTGATAGGTCAAAATTCCGATACTGATATTGTATTCTTTCCAAACATGAAAAATCCTGCTCTGTTCGTCTCCGCCATAGACAATCTCCGCCCCTGCAGCAGCGGCATAATCCGCACAGCGGGATGAAACATCCTCTTTGGTCGTAATCAGAACATCTGCCTGCTGCAGTGCTCGAACGGAAAAGTCCCTTCCGCTCTCATGCGTCAGTACAAGCGGCGCCTTCTCCCCGAGCGCTGAAAGCAGTTCATTGAGTTCACCAAGGGCTGTAGGCGGAGCCTTCCGCCCGAGTTCCAAACACAGAGCAGCTGGATCCTCTGCCGTATATGATCGAAGATAGTCCCGGAACACCTTGCGCCAAATCGCTTCCGTTGATGAGAAGTCCGGCACAAAATAGTAGATCCGACAGCCCTGCTCTTTGAGCATCCTAAGCGGAAGCGCAGTTTCATTCGCTGCAGCCGGCGTATCATTTTGCGCCGCAGAAAATTTATGGATAAACTTTGCCATATCTCCGCAGAGCATATGAATATGCGCCCGAATCTTTGCCTCGGACCAATTCCACCACTTGATCCGCTCGAGCGCAGCAGCGATCTGTTCATCGAAGCGATGCCGGAGGACGTGCGCCGGATTGCCTGCCATAACGGCATAAGGCGGCACATCTTCCGTCACGACTGCTCCCGCCTCTACCACAGCCCCATTGCCAATACGGGCACCGCCCAGAATCGTCGCTTTGCCGCCGATCCGTACGTCATTCCCAATGATAATCTGTCTGCCTGAATGACGGTCTGTCCATTTGTCTGCGCTATGCGGCACGATGGAAGCATGCGCCGTTTTGCATTCATTTTCGTTCTGAAAGATAAACGCGACATCGTCAGAGACGGCAGAATAGCGCCCGATCAGTACGTGGACATCGTCGTCATCCGCAGCGAAGTTCCCGCCGAGTACATAGGAGCCCGCCCCTGCCGTCAATACGGTTTTCCCGTTTTCACGGATTACTTTGCGGATATGCGCGTCTTTATTTTCCAATACCACATGAAAGTTCAATGTCCATCCCCTTATGCGCAACGCGGGAAGCTCTCAAAAATTATGCGAACACAACCCTTTTCTTCACCAGTTTCTCGAGTTCATGCGGGTCTACATTCTGTCTGTATCCGCCCGCTTCTTCCATCTGCGCGGCAACGACCTCTCTTGCATACTGCTGACGCACCGCGTTGAAGTCTTCTTCGCCGTGAGCGAGACGCCGCTTCTCTTTTTCCGCTCGAATTTCCGGGTGCTTATGTTCAATCAGCGCAAAACATACTGCACTGTCTTTTCCAATGCGTGCCTTCCACTCTTCCGATGCGCCCATGGAGATTCCGACGCCGTATTCATACCATATAAAATTCTCATCCCAAAAACCGAGTTCGATATCGTCTGCGAGCATCATTGCATATATGCCGTCTTCTCCATAGATAATTTTGCCGAGAATTTCCTCTATATATGACTGCACCAGCCTTCGCTCCCCCATAAACGCAGCGCCGCAGGCAAAATCGCCGTAAATCAGATAGGCTTCTTTGACGGCACGCATATCGCTGCTGCGATAGGGGCGCAAATGCAGGGGATTCATCGTGTTGACAATCTTATAGCCACGATGATCGGACTGATAGCAGCAGGTACGGCCAAATGCGATTTTATAGTTTCTCTCCTCCATGAAGCGGAGCATATTCGTCAACACATCGTATCTGTAAAAGTAGTCTCCCGGAGAGATCATCTTTACACAGCGTCCGCGCGCCGCACGCAGCGCACTTGCCGCATTATGCACCGTCCCCCGATTCTCGAGGCTGCGCACCACAGTATAATCGATGAAGCCGTGACGCAGCAGCCACAGCTCGATTTCCTGCTGCTGAAAATCTACCGTGCCGTCATCTGCGATCACAATCTCATAACTGCATCCTCGCTGCTGAATCGCAGAGGTCAGCGTAATGAAAAGCTTCTCATAGTCCGGCCGGCAGGTCAGAACACAAATGCTGACATCAAACTCCTTCGAAACGCCAAACAAGCTGCGCGCGTCGTCCAGACCATAGGCAGTCCGCACGCCTGCCTCAGCGGCATAGTCCGCACATTGCGATGATATAGCTTCCTTGGTTGTAATAAAGCATTCTGCCTGCTGAAGAGCCTCCGCATCAAATCCCTCCGGACATGTGTGCGAGAGCACAAGGGGCGCATTCGTACCGAGCGCTGACAACAACGAAAGGAGCTCATCTGTCTCCGCCGAAGCTGCCGTCTCCGGGATCTCGATAAAGAGAGCTGTTTGATCCTCTGCCGTATACGATCGAAGATAGTCCCGGAACACCTTGCGCCAAATCGCTTCTGCCGAAGAAAAGTCCGGTACGAAATAGTAGATCCGATAGCCCTGTTTTTTGAGGTCGCACAGCTGAAGCGCAGTCGCACCCGTTCCTGCTGTGTCGTTTGCCTCAACAGAGAATTTCCGGGTAAACTTTACCGCATCTCCGCAAAGCAGCCGGATATGTTCCCGAATTTTCCCCTCGGGCCAATCCCACCATCTGATCTGCAGGAGCGCAGCCGTCGTATCTTCATCAAACCGATGCCGGAGGACGCGCGCCGGATTGCCTGCCATAACGGCATAGGGCGGCACATCTTCCGCAACAACTGCTCCTGCCTCTACCACAGCCCCATTGCCGATACGGACGCCGCCCATAATAATTGCGCCCGCGCCGATGCGTACATCATTCCCGATGATGATCTGATTCCGCTCGCCGACGGGAACGAGCTTCAAATCATCCCCATTTGCTGCAAGCATCTCGAATGAATAGTTTGCCGCACATGTGCATTCCTTCTCGCCGAACACAAAGGTCACGCCATAGTCCAGCGACGAGTATCGCCCGATCAGCACATGCGCGGCATCACTCTGCACAATAAAATTTCCGTTGAGGAGACAGGAGCCGGCCCCCGCTGTTAATACGGTCTTCCCATTTTCATGATGCACTTTGCGGACACGCGTATCTTTGTTCTCAAGCGTCACATGGAAATTCACCTTACCGCCTCCGGATATTTGCCTATATCTTATTTATCGAAGAATCCTCGTTCTGCTAAAATACAGCCAAATGATCAACGTCTCGGAAAATGCTCCCGCAGCAGCGGCAGCAGGAGAAGCGCGATCACACCGTTGATGATGCCCTCCATAAGAAGACCGGGCGAGGAGGCAAGCGCCGCTGTTAAACTATCGTAGAGCACCGCTCCTGCGAGGGTATATGCTGCCGCCATCCAAAGGCTCGAGAGCACGAGCGCGACGATGATATTCCTGCGGCCCGCAAGGCTGTCTCTCCTGCGCGCAATGCGGAAAACGATCTCTGCCATCACAAATTTGATGATGAGGGTCGGCAGTGCCCAGAGCACAAAGCCGCCGAGAAGGTCGGCAAGCACCGAACCGACGCAGGCGGCAAAAAAAGTCACGCGGCGCACCGTCATGAGGGCGAGCAGAAAGATCACTGCATCCCCGAGATGCGCATAGCCGAGCGGGATCGGAATGTGCGGCAGATAGGTCGCCGTAAAGACAAACGCTGTCATGAGTGCGGTAAAGACGAGTTCCCGCGTTGTAAAATACATTTTCCCTTTGTTCTGTGAAATCATAACCTCTCCTTTTCATATACCATAGCATATGGACTATCAAAATACAATGTGTTGCAAACTCTTGTCCGCGTTCAGCATTCGTGATATGATTTGATGCAAAAGCTGCAAAGGATCCGGTTTATGAATGAAAGTATATGGGCAGAGGAATTTTCCTCTTACGTCTCCCTGACGATATTCCTCACACTGTTTTTGAAAGCCTATCGGAAGGATCGGGAGATCAAGCGTGCGGCCGCAGCGTGTGAGCCTCCGCCACCAATGGACAGCGGGCTCCGCTACCGTATTTTCCGTGCACGTCTGAACCGAAAATATTTCCTTCTGGAATTGATCGTATGGGCGTTCGTGGCTTTTTCAGAAATCGAATGGCTGCGTTCCCTGAAGCCTTCACAAGAGCTCGATCTTTTGTATATCGCAACCACTGCGGTCGGTATTTTATCCTTCTACTCCATCGCTGCACGGCGCTGCAAGGATCTTGGCGTTTCGCACAAGACAATCGTATGTTATTGTCTTCTGGTCTGGGCGCCGCTCCTCTATCCTCCCGCATTCTTCCGCATATTCTTCTGTCAAGGACGGGACACCATTTACAACGCGGATACACGCAGCGAATTCCCTTAATTTGCAAAATAAAAATGGCCTCTCTGCATCAGCAAAAATGTGGAGAGGTCATTCTATATTCTGGAAGTTTTACGACAGGATGCGCACAAGATAGGCCAACGAATCCGACCAGAGCAGTATGCCGAGGAGGACGAGCACGATGCCCGCCGCGCGCTGGATGATCGGCAAATACTGATAGAAGGCCCGCAGCTTCATGATATGCCGCCGCCAGATCACGGCGAGCAGGAAGAACGGAACAGCAAAGCCGAGACTGTATACGAAGAGCAGGAGGGCTCCCGCGCCGACCGTCGCCGTATCTCCCGCATAGAGCAGGATGGTTGCGAGCATCGGCCCCGTACACGGCGTCCAGCCAAGCGTAAAGCCGCAGCCGAGGAGAAACGCGCCCCCGATGCCGCCGAACCCGCGCCGCTGAAACGGACGATACTCACGCAGAAGGAGCGGGATCTTGATCCACCCCGTCATAAAGAGGCCCATCACGATGATGAGCACGGCCGCTCCCTGCCGCAGGATATCCTGATAGGAAAAGAGCCAGGCTCCAATGAGCGACGCTGTCGCACCGAGCAGAACAAAAACGAGCGTAAATCCCGCGAGGAATGCAGTTGTATTGGCGTAGAGGCGTCTTGCCTCACCGCCGTCCTGCTGACTGTTCTTCGCAAGGATCAGTGAGAACGTGGGAAGGAGCGGCAGGACACAGGGCGAGATGAACGAGAGGAATCCCGCGAGGAAGGCCCCGCCGAGAAGTGTCAGCTCCATACGTGCAGCCCCTCCCGAAAGTGTCCCTTAGAGGTGGTTGATAACATCTTCGAGTTCCTCTTTGGTCACGCCGCCCGTCTTGCGGTAGACGACCTTGCCCTCGGCATTTACGACGACGGTCGTTGGGATCGCGCGCACACCGTAGAGGTTTGCCGCATCACCGTTTGTATCGAGTACGACGGGAAGATCGGCCTTGCGCTCCGTCATAAACTTCTGCACCGGCTGCGCTTCCTCCTGGAGATTGACCGCGTAGAAATCCGCCTTATTGCCGTTCGCTGCATAGAATGCTGCCAGATCAGGAATCTCCGCCTGACAGGGCGGACACCATGTCGCCCAGAAATTGACACATAAGGCTTGCCCTTCGCCTCGACGGCAACATCCTCTCCCGCCAGGTTCTTGAGCGTAAACTTCGGCGCCGTTTCACCACTGAGTCCGCGCCCCTGTGTCTCTGCCGCAGGCTGCGCGCTGGCGGTGGCCCCTGTTTCTGCTTTGTCGCTGCCGCCGCAGCCCGCAATCATAGAGAGCGCAAAAACTGCCGCAAAGAGCGCTGCATATTTCTTTTTCATAGGATTTCCTCCCTTACAAATTTCCCAATTCATACTGTGTCACTGCGAGCGCCGTAAGCGCCGCCGTCTCCGCACGCAGGATCAGCCGTCCGAGAGAGACCGGCTGTCCGCCCGCCGCGCAGATCATATCCGCCTCGGCAGAAGAGAAGCCCCCCTCTGCCCCGACGAAAATAACAACACGCCTCGCTTTGATCGTCTGCAGAACTGTTCGTACAGACTGCCGATGTTCCTGCTCATAACAGAATACAATCGCCGTATCTGCCGGGTCGAAGATCCGCGCATCCACCAAAAGATCAGGGAGCGGCCGGATCGGAGCAACCGGCATCAGCATGCTGCGCCCGCACTGCTTCGCCGCCTCATCGGCGATCTTTTGCCAGCGTGCAGTTTTTGCCGCCGCCTTTTTCGCGTCATAGCGCACGACGACATGCTCTGTTTTGACCGGATAGATCCCCGCTGCGCCAAGCTCCGCCGCCTTCTGCACGACAAAGTCCATCTTCTCCCCTTTGAGCAGTGCCTGCGCAAGGAATACCTCGGTGCCGCGCGCTTCTTCCTGCGCAATATATTCTGCAAGAGCCAGGGTCACGGCATCGCGCGCAGCAGCGATCACCGTCATGCGCGCTGCTCTGCCGTCTGCTCCGGCAACAATCACATCATCTCCGATTTGCGCGCGCATAACGCGGGCAAGATGATGCGCATCCCCGCCCGTAATGCGAATTTCCTCTGCAAGTTCCCCTGCATAAAACAGCCGCCGCATCAGTTCTTAAGATCCGAGGTGCGGCGTATGATCATCGCCGCCCATTCCTTTTCACAGGTCATATCGAGCACCGTAAAGCCGTGCTGTGCCGCCGCATGTTCAACATCCGCAATGCGGTCGTCGATGATGCCTGAGGCGAGCAGCGTGCCGCCGGGGGCAAGATGGCGATCGAGCTGAGCAAAGAGGCGGATGATGATGTCTGCAATGATGTTCGCCGTAATCAGCTCTGCAGGCGCAGTTCCCTCGCACGCCGAAAGCAGATCGCTCTCGCACGCGACGACATTATGGACATTGTTCTGCCGAATATTTCCCTCTGCGACGGAGACCGCCACGGGATCGTAGTCCATCGCGATGACTTCGCCCGCACCGAGCTTCGCCGCTGCAACGGCGAGAATCCCCGACCCGCAGCCCACATCATAGACGCGCATCCCTGGACTCACGAGATGTTCCAGCCAGCGCAGGCACATCGCGGTTGTCGCATGCGCCCCCGTGCCGAATGCCGCACCCGGGTCGAGTTCAATGACGATCTCATCCGCCGACGGGGTGTATTCCTCCCATGTGGGGCGAACAACAATCCGCTCCCCGATCTTCTCCGTGTGAATGTATGCCTTCCACGTCTCTGCCCAATCCTCATCGGCAACGAAACTGTGAGAGATCGTCCCCGCACCGAGCGCAGCACCTGCATGTCTGAGCGCTGCGATGCGCTCGGCAAGCGCAAGGAGGCTGCTCTCCAGGCGCGCATCCTCCGGCAGATATGCCCGCACCGTCACCGTCTCCGTATCCTCTGCGCGGGGCAGATCGGTATAGTCCCAAAGCCCCGCGTCAATGTACTCGTTCACGAGCGACGGATCGTCGATCTCGGTGCCGGCAGCGCCGAGTTCCATTAGAATATTTGCGATGAGATCCGCGCCCTCATGCGTCGTCACAACGCTTATCCGTGCCCAGCGCATTCCATATCCTCCCCAATTTACACCCAAATTCTCCTTCTTGCTGAGATGAATTATATACAGAGAAAATTGGAAATACGCTAGAATTTTAATTTGAACAAAGGCAGATCAACCGATAAAAAGCCGCTGCACAAACGGTACAGCGGCTTTATTTTGCAGAATACGGCGCAGTTTAGACCGCAGCCTGCCAGAGTCCGTGCAGATTACAGTACTCGAGCACGCGCACCGGCGCATCGCCGTCCGCGAGACGGAACGTAACCTCGGGCGCATCCGTCGCTGTAAGATCAGCACGCTGCACCCCCTTCTTCGTCACGAGCATGATCCACTCAATGAGATGAGCCTCGGTCATCGGATGGGCGACAGAACCGACCTTTACATGCACCTCGTTCTTCGCCGCATCGTAGGTTGCTACGGGAACGTGCTTCTCCTGCGCCGCGTCCTCCGTGTTCGGCACGATCGCCTTGAGTTCCTCGCCGTTTGCGGTGAGCTTCAGAGCCTCATCGCCGTAGACCTCAACCATATGCTTCTTGCCTGCAAGATAAAAAACGGACATTTTAAATCCCTCCTATTGCGGAAGCACCGAATGATCGGTCTTCCAAAATAAAATACACAGCAAAGTAAAATTGAAGAAACACTGTCATTTCGCCTTCGCTGATCAGCGCTTCGTTCAAAATGTGGAGTGTCAGACATCATAGATATGATCTATTTTGTCTTTCACAGATAATAATTCTCCACAAAATAAGATTATCCTTCTTTTCTTTCAAAAAAATTTTTCAAAAATCATGTTTCTGTTCTGCATTCCCGTCGATAAAATCCTGCACGAGGTAGCGCGGGCGGCGCTTGACCTCGAGATAGATCTTTGCGACGTACTCACCGATCACGCCGACGGAGAGCAGGATCAGTCCGCCGAGGAACCAGAGCGAAACGACGAGACTCGTCCAGCCGACAACTGTCTCACCGATAAAATGGCGGACAATCGACCAGATGAGCATCAGCCCGCTGATGAAGGAAATGAACATGCCCATCTGCGCGATGAGGCGGATGGGACGCGCGGAGAGCGAGGTCACCCCCTCCCATGCGAACGACGCCATGCGCCGCCACGGGTACTTCGATACACCCGCAAGTCTCTCTTTGCGGGCGTAGTAGACGACACCGTGCGTAAGTCCGATCATGGGCACGATACCGCGCAGGAAGAGATTCACCTCCGGATACTCTGCGAGCGCCGTGAGCGCCCGCCGGTCCATCAGACGAAAATCCGCGTGGTTGAACACGATGTCGGCGCCGAGCGCCCGCATCGCACGGTAGAAGCTCTCCGCCGTAAATCGTTTGAAAAATGTATCTGAGCTGCGGTTCGCGCGCACGCCGTAGACGATGTTCACCCCCGCCGCGTATTTCTCGAGCATGGCGTCGACCGCATTGATATCATCCTGCAGGTCGGCATCCATGCTGATCGTGACATCCGCATACGGGAGTACCGTCATCAGCCCGGCGAGGAGCGCGTTCTGATGCCCCTCATTGTGCGCGAGATTGATGCCGGAAAAAAGCGCGCTGCGCTCCGTATACGCACGGATGATCTCCCATGTGCGGTCGCTGCTGCCGTCGTTGACGAAGGCAATACGGCTGCGCTCGCTGATTTTTCCGGCATCAATCAGCTGCGTGAGTTTATGCGCGAGTTTTTCTGCCGTGTCGCTCAGTACTTCGTGCTCGTTATAGCAGGGGACGACGAGATAGAGGACGGGCGCGCTCATATTCTGTCATCCTTAAATATACAGATGCCGTCGCGCTCTTCGACGAGCTGCCAATTCTCCGCGCCGAGCTCCTTCATCATCTTGCGGTACATAAAGTCGCGCATGATGATATATTTCGGCCGCTCATCCGCGTGCAGCGCAGCGAGCGATCCCGCCTCGTTCGTGTCTGCCTCAATACCCGGGATATCCGTATAGACCATGACGCCGGGGCGGAGCTGCTTGTCGACGTAGAGGGCTCTCCCCTCCGCCTCTGCTGCCGCATGATACTTCGCAGCATAGTCCAGCGCCACCTGCTTCACACTGAAATGCCCCTCGATCGCGGGCATCATAAAGCCAAAGGCAATGACCATTGTCACGATGCCCGCGAGCACATGCAGCCATGCCGCGAGCAGGAACTGCCGCGACGCCGTGATCGTATAGACGATTACGGCCCCGAGGATCAGGGTAATCGTACCGAGCCAGAGCCCGCCCTCGGCAAGTCCCGCGAGACTGTCACCGCTCATCAGCCAGCCAAGTCCGAGCACAAGGAACATGAACGCGCTCCCGCCGGCCCATGCAAGATGCGTATGCCGCCAGTCATCCAGCATGCGCGCGAGATTCCATCCAATGATGGTCGCGAGTGCAGGCGTCAGCAGCAGCATATAGGAGACCTGTTTTGTCTGGGCGATGGAAAAGAATACGAGCACAAAGATCCACCACACCTGGAAAAACGCGAGCAGCTGCGCCTCCTCACCAAAGCTGCGGTGAAATGCATTTTTCACCGACTGAAAGAGCAGCCCCGTCCACGGAAAGAACCCAAGAATGACAACGGGGAAATAGAACCACCAGTGCGCACGCACGGGGTGCAAAGGCGCGGTAAAGCGGCTGACATTGTGAAAGCCGATGAATTCATAGGTGAACGGCATGCCGTGCACCTCGTACATATAGATATACCACGGCAGCCCGATGGCAGCGACAAGGAGAATGCCGCGCAGGATGTGCATGCGCAGCAGCTGCTCGAGCTGACGTGTGATGAGCAGATAGAAAAATATAATCCCGCCCGGGAACACAATGCCGATCGGTCCCTTCGTCATCACCGCGAGACCGCAGGCAAGATACATCAGCCAATACTGACGGTGAACGAACGAAAAGAGCGCCGCCGTCATAAAGAACAGCAGCGTACTGTCGGTCACAGAAGCCTTGCCCATATACATGAGGATGACGCTCGTCCCCATGACAATCCCCGACCAGAACCCTGTGCGCGCACCGAAAAGACGCGCCGACGCGAGCGCCGTCATGAGGATCGAGCCGATCGCCATGAGCGCAGCGGGAAGACGCGCCGTCAGCTCGCTGAATCCGCCGAACAGCTTGAATGAAGCCGCGACAAGCCAGTAGAAAATCGGCGGTTTGTCATACCAGAATTCATTGTAGATGCGCGGCGAAAGGTAGTCACCAAAGCGGATCATCTCCTTCGCCGTCTCTGCGTAGACTGGCTCGTCAGGATCCAGCAAAGCCGTCCCGCCGATCCCGTACAGAATCTGAAAAGATATGATGACGAGCAGCAGGAGATAAACCGGCCACGCAAGATTTTTCTCATCGTTCATGCAGATGTGCACCTCACAAATCCCAAAGAAATTATCTGCATTGTACCATAGATTTTCTTTTTTACAACCGCACTAAAGGAGGTTCTCGGCGCAGTCAATATCCGTGATCAGCACGTTGATGAATCCGCCGCGGATGGCGCCGAGCACGGCGTCCTTTTTATGACGTCCGCCCGCAACGCCGACACGGCGCGGAATCTTTTTCAGCGCGGCGAGCGAAATGCCTGCTACGCGGTCGTTAAAGTCCTGAAACGGAGTCGTGTCGCCGTTCTCGTCAAAATACCGCAGAGCGATGTCCCCTACCGCACCGCGCACCGTGAACTCTTCGAGGATCGTGTGATCGACATATCCTGTGCGAAGAATGGTCGAATGCTCGGTTGTGGGGACGCCGATGCCCATGAGCACGAGGTCGAGGCGCGCATACAGGCGGATCACGTTCTGGATCGTCTTCTCCTGCAAAAACCCTTCGAGGACCTCACGCCGCGAGAACACAGCCGGAGAGAAGAACTGAACACAGTCTCCGACAAAGCGATCGGCAAACTCCTGCGCAAGGTAGTTCGAGTGAATATCGAGGCGGCTCTCCGCCACTCCGCCCACAAGCGGCACGAAGGTCGCCTTGATTGGGCTGCGGATAAAGTAATCCGAACGCACGACATTCTGTATCGAAAGCCCCATCGTAATACCGACGAGATAGCCGTCCAGCAAAACACGAGACAGATACTCGAGCGTTGCGCTGCCGATCTCAGAGTTGATCGGATACTGTCCGTCCGAGATCGGGCTGGACGGAACGATGATAACCTCCTGCAGATTAAATTTCTTCTCCAGCTCACGCTCCATCTTCCCGTAGGCGATGTTGTCCGGATTCTGGATCTCGATGCGGACGATGCCGCGCTCCTTGCCGATTGTGAGCATACGCGAGACGGTGGGACGCGAAATGCCGAGCACTTCGCAGATCTCCTTCTGCCCGAGGCCGTCTTGATAGTAAAGACTGCAGCATTTGAAGATCAAGCGCACATCATCAACAATTTTCTTCATGGCAACCCCCTTTTGCGTACAGAACACATTCTATCTTTTGTCATCCTCATTGACATATTTTCTATCAAATTGCTGAAAAAAGGGCTGCCGCTGCAGCGGCAGCCCCCTGTGGCATCATCTCAGTAGACCTCGATGCTGGCTCCCATCTTGACATCCTCTTTCGTGAGCGGAGCATCCCCCTGCAGCATGATGCAGCCGGGCCGTTCGGGCGTCGTTCCGCCCTTGAAGGAGAGTGTGCAGTGACCGAGTTCCTTCAGCGTATGCAGCGCCTCATCGCCGATCGCCGTGATGTTGAACGCCTTATCACAGATGATCATCGTGTCGCCGACCGCAGGGTCTGCATTGTAATTCGCCGGCGTATGCAGGACAGAGAACTCCGCCAGCTCCGCCGGAGCATTGTTGTTGAAGATAATGATGAAGTTGGCGTTCGGGTCATCCAGGAAGAGGAGAGCCTCCTCGCCCCAGCTCGTGATTTCACAATAGAATTTCATACCGCATCCCCCTGTCTTGCCAGACTGTTTCCTATGCCTGTTTTTCCTCACGGCGCTTCATATAGAGATAGATCTTCTCGGTGACGATGCCGCGAATCAGGATGACGACAATGCCGACGAAGAAATAGCGGACGGCAAGATCACCGAGCGGCAGTCCGAGCGCCGTAATGCCGGCCGCAATCCCCATATAGACGAAGAGTTCGCCGCCGTTCGCATGGGGGAAGAGTCCCGTCACGGGATGCACGAAGCTGACCGCCGCGTCATAGTAAGCGGGTTTGTACTTCTGATCGACAAAGTTGCCGAACGTATAGCACATCGGGTTGCCGAGGAAAAGCACCGCCAACACGGGCAGCACCGTATAGCGCGTGATGATGTTCTCCGTCGCGCGCTGGGCCACACCGTTCACGCGCTCCTCACCGATGAGTTTGATCAGCGAGTTGACCGCCGTCATCATGATGACGAGCAAGGGAATGATCCCTGTCACCCACGAGGTAAATGTCGCCGCACCTGCGCGGAAGAGATCCATAAAGCCGTTTGCTGCTGCTGCTATCAGTTCCATAATACTATATCCCTCCCGATTAGTAAAGTCCAATGCTTGCCGCATAGGCGATCAGCACCGCCAGAGGGCCTGTAATGACACGCGAGTAGAGAACGGCCGGAACGCCGAGCTCGATCGTCTCGGGATCCGCCTCGCCAAGACTGAGTCCGACGGGGACGAAGTCGGCGCCGACCTGCGCGTTAATCGCAAAGAGCGCGGGCAGCGCATACTGCGGCGGGATGTTGCCCATGCCGATCTGTGCGCCGAGCAGCGTGCCGACGACCTGGGCGATGACTGCACCCGGGCCGAGAACCGGTGAGATGAACGGAATCGCGCAGATGAGCGAGATGACGAGCATGCCGGGCAGCGTGCTCGCGAGCGGTGAGATAGTATTCGCAATGATATTGCCAAGTCCCGAGACGCTGATGATGCCGAGAATCATGGAGACGAACGCCATGAACGGCAGGATGCTCTTGATCGTGATGTCGATCGTCTCGCGTCCCGCGGCATAGAACTTATTGACAACGCCGCCGATCGCGATGCCGAGGCGCGTGACAAAATTCTTTTCGCGCCCGCTCTGCAGCGCTGCGATCTCCGCCTTTGCCTGCGCCTTGCTCTTAGGCGCATAGGCGGGTGCTGCCTCTGCCGCGGCCGTGCTTTCCGCCTCGTCCGCATAGGACAGACAGGACATATCGACGGCCGAAACGTAGAGCTCCTTCGTAATAAACTGCGCAAGCGGCCCTGTCTTGCCGACAGGCAGAACATTCGCCGTCAGAATACCCTTTTTCGGATAGACGCCGCAGCGCGCTGTACCGCCGCAGTCCACAACAGAGAGCAGGATCTCCTCATCCGGCACCCCTGTCGAGAATCCATCCACCGTCTCACAGCCCGTCATCTCTGCAATCTGCGCTGCGAGCGGGTGAACGCCGCCGCCCGTAACGCTGACGATCTTATTCCGCGTCTCCGTCGGAACAAGGACGAGCGGACCTCCCCAGCCCCCTTTTCCTGCGACAATCTTCACAGATTTATACATGCGTTTTCCTCCTATGCGATGAACTGCCTTACTCCATATATTCTCCGAACACTGCGCTATGCAGGGTCCGGCTCCTCTGCCGGCTGCAGGCGCGTCATCAGCGCCTCGAGCGCCTGCATATGCCCCTTGTAATGTGCGCGCCGCTTCTCCGGGAGCGCCGCATACTCCTCATGCAGACGGTAAATCGTCCGCCCCACGATATCCTCCATCGGACGGAAGCGGCTGAGGATGGTCATCCCCTGCATCATGCGTCCGTCCAGAATCTCGCCGTCCGAATTGCAGGCGATGATCACGATGTTCGAGGGACCGAGCCGGCGGCGGCGCGAACCGATGCCGACATTGCCCAATTTGTGCATCTCGCGCACGGCGCGCTTGTACTCCCTGACCTGCAAATGCGTGCCGGCCACTTGGATGACAAACAGCAGAAACAGTCCGCCGAGAAGCATCTCCGTCTGCAAGAAATCGCCTCCCTCCACGTCGTCTTCATGTATCGATTGAATTATAGCATCGGGTGATATTTTTTACAATAAATACTTTATTGAATTTTTGTAAATGTGCTTCCATGCAGACTGATGCTCTTGTCTTTTGTTCCAATCCTTATGCGCCGAATGAAAAAGCTGCCGAAAATCGACAGCTCGCGTGCTTATATTTTGGAGATAAGATTGATGTAATGCGTAAGCACCCTGCGCATTCCCTCGTCCGCCGCCTTCTGCGTCTCGATCAGCGAGTCTGTATGCGCCGCCTTGATCTCCGCCATCGCACCCGTGAGGAAATCCGTATAGATGTTCAGCTTCGCAATGCCCTCGCGTACGGCGCGGCGCAGATTCTCGTCGCCTGTGCCCGAGCCGCCGTGCAGGACAAGCGGAACGGGTACGGCGGCAGCGAGTTCGCGCAGGCGCGTGAAGTTCAGCTCCGGCGCTTTGTTGCTCTTGTAGACGCCGTGCGAGGTGCCGATGGACACGGCGAGAGAGTCGACTGCCGTCGCCTCTGCGAATGCCTTCGCCTCCTCCACCGTCGTATAGACGCTCTCCGAGGTCGCTCCCTCGACCCCCTCCGAGGCACCGCCCACATGTCCAATCTCTGCCTCGACACTGACGCCCTTCGTATGCGCGTAGGCGACCACTTCCTTAGTCAGGCGGATGTTCTCGTCCATCTCTTTCATTGACGCATCCAGCATAACAGAGGTAAAGCCGAGCTCGATCGCACGGCGCAGAAAATCGAAATCCTGTCCGTGGTCGAGATGCAGGACAATCGGGGTCGCCACTTTCTCCGCCCAATATTTGCCGACGAGAGCTGCCTCCTCGAGAGAGATGAGCCCCGCATGCCCCTGCGCAAAGGAGAGCAGGATCGGCGTCTTGAGCGCGTCCGCCGTCTGAACGAAGACACGCGCGGCGTTCAGCGTGAGAAAGTCGGGGGCGACAATACCGTAGCGCCCCGCCTTTGCGGCATCGAGAACGGATTTTCCATCGACCAACATGGGGATCACTCCTTTATCTTCCTGAAACCGAATGCGTATGCGCTCATGATATTTCAGCGCGGCCCGTTTGTCAATTATTTATTTACCAGTGGTTATTCCTTCGCTGTCGAACGGACGCGGAAACGGCTGCGGAATGCGTCCGCCTTCGCCGTCGCATACTGGATAACGCGCCCTGTGCGGTCTGTCGTCAGAATCCGTGTGACGAAAATCGGCGCCTGCTCCTCCACCTTGAGATAGAGCGCAATCTCGGGCGCGGCATGAATAACCTCGATGGTCTTATCCTCCGCATAGGGGTGAATACCATGCGCCTCAAGGGTGCGCAGGAGGCCACTGCTCGTAAAGTCGACATGCATAAGCTCTGGACAGAGCGCGAGCGGAATGTAGTCGTCCGTCACCGCATAGATATGCTCGTCCACGTAGCGCAGACGCTTCAGATGGAAGACGAGCGTCTCTGCCGCAACGCCGAGCATCGCTGCGAGATTGCCGCGCGCGGGCTCAACAACCTGCTGGAGCACTGTGCTCCGCGTAACGCGTCCCTCTGCGGAGAACATTTGGGCAAGGCCGAACCCGCGCGTCTGCACCTCGGAATAGTCTACGGGAATTTTCTCCCCCGTGTAGAACGATCCGCGCCCCTGCATGCGCACGATTTTATTCTCTGCCTCGAGCAGCTCGAGTGCCTTGCGCACCGTCGGACGGCTCACGCCGAGCTGCTGACACAGCTCCCGCTCTCCTGGGATGGGAGAGAAATAGGCAAGATCCGCGAACTGCCGCTCTATCGCATCGCGGATTTTCTCATGCAGACGCTGCTGCTTTTTGCTGGTCATAACGCGCCGTCCTTTTCTTTTACTTTTGTTATAGTATGTGATTACTTATCCTTTTGTCAACAGGAAAGCATATTGCAAACGCGTTTTACCTATGGTAACATTTTATTATCCAATGGTAATATTTCATTCTGATACAGGAGGGCTTTATCATGAAGAGCAGTCTTGCACCGTTCCTCGTTGTCAATCCGAAATCCTATCTCTACGGCAAGGAATCGCTCGCGCTTGCACAGGCTGCCGATGCCGCCGCCAAGAAAACGGGGCTGAAGATCTACTTCACCTGCCCCTTCTCCGATATCCGCTATATCCGCGAGAACACCGACGCGATCATCGTCACGGCACAGGCGATGGAGAGTCTGAAGCCGGGACGCGGCATGGGGCATCTCCTGCCCGAGGCGCTGTATGAGGCAGGTGCGCGTGCGACCTTCCTCAACCATGCGGAGAATCCCATGACGATGGCGGAACTCGCAAAGACCATCGCCCGCGTACGAGAGCTCGGCATCGAGACGATTGCCTGTGCGGATTCCCTCGCTGAGGGCACGGCCATCGCCGCATTTCATCCGGATATCCTGCTCTGCGAGCCGACGGATCTCATCGGCACGGGCAGGACTGCAGACGACAGCTATACCACATCCATTGTTGCAAAGATCCGTAGCATTGATCCAACGATTGCCGTCATGATTGCCTCGGGCATTACAACGGCGGACGATGTCTACCGCGTTGTCCGCCTCGGTGCCGACGGCAGCGGCGCAACAAGCGGCATTCTGAACGCCCCTAACCCGGCGGAGCGCATTATGGAGATGGCAGAAGCCATCGTGCGTGCTGCGGCGGTACGCGAATCCGAGGAAAGCGCAGCATAAGGAGAAGAGATATGACGGTCTTCAAGAAGAAACTGACGCTCGAATCCCACGGCGGAACGCCGACCTTTATCAACATCACCGAGGAACTCCGCACGGCCATCGCCGAGAGCGGCATCCGGGAGGGGATCGCCACGGTGATCTCCCCGCACACGACCTGCGCCGTCTTCTTCGAGGAGTTCGTGCACGATGTCGACGAGACGGGCACCGAGTTCCTGCAGAACGATCTGAACGCCGTCCTCGAGAAGATCATCCCCGACCAGACAGGCTGGAACCAGTACCAGTATCCGGGCGAGGAGCATTACCGCGCGGTCGAGAGCTGGCCCGATGCGGAGGCATACCTCCCGGGCGGCGACCGCAAGGCACTCTGGAACTGCGACGCCCACCTCAAGGCAACTCTCATCGGCTCGTCTGAGACCTTCGAAGTCACCGACGGCAAGCTCGGCGTCGGAACAACCGGCTACTGCTACTTCGTCGATTTTGACCGCACGCGTGCCCGTACGCGCAAATGCATCATCGTCGTCATGGGCGAATAAGAATACAGAGAACGCAGAACCGCCGCATTGCAATTTCATGCGGCGGTTTTCTGTTTGACGTTTTAAGTTGACAAGAGAAAAAGGATAAGGTATTCTAACAACAAGCAAATGACAAAATTATTATAATATAACGATTTGACTGCCGGTAACGAATATATAGGACTTATTGCATTTAAAAAAGGGATATATCCCTTTTTCTTTTCGTCTATTATTGAAAATAATTACACCTCTCATAAATTACAGAACGGAGCTATTATATATGGAAGCATTGGAAAAAGATCTCTGCGCAGATGTACATCCGCGTACACTGAAGCGGCGTCTGGCGCTGGGGATCGGCTTCCTCGTACTCCTATGCGCGCTGCTCGTAAGTGCATCATCGGGTGTGGTCGAGATCGCTCCGCATGATCTTCTCCCGACACTTCTGGGAAGCGGCAGTCCGGAGGACTATCGCATTCTCTGGCATATTCGGCTGCCGCGCATCATCACGGGTGCACTGACGGGCGTCAATCTCGCGCTCGCGGGCTGCATTCTCCAGGGCATTCTGAAAAACCCGCTTGCCGACCCCGGAATCATTGGTGTTTCCGCCGGTGCGGGGCTCGCCGCCATGTGCATCATGATCCTGCTGCCGGCTGAGACGAAGTTTGTTCCGCTCGGTGCGTTCGTCGGGGCAATCATCGCCGTGGCGCTCGTCTTTGCGCTCTCCTGGGAAAACGGCGTGCACCCGATGCGTATGGTGCTCGCAGGCGTTGCAATCGCAGCGTTTTTCGGCGGGGCGATGACGGCGCTGATGGTTTTTTACTCCGACCGCGTGCAGGGCACGGTGAACTGGATGGCAGGCGGATTTGCCGGGCGCAGCTGGAGCCATGCAGAGATGGTTCTCCCCTACACCCTCGTCGGCCTCGCGGGAACGCTGCTCGGCAGCCGCTGGCTGAACGCTCTGCAGCTCGGCGAGGAGACCGCGCGGAGCCTCGGTGTGAATGTCCCGCGCGCCCGCTTGATCCTCCTCATACTCGCTGCGCTGCTTGCCGCATCGGCCGTGAGCGCCGCCGGCATGCTCGGTTTTGTTGGGCTCATTATCCCGCATATGGTGCGCCTTTTGACAGGTTCGGATTTTGATTGGCTGCTGCCCGTATCGGCGATCTGGGGAGCGGCCCTTGTGACCGGCGCGGATGCGGCGGCACGCGTCGTTTTCGCACCGGTGGAGGTCCCGGTCGGCGTATTCATGTCCTTCTTGGGCGCTCCCTTCTTTCTCTATCTGCTCAAAAAAGGCATGCGAAGGGGGTGACGATATGGAGGAACTGCTGCGGGCGCACGATCTTTCCGTCGGCTACGGACGCGCGGAGATCATTCATTCGGTCAACGTTTCCATCCGCCGCGCGGAGATCTCCGCCATCATCGGGCCAAACGGCTCTGGCAAGTCGACGCTCCTAAAGGCACTCGCCCGACTCTTGAAACCACGCAGCGGATCGGTGGAGTTCCTCGGCGCCGACATCTGGAGCAAAACAGAGCGGGAGATCGCACAGAAGATTGCCTTTCTGCCGCAGAGTGCGGACCCGCCGGGCGATATTACAGTGCTCGAGCTCGTCCGCATGGGACGGCTGCCGCATCGGAGCTTCTGGGACACGTTTTCCAAAGAAGATAGGGATATCTGCTGTGAGGTGCTTTCCCGCACGGGGATGGAAGCCTTTGCCATGCGGCCGATCCGCGCACTTTCCGGCGGTGAACGCCAGCGCGCACGTCTGGCGATGGCGCTCGCCCAGCAGCCGGAAGCGCTGCTCCTCGACGAGCCGACAACATATCTTGACATCCGTCACCAGCTCGCGCTGATGGAGCTTGTGGAGCAGCTGCACGATATGCTCGGTCTCACTGTCGTCATGGTGCTGCACGATCTCAATCAAGCGGTGCGCTATGCCCAGCGCCTCGTTGCCGTCCGCGCCGGAGAGATTCTCGCAGACGGCGCACCCAGCGCGGTATTCACCCGTGAACTCGTACGCAATCTTTACGATGTGGAGAGCCGCGTCAGCGATATCGAGATCGCGGGCAGATGTACAAAGCTCTGCCTTCCGGAACGCGTTGCAAAGGTAGCGGCAGTCCAATAAGGCACGATCAAATCATCATTGACAGCATCCAATCGGAGGTATTTATGCGAAAAGCAGGCATCATCACGGCGCTGCTGTGCCTCGCGGCAGCGGCGCTCTTCCTTCTCTGGCCGCGGGCACAGCAGCCGCCGGAACCGCAGGAACTCACGGTGACGGACAGCACGGGGCGCCAGGTCACGCTGCCGACACATCCGCAGCGTGTCGTCATCCTCAACCCCTCGAACCTCGATCTCTATGTCGCAGCAGGCGGCGCCGAGAACGTCGTCGGGAAGCCGACCTCACAGGCGCTCTCCGAGACGGTGAAGGAAAAGACGGCAGCAGCCGAAGAGGTCGGCATCATACACCAGCCCGACATGGAGAAGATTCTCGCGCTGCAACCCGATCTCGTCATTGGTACGAATGTGCCGTTCCATACAGCCCTCGAGGAGGCTCTCAGCAATGTCGGCGTGCCGCTCTACATCCAGGCACTGGACGATGTCCCCTCGCTGTTCGGTGCGCTCGAGCTGTACGGCAGACTCACGGGTCATGAAGACGACGCCGCAGCGCAGATCGCAGCGATCCGGCAAAAGCTCGATGCTGTAAAGAAAAAAGCCGACGGCCGCACACCGCCGAAGAATCTCCTCGTCTTCGGCGCACCGGACAGTTTTAACATGGGCACATCAAAGTGCTTTACGGGCGGCCTCATCGACATGCTCGGCGGCGGCAATATCGCAGACCGGGCGGAGGGTGACGGTGCCTATCTGCCGATCTCCATGGAGTTCGTCGCACGCGAGAACCCCGCTGTGATCTTCGTCATCGTACACGGTCCGGCGGATACGCTCGAGCCAAAGATGCGCCGTGAGCTGCAGGAGAGCGAGGCATGGGCCGATGTGGATGCCGTGAAAAACGGCCGTGTCTACGTTCTGCCGTACGAACTCTTCGCCGTGAATCCCGGCATTCGCGCCGCAGACGCACTCCAAACGCTCGCGGACATCATGTACCCGACGCCGCAGTGAAAGGAGGCCGTGCCAGAACAGACGAAATATCTTTGGGAGAGCAGAACGAGGCATCAGCGGCGACGCGCCAAAATTTCCCGCGCGGAGTTTTGGTGCACGCCACGTTTGATATACAGTGATAGGAGATGGAAAGATGTTCCACAAGCACACGAAGAAGAAAGTCCTTCTGACCGCCGCCGTACTCAGCGCGGTATCGATCCCCGCCTATGCGGCGCAGCGTGCGGAAAATGCGCCCGAGACGCTGGTCCATACGGATGAGATTGTCGTCACGGCATCCCGCACAGAGCAGGAGGTCAAGGAGACGCCGAGTGCCGTCGAGGTCATCACACGCGCAGACATCGACAAGATGGGCGCAGAGACACTCGCGCAGGCACTGAAGCTGGCCATCGGCATCGACATACAGGAGAACGCGATGGTCGGCAACCGCTCCGCCATCCGCGGCATGAATACGAACCAGACGCTCATCCTCGTCGACGGCCGGCGCGTCCGCACGGAGAACACGAGCGAGACGATGAACTACTACGAGCTACAGCGCATCAACATGGACGACGTGGAACGCATCGAGATCGTGCGCGGCGCCGCAAGCTCGCTCTACGGCTCGGAGGCACTCGGCGGCGTCATCAACATCATCCGCAAGCACCCCGATAAAGCACAGGCAGCGCTGACACTCGACTGGACCACCCGACAGAGCGATCAGGGCATCCGCCTCGACTCCGGAAAGGTCGGAAAATGGGCGTTCAGCACGAGCTTCAAACACACGGATGTACGTGAGCGCGGCACCGACGCCCGCAGCAGCATGTACGGCAAAAAGTATTTCTTCAACATCGACGGCCGTATGGATGTAGCGCAAAACAAATGGCTCGATGTCTTCTTCGACTACCTGAAGGAAGACCTCTATATGAAGGACTCGCTCACGCAGGGCACAAGCTACGACCACGACCGCTTTTCCACGGGCGTCAAGTATTCCGGGCGCGACCGCCGCGGCGACTACGAGCTGCAGACCTACTACACCTATTTCGACAAGAATCAGCGCACGCGGAACCGCGCAAGCGGCGGTCTCAACAGCTTTGATGATATGAAGTACAACTCCCTGATCTTCGACGGCAGGCGCTCCATGCAGATCGCGCCGAATCATCTGCTGACCGTCGGCGGCGAATACCGCAAGGAGGACTACGAGAGCACGCGTATCAAAGGCTCACACACCAAAACACTTGAGGGCGTGACCAATCAGCTCGGCGACAGCTCGATGAATTTTGCGGCGCTCTACGTCCAGGACGAATGGGTCGCCGGTTCGCGCTGGACGGTCATCCCGTCCGTCCGCTGGGACTACAACGACGTATTCGGCAGCGAGGTGACCGGCAAACTCGGCACAACTTACAAGATCAACAAGGGCCTGCGCTTCAAGGCGAACATCGGCACCGCCTACCGTGCGCCGACCGCAAGTGAGCTCTACTTTGACTGGCGTCATTCGCCGGCTGCTCAGGTCAATGTCCACATTGTTGGAAATCCCGATTTGAAGCCCGAAAAAGCATTTAACTTTGATGTCGGAGTCGAGGGAGAACGCGGCAAGACATTCGGCAAACTCACCTATTTCCACAACAAGGTGGAGGATCTCATCAACATCAATACGGTCATGACCATTATCCCGGGATTTCCGCCGACCAGACTCATGACCGGGACGTACAACAATATTGAAGATGCAACGATTCAAGGCGTCGAGTTCGAGGCAAAGCAGGATCTCGGCAGTGGCTTTTCCCTGCGCGGTCTCTACACCTATCTCGACGCACGGGACGATCAGACAAATGCGCGCCTAACCGGACGCGCCCGCCACAAGGCAAGCCTGCAGCTCAGCTACGATGACCCGCGACACGGCTGGAACGCAACGCTCTGGCAGGACTGGATCTCCGGGTATCGATATGCGGAGACGATCGGTAGGCGAACCGTTTATAAGGATGCCGCCCTTGGTCTCATGAACTTCGTCGTGACGAAGAAATTCAACGACCAGTTCAGTGCCTACCTCGGCGTCGACAACATCTTCAACAAGGAGAGTGACGCCCTTGCTTACGACGGCCGTATCTGGCGCGGCGGCGTACGCATGACGTTCTGATCCAAAATATAAGCAGCAAAAACGCCTCGCGGGATTACCGCGGGGCGTTTTTGCTGCAGCTGTAATTGTACCTTACTTCAGCGCATAGCCGTTGTTGTACATCTTGTCCTGCTCTTTGCGAACCTGGTAAAGCTGCGTCGAGGTGTCGAGCTCAACCATGTCGAGGGTGAGGAGCGTGCCCTTCTTGACGTCGCACTTCATGCGCGTGTTCTTGTTCACGAGGGCGTAGACGACGTAGCCCTTTTCATACGTCTCCTGCGCCGTTGCAATGGAGCCGTAGGTGGTGTAGCCGCCGATGCCGTCAATCGTTTCGCCTGCCTTCAGATCGCGCTTGGCGACGGCGATGCACTCGCTGACGGGGCCGTCAAGCGGAATGATGGTCGGTTCGCCGTCGATGACGATCTTCGCGACGGTGAGCGGTGTCTCAAGGTTGCAGAGATGATAGGGACGATAGAGCGTCCAGAGGGGGCCGGGGCCCATGCTGTGATAGCCCATCTGATAGGCGATCTCTTCGTTCTGCGTTGTGACGGTGACGAAGACGCCGGGCGCAATGCCGTTGACGTACTCCACAACGCCGTGCCTGCCGAGAATGCCGCCGTCCTTCTTGAGTTTGAAGATCTCGTTGAGCTCGGCGCAGCGATCCTTCGGCGATGCCGATGGGCCGTGTCCGCCGATCACATCCGGAATGAGCCCGGTTGCGTTCGACATGGCGGTCATCTCGACCATGGTCTTCGTACCATCTTTGAACGAGGTGAGCATGCGGGGGCTCATCTTGCGACGTGTCGCCTCCTCGAGTACGGTGTCGGGATTGCAGTCGTAGTCGAGCTTGTTGTTTTTGCCCTTGCCCATGACCTTGACTTCCATGCCCATCGCGCGCGCAAAGGAGTAGAGCTCCATGACGGCACCCGGCTCATCGCCCGCAGAACCCGTATAGATGACGCCGTTCCTGTCGCCGAGTTTTTTCAAATAGCTGCCGATGACAACGTCTGTCTCCACATCCATCATGACAACATGCTTCTTGTTGTTCATCGCATCAATGGCAATCTTGACGCCGACCTCAGGCACGCCCGTCACGTCGATCGCAACCTCGACAAGATTTGCCTGCGAAATAAGGTCCGAGTTCTCCGTCGCAACGTACTTTCCCTGCTCCATGAAGCGGTTCGCCTCTTCGAGCGTCTTTGCAACGGCGATATCCTCGTCGCTGATGCCCGCATAGTGGAACGCATTGATGACATTGTCCATCTTGATATCCGAGACAATCGCCGGCATAATGCCCTTCATGAGTGCCATCTGCGTTACCATGCCGCGGCCCATCTGCCCCGCGCCGACAATGCCCGCACGGATGATCTTGCCCTCTTCCTCGCGCTTTGCGAGCTTCTTGTCCATATTCAGCATTGCGAAACTCCTTTCGCCCACCCGTCGGTGGAGTTCATAATCATTTGTCCGGATCCAGTATAGCACCGTATCTTTATTTTTACAATATCATATTCACTGAATTTGCGTAAACATCACAGCAAAAAAGAGACATGTTTCTTGCTGTAAAGAAACATGTCTCTTCGCCCTTATATTTTACGCAGCAATGCAAGCAAGTGCTTACATCATGCCGCCCATACCGCCCATGCCCGGAGCGCCGGCCGGCATCGGAGCCTCAGGCTCCGGTTTGTCCGTGACGAGCGTCTCGGTCGTGAGGACCATCGCCGCAATGGACGCCGCGTTCTGCAGCGCGGAGCGCGTGACCTTCGCCGGGTCCACAATGCCCGCGCCGATCATGTCGACGTAGCTGTTCTCGAGCGCATTGAAGCCGACGCCGTCGCCTGCCTTCTTGACGCTGTCAACCACGACAGAGCCCTCAAGGCCTGCATTTTCCGCGATCTGACGAACCGGAGCCTCGACCGCACGCTTAACGATCTCAATGCCGACCTTCACATCGCCCTCAGCCTTGATCTTGTCCAGGGCCGGGAGAATATCGATGAATGTCGTACCGCCGCCGGCAACGATACCCTCTTCGACGGCTGCGCGCGTCGCGTTGAGTGCATCCTCGACGCGATACTTCTTGTCCTTCATCTCGACTTCCGTCGCTGCGCCGATCTCAACGACTGCTACACCGCCGGAGAGTTTCGCAAGACGCTCCTGGAGCTTCTCACGGTCAAAGTCGGACGTCGTGTCCGCAATCTGCTTCTTGAGCTGCTCGACGCGCGCCGTGATCTGCGCCTTGTTGCCTGCGCCGTCAACGATGGTCGTCTCCTCCTTCGTGGAGCGCACCTGACGCGCACGACCGAGATCCTCGAGCGTCACGCTGTCGAGCTTGCGGCCGATCTCCTCGCTGATGACCGTACCGCCCGTGAGGATCGCGATGTCCTCGAGCATCGCCTTGCGGCGGTCGCCAAAGCCCGGTGCCTTCACCGCGAGAGCCTTGAACGTACCGCGCAGCTTATTCACAACGATCGTCGCGAGCGCCTCACCGTCGAGGTCCTCTGCAATGATGACGATCTGCTTGCCCTGCTTTACGACCTGCTCGAGTACGGGCAGGATATCGGCAATCGACGAGATCTTGCGGTCCGTGATGAGCACATACGGATCGTCCATGATCGCTTCCATCTTCTCCGTATCCGTCACCATGTACGGGGAGATATAGCCGCGGTCGAACTGCATGCCCTCGACGACCGAGAGGTTCGTGTCCATGGACTTGGACTCCTCGACTGTGATGACGCCGTCCTTGCCGACCTTCTCCATCGCCTCTGCGATGAGGTCGCCGACCTCGGCATCGCCGGAGGAAATCGCCGCAACCTGCGCGATCTTCGCCTTCGTCTCAACCTTCTTTGCCTTGCTCTTGATCTCGTCGACGAGCGTCTTAACCGCAGTCTCGATGCCCTTCTTAACGATCATCGGGTTTGCGCCCGCAACGACGTTGCGCATGCCTTCCTGAATCATCGCCTGTGCGAGGAGGGTCGCCGTCGTTGTACCGTCGCCCGCGATGTCGTTCGTCTTCGTTGCGACTTCCTTCACGAGCTGGGCGCCCATGTTCTCAAACGGATCCTCGAGCTCAATGTCGCGCGCAATCGTGACGCCGTCGTTCGTAATCGTCGGCGCGCCGTACTTCTTGTCGAGAACGACATTGCGGCCCTTCGGGCCAAGCGTAACCTTCACGGCATTTGCCAGTGCGTCTACGCCGCGGCCGAGTGCGCGGCGAGCCTCTTCGTCAAACAGAATCTGTTTTGCCATTTATATTGCCTCCACTTTATCTATTACAGAATCGCCAGAATGTCACTCTCACGGACAATGAGGTAATCCTTGTCATCGACCTTGATCTCGGAGCCCGAATACTTCGAGAAGACAACGCCGTCGCCGACTTTAACCTCCATCGCCGCACGCTGCCCGCTTTCAAGCAGCTTTCCCGTGCCAACGGCGACAACTTTGCCCTTCTGCGGCTTTTCCTTCGCCGTGTCGGGGAGCACAATGCCGCTCGCCGTCGTGACATCGCTCTCCGCGACTTCAATGACAACACGTTCGCCCAATGGCTTAATCATGGTATCTGCCTCCTAATTTTCATCCATAATTTTTTCTTGATTAGCACTCTCACGAACTGAGTGCTAACTTACGATGTCTATACTAATCGTTTTAAGTCAAAAAGTCAATAGTTTTTTCTAAAAAAGTCAAAAAAACAATATTTCTTTTTTCTTTTGCAGCCGAATGCGCAAAAAAGCACCGCAGTACTGCGGTGCTTTCAAAAGTTTTGCGTGCAATATTTTTATTCTTTGAACGCCGCCACAAGATTTTTGAGACGGGCTGTCCCCTCCTTAAAGGATTGGATCTTCGCGATGATGTCCTCGTACTCTGCCGCCATGCCGACGACCTTCTCGGCGATGCGTGTATTGCCGACTGCGCCCTCATGCGTCGCATTGCGGATCCCCTCCATCGCCCCGTTCATCTCGCTGACAGCGGAAAGCAGCTTCTTCGATGTGGAGGTCGTCTCCTCGGCAGTCTTGCGGAAATACTCCGCATCCTCGCTGTACTGGACTGCCGTCTTGTCCATCAGATCGTAATCGCCGCTCACGTTTTCATCGATGAAGCCGAGCAGTTTGAACGTACCGTCCGAGAGCGCCTGAACCGCTGCGGTGACCTGTCCCGTGAGGTTCTTGATCTTCTCCGCTGCACCCTGCGACTGCTCCGCGAGTTTGCCGACCTCGCCTGCGACCACGGCAAACCCGCGTCCCTGCTCGCCTGCACGTGCGGCTTCGATGCTGGCGTTCAGCGCGAGGAGGTTCGTCTGCTCCGCGATCTCGGAGATATCGAGCGTGAGCTGACCGATCTGGTCAACAACCTTCGCCGATTCAATCGCCTCGGCCACGGAGGTCTTTGTCGCGCCGTAGATCTGGCGCGTATTTAGGCGAGAACGCTCCATATTCGCCTTGAGGTCGGAGGCGCGCTGCGCAACCTCACGCGTGTATTCCTCGCTTTTCTGCGCAGCATCTGCAGCGCCCTTGATACCGTCGCTGAGATCACCACTGAGGTGCTGGACGTTCGATGTGGACGCCGCCGTCTCCTCCATGCCCGCAGACATCTCCTCTGTTACGGCGGACATATCCTGCGTATCATTGTTCAGCCCGCGCAGCATCTGCTCGAGCTCTTCCACCATGGCGTCTGTCTGCTCGGCTTCCTCATGCACCTGCTTCATAAAGCCCTGCATCTTGCCGAGTGCCTGGACGACCGTGCCGATCTCATCCTGCCTCTGGGAGAGCGCGGCAGGAATTTCACGCGAGAGATCCCCCGCTGCTACGGCACTCAGATGACCGATGGACGCAGCAAGAGGATCGGAGATATTATTCGCAATGCGCCGCGATACAAGGATGCCGAAAGCCACGGTGACGATGATGATCACTATAAAGCTGCAGACCGTCCGATCGTACCGCGCATTGTTCTCCTCGAATACCTGCTTCCCCTGAAATACGTTGTCCGGCGTGAGCACCGCCATATTGCTCGAGATCACTGTGAGCGTACCAAGATTGTCGAAAACGGCAACACGATCCTCAGATGCCGTGCCCATATTGTTGATGGCACCGACCTTGTCCGATGCGGTGCTGAGATTCTTCTCAAGCTCAGCGATCGTCGCCTGCGCCCGTTCGCTCGTATCGATCTTTTTGAGTTCCTCCATGTCGTGGCGGATGCCGTCCAGATTGCCGAGCACGTCGTCCACGAGGATCTTGCGGTTGTCCGCCGTAAACCCTTCCTGGAGAATATAGGGGATATTGACGCTGATCTTCCTCAGGCGGTTGTTCGCGTCGTTCAGATACTGCGTCGACATCAGGTTGTGATGATACATATCGTCGAGCGCCTGTTTTGCCTGGTAGTTCGAGTAGACGCCAACCGCGGCGACAATGAGCAGGGCCGCCATCAGGAACACGGACAGGATGAATATCTTGGTCCGTACGGCATAATCTTTCAGTGCTTCTGCGGAGATGAACGGAATATTCATGGCTCTTTCCTCCTCAGTTCGCTGCCTGCGCGGCATTGTCCCGCGTAATGGACGTGAACGGAACGGCCATATCTCCCGACGGCGGCGCCCCCTTCAGGAATCCCTCTGCAAGCGCAAGAGCCCCCTCGCCCTGCCCCTTCGCATCCTGCTTAACCGTCTGCACCATTTCCCCTGCCGCAACGGCAGCAAGTCCGGACGGCGTCGCATCGACTCCGGTCACGAGGCAGCCCTCGAGACGGTTCGCCCCCTTCAGTGCCGCAACGGCACCGAGCGCCATCTCGTCATTGCCTGCAACAACCCCGTTGATCTCCGGGAACATGCTCATCCAGAGGCTCATGGTCTTGAGCGCCTCCGCTTTGCTCCATCCTGCATCGACAAAGGAGAGCAGCTGGATGTCGGAGCGCTTGTCAAGGCATGCCTCCTTAAAGCCCTCCCAGCGCCCCACGGCACTGCTCTGTGTGCCGTCGCCCTGCAGATAGACAATCTTCGCGTTCGGCGGCAGATGCGCCGCCATGTATTCGCCCTGCATGCGTCCCGCCTCCTTGTCGTCGGAGTAGGAGCGCAGAACCCGTCCTCCGGCAACGCTGCGGTTGATTGTAATGACAGGGATGCCCGCATCGTTTGCCTTTTCGATCGTCTTCACGATGCTTGACCCGTCGGCGGCGAGCAGTATGATCGCGCCCGCACCGCTGCTGATCGCCTCGTTGAGCTGATCGATCTGCATATTGCCGTCGCCCTTTGCGTCAAGAAATTCAACCTGGATGCCGTCTGCCTTTGCCTTATTCGCAAAAGCATCTTTGATCTGCGCGCAGAATCCGTCCGCATCATCGTAGTTCGCATAGATAACGCGGTCGGAACTGCTGCCCGTGAGTCCGCAGCCTGCAATGCAGATACAGATCGCCGGCAGGAGCATTCCCCATGTTCTCAGATTCATTGCAATTTCCCCTCTCAGTTCACCAAAACTACATCCTTTTAACCGGCACAGGTCCGCGTGAAAGCGCAATCGCTCCCGTTCGGGCAATCTCAATGATACCGTAGTCGGAGAGCAGTTCCGAGAGTGCATCGATCTTCTTCGCGTCGCCTGTCAGCTCGACAACGACATTCTCAACGCCGACATCGACGATACGTGCACGGAAGATATTTACCACATCGATGATCTCGGCGCGGTTCTCCTTTGTCGCGCGTACTTTGATGAGGACGAGTTCGCGCGTAATGGATTCAAACTGCGTGAGGTTGACGATCTTTACAACGTCGATCAGTTTTGAGAGCTGCGTGACGACCTGGCGCAGCTCGTTCTCCGAGGCGACAGAGACGACGATGTTGATGCGCGTGACATCCGCCTCCTCCGTATAGCCGGCGGAGATGCTCTCAATGTTGAACGCACGGCGGCTGATGAGTCCTGCAATGTGCGTGAGAACGCCGGGCTTGTTGTCGACGAGTACTGCGAGCAAATATTTATCCATCTATCTCCCTCCCAGCACCATCTGGTCGAGCCGCTTGCCGCCCGGCACCATCGGCACGACATCCGCCTCCCGGGGCACGATGACGTCGATGAGACGCGCTCCCTTCTCGTGCAGCGCGCGCGGCAGCATCTCCGCAAATTCCTCCCGCGTCGTGATGCGGCAGGCATCGACTCCCATCGCCTCGGCGAGGCGCACGAAGTCCGTCTTGCCCTTCAGCTCCGATGCGGAGTAATGATGGCTGTAAAAGAGGCGCTGCCACTGTCCGACCATGCCGAGGATGGAGTTGTGTACAATGACGATCTTCACATCAATGTCGTTGTCCGCCATCGTCGCCAGCTCCTGGCAGTTCATCATAATGCTTCCGTCCCCTGTGATGAGGACGACTTCCTTGTCCGGACAGGCGAGCTTCGCCCCGATCGCCGCCGGCAGGCCGTAGCCCATCGTGCCGAGTCCGCCCGAGGTGAGGAAGTGCCGCGGCTCGGTGCAGCCGAAGAACTGCGCAGCCCACATCTGATGCTGTCCCACATCGGTAACGCAGACCGCATCCTCATCGACGAGCGCGCGCACACGGCTGATCAGCTCCTCCGGACGAATCTCCGCTGACTCTTTCCACCCAAGCGGATGCGCGCGCTCCATGGAGAGCACATCGCCCAGCCACGAGCGGAAGCGGGTACGCAGATCCTCCTGACTGCCGTTCTTCAGAATATCGATGAGAGCGGGCAGCGTTTGGCGCAGATCGCCGATGACCGGAATATCAGCGCGCACATTCTTGTTCAGCTCCGCCGGATCAATATCGAAATGGACGATCCGTGCCTTCGGCGCAAACGCCGCCGTATTTCCCGTCACGCGATCACTGAAGCGCGTACCGACTGCGAGGAGCAGGTCGCATTCCTGGATCGCCATATTGGATGCGTAGGCGCCGTGCATTCCTGCCATTCCCGTAAAGCCGTCCGTTCCCGCGGGAACCGCCCCGAGCCCCATCAGTGTCGCCACAGACGGCATCCCCGTCAGAGCGATAATCTCGCGGATGTATTTGGCTGTATCCGAGAGCACGGCACCACCGCCGACAAAGAGCACGGGCCGATGCGCGGCAAAGACCGCCTCCGCCGCCTCCCATACCGCAGGTACCTCATAGGCGACCTCGCCGGTATATCCGTGCAGTTCGATCGTCTCCGGACAGCGATACTCGATTTCCGCATCGAATACGTCCTTCGCCACATCGATGACAACGACGCCCGGACGCCCCGTCCGCGCGATATAGAATGCCTCTTTTACCACGCGCGGCAGCTCGTTCACGTCCTTGACGAGGTAGTTATGCTTTGTGATCGGCGTCGTAATGCCGACGATGTCCGCCTCTTGGAACGAATCCTTTCCGATGTACGGATTCGCGACCTGTCCCGTGATGCAGACCATCGGAACGGAGTCCATATGCGCCGTCGCAATCCCCGTCACGAGATTCGTTGCCCCGGGCCCCGATGTCGCAAAGACCACGCCGACCTTCCCCGATGCTCTGGCATAACCGTCCGCCGCATGCGCCGCGCCCTGCTCATGGCGCGTGAGGATATGCGGGAAATTCGTCTGATATACTTCATCGTAAAGCGTGAGCACCGCGCCGCCCGGATACCCGAAGACGACCTCTACTCCCTCATGCCGAAGGCTCTCGAGAAGTGCCCGCGCACCATTCATCAACAATAGAACTCCTCCTAAATACAATACGCACCATTCTATATAATATATTATAGGGCTTTCCGCTGTTTTTTACAAGCAGATGAATCTCAGAGGTGCTCGCTCGTCAAAGCGACGGCATAGACATTGCGCGCACCTGCTCGTTTCAGCGTGCGTGCACACTCCGTCAGCGTCGCCCCCGTCGTCATAATATCATCCAAAAGCAGGATATCCTGCCCGCTGACATCCATCGCCTCCGTCACAGCAAAGGCTCCACGCAGTTCCCGCTGGCGTTCCGCACGCGTATGTTCATAGAGAGGAGCCGTCTCACGCGTACGGACAAGCAGCGGGAGGAGCGCGATGTCATGCGCACGAAGCCATGACGCAAAGATCTCTTCCGTCTGATTAAAACCGCGCACTTTTTGCCGTGCACGCCCGAGGGGGACAGCAACGGCCGTGAGCGGCCGAGGCAGCTGCGCGAGCACCTCCTCCCCCTCCGCAAGCATCGCATGAAGATGAGGGAGCGCAGATTTTTTCTGTTGGTATTTCAGCGCGCGAAGGAGATCGCGCACTCCCTCACGGTAGTGTCCGAGCGTCCAAATCCCCGCAAGCTGCCGTGCGGTCTCCGGCGTACGAGCCAGTACGCGAACGCCGATCAGGCGCCGCGCACAGGCATGACAAAAGCCGCCGCGCCGCTCTACATAGGAAGAACAGTTGGGACAGCGCGGCGGAAAGAGAAAATTAAGCAGCGCATCAAACATGAGGACCGCCTCCACCGATTTTCGGAAAAACTATTGCAAGACTTCCTTATTTATGATATGATAAATGCAGAAAAGAGATATATCTCCTAGATCGTAAATGAAGGAAAGGAGAATGTCTATTGACACAAAATCTGAGGCGCGGTGGCGCACTCTCCTGACAGGAATGCATCTTTGAAGAAGATTCGAGTCTGCATACTCTGCGGGAGCTCAGCCGGCATTGTGTCACGGGAGCTGGCCACGGCGCCGTCATCTCCGGTTTGCCGAGCAGATGACATTGTTCCTTTGTACGATTCGTATTCGAAAACCAAGCGCGCAAATTGGATGATATCAGAGATCTCCAAAACGGTTTCAGCTGAACGTACAATATACGACACGGACACACAGGAGATCCGTGCAGGTCGGACACACAACTGAATAAGGACGTGTACAACTTTTATGGCAACAGTTACATAAACCGGCAGCTTGCTCGAAACAGAGCGCTGTCGGTTTTTTCATGCGCGCCGCACATCCGGAGCAGAGTGCCGCATGCTGCGCACGGCGAGCGGCGGCCCCGCAATCATACATATATGACGTGTCCGCCGCTTGCCTTGCGCAGGCGGTTCATGATCGCAAGCCCGAGGCCGTCCGCACCTGTTCCCTCGGCGAGCAGAGAGGTGATGTCTGTATCGTCAAAGCAGCGGAGCGCATCGTAGAGGCAGGCGGCAAAGGCGCTATGATTGCCGCGCGCTCCGCAGTTGTATGTATGTTCTGCGGGGATAATCGCACGGAGCGCCGTAAGGGTCTCGTTGCTCGCAATAACGGCAGGACGTTCCCCTGCCGCCGTGCGCCGCAGGAACTCTGCGCGCAGCGCCGCCCTGATGTCATCTCCCATCCCTGCATAGACGGTGAGCGGCACGCGCGGCGCATAGTGCGTATACTTCATTCCGGGCGCGCGCGGCGCTTCGTTCGCCGCCGTGAGTGCCGCGTCGATACGCACCTCGATCGCGGGCAGTTCCGCTGCAATCATCTCGCGCGTCACTGCACCAGGGCGCAGGAGCGTAAGAGCGCCTTCCTCCGTACAGTCGACGATGGTGGACTCCACGCCGAGGCGACAGCTCCCGCCGTCGAGGATGAGCGGAATGCGCCCCGCCATATCTTCATAAACCATGGCCGCCGTCGTCGGACTCGGACGCCCCGAGGTATTCGCCGACGGCGCGGCAATCGGCACGCCCGCCGCGCGGATCAGCCGACGCGCAGCGGTGTGATCGGGGCAACGCACGCCGACGGTCGAAAGACCGCCCGTCACGATGTCCGGGATATGCGCTGCCTTCGGCAGGATAACCGTGATCGGTCCCGGCGCAAAGGCCGTCAGCAGATGCGCCGCAAGCGGCGGCATATTCGAGGTGACCTCATGCGCCATTGTAAGATCTGCGATATGGAGAATGAGCGGATTATCGGACGGTCGCCCCTTCGCCTCATAGATACGCGTGCATGCGGCCGCATCCAGACCGTTCGCGCCGAGCCCGTAGACTGTCTCCGTTGGAAACGCGACGAGTTCCCCGCTCTGAATGAGCCCAGCGGCGCGCTCAAAATCTACGGATGATGTGGGGTGTAGTATCTCCGTATTCATCGTGCCCCCCTCTACTCCGTATACCCAACAACAACCCTGTCGATTCCGCCAAGATCACGCAGGATTTCCGTCCTCACAATGCGCGGATGCGCCGCTACGAGCGCCGCGGCATCCGCCGCCGCGCCGATGCCGACCTCAACGGCGATCGCACCACCGTTCTTCAGCATGGACGGTGCCTCCGCCATCATGCGCCGGTAGAACACGAGTCCGTCCGCGCCGCCGTCGAGCGCAAGCCGCGGCTCATAGCCGCGCACCTCCGGCATCAGCCCCTCTATGTCTGCGGACGGGATGTACGGCGGATTCGAGAGGATCACATCATACGTCCGCCCCGCAAGGGGCACAAGCAGATCGCCCACATGAATCTCAATGCGCGTCGTCAGCCCGAGGCGCTCTGCATTCTCCCGTGCAGTATCCGCCGCAACCGGCGAGATATCAACCGCATCCGCATACGTATTCTCTGTATAGTGAAGAACAGAGAGTGCTATCGCGCCCGTCCCCGTACCGATATCGGCAGCGGTGAGGTCAGATGCTCCCGCTGCTCTGCGCGCACGCAGGAAATCCACGGCGAACTGGGCAAGGATCTCCGTATCGGGCCGCGGGATGAGCGTATCGCGGGTCACACGGAACTCCAGCCCCATGAACTCGCGCCTGCCGAGCAGATAGGCAAGCGGCACATGCGCTCCGCGCTCCTTTGCATAGGAGCGAAAAAGAGTGCGCGCGGCGGACGCGATCGGTTCATCGAAATGCACATAAAGATACGTTCGATCTTTGCCGAGGACAGCAGAGAGCAGGACCTCGGCGTCAAGGCGCGGATTTTCGATGCCGCGCTCTTGAAAAAACTCCGCCGCCCATGTCAGCACACGGCGAATCGTCCAAACAGAGTCCGCCATCAGTTCACCTGTTTCAGACGTTCCGCCTGATCCGCGGTGATGAGCCCCGCCAGAATCTCGTCCAGCTCGCCGTCGAGTACGGCGTCGATCTTATAGAGCGTCAGTCCGATGCGATGATCGGTCACACGTCCCTGCGGGAAGTTGTATGTGCGGATGCGTTCGCTGCGGTCGCCGGAGCCGACCTGACTGCGGCGGTCCGCCGCGACGGCATCCGCCTGTTCCTGCCGGGCACGGTCATAGAGACGTGCACGCAGCACCTTCATCGCCTTCTCGCGGTTTTTGAGCTGCGACTTCTCGTCCTGGCACTGTACGACAATGCCGCTCGGAATGTGCGTAATGCGGATGGCTGTCTCCGTACGGTTGACATACTGTCCGCCGGCGCCCGAAGCGCAGTAGGTATCGATGCGCAGATCGTTCGGATCGATTGTGACCTCCACATCCTCCGCCTCGGGCAGCACAGCGACCGTCACCGCAGACGTATGGATGCGCCCGCCGGACTCAGTGACGGGAATGCGCTGCACACGATGCGTGCCGCTCTCATATTTCAGACGGCTGTATGCGCCGGCGCCATTTACAAGAAAAGAGATTTCCTTAAACCCGCCGATCTCGGTCGGATTGCTGCTGAGGATCTCCGTCCGCCAGCCCTGACGCTCGGCATAGCGGGCATACATGCGGAAAAGGCTTGCGGCAAAAAGAGCCGCCTCCTCTCCGCCGACGCCGCCGCGGATCTCGACAATCACATTCTTGTCGTCATTTGGGTCGCGCGGCAGGAGGAGAATCGGCAGCTCCTGCGCAAGCTGATCGCGGCGCTCCTCCGCCTCGGCAATCTCCTCCTCGAGCATCGCCTTCATCTCGGCGTCCGCCTCGGCGAGCAGTCCCTGATCCTCTTCGATGGTCAAAAGCGCCTGCTGATAGGCGCTGTACGCCTCGACGATGGGAGTCAGAGCAGCGTGTTCACGTGTATAACGCTGCCACTTTTCCATATCTGCCATCACTGCGGGGTCGCTGAGCAGGGCTTCCAGTTCGCGGTATTTATCCGCAACGGCATTCAGTTTGCTTAACACAATATGTCCTTTCGATAACTCCCGCTCCCCGCGGGAATATCCTCGGGCGGGAGCACCGCCTTGAGGCTTTCGATTGCGACCTCAACCATCTCGTCGTCCGGCGGACGCGTCGTCAGATACTGCAGCCAGAGCCCGGGCGTAATCAGAATACGCACGATGCGGTTCTCGCTGCGCCCCGCAAAGCGGATGATCTCATAGGAGACGCCCGCAACGACGGGCAGGACGGCAAGACGGCTCAGAATGCGCAGCCAGAGATCGGGCCAGCCGAAGAATACGTGGAACACGATCGCGATGACCATGACGATGAGGAGGAAGTTCGTACCGCAGCGCGGATGCAGGCGCGGGAATTTCTGCACGTTCTCCACTGTCAGCGCCTCGCCGGCCTCGTAGCAGTGGATCGTTTTGTGCTCGGCGCCGTGGTACTGAAAGACGCGGCGGATCCCGCCCATCCATGAGATACCCCAGATATAGAGAAGGAATACCGCGAGACGGATCCCCCCCTCAATGAGATTGAACACGATCGGGTCGTTCGTGTACGCCGCAGCCAGATGCGCCGCTCCCGTCGGGATGACGATAAAGAGTACGCTTGCGAGGACAAGCGCAAAGAGGATCGTCAGGGCAATCTCCTTCTTCGTCATCTGCTCGTCCTCCTCGCCCGCCGCCTGTGCGGAGAACGAGAGGGCACGCATCCCGATGACCAGGGACTCGACCATGATGACAGAGCCGCGGATCAGCGGCAGGTTGAGCACGGGATATCGGTCACGGATGGAGGTGACGGGATGCATCTCCACCGCGATCTCCCCGTTTGGAAGGCGAACGGCAGTTGCTGTCTTTGCCGCATCGCGCATCATCACGCCCTCGATGACCGCCTGCCCGCCGACCGCAAGGTCCGTTATTTTCTTTGGCATGATTCTCCTTCATATTGCTTGTATATGTATTGTGCAATGTCCCTGAGCGAGCCCTAGTAAGGCAAGTACGTAAAGCGTGCGGCTCGCCCCCGGCGCACTTCTTTCGCTCAAGTGCAGTGAGTTCGTTTAAGAAGTGCGCCGGTATCTAGGCGAACGAGCACGCGATCCCTTGCGGACTAAGCGTTCGCGTGAGGGTCCCGCGGCGACAAGTATAAAAAAAGAGACTATCACACGATCTCTCGTGCAATAGCCCCTCCCTGTTTGCATGCGGTGAACAGGCAAGGCGCAGTGCACCTCACCGGTTCTGCTATTTCTTTGCGTAGCGCTTTTGGAACTTCTCGATGCGTCCGCCCGCCTGAACGTCACGCTGACGTCCCGTGAAGAACGGATGGCACTTCGAGCAAACGTCGACACGCAGATCCTCCTTCGTCGAACCCGTCGTGAACTTGTTGCCGCAACCGCAGGTCACCGTTGCTTCGAAGAATTCCGGATGGATGCCCTCTTTCATGCAGATACACCTCGTTTCTTTTGCCGGATACAAGCATGCTCGTGCACACTTGGTTGAACTCGATGCGTGCGCATCAAGAACGAAGGTCTTGGAATCAGACGCCCGGCGTCCAATACCGAGCAAGTATAGCATAAAACAGAGCGGCGCGCAAGTATTTACTCCATCTTGTCGAGTATAATGCGCGAAACGCGCGTCCCGAAGAAGAAATTCCAAATCCACTTTACAGAGACCGTGAAGTCCGCATATCGCCCCGCAAGGCGAATGAGATGAACGAACATCCATGCAAACCACGCAAAGAACCCACTTGCCTTCATCATAAAGCCGAGCACGGGGAAGGGGCCGTTCATGACTGCTTCGCCTTTGCCGATCGTCGCCATCGCGCCGAGGTCACGATAAACGAATTTACCGAGCTGATCCGGAGACCTGCCGGAGATGAGCGCCATGATGTTCTTCTTGACCTGCGCCGCCTCCTGCGTCGCGACCGGCGCAACCGTCGGGAGCGGACGCTCCGTCCCGTGGTGGAAATTCGCGCAGTCGCCGATGGCAAAGACGCGCTCGCTGCCCTTCACCAGGAGATTCTCCTCGACGACGACGCGCCCCGCACGGTCCACCTCGCCGCCGCAGTCCTTGATGAAGTCCTGCGCGCGCACGCCCGCAGCCCAGATCACGGTCTTTGTCGCAATGGTCTCCCCGCTGCTGAGCTTAAGCTCATTGCCGTCATACTCGGTCACCGCGGTATTGAGACGAACATCAACGCCCTTCTTGCGCAGGACGTCGATCGTATGCTGCTGGAGGTCCGGCGGCACCATCGGGAGAACGCTGCCCATGGCCTCGAGAAGGCTCACGTGAACCTCGTCGAAATCGATCGAATGGAATTCCTTCTTAAAGATATCGATCAGCTCTGCCAGGGCACCTGCCATCTCGATCCCCGTCGCACCGCCGCCGACGATAACGAAATTGAGATGACGGCGGCGTTCGTCCGTCATAGAGGGATCGGTCTTCTTCGATGCACGCTCAAACTCGTGAATGATATGGCTGCGCAGCGTGATTGCTTCCTCGAGGGTCTTCATCGCAAAGGAATTGCGGGCAACGCTCTCGTTGCCGAAGAAATTTGTCGTGGCCCCCGCCGCAAGCACAAGGTAGTCATAGGGGATCTCGCCGTGATCCGTGAGGAGAGCACGGCGCGTCTGATCCACGCCCGTCGCCTTGGCGAGGAAAAATTCTACATTCTTATAGTCTTTGAAAAACTCTCGTGTGGGGTAGGCAATTTCTCCCGCGGACAGGACCGCCGTGCTTACCTGATAAAGGAGCGGCTGAAACAGATGATAGTTATGTTGATCCACGAGCGTAATCCGCAGCTTTTCCTTGGCAAGTTCCTTGGCGAGATGAACGCCGCCAAAACCGGCGCCGACGATGACAACATGTTGCTTATCTGCCATAATAAACCCCACTCCTTATCGAAATAGCGGAAACATCACGCAATCGGTTCTCCCTCGCCCGCGAAAGAGCCGCAAATGATACATTTCAATCTCATGTGGTACATCATACCATGTTTCCCAAGAAATTCAATAGGATTTTTCGCGGGACAGGCCTCTTGACGGCACTTCACCGCGTCGAAGTACGCTTCGACCGCCGCATCCGATTCTCGATCACGTGCAGGCGCAGCATCAGCAGAATTGCACCGACAATGATGCCCCCGATCAGCCCCGCCCAGTAACCATAGGGTCCGAGCTCCGTCCACCCCGCAAGCACATAGCCGCTGGGCAGTCCAATCCCCCAAAACGAGAGAACGGCCAGCCAAAATGTGACCGTGACATCCTTGTACCCGCGCAGCGCCCCCTGGAGCGGTGCATTTACGCAGTCACTGAACTGCATGGCAAGTGCATAGAGCAGGAAGACCCGCAGGAGCTCCCGCACCTCCGGATTCGTCGTATAGAGTGCCGCGACAGAATCGCGCATCACTGCGAGCAGGAGTGCAATCACACCGACGAAGAGGAGCGTAAGTACGCGGCTGAGGCGGATATAGGCACGCGCTCCATTCTCCCGGCCGGCGCCGACCTCGTAGCCTACGAGGATCGTGATCGCCATGGAGACGGAGAGCGGCAGCATGTAGACGATCGTGGTGAAGTTCATCGCCGCCTGATGTGCAGCGAGCACGGTTGTCCCGTACGCCGCCATGAGAAGGCCGACGGCGCCGAAAATACTCTGCTCGCAGAACACCGTGAGGCCGATGGGGACGCAGATCGCGAGCAATGCCCACCATTCTCGCGGGATCGGTTTCGGCAGGCGCGCGAAGACATGGTAGCGCGCAAACTGTTTCATACACAGAACGACAATGCTGTTCAGCACAAGAAAAATGCAGTAGCTCAGCGCCGCACCAAGCCCTGCACCCGGTCCACCCAGGGATGGTACGCCGCACGCACCGTACATAAAGATATAGTTCAGGACGATGTTGATCGGAATGGTCGTCATCGTGATATACATGGTGAGGCGCGTCCGTCCGTGTGCGTCGATGAAGTTGCGCAGAACGATCGCGGGCGCAACCGGAATCAGTCCGAGGGCAATGTAGGAAAGATACTCCATCGTAATATGCTCGACCACGGGTTCGAGCGCGAGTGCACGCACGAGCATCGGCACGGTCAGCACGCCAACGACGAGCAAGAGCACAGCAAGGAGCGTCGCCCAGTAGAAACTCTGCTGAACGACGCTCCGAATTTCCCGCATGCGCCGCGCTCCGTAGTGCTGCGCGATCACGGGAGTCAGCCCCGAGACAAGCCCCATAAAAGCCCCGAATACGGGGAAGAAGATGCTCGCGCCGACAGCAATCCCTGCAAGATCCTCCTTGCTGATATGCCCTGCCATAATCGTATTGAAGAAGCCCGGCGCCATAAGGGAAATCTGCGTCACAAGGATGGGAAGGAGCACAATAAAGAACTGGCGGGCACGCGCCGGATATCCATGGACTTCCCGCAAAATCTCCCTCCTCTCCTGAGCTGGCGCCCCAGTGCATCCTCTTCGCCCTGTCAGCGTCAACAAATCCGCTATAAAGCACCTCTCTGCGGCTTTTTCCTCGGCGGAGCAAATTCTGTGCCGATCCCGGCGAGCTTCATCATATCACCCAAAATAATCGGCAATTCCGTCGGCAATTCCCTGCGCAATCTTTTTGATCCCCGCTTCGCTGTTCATCATGCGCTCTTCATCCGGATTCGAGATAAAGGATATCTCCACGAGAATCGCCGGCATGTCCGTATGTTTGACGACATAGAAATTGCACGTCTGCGTTCCGCGGTCAACCGTCCCGATGGAATCGATGAGCGCTGTGCGCACGCTGTCAGCAAGCCGTCTCGACTGTGCTGAGCCCTTGGTATAGTAATATGCCGTCGTCCCCTTGACCTCGGGATTTGTGAACGCATCCGCATGGATCGAAAGGAAAATATCCGCATCCGCACGGTTTGCAATCTCACAGCGCGCCTCAAGCTCCTCGACAGCAGTTGCATTGGCTCCTTTTGATGAGACCTCCGTATCTCCCGTGCGCGTGAGAATCACCGCTGCGCCCTCCGCCTCGAGCAGACGCTTGAGCTCACGGCTGACGCGCAGCGTTACGGACTTCTCCATAATGCCCGTCGGCCCGATCGCGCCCGAGTCGCTTCCGCCATGTCCGGGGTCGATCGCAATTTTCCGTCCCTTCATGCCCGTAATCGCCGAGATGTCACGATCATGGGAATCGCCCTCGCCGCCATCCGTTCCGCGCGGCTGCACAGATTCCGGGGGCTTCTTCGTCCCGGCGGTGCCACCCGGCGCGGCGCCGAAATCCATGACGATGCGCGGTTTCCCCCCGCTGAGGGCGAATACCTTGTAGCCGTCTTTCCCGACAGAGGTCTCTACCACAATACGCACGGTCGACGCATCGAACTGAGCAGCGCGCACGCCGGAGACGAGAGAGGAATCGACGGTGATATTTTTCTTGTACGCCGGCACAATCCAAGCGTTCTGTACGTCCACAACGACGCGCGTCGGATTTGCGAGAACGCGCTGCCGATAGGAAATGGGGCGGTCGGAATCGACGACAATGCGCACATTCCCGTCCATCCGTCCGATGCGAATCCCTGTGATCTTTGCCATATCCTTGGCGCGGTCGCCGAATGCAGCCTCTGCCGTCGGAGCAGCCGCAGTGATCCCCAGTATGCAGACGAGAAATACCGTCGTCCATAAAAATATACGATGCAAGAGCAAAACCTCCTAAAGGAATCACGGGGAAAGCCCCATGACGGTGATTCGTAAAAAACCTGCGAAAGCCGCTTATCAGCGGCTTCGCAGGCTCTCTCCATCCGTGTGTTGTTTCCCTATTGCTGCGGCGCCTCCGCAGATCCCTCTTCTGCCGGTGCAGATCCCGGCACTGCGGCATTTGCAGCGGCATTGCGCGCGTTGGTTGCCCTGTTCGGAACGCCCTCATAGATAATCTGCGTGATCTGCGCGGCGCGTTCCGGCTCAAATGCCGCCATAATCTTCGCCGCATTGCTCTCGTCCATGCGCTGCAGGATGGCAATACACAGATCGACATCGAGAGATTCCATGACCTTTGCCGCATCCGCCGCCTTCATATCGTCGTAGAGATGTGCGAGCTTCGTGATGCGCTTTTTCTCGGCTTTCTCACGCTCCGCCTGCTGCTTTGCAATCTCTTCTTTTGTAATCCTTACGCTCTCAGATGCCTTCTTCGGCTTCGCAGCAGCAGGCATACTGTGCCCGGGCGTATGCACCGTACTGTCTGAGGACTGCGCCGTATGCTCCGCGCTCCCCGCAGGCGGCACAAAGTACTCACCGATGATGGGGAGTTTGTGCAGTCCGTACTCCTCATTGAGTGCCTGCGTGTCAAAGAGACGAAGGTAGACGCCGAGCGCAAAGCCTCCGGCGACCAATACGAGGAGTAAGATCAATCCAAATAGGATCTTCAATTTCTTCCGCATGGAATTCCCTGCCCTCTTTCTCTTTCCCTTAGTATACTCGATTTATTCGCTCAGCGGTAGATGTCCAGAACACTGTCGACATAATTCTGCGTCTCGGCATAGGGCGGAACACCGCCGTACGCCTTTACCGCATTCGGCCCGGCATTATAGGCGGCAACGGCCTTCTTCACATCGCCGCCGAAGGCGTCGAGCATCTCCCGCAGGTACTTCGCTCCGCCCTCAATATTGCCCTCCAGATTATAGGGATCAACCCCAAGCCCGGCTGCCGTCTCAGGCATCAGCTGCATGACCCCGACCGCGCCTGCAGGCGAAACGGCCTTCTGATTTCCACCGGACTCGACCTCCGCAACGGCGGAGACGAGTTTTGGATCGAGCCCGTATTTCTGCGCCGCACGGTGAATTGTGCGCGCGAGATTCGGATCGGCCAGTGTGGTCCGATCCGCTGCAGACGTATTCTGCATGTGCGCAGGCGCTGCAGCGGCGTCACCCGCCTGCACGCGCTGCGCGGCATAGGCTTTAGCGGCAGCGCCATTGGCACTGCGATTGATTTCCTGCTGAAGTTTTGATGCAAAATCCATCCCTGGGAGGTCCTGCTTCGGCAGCGCAAACTGCCCTTCGATCTCCGCAATACGCGCCTGTATCTGGCGAACGCCCGAAAGATCCATCATACCGCTTCCTCCAATTCCCTATTCCGCATCGTCAGCTGCAGACCGATCTCATCGAGCATCTTCTGCTCCTCCTGCAAGATCTCTGTCTTGTATTCCGCAAGGCGTTTTTCCCTCAGTTTTTCGATGCTTTTAAGTGCACTCATGTGCTCCATAAGAACTTTGAGCCGCTTCTGCCGCTCGGCACTCGCCTGCAGGATGACCTGCTGCTGATCCTCGATCTGCTGCCGCTTCCACCCGAAGAACTGATTAAAACTCATGAGGCGGCCGATCTTGATGCGAGTGCCCACCTTCGAGAGTTCCTCGTAGTCGCGCTGCCCCTGCGCCATCTCCTCCAGGAGCCGGCGCTGGCAGGCGCGCGCCTCGTCCAAACGGCGCACCGCCTCGGCAAAGGCGACCTCTGCCTCCTCCTTCTTCATGCGTGTAACCTTAAGAAGGGTTTCCAACTGAAAACGAAATTTTTTCATGTGCTTTCCTCAGCGGGGGCGGGCGCAGGTTCAGACTTTCCAACAGCGGCGAGGAGCTGCTGCTCCGTCTCCTCATAGGAGGTCACCTCATAGATATCCTGCCGAAGGAACTCGTTGATGCCGTCAATCTTTTGAATGGCAGCATCGATCTTCGGACTGGATCCTTTGACATATGCCCCGATATGAATGAGATCCTCCGCCTCGGCATAGACCGCCATGAGCTGGCGCATCTCCTGCGCCGCTTCCAGATGGCTCTTGTCCACAACCTCGTACATAACGCGGCTGACGCTGCCGAGCACATCGATCGCCGGGAAATGGTTCTGCGCCGCAATGCGGCGTGAGAGTACGATATGCCCATCAAGAATGGAGCGGACGGCGTCCGCAATGGGCTCATTCATATCATCACCGTCAACAAGAACGGTATAGATGCCTGTGATGGAGCCTCTCTCGCTCGTGCCTGCGCGTTCGAGCAGGCGCGGAAGCATCGCAAAGACAGACGGCGTATAGCCGCGTGTCGCGGGCGGCTCGCCGATGGTGAGGCCGACCTCGCGCTGCGCCATCGCAAAACGCGTGACCGAGTCCATCATAAGAACGACCTTATGCCCCTGATCGCGGAAATACTCGGCGATTGCCGTGCCCGTCATCGCCCCCTTGATGCGCACAAGCGCAGGCTGGTCGGAGGTCGCAACAACGACCACAGAGCGTTTGAGCCCCTCCTCGCCGAGATCACGCTCAATGAAGTCACGCACCTCACGGCCGCGTTCCCCGACGAGAGTGATGACGCTGATGTCCGCCTCGGTATTGCGCGCGATCATAGAGAGCAGCGTCGATTTGCCGACGCCGGAGCCCGCCATGATGCCGATGCGCTGCCCGTCACCGAGCGTGATGAGCCCATCAATGGCGCGTACACCGACGTAGAGGTTGTCGTGAATGCGCGGGCGCGTGAGCGGCGGAGGCGGAGGGGCCTGCAGGGGATATTCCTCCTGCGCAAGAATCGGTCCCTTGCCGTCAATCGGATTGCCGAGCCCGTCCAGTACGCGCCCGAGCAGCTCCTCGCCGACCTTAACCCGCAGGCGTCGGCCCGTAGCGATGACCTCGCAGCCGGGGCCGATGCCCTGCATTTCACCGACTGGCATGAGGAGCACGCTCCCCTCACGAAAGCCGACCACCTCCGCGGGAACAGGCGGCATCCCTGAGAAATGAGAACTCACATAGCACAGCTCACCGACGGTGACCGTCGGGCCCTGCGACTCGATGACAAGGCCGATGATCTGCGTCACTTTCCCCGTCAGTTTCATTGGCGAACATGCGCGCAGGGCATCCTGAAATTTATGGATATCTATGGAAAATGGGGGATTCCCCCCCGTTTCACTCATATTCATAGCATAACTTCCCGCACAGCCTTCTTAAGCTGCTCGATCTGTGTCTGCAGACGTGCGTCAACATTTCCGTTCGGCGTCTCCACGAGACAGTCTCCGGGCTTTAGCCCATCGTCGGAGGTGATGGTGAGATTCGTATCTCCCGCCGTCAGAATGCCGCGCAGCTCATCGCGCGCCATCAGCACAAAATCGTAGCTGTTGGGCGGAACATGAACAACGATCTCCTTTTGATCCTTGACGCGCAGAATCGCGTCGCGCACGACGGGCAGAACCATCTGCGGCACATCGATGAAATGCTGCGGCAGAACGCGTTCCACGGCCTCCATGGCAATGGAAACAATGTCCTGCTCCGCATGAATAACATAGTCCCGCATGGCGTCATGCGCGTCGCGCAGGGTTTTCTCTGCCTGGGCATTGGTCTGCCGGATGAGATCTTCCATCTCGGCGCGTACCGCGGCTTCTCCTGCCTCTCTTCCCGCGGCAAAGCCGTCTTCATGCCCTTTGGCACGAGCCTCCTCGCGTTCCTGTTCGATCTGTGTTTGAGCCTCACTCAGAAGCTGGTCGCGTTCCTTCTCGGCTTCTCCGCGGAGGACGGCGACCTGGATCTCCGCCTCTTTGACGCGCTCGTCCATTGCCTGTTCGCGTGCTTCAATGCGGGCAAGCAGGTACTGAACGGTCTCTTCACTGACGCCCTCTTCCTCCCCCTCCTCGCGGGAGGGCGGCGGCGGGGGCGGTGCATCAATGAGGTGCGGATTCTCTTCCCAGACGGCTGCCTTGATAACTCTAGACAATCATCTCGTCTCCCTTGCCGCGCGAAATCACGATCTCGCCCTTGTCCTCGAGCACGCGGATGATGCTGACGACCTTCTGCTGGGCCTCCTCGACGTCGCGAATCTTGACCGGACCCATGAACTCGATCTCCTCGCGCAGCATATCCGCCGCACGCGTCGACATATTCTTGAACACCTTGTCGGCGACTTCCTGCGGCGTCGCCTTGAGGGCGAGGGAAAGATCCTTTGTCTCGACCTGGCGCAGAACAAGCTGCAGCGAGCGGTCGTCGATCTGAACAATGTCCTCGAAGACAAACATGAGCTTTTTGATCTCTTCGGCAAGCTCCGGATTGTCGACCTCGAGGGTCTCTACAATCGCCTTTTCCGTCGTGCGGTCGACACGGTTGAGCACCTCGACAATCGCCTTGATGCCGCCCGCCGTGGTAAAGTCCTGTGTTACCATCGAGGACAGTTTTCTCTCCAACACGCGCTCCACTTCGCGAATGAAATCCGGCGACGTGCGATCCATCATTGCAACGCGCTTCGTAACCTCTACCTGCGACTCCGGCGGCAATGAACCGAGGACGATCGCTGCTTGATCCGGCTCGAGATACGCCATGATGAGCGCGATGGTCTGCGGATGTTCGTTCTGTATGAAGTTGAGCAGCTGTGCAGGATCGGTCTTGCGCAGGAAGTCGAAGGGGCGCACCTGAAGGCTCGTCGTGAGGCGGTTGATGATCTCGAGCGCCTTGTCCGGGCCGAGCGCCTTCTCCAGGACATTCTGCGCATACTGCAGGCCGCCCGAGGAAATGTAATCCTGCGCCATGCACATAGAATAAAACTCGGCGATAATTTCTGCCTTAAGCGCAGATGAAACTTGTTTTTGATTTGCAATCTCGAGCGTCAGCTGCTCGATCTCATCGTCGTCCATATGCTGGAACAACTTGGCGGAGTACTCCGGTCCGATCGCGATGAAGAGGATTGCCGCCTTCTGCTGATTGGTCAGATCTCCGCTGCCATACATATCAGGCATATTTACTCCTCCTCCGAAAGCCACGTCTTGACGAGGAGCGCCACCTCTTCCGGCTTGGAATCGATGAGGGCGAGGAGGGCGAGTTTCTGGTTCATCTGATGCTGTTCCTCCTCGGAGAGGTCTTCCTCTTCAACCTCGCCCGCTGCAATCGCCGCGGCACGCTCCTCTGCAGCCCGCGCTTCTTCAATGCGCTGCGCTTCTTCTGCCGCTTCGCGTTCGAGGCGCTTCTTCCGGCGGTACATGAGAATGCCGCCGACGATGAGCGCAATGATGAGGAGCGCAAGGCCGACCTGCGCGTAGAAGATCCGATCCTGACGATCCTTCTCTGCCTGTTCCTCCGCAGCGCGGCGCTCTGCCGCCTCCGTGCTGAACGGCAGAGGTTCGACGGAGATCGTATCGCCGCGCGTCGGATTGATGCCCGCTGCACTGCTCACCGTGCGCAGGATACTCTCCTGCTGCGGCTGGGTCACATCGTCGTTGACGAGGACGGCGACGGTGAGACGACGGATCGATCCGGGAGACGCAATGACATGCTGGCGCTCCTCGTTGATCTCATAGTTCTTTGTAGATTCTTTTTTCTCGTATTCGGCGTTTGCATTTGCCTCCTGCTCCACATAGCCGGGAACGTTGCTCTGCACGCCTGCAGGGCCGCCGGGATTGGTGGAGTTGCCGACGTAGCTCTCCGAGATGTCCTGCTGGCTGCGTATGATGCCCGCATCGTCGACCACAGGCGTAAAAGTCTGCCGATCGGTCAGACGATCGTCAAAGTCCAGTTCTACGCTGACGCGCGCGAAAGCACGCCCCTCACCAAGCGTCTGATCGAGCAGGGACTGTACCTTCTTTTCGATATTATCCTGTACTTTGCGCGTCATGTCGAGCTGCGTGAGCGTCTTGACCCCGATCGCGTTCTCATCCTGATCGTCCGGGTCGTTCAAAATCTTGCCCGTGTCGTCAACAATCGTGATGTTCTCGGGCATCAGTCCCTTTACGCTGTGCGCGGCAAGGTTGACAATACCCTTGATCTCTTTCTTGGTCAGCTCCGCATTCGGCTTGAGACGCAGCATAATAGAAGCCGTTGCAGGCTTCTCCTCTTTTTTGTAGAGGCTGTCCTCCGGCAAAACGATATGAACGCGGGCCTTCTCGACGGCCTCAATTTGTTCAATCGTACGCGTCAGCTCGCCCTGGAGGGCCTGAAGGTAATTGACGCGGTTCTGGAACTCCGTGACGCCGAGTTTGCTGTCATCGAATATCTCAAAACCCTTGTTCCCGCGCGGCAGTCCCTGCGTGGCAAGATTAAGCCGCGCCTCATGGACGTTCGTCGTAGGAACAAGGATGGTTGTGCCTGACTTATTCTCTTGTATTTCGTAGCTGATCTTCGACTCACGAAGCTGCTTGGCGACTTCGCCTGCATCCTTGGTCTCCATGTCGGTGAACAGCGGAACCATATCAGGTTTGCTGCCGTACCAGAAACTCAGACCAAAGATCAGGACGAGAATCGCGAGCGCCGAACCGAGCATGATGTAGCGCTGCCGTTTATCAAAGCGTTTCCACATCGCCAGGCCGCGCTCTTTCCACTCTCCCATAATCTCTTTCCCTTCAAGTCATCACGGTTGTGCCCGCCCCGGAGGCGCGCGAAACGGCAGGTATTCCTTATACCTGCATCCGCATGATTTCCTGATAGGCAGAGACTGCGCGATTGCGCAGCTGCAGCGTGAGCTGCAGTGCGATCTCAGCCTTCTGCCCCGCAACGACGACCTGAGAGATATCCGAGACTTCGCCTGCGGCAAGCAATTTGTTCTGCTCATCCGATGCAAGCTGGAGCTGGTTCACCTCGGAAAGGGCATCTTTGAGATACGTGCCGAAGCTTTTTTCCTCGGGCTTTTCGATGGTTTCCCCCAGATGACTGACTGCACGCATCGTTACGGGGGTCATTTGCAGTGCCTGTACTTCCATATACATTGATCTCCCTTAAAATGTGTGCAGGAATCAGTTCCCGCCGCCGATGCGAAGCGCTGCCGTCACCATGGACTTGGCTGCGTTGATGGTCGTCGCATTTGCTTCGTAGCCGCGGGAAGCCGAGATCATATCCACCATCTCGGCAACAATATTGACGTTCGGACGCTCCACATAGCCGTCCGCATTGGCATCCGGATGCCCGGGCTCGTAGACGAGCGTTCCCTGCGAGCGATCCGTCTCAATGGATACCGCGCGAACGCCGTCACCGGGGCGCAGGCGGTCAGAGGCACGCGCGAGGAACGACTCAAATCCGATCCCGTTCCCCTTTTCACGGGGCTGGAAGACCACATAGCGGCGGTGATAGGCGCCTCCGCCCTGCGCACGCGTCGTATTCGCGTTCGCAATATTATTGGAAATCACGTCCATACGCAGCCGCTCTGCCGTAAGACCGGAAGCTGCTGCATCAATTCCCAGAAACATTCCCATATCGTGTCCTCCCGCTTATCAGCCGTTCTGTCCGCTGTTGATGACAGTCTTCAGCTTGTTGATGTGTCCTCCCAACGCATTCGCCAGCGCGCTGTAGTAAAGTTGATTCTTTGCTACCTCGGCCATCTCGATGTCAATATCGACGTTATTCCCGTCCAGACGCATATTGGTCGTCGCGTCCTGTTCGATCACGGCACGCGCCTTCCCATGAAACGCAGCCGGCAGGTGTCGGTCATGCGTGCGCACGACCTTCATCAACGGGTCGCTGTCCATGCCCAGCTCCTGTTTCAGCAGATCCTCAAACCGGACATGACTCCGTCTGAAATACGGCGTGTTCACGTTTGCAATATTATTGCTGAGTACCTCATGCCGAAGAGACGCTGCCGCCATGGCACGGCTGCCGATATCGATTGTCGGGGTATTTACCAGCTGCTCAAGCACGAAACGTCACATTCCTTTCCCACTCATTTGTGCGCACAGGAAACCTGCACACAAAACAGATATATTCTTTTAGTTCTACATTTCCTCAAAAAATCCTTTTCATTCTAGCACTTTTTCCCTAAAAAGTGAAGCGCGTTTTTAATTCTGATGTAATTATATTGGCATTCAAATCTGAAAATTATGCATGAACCTGATGCGTGAGATCGACATGCAGACTCTTGACAAGGATGTCAATTTCATGTACAACCATCCCCGTCATGCGCTCGATCTCCATCTGCAGATCTCTGCGCAGCGCTTCCATCGTCTCTGCAATCGCATACCCATAGGCAAAGACGATCTCCAGCGAGACGGTAATCCCCAGATCTTCATCCCCGTTGACGACATGATAGACGTGCGCCGCACCCACACGGTAGACCTCGTCCAGCTTCTCGGCGACGATGTGCACAATGTTCTTAATAACTGAGTCATCGATGATGAGCTTCCCGTAGTAGCTGAATACGGGGCGTACAATGGAACGCTCGCCGAGACGGCGGCGCCTCGATGAGGATGTCTTGAAGAAGCTCTTGATCGGATCGATGAGATATCCTGAAAAATGCGGCTTGAGTTCGATGCTCGGCACCGGGATGATGTGTTCTCCCCGCTTGAGGCGGTGATACTTTGCGATCTCCATGTCCTTTTTCGAGGCAATGTCCTCGATGCGGATGATCTTGCTGACGGGGCCGATGCGCAAAGTCTTTGCGATCTTCTGCACCATATTCTCGGACGTGCCAAGAAGCAGAATCCGGCGCGGAAGGGATTCTGCAATGGCCTTGCGTACGGCGGAAGCATGCCCCGGCAGTACAAAGATGGCACGGCGAACCGCCATGATGCGGTTCTTCTCCTTCTTTGCCGAGGTTCCTCCGATCACCTTTCCATCCTTAATCAGAATGCCGTCGTCAATGATAGCGTCTGCGCCATTGTTTCGGGCGACCCACAGGGCGCGGTGGCTTTTGCCGGTACCGCTCGGGCCGACAAGGGCGATAACGTCCATAGTGTCTTTCCTCTTTTCATTTCGTCTGGCTGAAAATGATTGCTTGATGTATCTCTTACACGGAATGGGGCGGGCGATAGAAATTCTCTGCGTAGACATCCTCTATCGTAAACGCGCCGATCGATTCCGGCTCGCGCCCCGGAAATCCCCGGTAATCCGACCCTCCCGATACGAGCAGGCCGTGCTTTTGTGCAACGTCCAGATAGTGCCGCACATCCTGCTGATCATAGCTCGGATAAAAAACCTCAAGACCTTGGAGCCCCTGCTCAACGAGTGTATCGATCAGCTGCTCATCGCCGGCTTCCTTGGGATTCGCGAGTACGGGAATCCCCCCCGCCGCCCGGATGAGTTGAATCATTTCCTCGGAGGAAAGGCGGAGATGCGGCACATATGCGGGCCGCCCCCGAAGGAGCAGCTGATCAAAGCAGGCACGTATCGTGTCGAAATAGCCTTTTTTGACGAGGACACGGGCCACATGGGAGCGTCCAACCGCTTTGCACATGCCTTCATCCGTCAGCACCTCGGTCTCGCCGATCTCATAGCCAAGCCCGTTCAGAAGTTCCACGATCTCTGTAAAGCGCGTCCAGCGCGCCTCGCTGATCTCCTCCAGTTTCTCCTGCAGTCCGGCATCGTAAATATCGATATTATATCCTAATATATGAACTTCACGCTGCGCATCGCTGACGCTGAACCCGACCCCTGGAATGATCCGGAGGCTGCCGGAGCCGTAACGTCCGCTCTCATAGAGCTCAGTAACGCCCTCCACGCTGTCATGGTCAGTGATGGCGATATAGCGCAGCCCCGCAGCCTTTGCCGCCTCCACGATCTCCTCCGGGGTATCACGCCCGTCGGAAAAGGTCGTATGGATATGCAAATCGCTTGGCATTATGATATGTTCTCCTCGTTTACTCTTCTTCGCGGATCAGAATACGTTCGATCGCTCCGGGGCTGCGCCCGTTCGGATCGACATCCGCGATCACCGCGGCATATTCTGCCGCTCCTTCCGCCATTTCAAACCGTACGGGCATCCCGGTACGGAACTTTTGGATCACCAGATCCGTGCGCACGCCAAGAATAGAACTGCGTGCTCCCACCATGCCGAGATCCGTGATATACGCCGTTCCGTCCGGCAGGATCTGCTCGTCCGCCGTCTGCACATGCGTATGCGTACCGACAACGATATCGACGCGCCCATCCATGTAATGCGCCATAGCAAGCTTCTCCGAGGTGGTCTCGGCGTGAAAATCGAGGACAATAATGTCTGCTTTTCCCTCAATTTCCGCAAGAATGTTGTCCGCCTTTTGAAAAGGGCAGTCGAGCGCGGGCATGAAAGAACGGCCCGACAGATTCATGACGGCGATATTCACCGCCTTAAACGGAAAGATGCAGTATCCCTGCCCGGGTGTCCCCTCTGGATAATTGGCGGGGCGCACGAGAAAGGGATCCTCGTCAATAAAGGCGAAGACATCCTTTTTATCCCAGACGTGATTGCCTGAGGTCACAATGTCGGCGCCGCCCGCATAGAGTTCATCAAGGGCCTTGCGCGTAAACCCTTTGCCGCCCGCAGAGTTCTCTCCGTTGACGATGACGACATCCACCTTACGCTCTGCCCGCAGGCGCGGCGTTATCGTGCGAAAGGCGCGCCGTCCCGCGCGGCCGACGACATCACCGACCAGCATGATACGCACGTCTTTTCCTCCTTCGAAGCCCTTCTTCATCGATTGTAGACAACCACCTGATCGCGCTCCCGAATTCCAACCAGCCGATCCCGCAGCGGGATCTCGCGCACCGCCAGGAGCATGCGCTCCAGCGTTTCATGCTGAAGGAAACTGAACTCCGCGTCAAGCGTGTCTGCGCCATGGGCGTCGACCAAAAGATCTTTGCCGAAACGCTCCGTGAGCAGCTGAACGATCAGGCTCAGCTCCTTTTCTGAAAGTTCGTCCATTCTGCGCGCAAGATGAATCATCGTAAGGGCAGCATGCTGCTCATATGAGAAACTCATCTCGCTCACTGCCCCATCGCCGATCAGGTGGTATGTTTCAATACTTTCGGCGAGAAGGGCGGAAAAGCGCTCCATCTCTGCAGGAGGAATCTCTGCGCGAACGACAAAATCCATCGTCAGCATCCCCTCGTGCGGGTCATAGGAAACCGCCTCGATCTCCGGGAAGCAGACGAGCACAGAGGCGAGAAGCTGTACGCCGGGGCGTGCCTGTTCGCTCTTGGAACGAGAAGGATTGCCGCCCGTAAATCGTGCACGCAAAAAGTCAAACATATTCGTATCTCCACATAGTATCATTCCGTATGATTGATCCTGCCGAGTCCAAGCGCGTAGACCGCATTCCTGCCCGCCGCCTTTGCCTGGTAGAGCGCCTCATCCGCATTCTTAAAGAGCTGCAGTTCATTATCGCGATCCGGATCGAACGAAGCCACGCCCACGCTGATCGTGATATGCTGATGAAAGGGCATCTCAAAGCCTTCCACCTTGCGGCGGATGCGCTCCCCGACCCTGCCCGCGACGGTCAGCGGCGCACCTTGGAGAATGATGAAGAACTCGTCGCCGCCCCAGCGGCAGCCCGCATCCGATCCGCGGATCGTATGAGAGATCGTCTCCGCCACAGTCAGCAGAACCTTGTCCCCCATATCGTGCCCGTAGGTATCGTTGATCCCTTTGAAGTGGTCGATGTCCATCAAAATCACCGAAAGCGGCGTCTTTTCCTGCTGCGAATGTTCCACAGCAGCATTGAGCAGGCGCTCCATCTCGCGGCGGTTCAGAAGATTCGTCAGTGCATCACGGCTCGCGAGCTGGCTGAGGCGCTGATTTGCCGTATGGAGTTCCTCCTCGGAAACACGGATGAAATGCGACATGAAGGCCAGCATCTTTCGATTGTAGGAAAGGTGCGCAACACGCTTCGTCTTCAGCTCGATATCCTTCACATAATCCGTGTCTTCCTTCATGCCGACGAGGATTGCGTTGAGGTGGGCCGTAGAAATACGCCGGCCTACACGGCGCACCTCACCGAATACATAGACCGCTGAGGAAGGAAATCCCGCACACGGCGTCATCTCTGTTACGACATCGTCGCCGAGCAGGAGATAATGGCCCACGCACACCGTGCCGAGAATCGCCTCGGGGGAGAACGCCGTCATTTCACGCGTATTCTCCGCCGCCTTCGACAGAATCCCATAGGGATCGCCATAGGCAAGGCGGAACTTCGTCCCCTGCTGCATGGGGATCCCAAAGATAAGTTCCCCGCTCCCCTGTTCAATCTTGATGGGGACGCGTGCCGAGATGGATCCGTCCTCCTCTTCAAAGCAAAGGGGAAAGAGCGCGGCATCTGCGCTGAACTCTCCGTCGCCCTTGATGCCAAAGTAGCGTTCATAGATTTTGAGCGGGACATCGTTATCGAGTTCTTTGACCGTACAGCCGTCCACGCGCGTCGCAATGATTTCGCGCCCGAGCGAGTTCCAGCCGAAATTACGCACCGTATGTGCCTGGAGCGTTTCCCCGTGAAATACGACAGCAAGCATGCCGAGCCGCATCGCTGCGTCGTCCGCAACGATATAGCCGTGCGCGTTCATCGGGCCCGCGTCGACGAAGGCGCCGAACACCTGAATGCTCTCGTCAACGGCGGAAAATCCTTCGAACAGGTCATCGATCTGATCCATAAGCCCGACGACAAAGAACTCAATCAGTTTTGTGTGCGGACGCGCCTCTACAAACCGGACAAACGATTCCTGCGTCGCCGTATCCGACGTATTGCCGTCGACGAGAACGAACTCGGCCCGAGATGCTTCGAGCGCCGTGAACGTCAGCATAATTCCGTGCGTATCGAGGCGCAGATCAGCCATCTTGAGCGCACATGTATGCACCAGAATCCGCGCTTCCGGGAATATGCTCCGCACATCGTCACGCATGCGGAGAGCCTCTTCCATCGGCATCTCGCAGGGGGCGGCAATCGTGACAAGCAGCGACTCCACATGCGGGATCCGCTCCAGTTTTTCCTTCGCCGACTCCGCTTTGCGCTGGGCATCCGCGGTACCGGAAACGATATACGTCAGTTGCTGCATATGCCCCTCCATTGTATCGGGGGCCGCCCCCCTCGGCTCTTTTTACTTCGCGTAGTCCACAACGCGCGTCTCGCGAATCACCGTGGCCTTTATCTGCCCCGGATATTCGAGATCGCCCTCAATCTTCTTCACAATATCATGAACGAGCACTGCCGCGCCCGCATCATCCACCTTATCCGGTTTGACCATCACGCGGATCTCACGGCCTGCCTGGATGGCAAAGCAGCGCTCGACCCCGTCAAAGGATTCTGCAATGGCCTCGAGTGCTTTGAGCCGCTTGATGTAGGACTCCAGGCTCTCGCGCCGTGCGCCCGGACGCGCCGCCGACACAGCATCTGCAGCTGCAACGAGCACAGCTTCGACCGTCGTTGCCTCTTCGTCGCCATGATGCGATGCGATGATGTTGATGACTTCCTTTGACTCACGGTATTTGCGCGCAAGCTCGGCGCCGACCGTCACATGCGGCCCCTCGACCTCGTGGCTGACCGCCTTGCCGATATCGTGCAACAGGCCGCCGCGTTTGGCGAGCATGACATCACATTCGAGCTCTGCCGCCATCAGCCCGGCCAGATGTGCCACCTCGATCGAGTGCGCAAGCACATTCTGCCCATAACTCGTACGGTAGCGCATGCGTCCGAGCAGACGAACCAGCTCCGGATGGATGCCGTGAACGCCCGTCTCGAACGTCGCCTGTTCCCCCGCTTCCTTAATCCGCTGATCGACCTCGCGGCGCGCCTTCTCGATCATCTCTTCGATGCGTGCGGGATGGATGCGCCCGTCCTGGATCAGCTTCTCAAGTGCAATGCGCGCAATCTCGCGGCGCACAGGATCGAACCCCGAAAGGATGACCGCTTCCGGCGTATCGTCAATGATGAGATCAATGCCCGTCAGCGTCTCGAGCGTGCGGATATTGCGTCCCTCGCGTCCGATGATGCGGCCCTTCATCTCATCGTTCGGCAGGGCAACAACCGAGACCGTTGTCTCTGCCACATGATCAGCTGCACAACGCTGTATGGCAACGCTCAGAATCTCGCGCGCCGCCTTGTCGGCCTCATCTTTCGTCTGCTGGATGTACTCCTTGATCTTTCGGGCCTTCTCGATCTTCAGCTCATCCTCCGCCTCGGCCATGAGGATCGTACGAGCCTCCTCCGACGAAAGACCGGAGATGCGTTCAAGCTCCTGTCTCTGGTTCTCATAGAGTGCCTCTACCTCAGCCTGCGTCTTATCGATGCGGGCTTCCTTGCGTGCAAGCCCTTCCTCTTTCTTCTCGATGGACTCAAGCTTGCGGTCGAGGTTTTCCTCCTTCTGAATCGTGCGGCGCTCAAGACGCTGCAGCTCGCTGCGGCGTTCTTTCGTATCGCGCTCAAACTCCTGCCGTTGGCGCTGAATCTCTTCCTTCGCCTCCAGAAGGACTTCCTTCTGCTTTGTCTCCGCCGCCTTTCCGGCCTCTTCGACAATGCGCTTTGCTTCGTTCTCGGCTGATCCTATCTGAGCCTCCGCCGTGCTCCTGCGTCCTATATAACCGGCCGCAGCGCCGACGGCGAGAGCAATAATTACCATTATTATTTCAGTAATGATAACAGCCACCTCCTCGTTCTTATAGTTCAAATTTCTTTATAAATACTTCTATCTATTTTAATGTTTTTTCCCTGCAGTGTCAAGAATTCTGTGCATTTGTCCAGCCTCCTGCATGGGAAGGATTTTCTTTATTTTCGCGGCCACTTTATAATCTCTCTGCCATAGACGAACGCATATTATTTCGTGTATAATATGCTCACAGGTTCATAGGATGAGGAGGAAGACATGAAGAAAAAGAAATGGATGCGCATCGGCATTGCGCTCGCACTCTCCGTATCGATGACAGCCGGCACTGCCGCGGTGCCCGCCGTCGCCGAGGCAAGTACCGGCAGCATCATCGGCGCAATCATCGGCGGCGCAGTTGCGGCGTCCGAGATGAACAAGCAGATCAAATACTATAACACAACGGAAGAAGGCCGACAAGAGCTTTTCAAGCAGCTCCAAGAAAAATACGGCGTCTATTACCGCTATGATCTCAACACACAGCTCGACCGCATCTTTACCAATCTCACGGCGGCAATCGGCTCCATGGACGCGTCAATTTACGATCGTCCCTACAATTATTTCATCAATAAAGAGGACAGCTTCAATGCCTTCTGCACGCTCGGTCACAATATGAGCGTCAATGTGGGTCTGTACAGCTATCTGACGAACGAGGATGAGATCGCCGTCGTGCTCGCGCATGAGATGGGACACGGACAGAAGGATCATCCCGCCAAGGGCATGAAAAAATCACTGGGTCCCGCCGTGCTCGCGAGTGCGACGGGAACGGTACTCGGTGCAATTGCCGCGAACATCTGGAACGGCCAGGGCCTCACCAAGCCGATGGAGTGGGAGGCGGACAACCTCGCGTTCGAGTACATCTCGCGTTCGCCCTACAACCCGGGAGCAACCGCCGCCGTCTGGCAGAGAGTCATTGATCTCGGAGGCAACAACTCTGCCAACGTATTTTCCATCATGGCAGGCGCGGCTGACCACCCGTCGAACTCTTCGCGCCGTGACAACTATGCAAAGAAGCTCACGGAGATGAGCGGCGGAAAGGTTACCGTGCAGGACGGCGTCGTCTACGTGAACAAAAAGGAACTCTTGACACCCGCTCCTATCAGCAGCATGAGCTCAGCCGAACGGGCCTACTTCGTAATGGGCAATCTCGCCGCGGCCTACAAAAACGGACACGCTGCCTCCGCCGCGTACGCCGACGGGCGAACAGTCATGCTCGGCGCGCAGCCCATCATCAGCTGCACGGACGGCGATCGCAGCGCCGCAGAGATTGCGGACCTGCTGAATCAAATCAAATAAGCACACAGCAAAGCGAGGCTTCCCCCTTAGGGAAAGCCTCGCTTTTTTATTCCTTTTACCGCCGCGGAAATCTGCGCAGCGCACGCGGACGGCCGAGCACTTCAGAGAGCACAATCGCCTGCTTCATCGTATCCGGTGTCAGCTGCGGCAAGAGGGCAGCTGTCGTACGCGGGGCTGCAGGCATCATCGCGGGCTGCTCTTCCTGTACGGGCCGTTCTTCGTGCCGGCGCTGAAGCAGACGTCTCTGCCGCTCGGTCTCCCTGCGTGCTTCTTCCCACTGTGCACGGAGCTCCTGCTCATGCAGTACCTCCATATCGGCAGATACCTGCACGTCCCCGGGAATGCCGCGCATCGGCGGGATCTCAAAGGTTCCGCTCTTCTCCCTGCGTTTCTTCGGCCGCGGAATCTCCTGCGGAACGGTCGGCGGAGGGACTTTTTTCTTGCCGCGCAGGCGGTCATCCAAGAGTGAAATGATGACCACTATTGCGACGATGACGAGGTATTCCATTCCAGCGGCCTCACTTTACCGGAGGAGTTGGATGCTTCTCATCGTGCTTGCCTGCGGAGCTGATCGCCTGGCGCATATCCGTATCCGACTGGATGTTGCTGAGCTGATAGTAATCCATTACGCCGAGCTTGCCTTCACGCAGCGCCTGCGCCATCGCGTGCGGAACCTCTGACTGCGCCTCGACGACCTTTGCCTCCATCTCCTGCGTATACGCCTTCATCTCCTGCTCGCGGGCAACCGCCATCGCGCGGCGCTCCTCTGCCTTTGCCTGAGCGATGCGCTTATCCGCCTCAGCCTGGTCGGTCTGGAGCTCGGCGCCGATGTTGCGCCCGACATCAACATCCGCAATATCAATCGAAAGAATCTCAAACGCGGTTCCCGCATCGAGTCCCTTTCCGAGAACGGTCTTGGAAATATCGTCCGGGTTGGCGAGCACATCTTTATGGTTCTCCGAGGAACCTACCGTCGTGACAATACCCTCGCCAACACGCGCGATGATCGTCGGCTCGCCTGCACCGCCGACGAGGCGGTCAATGTTTGCACGCACCGTAACACGCGCTTTGATTTTCAGCTCGATGCCGTTTGCTGCGACGGCAGAGACGATCGGCGTCTCGATGACCTTCGGATTAACGCTCATCTGCACGGCATCCAACACATCGCGGCCCGCGAGGTCGATCGCAGCCGCACGTTCAAACGGCAGCGCGATCTGGGCACGATGCGACGCGATCAGCGCGTCGACTACCTTGTCCACGTTGCCGCCCGCGAGATAATGCGCCTCAAGCTGATTCACGCTCACATCAAGGCCGGCTTTGTTTGCCTTGATCAACGGCAGTACAATGCGGCTGGGAGGGACGCGGCGCAGCCGCATGCCGATCAGTGAGACAATACTGACCGAAACGTTTGCCGAGATCGCGGATACCCACAGCCCAAGCGGCACAAAGTGCAGAAAAATCGATATGGCCAGAATGACGATGACAATGAGGAAAGCTCCTCCAAACAGTGTACCCATAAGTACCTCCTTACATGATCCGTTCCATATGTGTGTGCTATGCCTCGCGCACGACAATGCGGCTCCCGTTCACGGACAGAACGACAACCTGCGCTCCCTTCTGTATAAACGCGCCCTCGGAGATCACATCCACGGGACGGCCATCGATCCGCACCGTCCCCGAGGGACGCAGTTCCGTGAGCACCTCTCCGGTCTTTCCGACCAGCTCAGACTGCTGTGCGGCACTGACATAGCCCGCTTCTTCACGGGAGCTTGTGCGGAGCACCATCTTATTCCACAGCTTGCTCGACGGAAGGCGTGATACGATCAGCATAAACGCGGCAACGGAGATGATGAGCGCTATGCCGAGTGCAGCCAGCGCGCCGATATCGCCGCCGAGTGCGAGCACGATGCTGTAAAGCATCGCCGCAACGCCAAGTCCCGCAAGCAGGCCTACCGTCGGGAGCAGGATCTCCACAATGATCATCAATACGCCGGCAAGAAAGACCGCAATATGATAGAGTTCTACCAGTCCACGCGTATATTGGCTGCCCCAGAACACCCCCGCCGCAACGATGCCCAGCAGGACGCCGATGCCCATACCGCCCGTTTTGATCTCCACCATCACGGAGAGAAACATCACGGTAAGGAGCAGTACCTGCAAAGCGCCGATATCTACAATGAAATCCATAAGGCCCCACCTTTCCAATGCAGCAGTACAGATCAGAATTCTCTCTAATGTGGCGTTCCGAATTTATCAGCATTTTCTTAACATAGTCCTATACTGAAAAACCCCCGCGCACGCTGCGCGGAGGTCCCTATGCTGAAAAATGGTCGGAACGACGAGATTTGAACTCACGACCTCTTCCACCCCAAGCAACTCAAAAGGCTCGGGGCCCAAATTCAAACAATAGGAACGCTACACATTAACAACTTTTTCTAAGGTCATCAAACACTCGTTTTGATGATCTTGGAAAGCGTTGATAATCTTACATACTTGCGCTTTCAAAAAATCCCCTGTATAATGCAGACGAACCCCTATAGGCATAGGCGGCTACTTCTTCACCTCTCCGACTCTATAAGCGGGAGGTGATGCGATATGAGTTATTACGAGTTCGTTTTTGTTTTAGTTCTCGTCACTGGCTACATCATCAGCATAAAAAAGAAATAACCGCCCTACTTTGACACGGTAAGCGGTTATTCCCGTCTTTCTGTGAAGAAGTAGCCGCCTTATAGGGGTTCTTCTCTTTGTGTCTTTATCATAACAGATATACACACTTTCCGCAAGTTCTTTATAAAAGCTAATTTTTGCAAAATATTTTCGAGCGGGTATATATATTATTATGGGCAGCTGATTCCCCCGTGCAGCACTCTCTGCCCGTACCCGCCTGCTGGCGCAGGTGAAGACAACAAATCCTTTTATTTTCGGAATGCAGAACATACCTAAGACTATACATCAAAGGGGGAACGTGGTAGAATTAGGAAGATATTAGATTGGCTTGAGGGGAGTTATGAGATATGCTAAAACGACTAGGTGTTATGTGTCTATGGGTCTATATTTCTCTTTGTTCTATGGTGCTAGCCGCTCCTGTTGCTCCTACATATGCAGAGCAGACGTTAGATAATCCTATTGATGGTGGATTCCTCTTGCAAAAGACTGCTACAGGTGCTATAGTCGTTCCCCACAATTATCCACTTGTTGTTCAGTTCAGTGTATATTATCAAGAAAATGAATTTTACTTTGGAGATATATCCCTTTTACAGTTCAATAAAAAACCTCCCGTAGATATTAAACAAGTAATTTTATTATCGGATTTCAGAACCATTGAACTTCCTGATAAAGACCACAAAAGAGATACAGGCTTAGAATATACGACCGATGCCTTTATGATACCTTCATCCCTCGGCGGTAACTTAAAGGGATTCTTCAGACTTCCTAGCAGTAAGATTGTCTTACGGATTATAGACAATAAGAATATGCTACACGATTATTTTCTAGATATGGATTTTATAGAGCAAATTAAAAAGACCCTACTCTAAAACTGTACGCCTACACTGTGCGGCTTGATTGTCACATCGTGTAGGTTTTTTATTTTATGTCTTTCCCCTGCATGTAAATTTAAACCATAGTCTAACATTACATCTTCAGGCAGTGTATGAACCGTGTTAAGCAAAGTCCTTTTTTACATTTATTTACAAATGTCTATAAAGTTATTGATTCTATTTTTACACTATGCTATACTTATGCCATCCGGTCACAGACACACACCATGAGGAGGAATGGCAGAATGAAAGTTGGCTATGTGAGAGTATCCACCGTGGAGCAGCACGAGGAAAGACAAACAAGGGACTTGACAGAGGCAGGAGCGGAAAAGCTCTTTCTTGACAAACTGAGCGGCAAAGACACAAACCGCCCCGCCTTGCAGGAAATGATAGAGTTCGTACGCGCAGGTGATACCGTCCTTGTGTCTGAGTTCTCACGGCTTGCCCGCAGCACGCGCGACCTATTGGACATCGTGCAGACCTTGCAAGATAAGGGAGTGACCGTCATAAGCCGAAAAGAATCCCTTGACACCTCCACACCGCAGGGGCGCATGATGTTGACGGTTATAGCAGGTATGGCAGAGTTCGAGCGCACACTTATGCTGCAAAGACAAAAGGAGGGAATAGCGATAGCAAAGGAACAGGGAAAATACAAAGGCAGACAAAAAACAGAGAAGCCCAAAGAGTGGCAAGAATGGCGAGAACAGTATCAGACGAGACAGATCACAGCAACGAAACTGGCTGAACGCTGCGGAGTCTCCCGCCCCGTCATCTATAAGTGGCTGAAGGAATCCTAAAGCCCTATCTGTTTCGAGGTAATCACATAGACAAAAACACGCAACAAAGCCTTTTGACATTTGTCAAGGGGCTTTTTCTTTTATCAGGATATTATATTTGTGGAGAAAACGGAACATTTAACTAATAGCTAAAGGCTTGTCATTACTGGCTTTATAGATATTTTTCTATTCTCTGTTTTTAGTGGTACACAAGTCAGGAGAAAAACACTTTTCTAAAATTCTGTGAGTCATATAGTCGCAAGGCTTCCGTAGGCGGTACACAAGAAGAAGAGAAAAAGTCACTTGACAGGAGGAATGATTTCATGTATGGCAACAAGACTAACAAAAAGCAGAGAAGAAAAGAGGGTTTTATAGCAGGGACTCTCAAACTCCATGCCTCTCTCAATAAAGGAGGCAGTAAGGAAATCTCTCATGCCCTTCTGCTTTCTAAGGTGCGAGGGATGGTTAAAACATGGAAACGCTTTGCAACGCGAAAAGAGCTGCATTGGAAACTCTTCCTTGTACTTTCTGATTGGTCTGAATCAAAAAGGTGTAAATCTGATTTGCATGTGCATTTCTTACTCTATTCTTCTGCTGCCTCTCTAAGCGGGGCATTCTTTCAGAATTGGTGGAGCAGTAATAGCATGGGAGGATTTAAGCAGGTGCTCGTGAAGCCCTATCTATCGAATCGAAAGACCACAGTTCGCTTTCCGATTGACTTTGGGTGGTTTAACTATGTCAGGGAGAACTATAGGTTCAGCACTCACAAGAATAAGTGGGAACTATGCTCTGATTCTTTGGTTAATCATTCATGGCTTATGCTTGGTCTTCCTGAGAGGGTAAATAGTGCTGAGTTCTTAGGGCTTGCATGGTGAAGTTGATTTGCTTCATAGGGGGTGAACAAAAGAGGAGTTAAAGAGAAGAGCATAGCCATAGAGGTATAAAGGGTTAAAGGTAGTAGTGTCAACTCTTATATATAATATTATATATACTTATAAGTTAACTTATAAACGCTCTTTAAAGGGATAAGAGGCGAAATACAGAAACCTTCTTCCCGCAGAGACTCTAAGGAGAGAAGTATTTTTTGCAAAGTGTTTTGTCCACTTAATGTCAAAAACCTATTCTGTTTCCTTGTTTAGGTATGTGGGATATATAAAACTATATCAAAGCACCTAAGAACAGTTTTAGGGGCACTCTCGTGTGCGTAATAACGGAATACGAGACAAGGAAGAGGGGTTCTGATGCGACATCATCCCTGCTTTTCAACAAACACGCTATTTGGCGCTCGAGAACATCACGGAGGATAGAGAGGCAGCCGGTTAGGGCTTCCCGAGGAATCGGGAGGCTCTTTTTTTGTGTCTATTTACAGGTGCTATACATTGCGCTATCATGAAAGCGTTAATGTGTAGTGCTTCTATGCAAAGGAGCGTTACATAATGAGCGACACAATCACAATGACAAAAGAGCAGTTACAGGAAGCCATGAAGGAGGTATTGCAGGGGCTTCCCGCCATCCAGACACAACCCGCCATGAAGGGCGAGAGCATCGCCTTTAAGGAATATGGCGACAAGTACATGAATGACAAAAGCCGCACCGTGGCAAAGACAACCCATTCCAAGAGCGCGTGCCTCTATCGTGTGCAGCTCCTGCCCGCATTCGGGGAACAGCCACTAGCGGCAATCACCCGTTCACAGGTGCAGGGATTCGTAAACGCTATGGCAGACCACCCCTACAGCATGGAGACCATCAAGGCGACAAAGTGCCTCCTATCCTCCATCATGGCGCTTGCCGCATCTGATCAACTTATCCCTGTTAACCCCTGTAAGGCGGTTAAATTGCCAAAGGTGGAGCCGAACAAAAAGCGAGCCCCCAGCATGGAGGAGTTCAAGCGACTCATGAAAGCAAGTGAAGGGCATCGGCTATGGATTGCCATCCCTCTCCTCTTCCTTGCAGGCTTGCGCCTAGGGGAAATGCTTGCTCTCACATGGGAGGATATCGACATGAAAGAGCGCCTAATTCATGTGTCTAAGACGTGGAGCGTTGAGAACGGTTCAGGCAAAGCATACCTAAAGGATTCGCCAAAGACAAAAGCAGGGAGGCGCAGCATTCCCATAGGCGACGACCTCTATACTATGCTGAAACGCTATCGGACGAACGAGGGTAAGGGAAAGAATGTTGTCATTCCCAAACGTGACGCAGACGAATATACACATCCGCAGGTGTTCAGGGGCAAGGTGTTCAAGTATTGGTGCTATGACGCTGATCTGCCGAAAGACATCACCCCGCATTCAGGGCGACACTATTTCGCCTATCACCTCTATGCGGCGGGCGTGAATCCCGAAACCCTGAGACACATCACAGGACACAGCGACATCACAACCCTGCTGGATGTGTATTGTCACACCGATAAACTTTCGGACGAAACCATGATTCAGGCACGCAACAGCATGAACGCCTTATCAGGTAAATAGTCCTAATTTCAGGGAGTAGCTACAGCTAGGCAGACAAAAAAAGTGAGGCATTCAGTACGCAACACTGAATACCCCAAAAGCCTTATAGCTCTATGCAAATGGTCGGAACGACGAGATTTGAACTCACGACCTCTTCCACCCCAAGGAAGCGCTCTACCAAGCTGAGCTACGTCCCGAATACGTGGTATTATACCGATCTTTTCATTTTTTGTCAATCCCTCTGCGTCATCTGCTTCATGAGTCGAAGGGCTCCCATCTCCACGCCGGTCTCGCGTGCTACCTGCTCAATCGTACGTCCCGCGCGCAAGAGTGCGCGGGCCTTGATAATCGACTCGTCCTCACGCGCCGGCGGCTCCGCGTCTTCGGCAACGGGAGGAGGAGCCGTTGTCTGTACGGATATCGGTGCAGGCGCTTCCTGGCGCAAAACCGGTTCGGCATCACGGCGGGAAACGGGAGCTGCAGACAGATTTGGCTGTACCGCTGCCGTTTGTGTTTGTGGAGATACTGTTTGCGGCATGCGTCCATGCACGCCGGATCGCGTTTGTTCCCGCAGAATGGAGGCGTGAAGGACAGCTGCAAATTCATCCCCATCCATGCGCCGCGTCTGCTCTGCATATGCCGCAGCCTGCGGCGGAGATGACTGCTGCGGCGCATTCACCGCAGGAGGAGCCGAGGGGGGCGACGCATGACCGAGATCACGCAGATGCCGCTCCAGTTCCTCAATCCGCTGCCGCAGTGCCCACTCGAGCCGCTGTGCGTCCGCGACGCGCGTCTCAAGACGTACGCGCCGATCATCTGCCTCGCTCAGAAGGCCCTCCAGTTTAGTTACATGACTGCCAAGCCTCTTGATGATCGTATCCGCCGACTGTTGGAGTTCCTTTTTCAGCCTCTCAATGGATGCCGCGAGATCCTCGTCTTCCTCCTCGCTGTGCTGCCGCCGATGAATGATATAGCGAACGATGAGCAGCAAGACTGCGCCGAGGATGATGAGTACACCCAGGACTTCGGTAATGGAGATAATAACAGGACGCCTCCCTTATCCAATTCAAAAACTGATATCGAGATGTACGCCGCGGTTTGGATCGGCCGCAAGACGCTGAAGGAGTTCGGCGCCGTGATCTTCCCCGCGCGCTCCTTTGCCCTGATCTTCCTGTCCGCCGCCCTGCCGCCGCTCGCGCTCCGGATCATCCTTCACACGCACATCCGCGCTTGCCTCTTCCTTTGCGCGTACTTGCTGGCGCGCGAGCTCCGCATCCTCTTTTTGACGAATGGATTCGAAACTCTGCTGGATGTTGACCTGGTTCTGCATGTTGCTTTGAATATTTCCCGCCTCATTTGATTGGGGGAACATCATCTGCATGCTGATTGGCGTGACATTCATGGGTCTGCCTCCTTGTCTACAGGATGCCTACAACGATTTCGCCGTCGACCATCCGAAGTTTAGCGTGGTGGAGCTCCTCTCCAATGGCCTTCTTTACCCCGTTGATGGTAGCATTGACTCCTGGATAGACGGTATCCGAAGCCGCGATCGTGCCGTGCTTCATTTCTTCAAGCTCATTATTCAGCTGTTCGAGCTGTTCCTGCATCTCTTTGATTTTGTTTGCAAGAGGGAACTGCAGATGCGTCATCTTGACCAGCTGCTCCCGCCGCTTCTCGGGCAGGCTCATGAGCGGCTGCTTCTTTAGGATTTCGAGTGCGCGCTGAATCTCTGTGAGCTGCTTGTTTGCCGTCTGATAATCCTGCAGGAGCGTATCGTGCTGATGCTTTAAGTTGGGATCGATTCCGACATTCAGATTGGTCTGTACATAAAATGTGTTGCCGAAAACCTTCGCACGAATGGACTCTCCGGCACTGACGGTACCGCCCGTAATAATGCCGCGGCGGCCCTCAACGAGGACGTGATGGCCTGCGCGCATCTCTGAGTGGAGGACAACGTCGTTGATAAAAATGTCGCGTCCGGCCGCAACGTTCGCATTCTCGACGAAAGAGGCACTCACATCCTCGCGTGCACGAATTTTACCGGTATTCATTCCGCGAATGCCGCCGTGTATGATGACATTGCGGCCCTCGATCTCCGCACCGCCAACCATCCCTTTGATTTCAACATCTCCGGCCGCCTTGACTGAAAATCCGCTCTCGACATCGCCTTGGATCTCGATGCTGCCGGCAAAGTCAATATTTCCGGTCCCGACATCGACACTGCTGTCGATGACAAGATGCGGATCGACGCCGATTTTTTTGCCGTCGTCCACAATCTGTCCGTCAATCACCGCAACGAGTTCGTTCGTATTCACGATTTTCGTATTCTTGCCCTGCGGCAGTGCTGCCGGTTTTCCAGGTTTTGGAGCAATCTCCTCGCCGAATACGTTCTTTCCGGGCGTTCCCGGAGTCTCGGGAACACGCACGGCAAGTACGTCGCCGACGTGCGCCCGAATAAAGATATTCATATCCTTATAGTCTACGCGGTCATGGGCCTGGGCAGCGGGGCGCCCCTTGACGCCCATATCAAATTTCTTCTCGATGCGTGCATCTTCTCCCGCCTCGGGGGCAGTGCCGCGCGCAGCTATGAAGGGCGACAGATCCGCAAGTCCGCGCTCAACTGCCGCGCGGTCGATTCCGTAAACAACCTTCTTCGCAGTAAGCGCGTCAATCACATCGGAGACGCTCGGCGGAAGATTGCCGTTCTTCTCGTCAAAGCGCACGGCCGCCGTCATCGCATCAGGCGGGATCTCAACACTGACGGGAATGACGGTATTCTCCTCCCCGTCTCCCAGCGCAGGATCAAGTTTCGTTTCGACGCCATCGGCTGCGCGCACAAGGCGCGCCAGCTGCAGGGCGTCAAAATCCGTGACTCCCGCTTCTTTCATTTTCTCCTTGAGGCTCCCGATTTCGACGCCCGGGCTGCCGACCTCTTGCGGATAAACGGTGAGATAGCTGCCATCCGATCGAATGACAAGCTGAAATCCTTCGCTTTTGCTCCCAACGGTACGCTCCATAATACCACTCTCGCTCCATCAAAATTGCGCTTTTATTACAACTATTTCCCGCAGGGGTTCATGCGCACTACTCTTCATCATTCACACGTGCCAGCGATCCCCGCATGCGGAAAATCGCCTTCGTATGCAGCTGCGAGATACGTGCCTCTGAGAGATGCAGAATCGCAGCGATCTCCTTGAGCGTCATCTCGTCATAATAGTACAGCGTAATAACTGTACGTTCCTTCTCCGGAAGCTTCTCAATCGCCGCTGCGAGCGTCTCCTTGACCTCAGTCCACTCCGCGTGCTCGACAGGGCCGTCCTCCAGCGATGTAGGAGAGTCCGTGCGCAGGTATTCTTCAAGCGGAATGACCGTGGCTGCACTGACCTGCCCCTCCAGATGATGCAGGCCCTCGATTGTGAGATCAAGTTCCTCAGCGAGCTCCTCATCCGTCGCCGTGCGCCCGAGTTCTCCCTCGAGATGTGCGACAGCCTTCTCATACTTTTTGATGTTCTGACGCACGCTGACGGGGATCCAATCTTTCGCGCGCAGATGATCCAGCATGGCTCCGCGCACACGCACACCGGCATACGTCTCAAACTTATTGCCGCGGGCAAGCTCATAGCGCTCAATCGCGTCCAACAGTCCGAAAAAGCCGCTGCTGAGGAGATCCTCCCGATCAACATGCTGCGGGAGGCTGATGGCAATTCGACCGGCGACCAGCCGTACGAGGGGAAGATAATGCTCTGCGATGCGGTTGCGCACGGCAACGGTCTTTTCGGTCTCGTAGGCACGCCACAGCATGTCAATATCCTCTGCCGTCTGCTCCGTCATCTGCATCATCTCCTCTCAGCCGTCCGCGCACTTCTTATGCAGGTGCAGGCGCTTCCTCTCCATCGGTCGGCTGCTCCTCAGCGGGCGGCGCCGTCATATGCACGAGCGAATTCTCCGAAAGCGGCTTAAAGCTTGCCGGTTCTGCGAAGGCCTCTGCGGCCTCCTCATCCTTCCCATCCTCCGCTGCGTCAAAGTCAATATCATCCGCATGGTAGACCTGCGTCTGCATATCCCGCATACGCTCTTCCGGCTCTTTGTCGAATGCAGCCCAGCCCTTCGCCTCGAGAATAAACGTCACAAGATAGGTGAATGTGCCGGCGCAGAGGAAGGCAACGAGGCTCCGAAGAGATGCCGTAGCAAGCCGGGCATCATTGAAAAGCCCGGTAAGGAATACGACAATCGCCGCAATAACGGCGAATACGAGCGCCATTCCCAGTTTAAACAAAATCGTCACCTGCCCTAGATCTTTTTATCCCCTTTGCTGACAGTTTTTACCGTATACGCGCCGTCGTTGAGATCAATGGAAACCGTGCGGCCGTAATTGAGGCCGGTATCCTCTGCAATCAGACGAATCCCATGCTGCGCGAGCAGTGTCTTCGCCGCCTCCGCATTACGCTCGCCGACGCGCATAACGCTCGTCGAGTTCGAGAACGCAAACATCTGCGCGCCGCCCGCAATCTTTGCCACAAGGCGGGATTTCACCGCGCCGAGTTTCAAGACATCCGCAAGCATGAGCGGAAAACCGGTGTCAATGAATTTTGCAGGGGTATCCGAAGGGCGCGCCTGCTTGCTGTCCGGCAGCATATAGTGAAGCAGTCCGCCGACCTTCGCTTGGGGATCATAGAGAGAAAGTCCGATGCACGAGCCCAATCCATAACTGATCAATGTGGACGGAGCTGCGCCGACTTTGTAGTCGGCCATACCGACTTTGATCAAATCCGGCATATCATCCAACTCCTACCGCATTCATAATGCTGCCCAGTGAGCCCGGATCAGGGACAAGGAAGAAATGTCCGCTGATGCTTCGGTCCTCTGCTATAAAATTCGTCTCGATAAGCAATGCATGATCGCCCATCTCACCGAGCTGAACCAAAACGACATTGAGAATGGCGCCGGCCATATCCACGGCAAGCGCGGGGATCGACGGCAGCATGCTCATTCCGGTGAACGTATAGAATGCATTCAAATAGGATCCGGCAAGAATATTGCCGATTTCCATCAATGCCGATTCATCCATCGCGTCCAGCTCTGTCGTTTCGCCGCGCTCGCGCCCGAGCAGTGTATCTACAAGCGCAAAAGCACTCTCACGCGGAATAAGAAAGAGGATGTTGCTTGGCGCTTTCCCATAAACGCGCAGGAAAATACCGACGACGACCAATTCCGGTCCGCCGACAAATTCCGGGACATCTTCAATTGGAACGAGCGCTACCTGCGGCACATTCATCTCGATGCGGCGCTGAATGAGACGGGAAAGCGCCGTCGCGGAGTTTCCCGCACCGACATTTCCAATCTCCTGCAGCACGTCCAGCTGCATCTCTGACAGCTCTGTCAGATCATCATCTACTGCCATTGACCCTACCTCGTATGGTGAAGTATTTTTATTTCACTTCCTTCGGAAGTCCGACAATCTCCTCCAGATTAAGGAGAACGATCAATCTTCCGTTGATATTGCCGATCCCGCTGAGGAACCGGCTGCTTTCACGTGCATTCGTTGCTTTCTTCGTATCCACCGGCTCGTTCTCGAGGCTGAGCACCTCGGTCACCGCATCGACCAGCATGCCGACATGTACATCATCAACCGCCACCGTAACAATGCGCGTGCGTTCTGTGTACGGTGTCTCCGCGAGTCCAAGACGCTTCTTGAGATCGATTACGGGGAGAACCGAGCCGCGCAGATTGATAACGCCCTTGATAAAGTCTGCCGCAAACGGAACGCGCGTGATGTCCGTCAGATTGCGGATCTCCTGCACATTCAGAATGCTGACGCCATATTCCTCGTCACGAAGATTGAATGCCACATACTGCGAGTTCTGCGGCACATTCCCCTGATTCATATCCTCTGCCATCTTATTTGCCCTCCCCTGCTTACTGCTGTATCATCGTTGCAACATCAAGAATCAGCGCGACCTTCCCGTCGCCGAGCACCGTTGCTCCGCCGAAGAGCTTGAGTCCGGCAAAGAGGTTGCCGAGTGTCTTGATGACGATTTCCTGCTGGCCGATCAGATTGTCTACGACGATGCCGGCCTTCGCCTCGCCCGCGTGGACGACGACCACGAAGAGCTCGTCCGAGTCCTTCGTATGGGGCACCTGGAGGGCTTCCTCCATGCGGATGATTGGGATAATCTCACCGCGCAGGACAATGACCTCTTTGTTCTGGACGGTCTGAATATCCGTCGGCTCGATGTTGATCGTGCTGTCGATCGATCCGAGCGGGATGGCATACATCTCGTCCTGCACCTGCACGAGCATCGCCTGAATGATCGCGAGTGTCAGCGGCAGCTTAATCTTAAAGATGGAGCCTTCATCAATATGCGTCTCGACATCGACATGTCCCGAAAGTGCTTCGATCTTGCTACGCACAACGTCCATGCCGACGCCGCGGCCGGAGATATCGGTGATCTTCTCTGCCGTCGAGAAGCCGGGCAGGAAGATGAGGCGGACGGCATCTGCATCATCGAGGCGGTCCGCTTCCTCCTGAGAGATCATTCCCTTTTCAACTGCCTTGCGGCGGATCTTGCTCGCATCAATACCCGCACCGTCATCCGTAATCATGATGACAACGTTGTTGCCCTCGTGCCGCGCGATGAGTCCCACCTCACCGGTACGCGGCTTGCCCTTTTCCTCACGCGCATCAGGGCTCTCAACACCGTGGTCGAGGGAGTTGCGCAGGAGATGCATGATCGGATCGCCGATCTCGTCGATCACAGTACGGTCAAGTTCGGTTTCTTCGCCCTCGATCGTCAGGTTGATCTCCTTGCCCAGTTCCTTGGAAACATCGCGCACCATGCGGGGGAAGCGATTGAATACGGCGCTGACCGGAACCATGCGGACCTTCATAACAATGTTCTGCAGATCGCCCGTCACGCGGTCCATCTGCTCGAGGGTCTCCATAAGATCGCTCATACGGTGTGTCTGGCCGATCTGCTCGAGACGCACCTTGTTGATGACGAGCTCGCCCATGAGGTTCATCAGTGTATCGAGTTTTTCGATATCGACACGAACACTCTGGCTTTGATGCTGCTTCTTGGCGGGCGCCGCCGCAGGCTTTTTTGCCCCCTCTTTCTTTGCTGGGGCGGCAGCTGCAGAAGCGGCGGGTGCAGCCGCAGGTGCAGCATCTCCGCCTTTGCCGATTTTATCGGGGTCGAGTTCCTCGACCGCAATATCTTCAATTTCGGAGACGGTATCGACAGCGTTCTGCACAGACTCGGCATCGTCGGAGCTCGCCACAACAACATCAAAGCTGAGCTCGAACTTCTCCTGCTCGAGATCCTCCGCAGACGGGATGCTCTTGATGACATCGCCGACCTCATCGAGGGCATGCATGACCATAACCGAGCGTGCTGCTTTGAGAACGCAGGTTTCCATCAGTGTAACCTTGACATGGTAGAGATGCATGCCGGCTTCTTTTGCCTTTTTCATGACATCGAGATCGATCTCGTCAAAGCCGAGATCGACCTCTGCTCCACTGCTGCTCCCGGCAGATGCGGGGGCCGCCGGTGCTGCTGCGGCAGGCGCAGGGGTCCCCTTGGAGATCGAGCTGAGCTTTGCAACGAGATCAGAAACGTCGACGACATCCTCCGCCTCGCCGTTTCCGACGCTGTCTACCATCTGCTCCAAAGAGTCGAGGCATTTGAACAGCGTATCCATAATGTCTTCATTGAGTTTGAGTTGTTCTTTGCGGACGAGGTCCAGAACATCCTCCATCTCATGCGTCAGCTCCGCAATCTTGGTAAATCCCATCGTCGCGGACATGCCCTTGAGCGTGTGCGCGTTGCGGAAGATGTCGTTGACGGCGCTGACCTCCTCCATGTTCTCCTCGAGGCGGAGCAGGCCTTCATTCAGAGACTGAAGATGCTCATGTGACTCGTCCAGGAACATGTCCATATACTGGTTATCCATTGATATTCCCCCTACTTCCTATCTTCTCACAGCCGCCTCAATCGCATGCGCGATCTGCGGTAATGGGCATATCTCATCGGCCAGACCTGCGTCAATCACGGATTTTGGCATCCCGTAGACAACACAGGTTGCTTCATCCTGCGCAATGCAGTAGCCGCCGTTTGCTTTGATCTTGCGCATCCCTTCGCGTCCGTCATTCCCCATTCCTGTGAGAATCACGGCAACGACATCCTTCCCCAGATGCGCAACAGAGTCATACATTACATTAACTGCGGGCCGATGATTGCCGACCGGCGGTTCATCACTGAGCACAATGCGCCGTGCACCGGACTCACTTAAGACACGCAGGTGGCGATCTCCGGGCGCGATGTACACGCACCCCGGCTTGAGTATATCCCCATCCCGCGCCTCCTGTACTCGGACTTTCGAAACGCAGTGCAGGCGTCCCGCCAGGGCATTGGTAAAGCCGGGCGGCATATGCTGCACGACGACGACGGGACAGGGAAAATCCTCCGGCAGACTCGTGATCACGGTTTGCAGCGCCTGGGGGCCTCCCGTCGAGGAACCGACCACAACGATCCGCATGCGTGCGTGCGGATCGCCTCGGCCGCCCATTGCCATGGTCTTCTTTCTGCTGTCAGTCATCTTTTACGCGCTCCACCTGACTGCGCTGTACCTGGAAGAGGTAGCGAACGATCTGATCCCGCAGGCTGCGTGAGAGCCCCTGAAATTGCACGCCGATGTGATAGATCGGCAGGTCGTCCTCACGTTCAATACGCGTTGAGCGCTTTACCCGTGACATGAGTTCGATCGTCCCAATGCCCGGCACATCGTTGATTTCAAGCGCTACATATGAGTCCAGCGACACCGGCTTTGCAAAGGAGAATGCCATCCCGCTTCCGCTGAGATCCACGATCGGCACACGCTGCGGCGCGGCGATCTGCCCCTGTCCGTCGACAAGACGGATGGTGGCAATCAGGTTCACCCGAATGCGGAAAAGGCCTCGTTTCTGGAAGCGCTCCGCGACTTCGGGAATAGAGATATGCAGAACGGGAAGCTTTCCTTCATAGTGGCCGTGACTGTGATGAACGCTGAAAAATCGGTAGTGACACCCGTCCCCGGCCGCGAGTACATACAGGTTCTCACCGACGCGCGGGATGACAGGAACGCGGCGTTCATCCACGGGCATGGCGACAACGAGTTCATCCCCGGTGATATCTTCTATGCGGCTCGTGTAGCCTTGGGTCCCCTCCTCGCTGTTCTCAAAGAATATTTCCAGCCTCTGCCCGATAGCTAAAATACTCCTTGCCTGTACCAATTCGCCCGCCATCTGAATTTTCCTCCTTGGCTACGCTGAAAAGTTGAAAATTTGCTGTAAAAAACCTTTCCAACCCCGTTTGATGCACATCTCATCCCCCGTGATCAACGCCTCTGCGAGGGCGTCAATGCAGCGTGCGGCGGCCGCATTCGGTGCCGCCTTGATCAGCGGTGTCTGCTGTCGCACCGCTTTCGTTACTGCCGTGTCTTCAAAGACATACCCGAGGCACGGCACCTGCATATGCAGGAACTTATCGGCGGCGCGCTGCAGTTTGAATGCAACCTCGCGGCTCTCCTTCTGCTCATACACGCGGTTGATGATGAGGCGAAGATTCTTCTGCGCGGCATAAATGCTGTACGCTTTCATCACGGCATAGGCATCCGTCAGTGAGGTCGGCTCCGGGGTCGTTACGAGCAGCACCTCATCCGCTGCGAGGATGAAGTCCATCACGTTCCGTCCGAGCCCTGCGCCCGTATCGACAAGGATGAGATCGGCACGTGCCGCGCAGCCTGTCAATTTCTGCTGGAGGAGGAGCTTTTCTGCGTGATCGTACTCCAGCGCTTTCTCGATCCCCGATCCGCCTGATATATACTGAATACCATGCGGCGTCTCAACAATAACATCGTCGAGTTCCACCTCCGGCTGCAGAAGGTCCAGCAGGTGTTTTCGCGAAGCAGTGCCGAGGAGCACATCGACATTCGCCATCCCAAGATCGGCATCGATGACGAGCACGCGGTGCCCCCTGCGCTGAAGGGCAATTGCAAGGTTAACGGCAATGTTTGTCTTGCCGACGCCGCCCTTTCCGCTGGTGACCGCAACGACCCGTACGTTCACCCAAGCCGCTGCCTGTGCAGATGAGGTGCTCGCTGCCTGCGGCGCTTCCCCGTCAGAGAAGACCATTTGGCGCAGCCGCGTTGCCTGATCCGTCATATCATTCCCTCAAGAGCAGTTCCGCCAGACGTTCTGCCGTCGCAGGAATGATATCGTCCGGCACACTCTGCCCATTGGATAAGAAGGAAAGCGGCAGCTCCCGCTGCGCAAGCAGGTTGAGCACCATGCCGATCGATCGTGTTTCGTCTGTCTTGGTAAAAATGATCCGATTCGGCGCGCATACAGAGAAGCGGTCAATGATCTCCGCCGCATCCTGTTCCTTCGTCGTCGCGCTGACGACAAGGTGCTTTTCCATACGAGGATGCGCCATAAGCAGCTCTTTGAGCTCATCCATCTGGAACTCATTGTATTGGCTTCGCCCCGCCGTGTCAACAAGAACAAAGTCCTTGCTGCGGTGGCGCGTAATCGCCTTTCTGAGATCTGCGGCGGAGTAAACGACTTCCACCGGCAGCCCCAGGATCTCAGCATATTTCTTGAGCTGCTCTACGGCGGAGATGCGGTAGGTATCCGCCGTGATGAGCGCCCCCTTGAGATTTTGCTCCAGCACGAAATGCGCAGCAATCTTCGCAAGGGTTGTCGTCTTGCCGACGCCTGTCGTGCCGATGAAGGCAACAACGCGGGAACCGTGGGGACTCAGGCGCAGCCCGTCCGTGAACTTCATGACCTGCGTCAGATACCCTGCCAGAACGCCCGCCGCACGCGAATCAAGACTGTCCAAATTCACATCGGTGATCGAGATCTTGCCAGAAAGATCCTCGCACAGCTCCTCATGGACATCCTGCCGGCGCAGTGCATCTCGGATAGAGACGACTTCCTTTGGTTTGTTCGCCGCCATCATGGAGGCGAGCATTGTTTTCATCTGTGCCAGCTCATCCTCAAGGAGACGAATTCGTTCCGCAGAACCGTCGTCCGCGGATGCATCAGGAGCAGACGGAACGGCGGGCTCCTGTGCGGGCGCCGCTGCCGGATCATAGGCAGAGGGCACCGGCTGCTGCGGCAAAGCATCGGGAGGCGATTCCGGCATATTGGAGAGCGGCGGGGCAGTGGGCTCCTGCATCGCATAAGGCTGCGCCGGAGGCATTTCAGGCGCATAGGCATGATATAGAGGGAGCATTCCTTCCGCCGGAAGAGAAGACGCTCCCTCCTGCGCGGGGATCTCGCTCATCCGATACTGATTTACGACATTGGTAGGGAGAATAGGCGCAGCCGGCGGCACGTAGGCCGATGGCGTGCGCGGCACACGCGTCTGAGTCTCATCGACTGCTGCAGTCACCTCGATCATCTCCTCCCCGCCAAGAACACCGCCCTCACGATATTTTTTTGTATGAAGAAGCACGGCGTCGCTGCCGAGCTCGTCTTTGATCTGTTCCATCGCTTCCTTCACGGAGGATGCGCGCACCGTCTTGACCCGCACTTAGATTTTCACCACCCCAAGGATCTGGATTTCAACATTCTGTTCAATTTCCGCATGGGAGAGCACGATCAGTCCGGGAATGGAACGCTCGACGAGATTGCGGAAATAGGGACGCACGGTCGGACTTGTGAGCACAATAGGCTGATAGCCTTGATCGGTCAGCTTCCGCAGTTCTTCCTGCAGAGCCGTCAAGAGCTTCTGCATGGAATCTGGGTCGAGGCTGACATAGGAACCATGTTCCGTGCGCTGCACGCTGCCTGCGATCTTATTCTCAATTGCAGGATCGAGCGTGATGCAGGGCAGGATGCCGTTCTGGACATTCTGCTGGGTAATGTGGCGCGCCATTGCGTGCCGCACATACTCGGTCAGGATGTCTGTATCCTTCGTCGCTGTGCCGTAATCGGCGAGCACCTCGAGGATTGTACTCATATCGCGAATGGAGATGCGCTCATGCAGGAGGTTCGCGAGCACCTTCTGCACTTCTCCCACCGTGAGCAGGTTCGGAACGACCTCGTCCACAAGCGCAGCGTTTGTCTTATGCAGATTATCGAGCAGATTCTGCGTCTCCTGCCTGCCGAGGATCTCAGCAGCGTGCTGCTTGATGATCTCGGTGAGGTGGGTTGCAAGCACAGAGACTGCATCAACGACGGTATAGCCGTTCAGCTCCGCCTGCTCACGCTCATTCTCCGAGATCCAGAGTGCCGGCAGCCCGAATGCCGGCTCAGTCGTCTCAATGCCCGGCACCTCTTCGAACACCGTCCCCGAGTTCATCGCGAGATAGTGATCGAGCATCAGCTCACCGCGCGCGATCTCAACGCCCTTCAGTTTAATGATATATGCATTCGGCTTGATCTGTATATTATCACGGATGCGGATGGTCGGCACAACAAGGCCGAGCTCGAGCGCACACTGCCTTCGGATCATGACGATGCGGTCGAGGAGGTCACCTCCCTGCCCCGTATCCACGAGAGGGATGAGGCTGTAGCCGATCTCAAGTTCCATCGGATCGACCTGCAGTAGCGAGACGATATTCTCAGGGGTCGTCGCCTCCTTTTTCGCCTTTGCCTTCCGCTCGACCTGCTGCACCTCCTGCTCCACCGCCTGCCCACGATGGAGATTCCACGCGATGAAGCCGCAGAGCGCGGCAAGCGCCAGGAAGGGGATGCCCGGAAGACCCGGCATGACAGCAAGGAAGAGGAGTACGCCCGTCAGGATCATGAAAATACGCGCATTGCGGAAGAGCTGTTTTACAAGATCGCCTCCGAGGTTCCCCTCCGCAGCGGAACGGGTTACGATAATACCGGTCGCTGTTGAGATGAGGAGCGCCGGAATCTGTGCGACGAGGCCTTCACCGACCGTCAGCAGCGTATAAGTCTGCAGCGCCTGTGCTGCATCCATATCGCGCTGGAGCATGCCGATGACAAAGCCGCCGCCGATGTTGATGAGCATGATGACGATGGCAGCGATCGCGTCGCCCTTGACAAACTTCGAAGCACCGTCCATCGCCCCGAAGAAGTCGGACTCGCGCTGAACTTTCTCACGGCGTCGCTTTGCCTCCGCATCTGTGATCGCCCCTTGGTTCAGATCGGCATCAATCGCCATCTGCTTGCCGGGCATCGCGTCGAGGGTAAAGCGTGCGGACACTTCGGCAACGCGCTCGGACCCCTTTGTAATGACGATAAAGTTCACAATGACGAGAATAACGAACACGATAAAGCCAACGACGGCATTACCGCCGACGACAAAGTTTCCGAACGCAGTAATAACCTCACCGGCATAGCCGTTGAGGAGGATAAGTCGTGTCGACGAGATATTCAGCGCCAATCGAAAGAGCGTCGTAATCAAAAGTAATGACGGGAAGACGGAGAGATCGAGTGCCTCTACGTTATAGATCGCCGACATGACAACGAGCAGTGCGATCGTGATATTCAGACAAATCAGGATATCGAGAAGAATCGTCGGCAGAGGAATGATCATCATGATGACGATCGTTACGATAGCAACGGCGATCAAGACATCGCTGTATCGTTGTATGAGATTGCCCGATGAAAGAGGATTTACACTGCTGGACTGCGGCGCTGGCATGTTTTCACTCCCTCCTTCATTCTCATTTCCCTTGGGGCAGACAAAGTTCCTGCCATCTAAATATTATACCAAATATAGAAAATACGTCAAATGATAAAAATAAGACTTTTGTCGCATCCTATGCGCCGCGCCGCGCATGTTTCAAACGGTAGACATATGCGAGGACTTCAGCGACCGCCTGATAGAGCTCATGCGGCACAGCATCGCCGACCTGCACGGCGGCATAGAGCGTACGCGCAAGCGGTTTATTCTCAATGATCGGGACACGCGCATCGCGCCCAATCTCCTTGATGCGCTGTGCGACGAGATCTTGTCCTTTAGCGACGACGGTCGGCGCGACCATCCCCTGCTCATAGGAGAGCGCCACGGCATAGTGCGTCGGGTTCGTGATGATGACATCCGCCTTTGGGACTTCCTTCATCATGCGTGCCATTGCCATCTGACGCTGCTTTTGACGGATCTTCCCCTTGATCTGCGGGTCTCCCTCAGTCTGTTTCATCTCGTCCTTGACTTCCTGCTTTGTCATCTTGAGATCCTGCGTCGTCTGCCATCTCTGGTAGCCATAGTCGCAGAACGCCATAATCATAATGACGCCGATAACGATGAACGCCATCTGGAAGATGATCTCGGCGACCAGCGCAAGGCTCGTTGTCAGATCGAAGAACATGAACTGCGGCATCGCGAGAATTTGCTCGTGAATAAAGCGGTAGAGAAAGAAGCCGATGACGATGATCTTAAAGAAGGACTTTGCCAGCTCCACAAGCGCCCGCTTCGAAAAGATGCGCCCGAATCCGTTGATCGGATTCAATTTATCCAGCTTGAACTCAATGGACTCCGCACTGAAATTCAGGCCGACCTGGAAAAAATTGATCGCAAGGCCGATGACCATGATAAAGAGCATGATCGGGAACGCGGTCTTGGCAAGTACAATGATGATGCCGATGAAGATGCGGATGATATTCTCCGTATCGACCGTCTGGTTCAGATTGCTGAACACATAGGTTGTGTAGGTCGCGATCGAAAGATAGATAGAGTCCCACAGGAGCTTCAGAGAGAAGAAACCCACGAGCAGGACAAATGCCGTATTCAGTTCCTGACTGCGCCCGACCTGTCCTTTTTTCCGGGCATCGGCACGCTTTTTCGCGGTCGGTTCTTCCGTCTTTTCCCCGCCGGCGAAACGCTGGAGGTCAAAGACGAATGCGCACCTATTGCAGGGCGCGTACCGCAAGCGATATATTTCCATACATTTCATTAAACAGCACATCCAGGAATAAGACATAGAACGGAATAATCATTGAGAGAACAACAATGCCGATCATCAGCTGCATCGGAATGCCGACAACGAAGATATTCATCTGCGGCATCGTGCGCGATAAAATGCCGAGTCCCACGTTGGTGAGCAGGATGGCGAAGGTAATCGGCATCGCAATCTTCATCCCCGTGACGAAAATTCCACCGGTGAAATTGGCCAGGAGCAGCGCAATCGACAGATTGGGCTCCATCCCGGCGAGCGGAACGGCCCGAAAACTCTCCACCAACGCTGCAATAATCATATGATGCCCGTTGGTCACCAACAGGATGATCACCGCTAAATTATAAAGAAAACTTCCGATGAGCGGTATCTGCTGACCGGAAGTCGGATCTACAACATTGACGATGGCAAATCCCACCTGCATATCCATGACCTTGCCCGCCATGGTGATGGCGGCAAAGGAAATGTACGCGACAAAACCGATCAGCCAGCCGATAAACAACTCGCCGACAGCCGCAACCGCAAACATAATGATGGTCTCGGGGGCCGTGACAACGCCCAGTCTGTCAATTACAGGAAAGAGCACCACGGTCATCGCCAACGCAATCCCTACACGAAAGAACGGTGCGATGTTCATGCTGCCGAAAAACGGCGAAATTAAAAAGATGCCGCTGATCCTTGTGAGTGTCAGCAAAAACGCCGCAATATGTCCCTGAAGCAGCTCATACAAATCCATGCAGCGCCGCCCCTTTCATCGCAGATACTGCGGCAGATTGACAAAGACATTTGTCACATACTCCACCATAATGCGCAGCATCCACGGGCCAAAGATCAAGATGGCGACAAATACCGCAATGATCTTCGGGATGAACGCCAGCGTCTGCTCCTGAATCGAAGTCGTCGCCTGAAACACGGCTACCAAAAGGCCGACAATAAGGCCCAGGCCCAACATGGGGGCAGAGACCAAGAGGACAATCATGAGCGCTTCCTGGGCAAGCTGGATGACCAAATCTCCGGACATCAGTGCGCCTCCCCGTCAGCGGAAACTCATGATGAGCGACTGGATCAGGAGATGCCACCCATCAACCATAACAAACAGCAGGATCTTAAACGGCAGCGAGATCATCACCGGCGGCAGCATCATCATGCCCATGGACATGAGCGTACTCGCAACGATCATATCGATAACGATAAACGGGATATAGATCATAAATCCGATCTGGAACGCCGTCTTCAGCTCACTGATAATGAACGCAGGGATGAGCGTGAACGTCGATACATCCTCAGGCCCGTCCGGCCGCGGCGCATCCGACAGATTGACAAAGAGCGCGAGGTCAGATTCTCGTGTTTGGCGGAACATGAACTCGCGCATCGGGTCGACAACATTCTCGAGCGCCTGCTCCTGTGATATCTCTCCCGCCAAATAGGGCTGGATCCCGTTTTCGTTCGCCTGCCCCCAGTAGGGTGCCATGATGTAGAACGACAAAAACAGGGACAGCGCGATGACCACCTGGTTCGGCGGCACATTCTGCGTGGAGAGCGCATTGCGCAGGAACCCGATGACGACGACGATCCGGACAAAAGAGGTCGTCATGACCAGAATGGCCGGTGCCAGCGAAACAATCGTAAGCACAGCGAGCAGCTGCATGCTGGTCGCCACATCCTGCGGATTTTCCGAGGTTCCGACGCCAAGGCTGACGGTGGGGATCAGCGGCGCAGCGTCCGCATGTCCCGCGCCGAGCAGAAGGAGCGCCGCGCCTCCCAAAACAAGCCATATGCGCCCCAATTCTGTCCCCCCATTTCTCCCTATTTCGCCCTACTTCCGGAAAAGCGGCGGTATCTTTTGAACAAAATCCGACAGCGAGCCGAACTGCTCCTGAAAAACGCCTCCGGCCGGCGGTTCTGCCGAGCGAATCTCCTCCACCGTCTCGGGATCGTCAATCTCCGTAATCAGGCGAATGTTCGTATCGGTAACACCGAGCACAAAAATGCGGCCAAACAGCTCCACCACACAGACTGAACGGTTCGGTCCGAGCGGCAGCTGCAGATACACCTGACCGCCGCGTGCCGCCAGCGTTCGCATCGAGCTCTTGCCAAAGGTGCGCGCCACAAAGTAGGCAAGGATCACAACAAATGCAAAAACAGCAAAAAGGCTGACCACGTAGGCGACCGTCGACCACCATGATACGGCCGACGGGCGCGGGTCAGCCTCTTCATATCCGGCTAGATATCCGCCGCCCGTCTCACCTGCAGCAGACGCATCCCCCGTACATAGTACGACAAGTATGCATCCGAGCAGCAGGGACAGAGAAAATATCCGTCCGCTCATCAGCCGACGGCTTTGCGAATGGCCTCCAGAACGCGATCCGCCTGGAACGGCTTCACGATGAAGTCGCGCGCACCCGCCTGAATCGCCTCGATGACCATTGCCTGCTGGCCCATGGCACTGCACATAACGACCTTCGCCGCAGGGTCAACCTTTTTGATCTCTTTCACAGCGGTGATCCCGTCCATCTCCGGCATCGTGATATCCATCGTCACAAGGTCCGGCTTGAGTTCTTGATACTTCTCCAGCGCCTTCATGCCGTTCTCCGCTTCGCCGACAATTTCATAGCCGTTCTTCGACAGGATGTCCTTCACCATCATTCGCATAAACGCCGCATCATCAACGATCAGAACGCGAGTTGCCATTTTCTCATCTCTCCTTAATCCGACTGAAGAATATCCCTATTCCAGGGGCAATGCACATACATCTATGTGCATTTTAAATCGTTACTCATTATAACGAAAAGTACCGCCTGTGACAAGGATTTTCTGCACTACTCCCAAAAGATCCATATTCCTTCCGCTACTGGAGACGCGCTGCGCGCTCCAGAGGGCTGACAATCTCCGTGATGCGAACGCCGAAGTTCTCGTCAATGACGACAACCTCGCCTTTCGCCAGATACTTTCCGTTGACCATGATATCCACAGGTTCTCCGGCAAGTTTATCCAGCTCTACAATCGAGCCCTTCGTCAGATCGAGAATGTCCTTGATCGACTTCTTTGTTCGGCCGAGTTCGACATTGACCTGAAGGGGCACATCGAGAATAAGACCGATATTAGCATCATTGACTTGTACCGGAACAGAACTTAGCGGCGTAAACTGTGCCGACTGTACCGGAACATTCGATGCGACATGTGGCTGCATAGGCGGTGCTCCATATCCATAGTTCTCAGGGGCTGCTGCGGCGGCAGCAGGCGCAGCGGCTGCGGCAGGTGCGGCCGCCGGAGGCGGCTCTGCGGCAGCTGCCACGATCGCTTCTTCTTCATTATCGACATCCGCCTGCTGATTCATCAGGGCATCGACCATATCCTTCGCGACGTCCAGCGGCAGGAGCTGCATGATCTCACTGTCAATGAGCCCGTCCACCTCCATGCGGAAGGATGTCTGTATGATCGGATCCACCTTGTCGAGCAGCTTGGACACGACTTCCGCCGTTCCAAGATCCACGAGCGTCACCACAGGCGGGGTGATATCCACCTTTTTGTTGAACATCGAGGAGAGCGAGGTCGCGACACTGCCCATCATCTGGTTCATGGACTCGCTGACCGCGCTCATATGAATTTCGCTGAGCTCCTCGTCGGGATTCGTGCCGTCGTTGCCCATCATCAGATCGGCGATGATTGCGGCGTCCCGCGCCTGAATGCAGAGGACATTGTTGCCCTCGATCCCGACGCTGTATCCGACCTCCACCACGAGGAACGGGATCGGGTATCTTTCCTTGAGCGTGCGCAGATTGGAAACAGAGACGGTCGGCGTTGTGATTGATACCTTGCGCCCAAGCAGGACGGACAGCGTCGTCGCCGCACCGCCCATGGAAATGTTGCCGATCTCTCCGAGCGCGTCACGCTCCATATCGGTGATGCCGGCATCATCGGTGGAGGATGCGTCAGCGGCAGGCGCGGCATCATCTGCGGGCGAATCTCCTCCCGCCCCACCGCTTAGGAGAGCATCGATCTCCTCCTGCGAGATCATTTCATCACTCATTCGCGTCGTCATCTCCTTCTATAATGCCGGATATCTGAACAGCCATGCGCTTTCCGGCAGTGCCGGGGTGCGCGCGGAATTTTGGATTCGTCCCGACATAGCAGACGAGTTCATCCTGCGCCAGCGTATCAAGCTGCAGAACGTCGCCGAAGCCGAGGGTAAGGAATTCGTTGATCGTAATATCAACCGAGCCGAGCTCGACTGAAAACGGCACCCACGTCCGCTCGATCTTGCGCTGGAGCTCTGCCACCTGCTCGGGGGTGCTCTCTTTATCCACAGAGGACGCTACCCAGAATGATGTTGTGAGCTTTGACATAACAGGCTCGAGCACGAGGTACGGAATACAGACGTTCATCATGCCCTCGACATCCCCCATCTTGACATGGATCGTGATGAGCACAACCATGTCGCTGGGCGGTACAATCTGGGCAAACTGGGGATTCGTCTCCATCGTCTCAAAGTTCGGTCGGAACTCGATGACGTTGCTCCACGCTTCCCTGAAATAGTTGATGACCGTATCAATGAAGCGCCGCATAACGGCTGCTTCAATATCGGTCAGCGCACGCGACTTAACGCCGGGTTTCCCTTCTCCGCCGAAAATGCGGTCAATGTATGCAAACGCAATGTCTGTGCCGACCTCAATAATGATATTTCCCTTCAGCGGCGGCAATGCGATGATGCCGATCACGGACGGATTCCCCATGGACTGGACAAATTCCTGATAGGTCATCTGCTCGACGGACATAACCTCAATGTCGATCATCGCGCGCAGGCTTGCCGACAGATAGGTGTTTAAGAGGCGCGAAAAGCTCTCATGCAGCATGAAGAGCGTGCGAATCTGATCCTTGGAGAATTTATCCGGCCGCTTGAAGTCGTAGACCTTGACCTTGCGTTCCTCTTCTTCCGCCTTGACTTCCTCAGCGGAGACCGAGCCATCCGAAAGCGCTGAGAGCAGTTTATCTATTTCGGATTGAGACAGTACGTCCTCAGCCAAGACTCTTCCCCCTTCCCATTGTGCAGCGAATCATATTGCTTACTGCAGCAGGAAGCTCGTGATGTAAACATCGTAAACAGAGCCCTGGCCCAGGCGCTCGTTGAGCGCATCCTTCAGCTGCTTCTTGAGTGCGTCCTGCTTGGACGCATCAAACTCCTCAAGCGGTGCGGCGCGCAGGAACTGCATCGTCGTATCGAGGATCTTCGTCTCCGCGACGGAGCCGACTTTCCCATCCGTTACATTCTCGGATTTTCCGGGATTCAGTTCCAGGACGATCCCCGCCTTGAGGAACTTCCCTGCGCGGCCCCCGCCGACATTGACCAGAATTCCTTCTTTGGGATCGCCGAGCTTGTAGAACACGCCCGGGTCACGATGTGAGCCGCTGCCGCCCCCATCTTCTGAATGCAGCGGCGACTCCGTCTGTGAAAAGATGTAGTATGAAATACCGCCGGCTGCAGCCACCGCGACCAGAACTGCCACGACGACCACAACAACCAGCATCAGCATAGGCGATTTCTGTTTCGGCTGTTCTGCCGCCTGTTCTTCCTTTTCCTCCGCCATGAGTTAATTCCCTCCCTAAAAATGACCACGAAGCCGCAGCGGCTTCACACCGGGGCACTCCCTTGCCGCGTGAAGGAACACACTGTTCCTTCCATTATACCAAAGGAATGGAAATTCGCCAACTAATTTTGATGGAGCGCCCGACGGTACTTAATCGTACGGCGCACAATCTCCTCCATCGGCTCTTCGACGATGAGTTTCTTGCCGTTGGTAAGCGTTATCACTGTGTCCGGCGTTTCCTCAATGCTCTCAATGATCTCTGCATTGAGGACAAATTCTCCCTTTTGATTCGTCTTGGAGTTGAACTTCGTCAGCATGATCATGACAGGTTTCCCCTCCGTTCCCTTTTTGTTTTCTTTGGTATTCGCACAATAAAAGTACATGCGAAATGATTACTTGTATATTTTCGCCGCGATCTTTACTTTTCCTTTTTTTTCAGCGTTATTTTTTCATGTCATCTTAAATTTTTATCAAAATCATGCAAGCTGCGCTAAAAAATCGAGCGATCGAAGAGGGTGCCCGACAAGTTCCCGCACGTGGGCGAGCACGATCGCCTCCGCCGCCATGAGCACTCCGCCCCGTACGCGCAGAGGCGCCGGATTCTGCCAATCGAGCGTCTGCAGCCCGATGAGCAGTTCCCGCAGTTCGGCCGAAAAGAGGACCGCCCCTTCCGTACGGCAGTCCGCACACAGCGCACCGCCCTCGCGCGCGAGGAAAAAGGCATCCCCCTCGATCGCTTTCCCGCAGTGGATGCAGCGCTCATAGCTCTGCTGCAGCCCCGCTGCAGCGAGGATCTGAACGACGGAGGCGAGCGCGGTTACGCGCGGATTTCGCGTCTCGAATGCCGTCAGAATATGGACGAGCCGATCGAAAAAGGCCTCGTCCGATACCCCCTCGGGCAAAAATTCGCGAATCACCTCCGCGACAAACGTCGCATAGGCGAGCGAGGCAAGATCGAGCGAAATCTTAGCGTGATGGTCGCGCACCGAAGCAGTCTTCACCGTCTCGAGGCGCGCTCCCTCGGCGAGCTGCAGATCAGCGTGCACGAACATCTGCATTGCGCCCGCGAGCGGACTGCGCGGCCGGCGGCATCCGAATGCCGCGGCGCGCAAAATCCCCTGTCTGCGGGTAAAGACGGTGACAATCTTATCGGCTTCGCCCCAATTCCGTGCACCGAGCACGATCCCTTCTGCGCCGTAAAGAGCCATCTATTCCTCCGCCCCGGTCTTTCGATCAGAGGGCTCCGAGGGCCTGCCGGCATTTTTCTGTGCGCTGCTCCCTTTCACATCGGCAAGCGGCATGACGGCGCCTGCCGTCAGCATATATTGGAGGGCCTCCTCCTTCGGAATATTGATCGTCACCGCATCCTCCTTCTTAACGAGGAGCGTCGTTCCCGAGGTCATGTTGAGGCTCCACGGAACAAAGACACAGACATAGCCGCCGCCCATCGCCTCCTGAAAGCGCGGCGGCAGATCCGCCATCACGAAGCCGAGCGCACGCGCTCCCTGATACGGGACATGGACGACGCGCTTGAAATTGCTGCGGGGGTCAAGCACGGCCTCCGAGAGACGCTTCACGCTCGTATAGATAAACTTCACAAACGGGATCGTCCCGATCATATTTTCGCCCAGCGAGATGAGCTTTGCGAGCACCCAGTTGGTCGATGCCCATCCGGCGAGATAGATGATGAGCACGAGAGTGATGATGCCCATGCCGGGGAAATAAAAGGGCAGGTACTGCCCGAGTACGCCCTCCGTAAAGCGAAGCGTCCACTCAATAACGAGCAGCGTGATGACAACGGGTACAAGCACGAGCAGTCCGTTCACAAAGCGCCGCGATATCCGTTTCATCGCGCGCCGGTAGAGCAGGTTCAGCCGCAGTGTCATCTTCTCCGCCTCCTTTTCAATATCCTCGTATCTGAAACATCACTGATCAGTAGTCCTCAAAACCAAACTCGCGCAGCGCATTTGTGCGGTTGCGCCAGTCCCGGCGCGTCTTGACCCAGAGATCCAGATAGACTTTCGCGCCGAGCAGCGTCTCCGCATCAGCGCGCGCCCGTTCGCCAATCGTGCGCAGCAGCGCGCCCTTTGCGCCGATGACAATGCCCTTCTGCGACTCGCGCTCAACATAGATGACCGCACGAATGTAGACATCGCCCTTCTCCCGGGTCGTCATCTCCTCGATGTCAACGGCAACCGCATGCGGAATCTCATCCCGCGTCAGCTCGAGCACCTTCTCGCGCACGAGCTCAGCGATGATGAGGCGCTCCGGCTGATCCGTCACCATATCTTCAGGATAGTACTGCGGGCCTTCCGGGAGATATTTCTTGATCTCCGCGAGCAGCCCGTCCAGATTTTCCCCCTCACGCGCTGAGATGGGCACAATGCCTGCAAATTCATACGCCTTCGCATAGTTTGCAATGACGGGCAGACTCTCCGCGCGCGGGATACAGTCCACCTTGTTGACGGCGAGCAGCACAGGCACACGCACAGAGGCGAGCTGCTTCAGAATATACCGCTCACCCGGTCCCATCTTCTCCGTCACATCCACAACAAAGACGATGACATCGACGCCGTGGAGCGCCCCCTCTGCCGCCTTTGCCATATAGCTGCCGAGTTTATGCTTCGGCTTGTGTACGCCCGGCGTATCGAGGAAAATGATCTGTGCATCCTCCTCGGTCAGGATACAGAGGATGCGGCTGCGCGTTGTCTGGGGCTTGTCGCTCATGATGGCGATCTTCTGCCCGATCAGCGCGTTGATCAGCGTAGACTTGCCGACGTTCGGCCGACCGATCACGGCGGCAAATCCGGATTTATGCATCTTCATCGTTGAATCCCCAGTTCCTCCATGACATGCCGCTGCTCCTCTTCCATCTCCAGCCGCTCCTCCTCCTCCATATGGTCATAGCCGAGGAGGTGCAGCATCCCGTGCACGGTGAGAAAGGAGAGTTCGCGCAGCATACTGTGTCCGTACTCCTCCGCCTGCGCCGCAGTACGTTCGAGCGAGATGACGAGATCGCCCAGCACCATGCCGCCGTCCGCCCCGATGATCTCAGGCTCCTCGCTCTCCGCAAGAGCAAAGGAGAGCACGTCCGTCGGGCGGTCGACATTGCGGTATTCGCGGTTGAGCACATGGACGTGCGCATCATCGGTCAGCGTCACGCTGACCTCGGCATCCTCCGCGCCATAGAGCCGTCCGACCGTCTCGACCGCGCGGCGCACAGCCGCGATGTCGCTGTCCGGCACGGGCAGGTCCTCGGGCTCGCGCCGAATCTCAATCTCCATGTGCGCGTCCCCGCTTCTTCTCCCAAACGCCGTATGCCTCGACAATCCGCGTTACGACCTCATGTCGGATGATGTCGACCGGCTCGAGCTTTACAATCCCGACACCCTTGACACCTCTCAGGATCTGGCATGCCTGCCGCAGGCCGGATACGGTTCCGCGCGGCAGGTCCACCTGCTCAAGGTCGCCCGTCACCACCATGCGCGAACCGAAGCCGAGGCGTGTGAGGAACATCTTCATCTGCGCCCCCGTCGTATTCTGCGCCTCGTCGAGGATGATGAAGGCATCCTCCAGCGTACGCCCGCGGATGTAGGCAAGCGGCGCCACCTCGATCAGCTGGCGGCTCATCATCTTCTGATATGCCTCCGCACCGAGAATGTCCTGCAGCGCATCATAGAGCGGACGCAGATAGGGGTTGATCTTCTCCGTCAGATCGCCGGGCAGAAAGCCGAGGTGCTCCCCCGCCTCCACGGCGGGACGCGTGAGGATGATGCGGCTGACCTCGCGGTTTCGGAGCGCCGCCACGGCCATCACAACCGCAAGATAGGTCTTTCCCGTGCCTGCAGGGCCGACGCCGAGCGTGACGGCATTCTTCCGTATTTTCGCAAGATAGTCGCGCTGCCCGAGCGTCTTTGCCCGCACTTCCTTCCCCTTTGCCGTCACAAGCAGGACCTCGGAGAAGAGGCCGTGCAGTTCCTCTCTGCGCCCTTCCCGGATGAGGCGGGCGCCGTATGCCGCCTCATGCGTCGTCAGCTTTGCCCCCTGCCGGTGATAGAAGAGAAGTTCCTGTACGAGGGCGCATGCAGCGGCAGCATCCTCCGCCGCCCCGGTAATGGCAAGAGAGCCGCCGCGGCTCACCATGCGGCAGGAGAAGTTCTCCTGCATGCTCTGCAGGAGTGTGTCGCGGTCACCGAGAATCGCATACGCCTCCTGCTGATCTCTGAATTCAATCTCTTCTGTTGTCTCCTGCAAGAACATGCCTCCTATCTGCTGCCGTTAAATAAAGTATTCGATCGTATCGTCCGCCGTCCTGCGCGTCCGCTCATCGAAAAGCAGTACCGCCTCGCGCGTTTCCGCAGGGCCGAACGCGTAAAGCTCACGCGTCTCGCGATTAAAGCAGTCAAAGGGAACGATCCGGTTATACGCATGCGGATGCGCGCAGGTCACCTCAATGCCCGCGCGCACGAACTCCGGCTCCGCCTCTGCCAGATAATACGGATCGAAGAGATAGATGCGATCCGCCGACGCCCCCGTAATCAGCGCATAGTGCTCGACCTCGTAAAAGAGCCGCACCACTGCTGCGCCGCCGCGTGCGACGGCATCATTAACGTAGCTGTGCGCACCGACATGCACCGCCTGCCCCGAGATATACTGGCAGGACAGCGGAAAATTCGCAGCGCGGGAGAATCCCTCCAGCCAGTTGGCAAGATACATCATCGCCATACGCGACGTGCCCGCCTTGCCCGCAGCGCCGTCCATCCCATAGCAGTCGAGCGAGTAGAGCGTAACGCTGCGGATGATCTCGGGCGGAACCTCCGCACGCGGGAAAAGATAGCTCACCCCGTTGAGCAGTGCCGTCGGTCCGCAGTCGTACTCCGATATCTGGTAGCGCAGCGGTATTTTCATGCCTTTCCCCATTTCTTCAAAAGATTCGGCGTCAGAATCGCCGCAATGACGAGCACGATCCCGACAACCTGCACCATGCCAAAATGCGTATCGAAGATCAGCCAGGCAAAGAGAACGCTCGCCACCGGCTCAATCGTTGCCGTGATCGCCGTCTCCTCCGGATTCAGCCAGCGCAGCCCCACATTGAACGCAAAGAAGGCGACCACGGTCCCCAGCCCGATGATGATGACGAGATCCATCCACGTCTTCGCCGTAAAGAACGAACCGACATCCAGAATTACATGGGTTACGGGCAGGAGGGCAATCCCGCCGATCAGCATGCAGACGGCCAGCAAAAAGAAGCGGTCAAAGAGATGCAGGAGGCGCAGCGGATAGATCATTGCAAAAACAAAGGCAATCGCCGAGACAAGGCTCCACGCAATGCACGCCATCGGCACGGAAAGCCTTCCGAAATCGCCGCCCGTCACGAGGAGAAACACCCCCGCTACGGCAACGATAACCGTTCCGGCCTCCACTGCGGTCGGCAGACGGCGGTGGCGGAGCGCCAGATAGAGAATCATCATCGCGGGACTCGTATAGGTGATGACCGTCGTCGCCGCCGCATCCCCCGCCGCAATGCCTTCAAAATATGAATACTGCACGAACATGATGCCGAGTACACCAAAGACCGCGAGCTGCACGAGAATCCGAGGATCCCGCCGTACAAAACGCATTCCGCGCCGCAGGCTTCCCGTCCACCATGACAGGAGAAAGAACATGGCACTCGAGAGAAAGAGCCGTACCTGTGTCAGCTCGACCGGGATATGATCGGACTGTGTGTAAAAATGCTGCGCTGCCGTGCCGCTCGCCGCCCATGCCGTCCCCGCAAGCAGGACGAAGAGGATGGCGGAGAGATGCGACATTTAGGCCTCTCCCTGTTCCCGCTTCACGACCTCGACAATCGCGCCGCAGACTTCTTCGAGCTGGGCCTGCTCTTGCCCCTCTGCCATCACGCGGATGAGCGGTTCGGTCCCCGACGGACGCACGAGAACGCGCCCGTCACATCCGAGGATGCGCTCGCCCTCTTCAATTGCGGCACGAATGGCAGAATTCTCCTCCCAGCCGGCCTTGCTCTTCACGCGTACATTGACGAGGAGCTGCGGATACGTCGTCATCATCGCATTCAGCTCCGACGCCTTCTTTCCGCCGCGGCGGAGCGCAGCAAGCACCTGCAGCGCCGTGATGAGCCCGTCGCCCGTCGTCGCATACTCTGCAAAGATGATATGCCCCGACTGTTCGCCCCCGATGGCATAGCCGCTGCGGCGCATCGCTTCAAGAACATAGCGGTCGCCGACCGCCGTCACCTCGACGCGTCCGCCGAGAGCCGTGATCGCCTTGTGGAAGCCGATGTTCGCCATCACCGTCGTCACGACGGTCTTATGCGGGAGGCGGCCTGCGCGCAGCATTTCAGAGGCGCATGCCACAAGGATATGATCGCCGTCGATCAGTTCGCCTTTTTCATCGATGCAGAGGCAGCGGTCAGCATCCCCGTCGTGTGCAATGCCGATGTCCGCTCCCTGCTCAAGCACCGTCCGCTGCAGGGACTCCAGATGTGTCGATCCGCAGCCGTCATTGATGTTCACTCCGCTCGGGAGTGCATGGATCACCTTTACATCGGCGCCGAGGCGGCGCAGCACCTTCGGCATCGCCTCGTAGGCGGCACCGTTCGCACAGTCGAGCACGATCTTCATGCCGTCGAAGCGCTCTGTACAGGTGCGCACCACATAGTCGATGTATTGATTGAGAAGATCATCGCGATACTCCACGATCCCGATGTCCTTGCCCGTAGGGCGCGCCGCGTCGTCATTCGTTTGGAGGCGGCAGACGAGTTGTTCGAGTTCATCCTCCACAGTGTCCGGCAGTTTGTAGCCGTCGCCGCCGAAGAACTTGATGCCGTTGTCGGGAAACGGATTGTGCGAAGCAGAGATCACGATGCCTGCCATCGCCTTGTGTGCGCGCGCGAGATAGGCGATCGCCGGCGTCGGAACCACGCCCGCCAGCAGAGCAGCGCCGCCCGCCGAGCAGATGCCCGCCGTCAGCGCCGCCTCGAACATCTCGCCCGAGATGCGTGTATCGCGCCCGATCAAAATACGCGGGCGCATATTCGCACGCGCGCCGAAATAGAGCGTCGCCGCACGTCCAAGATGGTATGCCAGCTCCGGTGTGAGTTCCGTATTGGCCTCTCCGCGCACTCCGTCCGTTCCAAAAAGTCTCACTGTGAAAGCCCCCTGTTGATCTGTTTTATCCTCATCATAATCTACTTTATCTTTCCTAAAAAAGCAAGTGCGGCTTTCAGCCCGTCGAGCGCAGCACTCATAATGCCGCCCGCATAGCCCGCGCCCTCGCCGACGGGATAGAGCCCCGCCGCAGAGACCGCTTCCATCGTCCCGGCGTCGCGGAGAATGCGGCAGGGGGCAGAGGATCGCGATTCAACACCTGTCATTGGAATATCCGCCGCACCGAATCCCGGCACACGCGCATCCCAATGACGAAGGGCGCGCGCAAGCGATGCCGTGCATTCTGCCGGCAGGAGGACGCGCAGATCTGCGGGGCGCACGCCCGGCGCATAGGTCGGCGCAGCAGCAAAATCCATCGTCCCCGTACGCCCGGCGAGGAAATCTCCAACCGACTGTACAGGCGCACGAAAATCTCCGCCGCCGAGGTGAAAGGCGCGCGTTTCCAGCTCCCGCTGAAAGCGGATGCCGCCCAGCACATCTCCTCCCCAGTCTGCAGGATTCACCTGCACGAGCAGCGCACTGTTCGCCGTGCCCGAAGCGCGATGATAATTGCTCATCCCGTTCGTCGCGAGCCGCCCCTCCTCCGAGGCCGCTGCAACCACCATGCCGCCTGGACACATGCAGAACGAATAGACGCCGCGCCCGCCGATCGTGTCCCGATAGGTAAAAGCATAATCTGCTGCGGGCAGATATTCGCTTCCCGCGGCATCCCCGTACTGCATGCGGTCAATAAACGCCTGTGGATGCTCGATGCGCACGCCGACGGCAAATGCCTTTGCCTCCATCGCCACCCCCGCCTCATGCAGCATCGCATAGGTGTCGCGTGCTGAGTGACCGATGCCCAGAAATACGGCGTCCGCAGGTATGCGCTCCGCATCGCTCACGATCAGCGCCGCGATCCGCCCCGCCTGCCGCTCGATGCCGGTCACCTGCGTGCTGAAGCGAATCTCGCCGCCCATGCGGACGATCTCCCCGCGCAGGTTCTTCACCACCCGCCGCAGGATGTCCGTCCCGATGTGCGGTTTCTGGAGATACCGTATCTCTGCGGGCGCTCCCGCTGCGATAAACGCCTCTATGATCTCCCGCATGCGCGGATCATTGCTGCGCGCCGTCAGCTTTCCGTCCGAGAACGTACCCGCCCCGCCCTCGCCGAACTGCACGTTGGACGACGTGTCAAGTATGCCCGTCTGCCAAAAACGCGCAACGTCCTGCGTGCGCCGGTCAACATCCTGCCCGCGCTCCAAAACAAGCGGCGCAGCGCCCGCACGTGCGAGCGTCCATGCCGCGAAGATGCCTGCCGGGCCGAAACCAACGACAACGGGACGGTGCGTGCCGTACGCTCCCGCCCTGCAATACGGAATTGCAAGCGGCTCCTCTCTCTCCGCAGGTGCAATATCCGAATCACGGCGCGCGCGTGCGCGCACGTCCTTCTCATCCGCCGCATCAACATCGATGGTATAATTCCATACGATCGGTGCTCCGTTCCGCCGCCGCGCATCCAAGGCCTTATGAACGACAATCACCCCGTGCACGGCACAGGGTGATATCTTGAGACGTTTTGCCGCAATTTCTTTGAGCGGGCGAGCGTCATCATAGGGAACGCGCAGATTCTTTACGCGTATCATCGCATGTCTCCGACCTTAACCTCCACTGTCACATTCGGATCCGTCACGGTCACTCCCGCGGGAAGGCGGAGCTTTACCTGACGCTTCTCCGTCTCATGCACATCTGAAAGCGAGAATTCTTCCGTGCCGATGCTCGTGATCTTGCCGATCACATCCTCCGGCCCTGCGATCTCGATGCGCGCGGGTTCCACCGTGATCCCCTCAAGCCGGAGATGCGGAGCGAGGTCGCTGCGCGGGCGTGCCTGCACCTCCACGACTTTGCGCGATAATCCCCGCGCCAGCCGGACAGAGACATCCGTCGATTCCGGCAGCAGCGCAACGCCGGATACCTCGCGCCCGTCGGCATCAATGGCATGCAGTGATGTATGTACCGAAAAATCGCCCGACTGTCCTGCGAGACTGATATGACCGGCAATATGTACAACGCGATCCACAAGAGAACGAGGGCCTTCTACTGTCGCCGTCCCATTCGCCTGCGTAATCTTATCCACGGTATAGCCGCTGACAGGCTCACCGGAAGCGGTCAGCTCCGCCTTAAACGTCTTCTGCACAATGCGGTCAAGCGTCACAGAGATCTTGTCCGGCGAAACGCTGACCAGTTCAAAGCCGTAAGGAATTGAGGTCTCCACGGCATATGCCTTCTCCCCCTCGACAAAGTCCGAGAGGCGAACGCTCGCATGAAAATCGCTGCGGTCTGCCGCAACAAAGAGCGACCGCGCACCGCGCACGCGAATCGTCACTGTATCGGCAGCCGCATTGATCTGATAACCGTCCGGTGCATTCTCGATCGTTACCGGCACCGTGTAGTTTCCCTCGATCGCAGGGTTCTGATCGTTCATCACGTAAAGCCAGAGCACAACAGCCACGAGGAGCGCAAGTATTTTGGCCGGCAGATTGTGCTGCACAGCGTTCCGAAGCTTCGTCATCATTTCTTCCTCCAGCTCCGGACCATGTCCAGAATCGACGAGCGCGAGCTGTACGCAAACGCAGGCGTCAATATATGCGTCAGCTCATCTCCGTCCAAATGGCGATGAATCCGCCCATTCTCCGCAATCGAAATCGTCCCCGTTTCCTCGCTGACAACGACGATGAGCGCGTCGCACTGCTCGGAGAGACCGATCGCCGCACGATGCCTGGTCCCCAGTTCCGTCGAGAGCGTACGATTCTCCGTGAGCGGCAGGAGGCACCCCGCCGCGATCAGCCGATTGCCGCGGATAATCGCCGCACCGTCATGCAGAGGCGTATTCGGAATAAACACATTCATGAGGAAGTCAGAGGTGATGAGGCCGTCGATTTGGATGCCTGTCGCGCTGATGTCATTCAGGCCCATATTGCGCTCAATGACAAGCAGTGCACCGATCTTATTCGCCGAGAGGATCTTCACCGCATTTCGAATCTCGCGGACCGTGCTCTGCGCCTCCTCGTCATCCATAAGCCCGCCGGCGCGAAAAAATCGCCCCTGGCCGAGATGCTCAAGCGCGCGCCGCAGCTCCGGCTGAAAGACAATCGGCAGCGCAACAAAGAGCAGCGTCACGGACTTTTGCAGAAGCCACGAGATCACATGCAGATTAAAATAACTCGCCACGACCGTCACGCCGAGAAGAACAAGAATCCCCTTCGCGAGCGTAATGGCACGCGTATCTTCAAGCATGACATAGACGCGGTAGAGGATGACCGCCACGATCAGGATATCGAGAATATCCAGCGGAGCGATGGTCGACAGAATGCCGTGAAACTGTGTCGGCATCGTAAAATCAAGCGGCATAAGGACCCCCCAGGTAAAATCTTCCCTTCCCATTTGTATTTCCCCAAATACATTCCCACAGGCAAAATGCACGCTGCACAGCAGATGCTATCTATTTAGAATTTCTCTCTGATTATCAAAAATCCTTGTGACCTGTGCCATTCTCCAAAAAAAATTTCGTCCTTCCGTGAGAGTTTTCCGCATACAGCGGAATCCTTCTCTCAAAAAAGGACGAAATGTCATCAGCAGATCCTGCGGATCCAGCCTTCGGGTGCTTCGACCGTCCCGAGCTGAATCCCGCGCAGCGTATCATAGAGTTTTTGCAGAACCGGGCCCATGTGTTCCATGCCGCTGGGGAACGAAATCACCTTGGTGCCGTGCGTCACTGAACCGACCGGAGAGATGACCGCCGCCGTTCCGCAGAGCCCGCATTCCGCGAACTCCGAAAGCTCCGCAAATGCGACGGGCCGCTCCTCCACCCTCATGCCAAGGATATGCTCCGCGATGTAAACGAGGGAGCGCCGCGTAATCGACGGCAGGATGGATCCCGATTTCGGCGTCACAACCGTGCCGTTCTTCGTCACGAACAGGAAGTTCGCGCCGCCCGTCTCCTCGACATAGGTACGTGTCGCCGCATCGAGGAACATGTTCTCATCATAGCCCGCCGCATGCGCCGCCATATAGGCATGCAGGCTCATTGCATAGTTCAGCCCCGCCTTGATATGCCCCGTGCCGTGCGGCGCCGCACGGTCAAATGCACTCACGCAGAGGCGCACAGGCTTTGCGCCGTCCTTGAAATAGGGCCCTACGGGCGTCGCAAAGAGACGGAACTGATAGGCGTCGGCGGGTTTTACGCCGATCACCTCACCCGAAGCGAACAGGAAGGGACGCAGGTAGAGCGACGCATCGGAACCGTACGGCGGAACATAGTCGCGATTCGCAGCAACCACAGCATCTACCGCCTCGAGAAAGCGCTCCTTCGGGAACGAAGGCATCTCGAGATACGCAGCCGAGTCATACATACGCGCTGCGTTGAGATCAGGACGGAACGTCACAATATGCCCGTCGACCGTCTCATATGCCTTCAGCCCCTCAAAGACCTCCTGGCAGTACTGCAGAATGCCCGCGCACTCGCTGATCGCAACCGTCGCGTCCGAGGAAAGCCCGCCGGCATCCCATTTCCCGGCCGCATAGTTTGCTATATAGCGCTGCGGCAGGGAGCGATATTCAAACCCCAGATTGCCCCAGTCAATGTCCGCCTTTGCCATAATCAAGTGCCTCTTTCCTATAAATTTTATGTTCTATCATAGTACCGTACAGCTATCTTGTCAACTCTTTGAGCGCCTGCGGAAGCTCCGTCAAAATATCGCCCGCCGTCAGTCCGTTGCCGCTGCGCTCATAGGCAAGATCGCCCGCATGTCCGTGCAGATACACACCGACGATCGGCGTCATGGCACTCTCCATCTGTCGCATCAGTCCGACGATCGCACCCGCGAGCACATCGCCCGCACCTGCCGTCGCCATGCCCGCATTTCCGCAGGTCGTAAAGAAAGCGTCCCCGTCGGGATAGACGACAATCGTGCACGCGCTCTTCACCACAAAGACCGCCTGATGCGCACGCGACGCTTCTCGTGCCGTATGCAGCAGATTATCCTGCACTGCATCCGTTGTCTTGCCGAGAAGCCCGGCAAACTCGCCAAGATGCGGCGTCAGAATCGGCACCTGCGGCAGCTCACGCAGTGCGTCCAGATGACCGCGGAAGGCAAAGATCGCATCTGCGTCCATCACAAGCGGTGCCTTCACATCCGCAGCAAAAAGGCGCACAAACTCACTCGTCTCCTGTGCCCGCCCGATCCCGGGGCCGATCAGTACGGCATCGGCATCCGCCGCGAGCGTCAGCGTCTCCTGCAGAGCCGCTGCCCCGCCGAAGCATCCCTTCCCCTCATCCGGGACAGGTACGACCATGACTTCCGTCATCTTTGCCGCAAGCACGGCATAGAGGCGTTCCGGCACCGCGAGCGTCACAAGTCCTGCTCCGATGCGGAGAGCCGCCTGTGCAGCAAGCGCCGCCGCGCCCGTCATCCCGAGTGAGCCTGCAACGACGAGAATATGTCCGCAGGTGCCCTTGTGCGCATCGCGGCTGCGCGCAGGCAGGAGTTTTTCTGCGGCCGCCCGCGTGATCAGGGACTGACGCAGCTGTGTGCCGTCAAGCAGGGCATGGGGGATGCCGATATCATCGACGAGCAGTTCCCCTGCCGCGTTTGCGCCCTCTCCAAGGAAGTGTCCCACCTTCGGCAGTCCGAGCGCGAGTGTCCGATCTGCGCGGACGGCGAGCGACGAAACACGCCCGGTATTCGCCTCCACCCCGCTCGGAATATCAATCGCAATCGTGGGCTTCCCGGCTGCATTGATCTCCTCGATCAGCCGCAGGACCGGCTTGCGCAGCTCTCCCTGCACCCCCGTGCCGAGAATGCCGTCCACCACTGCGTCAGCAAAGCGAAGAGAGACACGCAGGCGGTCCCAGTCGCGATCGCTGACGAGCGGGCGAATCTCTGTGCCCATGCTCCGCAGAGCACTGTGCATTGCACGCGCCGTCTCTCCGAGGCGTTCTTCCTCTCCCATGAAGAACAACTTCACCCGCGCCCCCATATTCATGAGATGGCGTGCGGCGGCAAAGGCATCTCCCCCATTGTTTCCGCCGCCGGCAAAGACAGCGAACACCTTATCCGCCGCACTGCCGATCAGCGCAGCAGCCTCCTCCGCGGTTCGCCGTCCCGCATTCTCCATCAAGGCGGCAGTAGGCAAACCGTAGTCCTTCACCACGCTTTCATCGATTCTGCGCATGTCTTCTGCAAACGATACATTCATCGCTGACCCTCCAAAATACAATATGCCGTCGCATAATCACGCTCATGACTGAGCGTGATCCATACGCGATCAATCGCCATCTCCTCCGCGCGCACCGCAAGATATCCGCTCAGGCGGACCTGCGGTGCGCCGAGCGCATCCGGCAGGATCTCAATATCATGCAGCGCTGCCGCACGCAGCCCTGTCCCGAATGCCTTCAGCACGGCCTCCTTGCCCGCAAAACGTGCGGCAAGACTTGCAGGCATTCCCTTGCCGCGGCTCTTTGCATAGGCACGCTCACCCGCAGTATAAACACGCGCGAGAAAGCGCGGATTTTGAATCGCGCGCGCAACGCGCGGAATGTGAATAATATCGCTGCCAATCCCGAGAATCATAGCATCTCCTGATCCAATGACGGAAAAAGGGACCATTGCCCCTGCAATAGTCCCTTTCATCTTCTCTGCTCCTCAATGCTGCAAAGGTTCCGGCACAATGCCCGGTGACCCTTGTATGGGACGCGCAGATGTCCCTGCTGCCGTTCCTCCTGGCAGTCCTGTTGAGGCCGGCATCATCGTCGACGGCGCACTCTCACTTACCGTCGCCTGCCCGTTGGAGGTACCGCTGCTCGTCGTATCTCCGGAGTATCGCATGCTGCGCGCGATAAAGACCTCAACGCGGCGATTCTGGGCGCGGCCCTCATCCGTATCGTTCGATGCGATCGGACGGTACTCGCTGTACCCGAGCGCACTGAAGCGAGCCGGGTTCAACGTCGGCTGCGCGGTCATCAGGCCGCGCATAAGGCTCACTGCACGCGCCGAACTCAGCTCCCAGTTCGAGGGGAACTGCGCCGTCGAGATCGGCACATTATCCGTATGCCCGGAGATCGTCACACGCTCCGGCAGTGATGAGAGGAGCGCCGCAATGACGGGAACGATCTGCTCTGCCTGGCCCTGCAGCTGCGCTGAGCCGGAAGCAAAGAGCGCTCTCTCCTTCAGACGGATCATCAAGCCTTCTTCGCTCAGCTCCGTACTCACCTGATCTTGAAGGTCGTGTTCCTTGATATACTGCTCCAGCTTTTCTTTTGCTTCACTCAGATCTGCATTTTCCTTGAGGTAGGCGCCGGTACCGTTGTCTACGCCGCTGATGGATGCATCCGACTGTGAGTTGGACGGCCCCATTCCGGAGAAGAACGACGGCCCGCCCATGTTGAATGCCGCAGTAAACGCCTCGGCCAGCTGCTGCATCTTTGACGCGTCCGTCTGCGACATTGCAAACAGCGCGATGAACAGCGCCAGCAGCAGCGTCATCAGATCGGAATAGGGCAGGAGCCAAGCTTCGTTAAGCTCTTCCTCATGGGGCTTCCCATGCTTTTTGCGCGCCATGTCAGCCCTCTCCCTTCAGCGCCTCACGCTCCGTCTGGGGGATGAAGACCATAAGTTTTGCCTCGATCGCCGTAGGAGAATCTCCCGCTTGGAGCGAGAGGATTCCCTCGATGATCATGCGCTTCTGACTGACTTCCTGCTCCGACATGATCTTAAGCTTATTCGCGAACGGATGCCAGAGAACGTATCCCGTAAAGATACCAAGAATCGTCGCAACGAACGCCGCAGCGATCGAATGTCCCAGCTTGTCAATATCATTCAGGTTGCCGAGCGCTGCAATCAGGCCGACAACCGCGCCCAGAACGCCGAGCGTCGGCGCATAGGTGCCTGCCTGCGTGAACATCGAACGCCCCTCTGCGTGGCGCTCCTGCATGATCGCGAGCTCGGCATCCAGGACATCCCCCACAAAATCCGGGTCCATACCATCAATGACCATGCCGAGACCCGTGCGGAAAAACGGGTCCTGGATCTCCTGTGCCTTGCTCTCGAGGGCGAGGATTCCCTCGCGCCGCGCAATCTGGGACAGCTCAATGAACTGCTGGACGAGCTGTCCTTTTTCCTGCAGCTGGGGAACCTTGCACGTCTTCTTGATAAGGTTGAAAAAATTTCCCAGCTGCTCCATGCGGAAACCGATGAACAGACATGAAAATGTACCGCCAATGATGATGAGGAACGCTGCCGGGTTATTGAGCGCCGAGAGCGGTGCCCCCTTCAAGATCATACCAACAAAGACCGAGATTAGTCCCATAATAATCCCGATGACCGTTGATTTTTCCAAAGCAAAAGCCCCCCAATCCTTTTCTCTCAATCAATGAACGTATCACTTATCTGATCCGTCAGATATTCGTCCATGTCTTTTATATTATTCCATAAATCGCCGAAAAATCCTACCTATTTTTTAAAAAAACTCCAAAAAAGTAAGGAAATTTTTTTCAATAAATTTGCATTATCCTATCATGTATTCATTCAAAATATGATATAATAGAAAGCACATAAAAAAGATTTATTAGGAGGATGGTCTTATGGAACTACGGCAGTTGGAGTATTTCCAGATGGCGAGCCGACTCAAAAACATTACGCGCGCCGCCGAACGTCTCCGCGTCTCCCAGCCCAATATCACCGTCGCGATCAAAAAGTTGGAGGGTGAACTCGGGATCCAGCTCTTTGACCGCAGCCAAAAGCAGCTCTCGCTCACGCCCGAGGGTGCAGTCTTTCTCGGCCGCGTCGAGGTAGCCCTGCGCAATATACAGGACGCCGTACTCGAGGTCAACGACTACAAGCAGCTGCAGAAAGGCACGATCAAGATCGGCATTCCGCCCATGATGGGGGCCTATCTCTTCCCGAAGATCTTTTCGAGCTTCCAGCGCCGCTACTCACATCTTGACGTCTATCTCCACGAGGAGGGATCTGTCGCCATCCGCGAGCAGCTGGAACGCGACGAGCTGGATTTCGGCATCATCATCGTTCCGGACTCCTCGCCGAACCTCCAGCTGCTCCCGATGGTACGCAGCCAAGTTGTCTGCTGCGTACCCGAGGGCAGCGATCTTGCCGGCCGCAAGGCAATCACGCTGCAGGATATCGAGAACCAGAACCTCATCATGCTCAAGGAAGGCTCCTTCCTGCGGCAGACCATGCTGCAAAAGATGAAAGCCGCAGGCGTCACGCCGAATATCGTGCTCGAGTCCAATCAGGTCGTCACCATCATGGGACTTGTGGAAAGCGGCGTCGGCAACGCCTTCCTCCTCGATATGATTGTGCGTGATGTACAGGGCATCCGTGCACTGCCGCTTGCCAGTCCGATCTACGTGGACATCGGGCTCGCATGGAAGCGCGACCGCTACATCTCGCGCGCCGCACAGTCCTTCATCGACTTCAGCAAGGACATCCTCAGCCACAACGGTGAGATGCCGATCCTGTGAAATAACAAGAACGCCGCCTGCAGAGATCTCTGCAGACGGCGTTCTTGTTATAAAGGCATCAGAAGAGCAGATGCGCGACCACGTAGCCGACACAGCAGCCGGAGATGACGCCGATCAGGCCCGGGATCATGAACGAGTGGTTCAGAATGTACTTGCCGATGCGCGTCGTACCAGAACGGTCAAATCCGATGCACGCAAGATCGGACGGATAGGTCGGCAGGAAAAAATAGCCGTAGCACGCCGAGATAAAGGACAGGATGAGAATCGGGTCCATGCCCACGTTGAGCGCCATCGGAACAACGATCGCGATCGCGGCACCCTGCGAGTTCACAAGCTTCGACGTAAAGAAAGTAAGGATGGCATATGCCCATGGATAGGACTGCACGGCAGAGCCGAGGAACCCCTTGAGGAACCCCATATGATTTGCGAAATACGTGTCTGCCATCCACGCGACGCCATAGACCGAGACGAGCGCAACGACACCCGAACGAAACACCTGCGAGTTCCCCACATCCTTCGCCTTGACCTTGCAGGAGAGGAGAATGCTTGCGCCCACGAGCAGCATAACCATCTGGATAACGATGACCATCGAGATCGCCTTGGGCGCAGCATCCGGCTTCGGCGGGAATTTCGGCAGGAGCTCGGGGAAATTGCCCAAAACTGCGATGGCAATGATGCCAATGAAGAAAATATACATGGCGAGATAGTATTCCTTCGGCAGTTCCTTGTCGAGCAGCGTTTCTGAATCGCCGTAGACATACGCCTTATTCTCCGGATCACGGATAAACTCTTGGAAGCGCTCATCCTGTTCGAGATCCTTGCCGCGGCGATAGCTCCAAAGCGCCGCAAAGAGGACGCCGAGACCTGTCGCGGGAATCGAGACCGAAAGCACTTGGAACACCGAGAACTCATGACCCGAAGCCGAGAGGAACGCGACCATCGAGACGACCGCAACCGAGACCGGCGAGGCGCAGATGCCCATCTGCGATGCGACGGATGAGACCGCCATCGGACGCTCGGGACGGATGCCCTGCTTAATGGCAATATCATAGATGATCGGGAACATCGTGTAGACCACGTGGCCCGTTCCGCAGAGCACCGTCAGGAACCATGTCGTAAGCGGCGCGAGGATCGTGACGTGCTTCGGATTGTTGCGCAGGAATTTCTCCGCATACTTCAGCATAACGGTGAGTCCGCCCGAAGTTTGAAGGAAACCCGCACAGGTGACCACCGCGAGGATGATCAGCATGACATCGATCGGCGGCTTGCCCGGCTGATAGCCAAAGACAAAGGTGTAGATCACCAGGCCAAATCCGCTGATGACCGCAAGTCCAAGTCCGCCGTGCCGTACGCCGACGACCAGACAGACAAGAAGGACAATAAAGCCCAACAGCATTTCCATAGATATAATTCCTCCATTCTACACAGGGCTTTCGGCCCTGCACAAGGATAATGCAGCGTAGCTATTATACATCAATTCTTAATTATTGGTAAAGCATAAAATATATAAATATTAGTTATGGGTTTGGTTTTCCATAGAAAAAGGCTGCCCCACCGGGCAGCCTTTTGCGTTTTACAGATAGAATCAGCGCTTCATGTTGATCAGCGTCTCAAGCATCTCGTCGGAGACCGTGATGATCTTCGAGTTCGACTGGAAGCCGCGCTGCGTGATGATCATGTCGGAGAACTGATCGGCGATGTCGACGTTCGACATCTCGAGCGCAGAGGTTGTCAGCTCCGTCCCGATGTCGGAGGCGCCGCTGATCGTGCGCGTACCGGAGTTGTTCGACTCCTGATAGAGATTGCCGCCCATCTTCGTGAGACCCGACGGGTTGTTGAACTGAGCCATCGCGATCTGGGCTTCCTTCTGACGAACGCCGTTCGTATACGTGCCCGTAATAACGCCCGAGCTGTCGATGTCAACACTTGCGAGCGTACCTGCCGCGTTGCCGTCCGAGTCTGCAGCAATCGTCGACGTGCCGGCATACTGCGTGATCGCCCCGAGATTCAGGCTGACCTGCTGCGGTGCGGCGCCATTGGTATACGTGAGATTCAGAGATGCCGTGCCGCCCGTATAGGCGCCCGTAGAATCAAACGTGAGATCCGTCTTTGTGAGTGCGACGGTCGTCGTCGTTCCGTCCGCCTCGGTAATGGTATAAGTATCGCCGCCGGTCCCGAGCGAGAGCACCCACTTATTGTTCTCCCCCTTCGTAAAGACCACAGGCACAGAATGCTTTGCCCCGAGCGAATCATACACGGCGATCGTCGTCGCGACCGAGGGGTAGAACGTATCATTCTGTGCGTAGGTTTTGCCGACCAGACCGTCGATGGACGTGCCGCTTTTCGTATTCAGCAGTACGCTCGAAACGGTCTTTCCAGCGTGCTGATAGGTAGACTCACGCGTGATTGACTTGATCGTTCCATCCGTAGCGCTGCCTGTATGTGTATAGGGTGTTGCGGCGTTCGTAACAGAAACAGGGGTAGCACCCACAGTCGCACTGTTTCCATCCGCCGTTGTCACTGTCGAACCAGTATTGCCGACTACTTTGGTGATTTTTAGCTGCCCCGTATAGGTATCATTAACCGAATAGGTGAAGCTGTTCGGTTTCGGAACTTTTATTGTAACGGCAGTTCCTGGAGTAATATTGTTGTCCGTCCCCAATGTCAACACAACATCGGAAGGCGGCGAGCTGACAACGTTCGTAATCTTTCCGCTGATGTTAAATACATCCCCAAACGCATAGGTTCCGCTTGTCAGAGCCGTCGCACCCGTACGGTTGATGACTGTTGTCGCCGAACCATTGATCTCCTTTGGACTGGAGGGATTATTCGCGTCCATCGCGAGATCCAAATCCACAGTACCGCCCACCTTGGCAGTAATGTTAGAAACCGTAGAGCTATAGAGTGCTCCTGTCGGTGCACTGCCAACCGTCTGCGCAGGCGCGGCGGAACCAAGATAGATCTTCCTGCCGTTGTCCATCGTCAGGACGAGTTTTCCAGTCTCCGTTGCTGAGTAGGAAGTGGTCGTTCCCGAGGTGCCGTCTGCATATTTCACGAGGACATTTGCCACTTCATAGCCCGGCGTGCTCGCGTTGAGGTTCTTTGTATAGGATGCCGATACCGTGGAGGTCGCCTCCATCGACTTGCCCGCAGGGATCCGGATCTTCGTTGTGTTGTCCCCGCCGACCGCGAGAACGCCGTTGTTCGCCATATAGCCCTGCACATAGAGGCCCGTGCTTGGGATCGTGAGGTTGCCCTCGGCATCGAACGAGAAGGCGCCGTTGCGCGTGTAGAACTGCTGCTCACCGCGCTTGACGACGAAAAGGCCGTCGCCGCGCGAGATTGCAATATCCGTGTTCTTGCCCGTCTGCTGAACGGAACCGTTCGTATAGATCAGGTCCGTGCTCGCCACCGACATGCCGAGACCGACCTGCTTCGGGTTCACGCCGCCGATATTGCCGTTCGGCGAGGCTGCTCCCGAGAGGTTCTGCGAAATCATATCCGCAAACGTGACGCGGCTCGCCTTGAAGCCCGTCGTGTTGACGTTCGCAATGTTGTTGCCGATAACATCCATGCGGGTCTGATGGCCTTTGAGGCCGGAAACACCCGAGAACATGGAACGCATCATAATGAATCTCTCCTTTGCCGTTTCTGACAGTGCAAAGGAAGAGCCATATCCTGTCACGGCAGATGCGTTCCCGCAGGAACTCCATGCATCGCCGTATGATGGAAACGCCGCAGCGTCTCCGTGCTGACCGCGCCAGTCGCGCGCGGTCAAAAGCCTCCCGTAGGTCCAGCTTTCTCAGATAATGGCTGCACTGTCAATGTTCGTAAAAATACTGTCCGCCGCAGTCACGTCGTCAAGCGCCGTGATCACGGTGCGGTTCGTCACAGAGACGACCATCGCCGTACTGTCCTTCATGTAGATCAGAGCTTCCCTTGCGCCCTTCTCCCGCATGCGGTCGATCGTACTGCCGAGCTTTTCCAGCTCCGTATTCGTGAGCGTCACGCCGCGCCGCTGCAGCCGCTCCTCTGCGTGCTGCGAGAAGCGAACGCGCTCCCGTGCGCCCTCCAGTACCTGTGCAAACGACGCGCCGCTGCTGTCCATCGATCTTCGTCCATGGCCGGTTCCCCTGCTTCCCTGCCCGACCAGCGCTATCGAATCGTCTGCAATTCTCATCGCATCACCTCCTTATTCTATTTTAGAATAAAACATTCCACCGAGTATATCGGTGGAATGAAAGATAAACTTAAACAGAAATAAAAATATTAAATTTTTATCACGCCGTAGGCAATGCGGCTGTACTTCCCGCCCATGATCTCAAAGAATCCGAGCCGCGCAAATTCTCCGCTCTCCCGCCGTTCCTTCATCACGACACGCTGACGCGCGACCCGCCGCGCCTCGGCGACGGTCTCGTCCGTGAGCGCGCGCATATCGGCAAGCGAACGCAGTGCGTTCATGCCTGCACTCTCATGCAGAGGACGGCGAAACATCGGATCAAAGTACACGGCGTCATAGCTGCCCTCCGGCTGCACGCGCAGGTAATCGAGGGCATCCGTACAGTGGACTGTGATGCGGCGCATGGCCGCGTGCATCTCGTAGTTATCCCCGGTCGCGCGGGCAAGGCCGCCGCCGATCACCGCTGCAATAAGAGGATTGGACTCGAGCGCCGTCACCGTTCCCGTCGCCCCGACCGCAAAACTCTCGACGATCGCATCCGCTCCTGTGCCGAGTGTGCAGTCAAGTACACGCATCCCCTCCGCAAGGGCAAGCGCCGCGGCGAGATGATCGCCGTGCCCGCGGAGAAGGTTCTTGATGCGCAGATGCGCCATGCCCGGATGAAAGAAGAGTTCCCCCTCTGCCGTCACGAGTGTTAGGAGCCCGCGCCTCGCAACGAGGACAGCATCCGCACCGTACTGCGTGCGCAGCTCCTCGAGCGAGGCATTCCCGCGCGGGACGTTCGGGATGCCCAGCATCTCCGCCGTCCGTGCTGCAAGCACGCGGTTCGCCTCCGTATAGCGCTGTCCGCGCCGCACGGTAGTGACGATGGCATTCACGCGGTCCGCCATCAGAGATTGAACCCCGTGCGCTTGAACATCTTGGCGAGATCGTGCGTATCGAATTTGAGGATGGTCGGGCGTCCGTGCGGGCAGGTGAACGGGAACGGCGTCGCACGAAGTTCATCCAGCAGGATCTCCATCTGCCGAATGCTCAGCTCCTCTCCCGCCTTGATTGCCGCGCGGCATGCCATCGTTGCAATCCCTGCCTGCCGGAGATGCGCGGGAGTTGCCGCATGCAGATCACCGAGCGAGATGAGGATCTCTCGGATCGTCGCCTCCGCCTCATCGAGAGGAATATCGGCGGGTGCCTCTGTCAATCGGTATTCCCGTTCGCCTGCAGGTTCGAGATGGAAGCCCAGGCGATCGAACAGCTCCGCATTTTCTTCAATATACTGTGCCTCATGCGCATCGAACGAGAGGATCGCATGCACGAGCATCTGTTGGGACGGGATTCCATCGGCATGCGCAGAGAAACGATCAAAGAGAATGCGCTCGTGCGCCGCATGCTGGTCGATAATGTAGAGCGTCTGCGCGCTCTGGGCAATGATATAGGTGAGGTCAACCTGACCGATCGGCAGGAGGCTGCCCTCGATCGTCCTGTCCGCGTCCTGCCCGACGGACGGAGACAGCGCGGCGGCAAAAGCAGATCGTTCCTCAGCGCGCTCCGTACCGACCGCATCCTGCGCCGTCCGCAGATCGACGCGCTGCCCCGCCCACTGCACCGCCTCGTGCACAGTCTGCGGACGCATGGGCGGCGTGGAGTAAGATGATGCAGAACTCCCCGCGGGATGCGCGGGCGCTGCGAGGTTGAGCGGAGCAGCCTCATAGTGGAATTTGGGGCGCTCCACTGCCGCAGCAATCGCCGCCGTCTCGCCCGCAGCGCCGCGGATCGCATCGAGCACGCTCTTATAGACCGCCTTGAAGATGCGCCCCTCGTCCTCGAATTTCAACTCCGTCTTCTGCGGGTGCACGTTCACATCGATCGTCCGCTGCGGCACCTCAATGCAGAGAACCGCAAGCGGGAAGCCCATCTTCGGCACGAGCGCACGGTAGACGTTGTCGATCGCCTTGGCAATGGCGCGGTTCTGGATTGTGCGCCCGTTGACGATGTAGGTCTGCCATGCGCGGCTGCTCCGTATCATCGACGGCTTTGAGATATAGCCGGTGATGCGGATGTCCGCCTCCGCGTCATGGAAGTCCAGCGGGATCAGCGCCGCCGCCGCGTCGCCGCCGTAGATGCTCTCAATCGCATGGCGCAGGCTGCCGTCGCCCGCCGTCATAAGCGTCAGACGGTTGTTGTTGATGAAGCGGAAAGCAATATCCGGGCGCGAGAGGGCGAGGCGAATGACAAAATCGCTGATCCTGCCTGCCTCAGTTGCGTTTGTCTTGAGAAATTTCTTGCGCGCGGGCGTGTTGAAGAAGAGGTCCTCCACGCGTACAGTGGTGCCGATCTCGCAGCCGGCATCCTCGATCTCGGGTGTCTTGCCGCCGAGAATGTCCACACGCGTACCGAGATCGTCCGCCGGCTGCCGCGTGAGGAGGGAAAAGCGCGAGACGGATGCGATCGTCGGCAGAGCCTCACCGCGAAAGCCGAGCGTTGCGACCATCTGCAGATCGGAAACGGAAGCGATCTTGCTCGTCGCATGGCGCAGGATCGCCGTCTGGGCATCCGCACGCGCCATGCCGTGACCATTGTCGGTCACACGGATGAAACTTGTGCCTCCGCCCATAATCTCCACCTCGACGGCCGCCGCACCTGCGTCGATCGCATTCTCGACGAGCTCCTTGACCACGGACGCGGGACGCTCGACGACCTCGCCCGCCGCGATCTTATTGATGGTTGTATCGTCCAGCACATGAATCCGCGTCATGCCTCTCCTGCCTCCTTTCGTGCCTGCTCCTGCAGACGATAGAGAGTATTCAGCGCCTCGAGCGGCGTCATTGTCATGATATCAAGCGCACGCAGCTCGTCCAGTGTCCCGTCGGCAAAGAGGGATGCCATCCCCTCCGTTTGCTCCGGTTCCTGCCGCGCTGCAGTCTCCTCCTCCGCCGCAGCTGTCGCGGCTGCTTTTTGCTCGAGCGCGTGCAGGATCTCCTCTGCACGCTCCGTCACCCGCGGCGGCAGTCCCGCGAGGCGCGCGACGTGAATGCCGTAAGACTTATCCGCGGCTCCCGGAATGATGCGCCGCAGGAACGCGACCCTCTTCCCCTTTTCACGGACGGCAATGCAGTAGTTGCGGATGCGCTCGCCGGCCATCTCTGTCAGCTCATGGTAATGCGTTGCAAAGAGCGTCTTGGCGTGGATGCGCGTATCGATGAACTCCACGACTGCGCGCGCGATGCTCATGCCGTCAAACGTACTCGTCCCGCGCCCGATCTCGTCGAGGATAACGAGGCTGTCGCGCGTCGCCTCGCGCAGGATCTGCGCGACCTCGTTCATCTCCACCATGAATGTGCTCTGTCCGCTTACGAGATCGTCGCTTGCGCCGATGCGCGTAAAGATGCGGTCCACAGGCGCGATCTGTGCTGACCGCGCGGGGACGAAGCTGCCGACCTGTGCCATCAGCGTAAGGAGGGCAACCTGGCGCATGTAGGTAGATTTGCCCGCCATATTCGGTCCTGTGATGAGCATGGTCTCCGCACCGCCGTGACTGAGATGCGTGTCGTTCGGCACGAAGATCTCGCGCTGCAGGATGCGCTCGACGAGAGGGTGCCGCCCGTCCCGAATGATGATCTCACCGTCCGCCGCCGTACAGATTTTCGGGCGCACATAGCGGTATGCCGCCGCAGCCTCGGCGAGGCTCTGCAGCGCATCGACCCGCGCAATCACGCGCGCAACATTCTGGATGGGGACGAGCTGCTCTCTTACCCGCTCACGCAGCTCCGTGAAGAGGTGGTACTCGAGTGCGGTGATCTTCTCCTGCGCGCCGAGGATCTTCGCCTCGAAGGCCTTGAGCTCCTCCGTGATGAAGCGCTCCGTATTCGCGAGCGTCTGCTTGCGGATATAGTCCGCAGGCACCTGATCCCGGCCGCTGTGGCGCACCTCGATATAGTAGCCGAACACCTTGTTGTAGCCGATCTTGAGGGTCTTGATGCCCGTACGCTCGCGCTCGCGCTCCTCCATCTCCTGCAGCAGGGCTTTGCTGTCATGCGAGAAGCGATGCAGATCATCGAGCGCCGCATCGTATCCTTCCCGGATAATGCCGCCCTCGCGTACGGAGATCCCCGGCTCGTCCACAATCGCACGCTCCAGCACATCGCGCAGCTCATCAAAAGTCAGGATCGCCCCGGCAAAATGCGTAAGCAGGCGGCTCTCCGCCGTACCCAACGCCGTACGCACCATGGGAAGCGCGGCAAGAGAAACGCGCAGAGCGACGAGATCGCGCGCATTTGCCGCCAAAGTTTCGATGCGGGTCAAAAGGCGCTCGAAATCGTAGATCGAGCGCAGAGCCTCCCGCAGGCCGCTTCGCAGCGATGGTTTCTCCGCCAGCTCCGCGACCGCATCCAGGCGCGCGTCGATGCGGTGCGGTACGAGCAGCGGATGCTCCAGCCAGGACTTCAGGAGGCGTGTGCCCATCGGCGTACGCGTAAAGTCCAGCACATCAAAAAGGGTATTTTTCTTGCTGCCGTCGCGCAGGCTGCGGGTAATCTCGAGATTGCGCAGCGTGTAGGTATCCAGCTGCATCGTACCTGCCGCATCGAGGAACGCGAGGCGGTTGATCTGCGAGAGATCCGCCATCACCGTATCGTGCAGGTAGCGCAAAAGCGCAGCGATCGCCGTCTGCGCTCCCCCGTCTGCGGGAATCTCCTCCGCCGGGAAATGCTGTGCGAGCAGCTCCGTATCCGCCGTCGCCTCCACGGACGAAATGGCACAGTGCGGCAGGCGCTGCGCGGCGAACTCGCGCACATCGTCTGCAAGAGAGAATCCCCAGGTCATGAGCAGCTCCGCCGTCATACGGCGATAGAGCTCGTCGAAAATCTGCTGTGCGGCATTTTCCCCTGCATAGGCGGCATAGAACGCCTCGCCCGTCGAGATGTCCGCACCTGCCAGAACGAATTTCCTGGGCGCACTCTCGTGAAGGAGCGCGATGTAAATATTGGATGCGTCCCGCAGTACCTCGTCCGAAAGCGTCGTGCCCGGGGTGATGACCTTGACCACCTCGCGATGCGTCAGTCCCTTTGCCTTCGGGTCGCCGATCTGTTCGGCAATCGCGACTTTGAACCCCTTGGCAACGAGGCGCGCGATATAGCTGTCTGCTGCATGGTAGGGCACGCCGCACATAGGACTCTTGTCGAGGTCGCCGCTGCGGCTCGTGAGGGTCAGTCCGAGCTCCTTGGCAGCAATCTTTGCATCCTCGAAGAACATCTCGTAGAAGTCCCCGAGGCGAAAGAAGAGCAGTTCGCCGGGATGCGCCTGCTTCGCGCTCAGATATTGCTGCATCATCGGCGTGACGTTCTGCGCATCCATAACGAACCTCCTAGATTAAGTAATTGTTGATAAAGTAAGATGACAGCGTGCGTTTCGCCCCCGACGGGTTTCTTTCGTCCAAGCGAAGCGCGTTCAGGTATTTAGGTGAATAAACACGCGGCCACTTGTGTAACGAGGCACTCGCGCGGACTCACATCGTGATAAACTACGAAACAACTTCCCCTTTGAGCAGCCACGTCTGCGGCTGGTTGATTTTCACCCGCACGAAGTCGCCCTCACGTTCTGCGCCATGCGGAAAGAGCACAATCTTGTTCGTGCGCGTGCGCCCGCTCCAGACGCGCGGATCATTCTTGCTCGCTCCCTCGACCATGATCTCGAGCTCCGCACCCATGAGCCGCTCGTTGATCGCGCGGCTGATCGCGTTCTGCTCTTCCATCAGTCGGTTCAGGCGCGCATGCTTTACATCGTCCGCCACTTGGTTCGCCATCGTTGCAGCGGGCGTCCCCGAGCGCTTCGAGTAGAGGAAGGTATATGCCGAGTCATAGCGCATCTCGCGCAGGAACGCGAGCATCTGAGCAAAATCCTCCTCCGTCTCGCCGGGAAATCCCACAATGAGATCGGTCGTCAGGCTCGCCTCCGGCAGCGCCTCGCGCACACGCAGCGCACGCTCGCGATATTTTTCCACCGTATAGCCGCGGTTCATTGCCTTCAGGAGGCGGCTGCTGCCGTACTGCACGGGGAGATGGATATGCTCGCAGATATGCGCGCCGCTCTTGATCGTATCGATGAGCTTGTCGCTGATATCCTTCGGGTGCGAGGTCATGAAGCGCACGCGGCGAATGCCCTCCACCTCATCCACCATGCGCAGAAGATCGGCAAAATCCGCTTCCTTATGATCTTTGCCGTAGGAGTTCACATTCTGTCCAAGGAGCGTCACCTCGCGATAGCCTTCCGCTACCGCGCGGCGCACCTCTGCAACGACCTCCTCCGGCGCGCGGCTGCGCTCGCGTCCGCGCACATAGGGCACGATGCAGTACGTACAGTAGTTGTTGCAGCCGTACATGATCGGCACCCATGCCGAGAACTTTCCGCCGCGCGCAACGGGCAGATCCTCCGCGATCTCACTGTCCGAAAGCGCCACGTCCACCACAGGCGAGTGTTCCGCGCGGATCTCGGCGATGATGCGCGTCAGTTCCTGCACCTTGCCCGTACCGAGGACAAAGTCAATGTGCGGCGCGCGGCGCATGAGGTTGTCCCCCTCCTTCTGCGCCATGCAGCCTGCGATGCCGAAGATCAGCTTCGGATTTTTCTCCTTGATCTTCTTGACTTCGCCGATCTTCCCGTAGACCTTATCCTCCGCTGTCTCGCGCACACAGCAGGTGTTGATGAGGATGATGTCGGCATTCGCCGTCTCCTCCGTGCGCGCGTAGCCCGCCGCCTGCAGCTGCCCCTCCATGCGCTCGGCGTCGGCGATGTTCATCTGGCAGCCGTAGACAAGAATCTTGTACCGTCCCTGCATGCGTTTCCTTTCCCGTTGCATTCATACACAGATAGTAAAAAAGTCTGGAAGAAATCCTTCCAGACCGCATTTCATATTGGAGGCGACACCCAGAATCGAACTGGGGATAAAGGTTTTGCAGACCTCGGCCTTACCACTTGGCTATGTCGCCGAAAGATGGAGCGGAAAACGAGGCTCGAACTCGCGACCCCCACCTTGGCAAGGTGGTGCTCTACCACTGAGCTACTTCCGCATGTGATCTTCCTGCACCGCAAATATGCGATACCTTGATATTATATCTGCAACACCTGGTCATGTCAACCCTAAAATCCGGGGAGGCAGCATGAATCATTTTCCTGCACAAAAGTTTGACACGAGGCGCTGATTCTGCAATAATGCAGGTTGAACTTTTTGAAATATTTGTATAGGACCGTGGAGGGACTCACTATCAATTCGTTGAAAAAAAAGGATCTGCTGACGCTCGGCTTCATGATGTTCTCCATCTACTTCGGGGCGGGCAATCTCATCTTCCCGCCCGCGCTCGGGCAGGCTGCCGGAGATCACACGCTGCATGCAATGCTGGGCTTTATGACGACAGGTATCGGGCTGCCGCTGCTCGGCATCACGGCGATCGCGCTCGCGGGCGGCGAATATGTGCCGCTCCTGCACGCAAAGACGTGGCCGCGCTTTGCGACGGTGCTGCTCGTCATCCTCTACCTCATCATCGGGCCGCTCTTTGCCATGCCGCGCACCGGTGCCGTCTCGTTTGAGATCGGCATACGCCCCTTTCTCAGCGCAGATAATCTTGCGCTCGGACAGATTATCTATACGGCAGTCTTCTTTGCTTCATCATACTATCTCGCGCTGAATCCGAACAAGATCATCGACCGCGTGGGCCGGATGCTGACACCTGCACTCCTCATCGTCCTGCTCATTCTCTTTGTGCAGGCGTTCCATGCGCCGCTCGGAGCCATCCTGCCTGCAACGGGCGCCTACATCGACGCGCCGTTTGCGCAGGGCTTCCAGGACGGCTACCAGACGATGGATCTGCTGGCATCAATTGCGATCGGCGCGCTTGTTGCCAATGCCGTGCGCATGCGCGGGATCACGGACAGTCGGGCAGTCGGCGCCGCGTGTCTTGTCTCCGGTCTCATCACGGTCATGCTGATGGCTGCGGTTTACGGCTCTCTTGCCTACATCGGGGCAACGAGTACATCCATACTCGGTCAGGCGGAGAACGGCGGTCAGATTCTCTCGGCTGCGGTCGGCATCTTCTTCGGCTCTGCAGGGAATCTTCTGCTCGCGGTCATCATCGGGCTCGCATGTCTGACGACCTGCTGCGGCATCACCTCGAGCGCCGCGATGTTCTTCAATAAATTGCTCAAAGGGCGCATCTCCTATGAGCGCCTGCTCCTCTTTTCGATCCTATTCAGCTTCGCGGCATCGAATGTCGGACTCACACAGATCATTGCGCTCGCTATCCCGTTCCTCGTCACAATCTATCCGCTGATTATCGTGTTCGTCATCCTCTCGCTCTTCGACCGCTTCATCGGATGGCGAAAGAGCATCTATCAGGGCGCAATGGCGCTCACGCTCGTATTCTCATTCATCGACGGCCTGCATGCAGCGGGCCTGAGCAGTGAACCGGTCCATGCGCTGCTTGTCGCATACATTCCCTTCTATAATATTATGATGGGATGGGTATGCCCCGCCGTCATCGGCGCGCTCGTCGGCCTTATCATCTCGTTTTTTCAGACGGTTCCAAGGGCGGCGGAAGAATCCCATGTCTAGGACGGTAAAAAGCGGCTGCTGCACGAATTTTTCATGCAGCAGCCGCTTTTTCATCAACGCAGATGTCTCTTTTTTTTCTTCCTCCACTGAAGGTAGAAGTAAGCGATCACAAGGACGGAGCAAATAACGAAGACGATGCTCGCCTCGTGTCCGTACTCCATGAGATCGGTCCAGTTCTCGCCGAGCATCATTCCGGCGCAGAGGATTGCCGCAGTCCACGGGAGGGAGCCTGCGATCGTGTAGACGAAAAATCGCTTCGTATCAACGCGGGCAAACCCCGCTGGGAGCGAGATAAACGTACGAATGACGGGCAGCATGCGGCTGAAGAATACCACCTTGAGTCCATAACGGTCGAACCAGTCCTGCGCCGTATCGACATGAGACTTCTTAATGAGGAAGTATTTCCCGTATTTCTCCACGAACGGGCGTCCGCCGCGCGCGCCGACCTCATAGGAAAACACCGATCCGAGAAGGCCGCCGACCATCCCGGCCGCAAGCGCTCCCTCGAACGACATGTGTCCGGCAAAGATGAGATAGCCCGCAAATCCGAGGATGAGCTCGCTCGGGATGGGGATGCAGGCGTTCTCCGCTGCCATGAGGACGGCGACAGCAAAATAGCCCCAGGAGGCAATGAACGAGAGAAATATCTGAGAGAAATATTCCACGGCAGGTTCTCCTTTAGATCCTCCAAATGAGTGAATGTCCTACAAAAAAATCCCCAGTGCACATCTGTACTGGAGATTCAAATCCACGGTGGTGCCTCAGAGCGGAATCGAACCACTGACACGGGGATTTTCAGTCCCCTGCTCTACCAACTGAGCTACCGAGGCAAGAGGAAAATGGCGACCCGGATGGGACTTGAACCCACGACCTCCGCCGTGACAGGGCGGCATTCTAACCAACTAAACTACCGGGCCGTTCTTGGTGACGCGTACGGGATTCGAACCCGTGAAGCCGCCGTGAAAGGGCGGTGTCTTAACCACTTGACCAACGCGCCGAACATGATAAGATGCGGCGGACTGCCTGCATGGCATCCGCCGCACACTCACGAACGCAATTATATGGGATTTTTAACAGCTTGTCAACATCTTTTATTTGTGCTGCAATACGGGCATCAGATGTTGACGCCGCTGCCGAGATTCGCCCACTGAGCGTCGGAGGCATACTCCTCGAGCTCTGGCAGTTTCTCCATGAGGTACGCGTTCGTCACGCGCACAAACGTCCCCTTCATGCCAAGCGATTTCGACTCGATGACGCCCGCCGACTCGAACTTGCGGAGCGCGTTGACGATCACCGAGCGCGTGATCTTCGCCTCGTCCGCGATGCGGGAAGCGATCAGCCGTCCTTCGAATTTCCCCTGGCTCGCAAGCTCCTGCAGGATGGCATGTGCCGCCTTGCGCTCGGAGTAGGAGAGCGTCTCAACGGCGATGCGTACGGCCTCGCGCTGACGCGCCTCAATCTCATTGCGCTGCGATGCGTCGCGCAGCATCTCCATGCCGACAACTGTCGCGCCATACTCGCAGAGCAGGAGATCAGGGTCTCCGAACTCCTTCTTGCTGCTTGCCACGACGAGTGTCCCCAGTCTGCGCCGCGGGCCGTAGATCGGTGTGATGACAATATTCTGCCCGCGAAAGAGCTCCACCATCTCCTGCTCATAGGAAGCGCCCTCTGCATCCATGCGGATGTTGGCGTGCGTCTCCTCAAGCCGATTGAGCCAATCAACATACTTGCGCGGGAACTGCCCCAGCTCGATTGCTTCATTCACCATGAGATCATCATCATCGAAGAACGCGTATCCGCAGATCTTTCCTCTCTCGTCGGTAATGTAGACATTCGCCTCAAGGACATTGCTCAGCACCCGCGAAATGCCGTCATACTCAACGCTCTCTGAGCGCTGGAGCAGGCGATTGATCTGTCGTGTCTTCCCCAGTAATGAAATCATCTGAATCCCCCTCTTTCTCGGGCCGTCCGCACAGCCCTGTGAAACAAATAACCACACCCCGTAAATGACATTTTCCTTCTATGCCTAGCATACCACTTTTTTCCGAAATTTCAAGAAAAACTTGAATGTTTTTCATTTTTCACAGATAAAATCCTACTATTGTCCCATAGGCATATATGATGGTGCAGGAAAAAATTTTTGCAACGTATTGCCTAATAGAAGGAATCATAGTATAATGTTCTGGTATTGCGCGCAGCTTGGATGAAGTGCGCGCCGAGGAGGTGTAGCAATGGCAAGTGTATGCGAGGTCTGCGGCAAGGGCCCGATGAGCGGCAACAACGTGAGCCACTCCCATGTAAAGACGAAACGCAAGTGGAAGCCGAATATTCAGCGTGTCCGCGCCCTTGTGAAGGGTGAAGTGAAACACGTCAATGTGTGTACGCGCTGCCTGCGTTCCGGCAACGTTGACCGTGCCGTTTGAGCAATCAGTGCATAGAAGAAGCCGTCCGGCATGCCGGACGGTTTTTTCGTAAATATTTTGGAGAGAACGAGATGACCATGGGAACGAACATCGAAAAAATCCGCGCAGCAAACGAGCGCTATGCTGCTGCGTTCGGCGATAAGTGTCGTCTGCCGCACCATCCGGTGCGCCGCTTTGCCGTCGTTACCTGCATGGACTGCCGTCTCGATCCCGCAAAGTTTGCGGGGATCGCCGAGGGCGATGCGCACGTCATCCGCAATGCGGGCGGCCGCGTCTCGGACGATGTCATCCGCTCCCTCCTCATCTCCTGCAAGATGCTCGGCACGAACGAATGGTTCGTTATCCAGCACACACACTGCGGCATGCAGGGATTTACAAATGAGGAAGCGCGCGCGCGCTTCGCGGAGGACGCCACAGCGCAGGGGCGCGATGCGGCAGAGGCGCACAGCATCGACTTTATGCCGATCAGCGGCACGATCGAGGAAAGCGTTGTGCGCGATGTGCAGCGTCTGCGCACGCATCCGCTTGTCCCCGCTTCTGTTGCGATCCACGGCTATGTCTACGATGTACACACAGGGCGTCTCGCCCCGGTAGAGGAAGCCGAACAAATCGGCGCGGCGAAATAAAGTACGGCATAAAAAGAACGCTCCATCCGGAGCGTTCTTTTTTGCTGTCAAATTCCATCTGCTCTTGCCCAGCCGTTCAGCATGCGCCGCATTTCCTGCCAGTCCGGAAAATACATATCCATGCGTGCATAAAAACGCGCGTCATGCCCGCGCACCCAGAGATGGGTCAGCTCATGGATAATGACGCAGCGCAGGGCGCGCACATCGTACTGTGCGAGCTGCAGGTTCAGCGTGATCGCCGCTGTGCGGATATTGCAGCTGCCCCAGCGCGTCTTCATTGCGCGGATGCGCCAACGAGAAGCATGTTTGCCGACAATTTCCTCGCACGCAGGTGCTTCGCGCTCGATTGCTGCTGCGAGTTCTGTGCGATAGAGGGCATCGAGTGCCGCACGCCGCTGCTTGGCATCTGCGCCCTCCGCCGCATGAAGGACAATCGCTCCGTCTGTGCGTTCGGCATATGATCTCCCGCGCAGGAGAGGACGGTGCATGATCCGATATTCCTTTCCCCAGAGGCGAAGATGCTCTCCTTCCCCACAGCAGGGCGGATCGTTCTCCGCACGCGCACAAATCAGCCGCCGGCGCTCATCAATCCATGCGCGCCTGTGGCTGATAAAGTTTTCCATATCTGCATATGCCGTATGATACGGCACACTCAGTTCAATATGTCCGTCCGGCGGGCGAACACGAAGATAGAGGTTCTTGATGTTCTTATACCGAATGCATGCAGGAATGCCCGCAATCACTGTCTCTTCCTCGCGCAAAAGGCGCATGTTCCTTCTCATGCCCCGACGGGAGCGCGCATCGCACGCATTTTCTTTGCGGCATTGTAGATGGCGCTGAGTTCCTCGCGGTCAAAGTTGTACGCCGCGCCGCAGAAGTGGCATTTCACCTCTGCCCGACCATCGTCGCGAAGCGACCGCAGGTCCTCCTCACCGAGCATCAAGAGGCGGTCGGTGATATAGTTCTTCGAGCAGTTGCAGCGAAAGGAAAGATCCGTTGCGGACAGGATCTTCACATCGTCGAAGCCGCCAAAGACTTTTTCGATGATCCCTGCGGCATCCAGTCCCGCCTCGACCATGTGGGAGACGGAGGATATCGTCTTGAGGTTCTCCTCAACACGGTCGAGCGTCTCCCCCGATGCGCCCGGCATCGGCTGAACGAAAAAACCGCCGGCGCCGAGGCACTCGAGTTCCGGGCTGACCAAAACGCCGAGCCCAATGGACGACGGCGTCTGCTCGGAGGTATAGAGATAGCTGATGAGATCCTCTGCAATCTCCCCGTTCACGATATGAACGCTTCCCGTCACCGGCTCTTTCAGTCCTGTAAAACGTGTAACGGACAGAAGTCCCCTGCCGATCCCGCCGCCGACATCGATCTTTCCCATCGCATTGAGCGGCAGATGGACGTGCGGATGATCGACATAGCCGCGCACATAGCCCTCCGCCGTCGCATCCGCCGTGACAGTCCCGAGCGGGCCGTCGCCCTTGAACTTAATCGTGACCGATTCCTTATTCTTAAGATTTGCGGCAAAGAGGAGCGCGCCCGTCATCGTGCGTCCGAGTGCTGCCGCCGCAACGGGCCAGCAGTCATGCCGGCGCATTGCCTCGGCGACGAGGTTCGTGGTCACCGCTGCAAATATACGCAGTTCGCCGCCTGCTGCCGCAGCTTTTACCAGTTGATCCATTTTATCCTTACCAATCCAGAGCGAGTTCATGCAGGACATCGCCCGTCTCAATATCAAAAATCTGAGCTCTTCCGTTCTCGAGAACGGCGACGGTATTGCGCCCATCGGAGCGCTTCGAGAGGGCCGCAGACCCGGGGTTGAGGAACACCGTGCTGCCGCGCTTTTCGAGAACGGTCACATGAATATGACCACTGATGAAAAGATCTGCCTTCAGATGCTTTGCCGCCCTGTCTTTTTCCGTATCCGTCATGACCGCATCGCCGTGCGTAACGATGATGCGCCGCCCCTCCCATACAACGTAGGCATAGGGGGACATAAGAGGCACCTCGAGGCAGCTCGCGTCCACATCGGAGTCGCAGTTCCCCTTAGCAAGGATGACGGGAATCTCCGAGGCGTTGATGCGCTCGATGAGCCCCATCGGATTATAGTCTGCCTTCATCGGATTGCGCGGTCCGTGGTAGGCGACGTCCCCCGCGTGGAGAATGAGATCTGCACCCGTGAAAAACTGCTCACAGGCGCGCACCCACGCACCCTCATGTCCGTGGGTGTCGCTGATAATTCCAATCTTCATCGCGTGCCTCACATCTTCTTCAAGAGGCTTGCCATCTCCATCGCTGCCATCGCAGAGTCTGCGCCCTTGTTGCCGGCCTTTGTGCCCGCACGCTCGATCGCCTGTTCAATGTTCTCCGTCGTCACCACGCCGAAGATTGTCGGCACGCCCGTCTGGAGGCCGACCTGCGCCACGCCCTTCGAGACCTCGCTGCACACGTAGTCGTAATGCGTCGTCGCGCCGCGGATAACCGCACCGAGGCAGATGACGGCATCGTATCTGCCGCTGCCCGCCATTCTCTTCGCTGCGAGCGGGATCTCGAACGCGCCCGGCACCCATGCGATGTCGATATCGCTGTCCGCCGTCTCATGGCGATGCAGCGCATCAAGTGCGCCGCTGAGCAGCTTGCTCGTGATAAATTCGTTGAACCGCGCGGCAATGATGCCGATCTTCAGTCCCTTGCCGCTGATGTATCCTTCGATGATGTTTGCCATATCCGTTTCTCCTTACTCCTCCATCATCTTCACAAATTGATTGTGCGACGATGCATGATAATATCCCAACTTGTGCAGTGTATACCAATCCTCAATCAGAGTTTTCTCAGCGACATGAAGTGCCGTCAAAACCTCTCTGGCAAATTCCAGAGGCGCAGACCCGTTCGCCGTAATGATATTTTGATCGCGCACAGATTGTCGCGCCTGGAAATTCTCTGCGCCTTCGTACTCCGTGCCCGGCCACTCCTGCAAGGCGGACAGTCGGTTGCCCGTATGTTTGACCGTATTCAAAACGCCGATTGACGCCAAAAAGGCAGCCGCATCGCAAATCCCGCCAAGCAGTCTGTCGTTTTTCAAACAATGCCTGACCAGCGGGATAATCTGTTGTGCACGCTCTTCGCGCCATCTCATTCCGCCGATGAGAAGCAGCGCATCGTAATCCTCCGGTGCTGAATCCACGGTATAATCTGCCACAGCTTGGATGCCGCCGATCGAAGTCACCGCATGCTCCGAGAGGGCTGCCGTCTTGACTATAAATTTCCCTTGCCCAAGCATATGAATCCCTGTCGATACATACGCCGCTTCCCAATCCGCATACTGTTCCAGAAGCGCCAGTAAAACCGTTCTCATCCCTTGCGCCCTTTCACTTGTTTCCCAATTCCTCATCCGTCAGCATATGTCCCATTTTTTCCTTCTTAACCGTCATATATTTGCGGTCGAACTCGTGCGTATGCATAACGAGCGGCACGCGCTCGACGATCTTCAGGCCGTAGCCCTCGAGTCCCGCGCGCTTTGCCGGGTTGTTCGTCATGAGACGGATCGTTGTAAGTCCGAGATCGGCGAGGATCTGCGCGCCGAGGCCGTAGTCGCGGAGATCCGGCGCAAAGCCGAGCTCAACATTCGCCTCCACCGTGTCGCGTCCCTGATCCTGGAGCGCATAGGCGCGCATCTTGTTCGCAAGGCCGATGCCGCGCCCCTCCTGCCGCACATAGAGGACAACGCCCTCGCCTGCCGCTTCGATCTGCTTGAGCGCCGCCGTGAGCTGATCGCCGCAGTCGCAGCGCATCGAGCCGAGTGCATCGCCCGTCAGGCATTCCGAGTGCACGCGCACGAGCACGTTCTGCTTACCGCGCACATCGCCCTTGACAACGGCGAGATCGCAGCGGTTATTGAGCGTATTCTCGTAGGCGAGCAGGCGGAAGTGTCCGTATTTGCTTGGGAAATCAACGTCCGAGATCTGATGAACCAGCGTCTCCGTATGCTTGCGGTACTCGATGAGATCCTTGATCGTGATGATATGGAGCTCATGCTTTTTCGCAAATTCGATGAGCTCCGCCGTACGCATCATATGCCCGTCATCGGCCATGATCTCACAGCACAAGCCCGCCGGATAGAGGCCCGCCATACGCGCAAGATCCGTCGTCGCCTCCGTATGCCCCGCGCGGCGCAGCACGCCGCCCTCCACCGTACGCAGAGGAAAGACGTGGCCGGGCCGGCGAAAGCTCAACGGCTTCGCCGCAGGATCGATCAGCATCTTCACCGTGTGGCAGCGCTCGAATGCCGAGATTCCGGTCGTCGTATCGCAGGCGTCAATGCTGACCGTGAAGGCAGTCTCGTGGTTATCCGTATTGTTCTCCACCATCTGCCCGATCTCAAGCTCATCGAGGCGGCTGCCGATGATCGGCGTGCAGATCAGTCCGCGCGCATACGTCGCCATAAAATTGATATGCGCGGGCGTGAGTTTTTCTGCGGCGACGATGATATCGCCCTCATTCTCCCGGTCCTCATCGTCGATGACAACGAGCATCCTGCCGGCTCTGATGTCCGCGACCGCCTGTTCAATTGTTGCAAAGTCTGACATGCTATCTCTCCTAAAATCCATTTTGCAGAAGGAACTCCTGCGTTACCCTGCCGCTCTTATCCGCATGATCGGTGATGCCAAGCAGCTTCACTGCGTATTTCCCAAGAATGTCCGTCTCAATGTTGAGCGAACTGCCCGCTCGTTTCGCGCCGAGATTTGTCACGGTGCGGGTGTGCGGGATCAGGCTGACAGTAAAATCCGCCGCACCCACAGCCGCCACCGTGAGACTGATGCCGTCAAGGGCAACCGAGCCTTTCTCCACGATGCCGCGCAGGATCTCAGGCGCCGCCGCTACCGTCATCAGGATAGCGTTGCCCTCCTCGCGCATCTCTTTGATGCGCCCGACGCCGTCGATGTGCCCGCTGACGAAATGCCCGCCGAGCCGCGTGGTCGGGAGCAGTGCGCGTTCGAGATTGAGCGGAGCCCCGTGCGCGAGACCCTCGAGCGACGTCCGCCGCATCGTCTCCGGCATGACCGCCGCGCGAAAACCGCGTGCGTCGAACTGCGTCACTGTGAGACAGATGCCGTTGACCGCAATGCTGTCCCCAATATGCGCATCGGATACGACGAGGCGCGCGCCGATCGTGATCTCGCCGCGCGAGAGCCCCCCGAACACGCCGACCTCCTCAATGATTCCTGTAAACATGCCGCCTCCTCATTCCGACGGGATAATCGGATAGCCTGTAACCAAAAGATCCATGCCGATCTGTTCAACCGTCACATCGCCGAGGCGAAGCGCCGTCTGCGGGCTGTCAAAGCCTGCCCCTCCGACGGGGGTCGGTGCCGCAGCGCCGCCCATGAGCATCGGCGCGATAAACGCGTGTACCTTATCCGCATGTCCCCCCGCGAGAAATGACCAGTTTGCCTCTGCACCGCCCTCGACAAAGAGCGACGTGCATTCGCGTTCCCCGAGCCAGTCCAGGAGGCACCCGATATCCACGCGCTCTGCACCGAGGGTCACAACCTCCGCGCCGCATGCACGGAGGAGGTTCATGCGCTTCGGATCGGCGCGCTCACTCACGGCGATCACGGTTGGTGCCGCACCGTCCGTCACAAGCTTTGCAGAGATCGGCGTCCGCGCTTCGGAGTCGAGCACGATGCGCAGCGGGTGATGCCCCGGACGATCGGGCAGACGTGCCGTCAGGCTCGGGTCGTCGGCAAGCAGCGTACCAATGCCGATGAGAATGGCGTCATACGCGTCGCGATACTCATGTACGCGCATGCGGGCACTCTCCCCTGTGATCCACGCAGAGGCGCCCGTGCGGCTTGCAATCTTTCCATCGAGCGTCATTGCTGTCTTGAGTGTGACAAAAGGACGCTTCGTCGTAATCCATTTGAGAAACGTCTCGTTCTGCCGACGCGCCTCATCTTCGAGTACGCCGGTCACAACTTCGATGCCCGCCGCCTCAAGCATCGCGATTCCGCGGCCCGCAACCAAGGGATTCGGATCGCAGAGCGCCACAACTACACGGGCAACCCCCGCCGCAATGACGGCCTCAGCGCAGGGGCCCGTACGCCCGTGATGCGCGCACGGTTCGAGTGTCACATAGAGCGCTGCTCCGCGCGCGAGGTCCCCTGCCATCCGCAGCGCATGGATCTCCGCGTGCGGCTCGCCCGCCGCGCGGTGCCAGCCGTTTGCAACGACCACACCGTCACGTACGATAAGCGCGCCGACCAGCGGATTTGGAGATGTGCGTCCGCGCGCAAATTCCGCAAGGCGCAGCGCCTCCCGCATATAGGATTCGTCAAGAGCACGTTGTTCATTCATAGTGATCCGTTCTATTCTCTTTGTTCAGCGAGGCACATACAAGCAAGCAGCAGAATAAAAATACCGCCGGAAGGATTCTCCTCCGGCGGCACATAAATCGTCCAAATAAGACGCGCCTTTTCCCATCCAGACTGCAGAAGCAACTCACTTCCTTCACTGTCGGCTTCGGAATCACACCGAATCGTGCCCCGTGCAGGGGCTTGCGGGCTGTACCGCCGGTGGGGATTTTCACCCCGCCTCAAAGAGCATCATTCGTATTGTATTGTAACACTGTGTATTCGTGATGTCAATTGCCAATCTTCTGTGCGGCGCGCGTCTCCTCCGCACGGCGTACGACCTCATCAAGATTCGCTCCGCAGACCGATGCGATGGCAGCGACAACGCCCCCCTCGGCAACGGGACAGTCCGCCATGCGCAGCCGGCGATGGCCCATCTCCTCAACGATCGTCTCCACCGTCAGAATCGAACTGCCCGCGTCCATGAGAATAGCGACCCCGTCCTCACCGTACACGCTGTCGATCGCCGCAACAATCCGCGCATAACTCGTGCCGAAGCCGCCGTCCTCCATGCCGCCTGCTGTTGCGATGCGCGCGTCCTTTGCCATCATCCGGCAAGTCTCCGCGACACCGTGCGCCAACGCGGCGCTGTGCGTTACAATCACAAGTCCAACCATGTTATTCGCTCCGCTGTCTCCGTCCGCCGATGCTGCATACGATCCCTGCGAGCGCCGCCGGGATCAGTGTCTCAGCCTGCGGTGCAAAGCCGAGGATCATAGGGCCGATCGTGCGGTCATGCACAATCATCGTGCCGCCCGTCCAGCCGAGGATGGCAGCACCGATCACAACGAGCACGGGATATTTCTCCATCAGTTTCCCGATCAGCTGGCTGCCGCCTACGACAATCGGAATGCTGATGATGAGACCGAGCACGACGAGCAGAAAATCGCCGTGTGACGCGCCCGCAATCGCAATCACGTTATCGATGCCCATTGCCGCATCCGCAACGATAATTGTCTTGACCGCGCCCGCAAACGTATCTGCCGCCTCTACGTGTTCCTCCGAGGCGGAGGGCCGCATGAGCCTTACCGCGATCGGCAGGAGCACAAGGCCGCCGATCGCCTGCAGATACGGCACCGTAAGCAGCTGCACGGCAAAGAATGTCATGGCCAGACGAATAACGATCGCGCCCGCCGTACCGACGTAGATCGCGCGTTTGCGCAAATGCGCAGCCAGGCGGTTCGACGCCATCGCAATCACGACGGCATTATCCCCCGCAAGCACGAGATCCAGAATAATGATCGAAAAGAGGGCCACAAAGAACTGTGACGAAAAGAGTTCGACTTCCACAGCTTCTCCTTATTTCGCCATCATCTTTGCGAGCTTCTGCGCAAAGGCGACGGGATTCTCCGGCAGGATGCCCTCAATCAAGAGAGCCTGCGTGTAAAGGAGATCGCAGTAGTCCTTGAACTCCTCGGTGTCCTTGCCCGCCGCGTGGACTTGCTGCAGCTTGGCAAAAAGATCGTGGTGCGGATTAATCTCGAGGATGCGCCGCGCCTTGAACATCGGATTGTTCATCTCGGCGAAGGTCTGCTCCATCGAGAGCGACGGCCCCGTCTCATCGGCGACCAGGCAGACCGCACTCGAACGCAGGCGCTGCGAGATCTTGACCTCTGCAATTTTGTCACCGAGCACGTCCTTGACGTCCTTGATGAGATCGTCGTTCGCCTTTGCGATATCCTCGGTCTCCTTCTTCGCCGCCTCACTCTCAGCATCGTCAAGCCCCAAGTCGCCGCGGCTGATCGAGTGGAAGTTTTTCCCCTCGTACTCGTGTACCGTCTCGATCGCGAACTCATCGACCGGGTCGAGCAGGAAGAGTACCTCGAGTCCGCGCTCACGCAGCTGCTCCATCTGCGGCAGCTGCTCGATCGTCGCCTGATCCTTCGCCGTTGCGTAGTAAATGCTTTTCTGGCTCTCAGGCATCCGCTGGATGTACTCCTTCAGCGAGACGAGTTTACCCTCCTTCGAGCTGTGGAACAGCAGGAGATCCTTCAGCTTATCCACTGTATCATGCCCGGAGTACATGCTGTTGTAGATGCCGATCTTCAGCATGCGGCCGTATTCGTTCCAGAATTTCTCGTAGCCCTCACGCTCCTTTTCGAGCTTCTTGCCGAGCGTCTTGAGAACATTCTTCTCGAGCGCGCGGCCGATGGTCTTGAGCTCGCGGCTCTGCTGCAAAAGCTCACGCGAGATGTTCAGCGAGAGGTCGGGCGAGTCCACGAGCCCCTTCATAAAGCGCAGATAGTCCGGCAGGAGATCCTTGCACTTGTCCATGATGAAGACATGGCGCGAGTAAAGCTGGATGCCCGGCTCGTAGTCCGCCTGATAGAGGTTAAACGGCGCGCGCGCGGGAATCTCGAGGAGCGCTGTATACTCGACGGTGCCCTCCGCCTTTGTGTGGAATACCTCCATCGGCGCTTCCCACTCGTGGAACTGGTCGCGGAAGAAATCGTTGTACTCCTCCGCCTTGATCTCGGACTTCGCGCGCGTCCAGAGCGGCTGCATTGAGTTCAGCGTGCGCAGCTCCGTCTTCTTGATCTTCTCCGCACCCTCGATAATCTTGCCCTCATCGTCGCGCGGCATCTCCTCCGTCGTGACGTTCATGCGGATCGGGTAGCGCACATAGTCCGAATACTTCTTCACGAGATTCTCGAGCGTAAACGTATCCGTATAGTCCGTCTCGCCCTTCGTGAACTCTTTCGCGAGATGGATCGTCACCGTCGTGCCGCGCGTCTCCTTCTCAGCGTCCTCAATCGTGTAGCTGCCGTCGCCCGCCGACTCCCAGCGCGTCGCCTTCGTCTCTCCCGCCCGGCGCGTCACAATCGTCACTCGATCGGCGACCATAAACGCGGAGTAAAAGCCCACGCCGAACTGACCGATGAGATCCTTGTCCGGCGCGCCGCCGCTCTCCTCCTTCGCCTTCGCGAGCTGCTCCATGAATGCCTTTGTGCCCGATTTTGCGATCGTGCCGATATTCTCCACGACCTCCGCACGCGACATGCCGATGCCGTTGTCCGAGATCGTGAGCGTCTTGCTCTTCTTATCCGGCACGAGGAAAATCTCATACGCATCGTTCCCCTCGAGGATGTCCCTGTTTGTCAGACTCTCGAAGTGGAGCTTGTCAATCGCGTCCGACGCGTTCGAAATCAGCTCGCGCAGAAAAATCTCGCGGTTCGTATAGATCGAATGGATCATCAGATCCAGTAATTGTTTTGTCTCCGCTTGAAACTCAAACGTTTCCTTTGCCATGCTATCGTTCTCCCTTGGATTCATTTTTTTGCATATTATTATATATGCAGTACTAAACTGCGCTCTATATTACACGAAAAATGACAAAAAGTCAAATTTTGATTTGTCCTCGGAAATACATGCGGAATAATTGCGGAAGTATTTTTTGATTCGATTGTTTTGCACTGTATCAGGATGTATTTATTGTAACAAATTCATCGTTCAATCGCAAATGCTTGCATAAGAATTTTCACATGCACAGGCTCCTTCTCCCATTTGCAATCTATTGGATTTTCGATTATACTCAGGCAAGAAATGGTTATCACGCAAGGTTTTAAGGGAAAAGGAGATGTATTATGGATCAGGAGCAAAACACGCAGAAGACGCAGACCATCATTGTAAAATCGCCCAAAAACGTCGGTCTCGCAGCGGGTCTGGGGTTCTTCTTCGGACCGATCGGCATGTGCTACTCGACGCTGATCGGTGCGCTCGTCATGTTTCTCGTTAATATCGTGGTAGGTCTGCTGACGCTTGGGATCGGATTTATTTTTACTTTCCCGATCTGCGCGGTCTGGGCTTACATTGCGGCGAAAAAGTACAATCAGCAGCTCTACGCGGAGCACGGCTAATCCTGTTTTTATTAATTTTTTGCAGCGATATGCTATAATGAGCGCAGTTTTTGACCGTTATAATTACAGTCAGAAGAACGGAGGATTTTCATGAGGCATATTTTATTCGGCTCGCTTGCACGCGTCTCTGTGCTGGCCCTGGCTCTCGTCATCCCGACGGGCATCGCCGCAGCGGAGGAAGCGCCCGCAACGCTGACGGTCGGCGGAATCGGCACGGCGCAGATTGCCCCCGATACGGCGGAGATCACCGTCGGCGTCATCATAGAGGCGAAGGACGCTGCAAAGGCGCACGCCGACAATGCTGCGGCAACAGCGCGCATACACAGCGCCGTAAAAGGACTCGGCATTGCAGACCGCGACATTCAGACGGCGCACTACGATTTTTCGCAGCGCTACGACATGCGCGACAACGGGCGCGGCGATGTCATCGGCTACACGGCGCAGAACTCCGTCGTAATCACGGTGCGCAACCTGAACAATGTGAGCAAGGTGATTGACACAGCGCTTGCAAACGGTGCGAACCGCATCGACTCGCTGAACTTCACGGTGAGCGATACGAGCGCTGCAAAGAACGCCGCCCTTGCGGATGCGGTACGTTCCGCGCAGAGCAAGGCGCAGGCAATGGCAGGCGCGCTCGGCGTTCGCCTCGTGCGCATTGCAAATGTCTATGCGGATGCGCAGTCCGCCCCTCCGCGCAACTACATGCCGATGATGATGGCGAAGGAGTCATATGACTCCTCGACGCCGATCTCTGCAGGAGAACTCTCTGTCGAAGCAACGGTGAACATCACCTATGTCATCCAATAAACGCGAGCGAGTCTCCGCTGTCGAAGCGATCCGCGGCATCTCCATGATGGGCGTGATCGGCATTCACATCGGCGCGGAGTATCTCGCAAATTCATCGCCAAATCTTCATCTTGTGGCGCTTTTTGACATCGGCACGCGCTTCAGCGTGCCGATTTTTTTCTTTATCTCGGCGTTCGGTCTCTTCTACGGGCAGTCGCTGTCCGCAGTGTTTTCCTACCGAGATTTCCTCGCGCGGCGCGGGCGTACGGTCGTCATTCCGTATCTTATCTGGTCGCTCTTTTACATCGTGCATGACGCGTGGTATTACGGGACGGGCTTCCCGCCGCTTCTCTCCCTGCCGGGCATTCTCTTCTTCGGCAATGCAAAGTATCAGCTCTATTTCATGGTCATCCTGATCTGGTTCTATCTGCTGATGCCGCTCTGGCGCTTCCTCCTGCGCCACATGACCCTGCCGCTGCTGGCAGGCATCCTCGTCCTGCAGATCGCGTTCGACGACTGGTCGAGCTTCAATACGGCGTTCAATCTTTACGTCTACGGGCTCCCCGAGGGAACGCTTCTGCGCGCGCTGCTGTTTTATCGGCTGAACTACTGGGTCATGCACTACGTCTTTATCTTCCTGCTCGGCGGATACATCGCCCTGCATTTTGACACGTTCCGCACGCTGATGGCACGGCATGCGCGGCGTCTCTATGCCCTCGGCATCATCAGTCTCACCGCGCTTCTCGCATGGTATTACAAACTGATTCTCACGGACGGCTATACGCCGCTCGAGGCAATCTACACGGCACATCAGCTCTCGCCGCTCGGCATTCTCTATACGATTGGTGCGTCGCTCGCGCTCTTTGCGTTCTTCACGCGGCTGGGAACGAAAAATCTCCTGGGCCGCGCGTTCCAGTTCCTCGGGAAGCACTCCTACTTCATCTACCTCGCCCATCCGATCGCCATCACCTACCTGCTCCTGATGATTCATGCGCACGGTCATGTGCTCACAGCGCCCATTGCGCTCGGGCTCTACGCGGCGACGCTCCTGCTGACGCTCCTCGGAGCAGTCATCGCGAGAAAGATCGGAGAGCACATACCGATGGTGAACGAGCTGACGATCGGGCTAAGGAAACGCTGATAAATAAAGTCTGTCCGATTGCTGAACGCATCCGTGTTTTCTAAAGCCGAAGAAGTAAAGGGGCATTGTACGAAGCTAAAACTTCGTACAATGCCCCCCTTTTATTTCAGCCGCCGCAGCGCTTCCTCCGCCATGTGCGCGAGACAGCGCGCCGTCATCGGAATCGCCGCAGGATCAACCGTGAATTTCGGATGATGGTTCTCAGGCGCAAGTCCCGTGCCGATGAATGCGAAGCAGGTCTCCATCGTCTCCTGATAGTAAGCGAAATCCTCCCCCGCCATCCACGGAACGGCATCGACGACTGCAAAGCCCTCCTGCTCCGCAGTCTCCTTTGCGAGCGCATTCCAGCGCTCCGTATTGACGACGGCAGGCGGCCCCGCGGTCCACGTGATCTCCGCACGTCCGCCAAATGCGGCGGCAATTCCGTCGGCAAGCGCCTCCATGCGTTCCTTGACGAGTGCCCGATCATCGGCATCAAAGAGGCGTATCGTCCCCTCCATCCACGCGCGCTCGGGCAGGACATTCCACGTTGCCCCCGCCTCAATGTGCGTCACGCTGACAACAGCAGGACGCAGGGGACTGATGTTGCGCGCCGCAATCGTCTGCGCCGCCGTCACGAACTGCGCCGCCATGACGACAGGATCACAGCCGCGGTCAGGCTGCGCGGCATGCGTGCCAGCGCCGTGGAATGTGAGCTCAAATTTATCCACGGACGCCATCATACCGCCCGTGCACAGCCCCAGTGTCCCAACGGGATAGATCGGACGCGCGTGAATGCCGAAGATCGCCGCGACACCGTCAAGCGCCCCCGTATCGAGGACGGTGCGCGCCCCGCCCGGCGCCTCCTCGGCCGGCTGGCAGACGATATAGACGGTTCCCGCCAGCTGCGCTTCACGCTCCTTTAGGAGAAGCGCTGCCGCAAGCACCGATGCCATGTGAAAGTCATGCCCGCAGGCGTGCATCTTCCCCTCGTACTGCGAGGCATACGGCAGGTTCGTTTCCTCGTTCACGGGCAGAGCATCCATATCCGTCCGCAGAGCAACGACAGGATTTTCTCCCGTTCCGATCACGGCGACGAGTCCCGTTGCAAGAGGCAGATCGCGCATGCGGATCCCTGCGCGCGCGAAGTCCGCCCGCAGGCGCGCCGTCGTCTCGAGCTCCTCGTAGGCAAGTTCCGGATGCGCATGCAGCCACTCAAATTCTGCGTGCGCAAAGTCCATAATTTCTGTTTCCGTCATTGGTTTCCCCCCGATGTAGAAACAACGGGGCTACTGTACAAAGCCAAAAAGTTTCGTACAGTAGCCCCGAGTTTATTTTGGATATGTCGCTCAAGGCGCCCCTTCCACCGCTTGCGCGGTTCCCCTTCCCCGCTGTGGCGGGGCAGGCTGAATGCGCTTACAGTCCGGCTTCCTTCTTCAAAAGCGCGGCCTTGTCCGTCTTCTCCCACGGCAGATCGACATCCGTGCGGCCGAAGTGTCCGTATGCCGCCGTCTGGCGATAGATCGGACGGCGCAGGTCGAGCATCTTGATGATGCCCGCCGGGCGCAGGTCAAACGTCTTCTGCACGAGATCGACGATCTTCTCCTCGTCGACCTTGCCCGTGCCGAACGTATCCACCATGATGGACACGGGATGCGCAACGCCGATAGCGTAGGCGAGCTGGATCTCGACACGGTCGGCAAGTCCTGCCGCGACGATGTTCTTGGCGACATAGCGCGCCGCATACGCTGCACTGCGGTCCACCTTTGTGGGGTCCTTGCCCGAGAACGCGCCGCCGCCGTGGCGTGCCCAGCCGCCGTAGGTGTCAACGATGATTTTGCGCCCCGTGAGACCGGAGTCGCCGTGCGGGCCGCCGATGACGAACTTGCCCGTTGGATTGACAAAATACTTTGTCTCTGCGCGCAGGAGCTCTGCCGGAACAATCACCTTAATGACCTTTTCGATCATATCCTTTCGGATGGTTGCAAGGTCGACCGCCTCGTCATGCTGCGTCGAGATAACGATGGTATTGACATAAATCGGCTTGCCGGCCTCATAGGCAACGGTGACCTGTGTCTTGCCGTCCGGACGCAGATAGGGGAGCTCGCCGCTTTTGCGCACGTCCGTGAGGCGGCGTGCCAGCTTGTGCGCGAGCACCGTCGTGAGCGGCATGTACTCGGGCGTCTCGTTCGTCGCATAGCCGAACATCATGCCCTGATCGCCTGCACCGATCGCATCGGCCGCGTCCATATTCCCCTCGCGCGACTCGATCGCGCGATCAACTCCCTGCGCGATATCCGGCGACTGCTCGTCGAGTGAGACGAGGATGCCGCAGGTATCAGCATCAAAGCCGTAGCTGGCGTTCGTGTAGCCGACCTCGCGCACCGTCTGGCGGATGATCTTCGGAATATCGACGTAGCATGTGGTCGAGATCTCGCCGACAACATGTGCCTGCCCCGTCGTGACAAGCGTCTCGCAGGCGACGCGTCCCTGCGGATCCTGCGCCAGAATCGCGTCGAGAATGCTGTCAGAGATCTGATCAGCGAGTTTATCCGGATGTCCTTCAGTGACAGACTCGGATGTAAAGAGCATCTTTTTCATTCAAAAACCTCCCTGCGTTTTGAATACCATTTCAGAAAACCTCACTCCACTCCTGCAAAAAAGCCTCCCTTTTAAGATAAGGGAGGCTTTTTTCCGCCGCTCTCATCTCATAGGCAGTCCGCCTAAAGGAATTGGCACCGTTGACCCAGTCGTCATGGTTGCCGCAGCTTCATCGGGCCATTCCCTCCACTGCTCTGGATGAGGTATATTCTCTTCTATACGTCGCATTGTAACGAATGCAGAGTGCATTGTCAAGGACTATTTTCACATATTTTTCTCATGCACGTTTTTGGAGTGCTTCTTCCAGATGATCGAGGATCACGCCCGCGAGCGCCGCCTTCGCCATGAGCGGATGATCCTCTGCCCGGCCGTCTGCAAAGAAAATCTTCACATGATTCGTCAAGACCCCGAAGCCCGCGTCCTTCTCCGCTACATTGTTCGCTACAATGAAGTCGAGGTTCTTTTTCGCGAGTTTCTCCTGCGCATACGTCTCGACGTTCTGTGTCTCCGCCGCAAAGCCGACGAGAACCTGACCGCGCTTTTTCTGCCCGAGCTCATAGAGGATGTCGGGGTTGCGCGTGAGCGTCAGCGTCAGCGGGCTGTCCGTTTTCTTGATCTTGTGCTCCGCCGTCTCTGCAGGGCGGTAGTCCGCCACAGCCGCCGCCTTGATGACGGCGTCTGCATTCTCGTATTCCGCGAGCACGGCCGCATACATGTCGCGTGCGCTCCGCACATTCACGCGCCGAACGCCCGCCGGCGTCTCGAGATGCGTCGGCCCTGAGACGAGGATCACCTCCGCACCGCGCCGCGCTGCCGCTGCAGCGACCTCATAGCCCATACGCCCCGTCGATCGGTTGCCGAGGTAGCGCACAGGATCGAGTGCCTCCTCCGTCCCGGCTGCCGTCACGAGGATACGTCGTCCTGCGAGGCTCTGCGCCTTGGCAAAGTGTTCCTCGACCGCAGCGACAATCTCCGCAGGCTCCGGCAACCGTCCCGCTCCCATTGCCCCGCAGGCGAGCTGTCCCACGGAGGGAGGGATGATCTGCGCGCCGCGCTCTGTAAGGCGGCGTACATTTTCCTGCGTGACGGGATTCTCCCACATGCCCGTATTCATTGCAGGCGCGAGAAGCAGCGGCGCACGCGTTGCGAGGACCGTCGTTGTGAGCATATCGTCGGCAATCCCTGCCGCGGCCTTTGCAATAAAGTTCGCTGTTGCAGGCGCAACAAGCACGATTTCGGCCAGCTCAGCCAACGCAATATGCTCGACGTGATAACGGGGCTCGCCCCACATCGTCGTCACAACGGGCGCATCTGTGATCGTGCGGAACGTGAGCGGCGTGACGAAGGATGTCGCTGCATGCGTCATGACGACATGCACCGCAGCACCTGCCTTCTTTAGGCGGCTTGCAAGCTCCACTGCCTTATAGGCGGCGATGCCGCCCGTCACGCCGAGCACGATGCGCCGTCCGGCAAGCGTGCCCATGCTCAGACGCTCTCCTTGCAGAGATCGTAGGTGATCTTGCCCTCGGCAATCTCCTCCAAGGCGTTCGTAACATTCTTTGTCGAGCGCGCGAGTTCTGACTTCACAGGATCCCCCTCGAGCAGCTGGCGCGCTCTTTTCGCAGCAAGCACGACCATGCCGTAGCGGCTGTCCACCTTCGTCAGCAGTTCGTCCGTCGAGGGATTGACCATGCCGATTTCCACATTCGTTTTCATCCGTATACCTCTATCTTTCAAATAACAACATCAAACTGCGCGGGATTCATATCCGCACGCAGGTGCTCGGCGGCAAGGATCGTCCGAATCCGCTCTGTCGCCGCCTCCACCGTATCGTTCAGCACGGCGTAGCGATAGCGTTTGCCGAGCAGGATCTCATCGCGCGCTGCGGCAAGGCGCCGGGCAATGCTCTCCTCCGACTCCGTTCCGCGTCCTGTAATGCGTCGGCACAGCTCCTCATAGGAGGGCGGCAGAAGGAAGATAAACGTCCCATCGGGACAGCGCTCCATCACATTCAGCGCCCCCTGCGTATCGATCTCGAGCAGGATATCCTCGCCCGCCGCACGGCGCACCTCAATCGGCGCCAGCGGCGTGCCGTAATAGTTGCCGTACACATCCGCATACTCGAGAAAAGCACCGTCCGCAATCATCGCTTCGAACTCCTCGCGCGTACGAAAGTAATACTCTCGCCCGTCCTGCTCCCCTTCGCGCGGCGCGCGCGAGGTTGCGGAGATCGAGTAGGCGATGGCAGGCTCGCGTGTGAGGAGCTCCTTGCAGACCGTTCCCTTCCCCGTACCCGAGGCGCCCGAGATCACAATGAGAAGTCCCTTTTTCACTCGGCTTCCTCCCTCTCATTCGCCATGCGCCCCGCGATGGTCTCCGGCTGTATCGCCGAGAGCACGATATGTCCGCTGTCCATGATGATAACGGCGCGCGTCCGCCGCTTGTAGGTCGCATCGATGAGCCGCCCTGTCTCCCGCGCGTCCTGCACCATGCGCTTGACAGACATCGAGGTCGGCGCAACGACGGCGATCATGCGTCCCGCGAGGACAATGTCGCCGAATCCGATATTGACCGTCTCCATGTCATCACTCCAAATTCTGTACCTGCTCGCGCAGCTTCTCGACCTCGTTCTTCATCGCAACGACAATTTGCTGTGCGGCGGCATTGTTCGCCTTCGAACCGATCGTGTTCGTCTCGCGGTTGATCTCCTGCAGGAGAAAATCGAGCCGCCGTCCGACCGGCGCATCTTCTGCTAGAATCACACGGAACTGTGTGAAGTGGCTCGCGAGGCGCACGAGCTCCTCCGTGATGTTCACACGGTCGGCATAGAGCGCCGCCTCCTGCACCAGACGTGATTCATCCGGCGCCGCCTCCTTGAACTCTGCAAGGAGCTCCCCCAGATGCGCGCGGTACTCCGCAACAATCTGGGGGGCCATCTCCTTGATCTGCGCGCGCTGCATCTCCAGACGCACAAGACGTTTTTCAAAATCATGCGCAATATGTGCGCCCTCCGCAAGCCGCATCGCATCAAGCGCCTCGAGTGCCTGTGCCGCGGCATCCAAAAAGACCGCGCGCGCCCCCGAGATGTCCGTATCCTCTCTGACTGAGATCACGCCCTCGTATGCCGCTGCCATGCGCACGCCGTCATTCAAAGGTGCGTCAACGGCGCGTGCTACCTTTCCGAGCGCCGCATAGTAGGCACGTGCAAGATTCTCGTTGACATGCACCTCATACCGTTTCTCGCTGTGGTCCTCAAAGTTCACATAGACGTCGAGCTTCCCACGCGCAACGCGCGAACGGATCACATCGCGCAGATCGTTCTCCCATGCACCGAATGCACGCGGCATATGCGGCACAATCTCAAGAAAGCGCTGATTGACCGCCTTGATCTCGACGACAACACGATAGTCCGGCGTCTCTGTCGTCCCCGCGCCGTAGCCCGTCATGCTCCTGCGCAGCGTACTCATACATCCCCCTGCCATATGCCCGCAAAGACCGGCTCTGCCGGCCCCGTCATAAAGATATGCCCGTCCGCGTGCCATGCAACATGGATCACGCCGCCGTCGACCTCGATCTCTGCCGCGCGGTCGAGCACATCGCACAGCACGCCCGCCGCAAGCGTCGCGCACGTCCCCGTCCCGCAGGCGAGCGTGATGCCCGCACCGCGCTCCCAGACGCGCATCCGCGCATGCTTTCGATCCCGCACATGGACGAACTCCGTATTGATCCTGCGTGGGAATGCGGGATGGTTCTCAAACTTCGGTCCCAGCTCCGCGAGCGGAAAGCCCTCGGCATCGTCCACAAAGATCACGCAGTGCGGATTTCCCATTGAGACGCAGGTCATCGCATACGTCCTGTCCTCGACTGTGATCGGCTGCGCAATGACAGGCTCCATGCCGAACCCGCGAACGGGAATCGCATCACCTGCGAGCACGGGCTCGCCCATATCCACCTCAACCGCCGTCACTTCGCCGCTTTCCGTGAGAATCCGCGGCACCATTGTGCCCGCAATCGTCTCGATCGTGAACTGCTCCCTGCGGATGCGCCCGCAGTCGTAGAGACAGCGTGCAAAGCAGCGGATGCCGTTCCCGCACATCTCGGGTTCCGTCCCGTCCGGATTGAACTCGCGCATGCGGATATCTGCCGTCTCCGACGGGCAGACGATCATCAACCCGTCCGCGCCGACGCCGAAGTGGCGGTCGCACATCCGCACGGCAAGTGCCGCAAAGTCCACGGGCTCCCGGTCAAGGAAATCCACAATCACGAAATCATTGCCGCAGCCCTGCCACTTTGTAAATTCCATAGGTCTCCTTATCGTCGTGTGAATCTTTGTGTATTGTACTATGAAATCTCCTCGTGCGCAAGGCGTACGCCTTGCCTATTGTGTCCCGCATGTGTATAATTTTCTTCGACAGAACGAACGAAAGAAGATGATACCATGAGCCTTGACGGCTTCTCCATGTCCGCCCTCGCGCATGAACTCGCAGATGCCCTCACGGGCGGGCGCATCGATAAGATCAATCAGCCGAACAAGCAGTCCGTCATTCTCTCCGTCCGCCAGCCGGGCAAAAATTTTCTTCTCTATATCAACACGAATGCGAGCAATCCGTCGGCCCATCTCATTGAGGCCGCGCCCGAGAACCCCGCTGAGCCGCCGACCTTCGTCATGCTGCTGCGCAAGCAGCTCGAAACGGGCCGCATCGCCGCCGTACGTCAAGAGAGGCGCGACCGCATCCTGCATCTCGACATCGACATCATCGCGGGCGGCGGCCGCTTTGTCACGCGCACGCTCACCCTTGAACTCATCGGCAAGTACAGCAATATCATCCTCCACGAAGGCGGCACCATCATCGAGGCGCTGCGCCGCATCGGCGAGAACTCGAGCCGCGTACGCACCGTGTTCAAAGGCGTTCCCTACACATTGCCGCCCGCGCAAGACAAATACGATCTCTTTGCAGCAGATATTGATGATATTGCTGCACGCGTGCGAAACGCGGGCGAAGCAAAGATTTTTCAAGCGCTGATCAGCGCTGTTTTGGGGTTCGGCCCCGTCTCGGCAAAGGAAGTCTGTTTCTTGGCAGGCCTCGCGCCGAACATTCCCGTTTCACAGCTTGATCCGTCCGACTTTGATGCCCTTTCCGCAGCGCTCACCGAAGTGCGCGCGTGGATGGAGCAGCCGGCGCCCTCTCTGCGCCTCGATGCAAACGGCAAGGTCGCGGCGATGGCCGCATTCCCCCTCAGCAGGCTGCCGGGAACGACGATCCTTTCCTATCCTACGGTCAGTGCTCTCATGATCGACGCGGACCGGCGCCTCGGCAGCTACGTCATCCCCGATCGCGAGCGCTTTCGCCGTCTTGTGCGCACCGAGCTCCATCGTGCACGGGAAAAGTACGACAAGCTCCGCACGGAGATCGCCGCGGCAGAGAATGCCGAAGAGCAGAAGATCTATGCCGACAATCTGATGACCTACCAATATAACTATCAAGATCACGCAGATGATGCGATCACCGTCGCAAACATATACAGCGACACGGGCGAAATGCTCACAATCCCGCTCGATCGGCGCATCGGAATCATCCAGAATATGCAGGCATACTACAAGAAATACGATAAGCTGAAGCGCGCGAAGCACCTCCTCGCCGTCCAGCAGGAACACTGCACTGCGAACATCCGACACCTCGAGAGCATCGAGGCGTCACTGGACTCCTCCACGCGCCTTGCCGAGATCGCGGAGATACAGGACGAGCTGATCACGTCCGGCTATCTCCATGAAAAGCTGCCCAAGCGCAGCAAAGACCGCCGTGCACATCCCTTCTCCTTCACCGCGCCCGACGGTACTGTGATCCTGGTCGGCAAGAACAACGCACAGAATGATACGCTCACCTTTCGAACCGCCGCGCCGACGGACATCTGGCTGCATGTGCGCGACATCCCCGGTTCGCACGTCATCCTGCGGACGAGCGGCGGTGAGCCGAGCGAGCAGGCACTCTGCCTCGCGGCGCAGATCGCCGCGCACTTCAGCAAGGCACGCGGCTCCTCGAACGTCCCCGTCGACTACACCGCCGTCCGCTTCGTCAAGAAGCCCGCGGGCGCTGCTCCCGGCTTCGTCCGCTTCATCAACGAGAAAACGCTGTTTGTCACCGAAGACGAGGACGAACTTGCACCGATACTCGCACAAGACCCGACGGTTTAAAAATGCATACACAAAAAGACCGCCCGCAGGCGGTCTTTTTAATTCGTTGATCAGACGAGCTCAATGATGGCCATCGGGGCGGCATCGCCGCGGCGTGGGCCGAGCTTCAAGATGCGTGTATAGCCGCTCTTGCGGTCCGTATATTTCTCTGCGATTTCGCCGAAGAGCTTGCGTACGACATCCTCTTCTGCCAGCGCCGCAATGGCCTGGCGACGCGCGCTGAGATCGCCGCGCTTCGCGAGCGTAATGAGGCCGTCGGCGAGGGAGCGGAGCTCCTTTGCCTTTGCCTCGGTCGTCTCAATGCGTCCATACTTGAAGAAGGATGTGAGGATGCTCCTGAGGAGAGCCTTGCGGGCCGCGGAATTGCGTCCGAGCTTTCTCATGTGTTTCCCACTCCTATCGTTATTCGTTGTCCTGTCTCAAGGAGAGTCCAAGCTCCTCAAGTTTCTTCTTCACTTCATCCAGAGATTTGCGCCCGAGATTGCGTACCTTCATCATGTCATCCTCGGTCTTCTGCGCCAGATCCGCAACGGTGTTGATGCCGGCGCGCTTGAGGCAGTTAAAGGAACGGACGGAAAGATCCAGATCGTCGATGGTCATCTCAAGCACCTTGGCGCTGTCGTCAACCTCTTCGGGCGGGAAGTTCGGCACTTCCTCCTCTTCCTCGAGCATTGTGCCGTCCATGTTCTGGAACAGCCGCAGATGCATGACGAGGATCGCTGCCGCCTTGCTTACGGCCTCCTCGGGACGGATGGAGCCGTTCGTCCATACGTCGAGGATGAGGCGGTCGTAGTCGGTGACGTTGCCGACGCGCGTGTCCTCTACGGTATAGTTGACACGCTGTACCGGCGAGAAGATGGAGTCGATGGGAATGACCCCGATCGAGTCCTCCGACTTCTTGTTCTTGTCCGCCGGTACGTAGCCCCGTCCGCGTTCGACGGTCATCTCGATCTTGAGTTTGCCCGTGGCGCCCAACGTAGCGATGTGAAGCTCCGGGTTCAGGATCTCGATGTCGCTGCCGCACTCAATGTCGGCTGCAGTGACCTCACGCTCTCCCTCCGCCTCGATGCGGAGCGTATGCAGCTCGCTGCCCTGCATGCGGATGCAGAGCTGCTTGAGCGCCAGCACAATGCTCGTCACATCATCCCGTACACCGGGAATGGTGGAAAACTCATGCAGAACTCCATCGATCTGGATGGAGGTAACCGCCGCTCCGTCAAGGGACGAGAGCAGCATGCGGCGCAGACTGTTGCCGAACGTCGTGCCGTAGCCCGGTTCGAGCGGCTCGCAGACGAAACGCCCGTAGCGTCCGTCCTCGCTGATCTCTGCGATTTCGATTTTCGGTTTTTCGATATCTGTCATCTATGTGCCTCCTCCATAATAAACGCGTAATGCAGACACATTCACATTCATTATTTGGAGTAGAGCTCGACGATGGCCTGCTCATTGACCGGAACGTCAATTTCCTCACGATGGGGGAAACGTGTGACGGTGCCCGTCAAATTTGCCTGATCGGCAGTCAGCCATGCGGGAGCGGAAAGGGCGTTGCTGCTCTCCTTGAGCTCCTTGAAGAACGCGCTGGCGCGGCTCTTCTCTGCAACCTCGATCACGTCGCCCTCACGAACGAGTGCGGAAGGAATGTCAACGCGCTTGCCGTTCACGGTGAAATGTCCGTGACGGACGAGCTGACGTGCCTGGCGCCGCGTGTTGGCAAGGCCGAGACGGAAGACAACATTGTCGAGGCGGCGCTCGAGAAGGCTCAGCAGGTTCTCACCCGTGACGCCGGACATTTTCTTCGCTTTCTCATAGTATCCACGGAACTGCCGCTCGAGAACGCCATAGACGAATTTCGCCTTCTGCTTTTCCTTGAGCTGGAGTCCGTACTCGGAGACCTTGCGGTTCGTGCGGCGCAGCTGGCGCGTAGACTGGCGCGCGCGGCCAAGCGTGGCGGGCTCGATGCCAAGAGCGCGGCAGCGCTTGAGAACTGGTACTCTATCGATTGCCATGTTGTTTCATGCACCTCCTGTTAGACGCGGCGACGCTTGGGTGGACGGCATCCGTTGTGCGGAATGGGGGTCACGTCTTTGATCATATTGACTTCAAGGCCGGTTGCCTGCAGCGAGCGGATTGCCGCCTCGCGGCCTGCGCCAGGTCCCTTGACATAGACTTCGACGGACTTGAGCCCGTGCTCCATCGCAGCCTTTGCCGCCGTCTCCGCAGCCATCTGCGCTGCGAACGGCGTGCTCTTGCGGGAGCCGCGGAAGCCGAGACCGCCGGCGCTCGCCCACGAGAGGGCATTGCCGCTCTTATCGGTGAGCGTGACGATCGTGTTATTGAATGTCGAGCTGATGTGTGCAACGCCCGACTCTATGTTCTTGCGAACTTTTTTCTTGGAACGTGTTGTTTTCTTAACAGCCACCTCTACGAGCCTCCTTTACTTTTTCTTGCCTGCGACGGCCTTCTTCGGGCCTTTGCGCGTACGCGCATTGTTCTTCGTGTTCTGTCCGCGGACAGGCAGGCCGAGACGGTGGCGGCGGCCACGGTAGCAGCCGATATCAACGAGACGCTTGATGTTCATCTGAACTTCGCGGCGAAGATCACCTTCGACCACGGCGTTCTTATCGATGGCATCACGAAGTCTGACGACTTCATCCTCCGTGAGGTCGCGCGTACGGGTATCGGGATTGACATCTGCGATCGCGAGGATCTTCTGCGCGGTCGTCAGGCCAATGCCGTAGATGTACGTCAGGGAAATTTCAATTCTCTTGTCACGGGGCAAATCTACACCGGCAATACGTGCCATAAGTGCACCTCCTTTTATCCTTGTCTTTGTTTATGCTTTGGGTTCTCGCAAATGACCATAACGCGGCCCTTGCGCTTAATGATTTTGCATTTATCGCAGATTTTCTTGACAGACGGTCTTACCTTCACTGCGCTTGCCTCCTTCCGTCTCCCTGTGGTTCCTACGTTCAAGTCGATCTTTTCCATTCTAGCACAAAACACGCTGTTCGGCTAGTATGTTCAGGACTATTTGAAGCGATATGTGATACGTCCGCGAGTCAGATCGTACGGGGTGAGCTCGATGGTTACCTTGTCGCCCGGAAGAATACGAATGAAATTCATGCGTATCTTTCCGGAAACATGAGCAAGGACGACATGTCCGTTCTCAAGTTCGACTTGGAACATCGCATTGGGAAGCTTCTCTACGACTCTTCCCTCTACCTCGATGACATCCTGTTTTGACATACTTCCCTTTCGCTCCTTTTACGCCTCAAGGACGGCGGCGAGATCCGCCTCGACCTTCGCGATGTCCTGTCTGCCGTCGATCTCCTTGTAGACGCCTGCTTTTTTATAGTATTCGATCAGCGGGCGCGTAGAGGATTCATAGACGGAAAGACGGCTCTTCATGGTCTCTTCGCTGTCGTCGGCACGCTGATAGGTCGTGCCGCCGCAGTCATCACAGACACCCTCAACTTTGCTCGGTTTGAACTTCACATGAAAGGAGTGTCCGCAGTCTTTGCAGATGCGCCGTCCGACAGCACGCTCGATGAGATCGGCCGTCGGGACGTTGATGTTGACAACGCCGGTCAGCTTGATCCCATTGTCTGCAAGGATCTCATCAAGTGCATCCGCCTGCTCGACGGTGCGCGGAAAGCCGTCCAGGATGAACCCCTTCCTGCAGTCCGGTTTGCTGAGACGCTCGCGTACGATGCCGACGGTGACGGCATCGGGAACAAGCTTGCCCGCATCCATATAGGACTTCGCCTCTTTGCCGAGGGGCGTCCCCTCCTTTACGGCCTCACGAAACATATCGCCCGTGGAGATGTGAAGAATGCCGTACCGTTTTACGAGGTTTGCTGCCTGCGTGCCCTTGCCGGCACCGGGCGGCCCCATCAAAATGATGTGCATAGAATCTCCTTCGTTCACTATTTCATAAAGCCTTCGTAATGGCGCATAACGACCATAGATTCGATCTGCTTCATCGTCTGGAGCGCGACGCCTACGACGATGAGGAGAGCCGTACCGCCGAAATACACGCCTTGGATGTTCGTTGCGCTTGCTACAAGATTGGGCAGAACAGCAATGAATGCGAGGAAAAATGCCCCCGCAAGCGTGATGCGCGTCAAGACATAGTCGAGATAATCTGCCGTTGCCTGTCCGGGTCTGAGCCCCGGGACAAAGCCGCCGTATTTCTTGAGATTATCCGCCATATCCGGGATCTTCACTGTGACCGATGTATAGAAATAGGTGAAGAAAATGATCATAAACACATAGAGGGTGGTCTGGAGGGGTTTGCCCCACTCGAGATACGCCGCTACGGTCTTGACCCACGGGATATCGATGAACTGTGCTACGGTGATCGGGAACATGAGCACCGACGATGCAAAGATGATCGGGATAACGCCAGCCTGATTGACCTTGAACGGGATGTGACTCGAATGCCCGCTCGCCATGCGCCCGCCGACGACGCGCTTTGCATACGTAATCGGAACGCGGCGGAAGCCTGTCTCGATGTGGATGACAAAAACGATCATCGCAAGCGCAATGACGGCAAATGCAAATACGCTGAAGTAGCTGATCGTGCCTGCCTTCACATAGGCATAGATGGTGCCGATGTTCTTCGGCAAGGCCGCAACAATTCCGGCAAAGATGATGAGTGAGATCCCGTTGCCGACGCCGTTCGCCGTGATCTGCTCGCCCAGCCACATGAGAAAGACAGTTCCCGCCGTCAGGGTGATGGCGATGATGAGAATGTTCACCGGGTTCGGGTTGAGGATCGCGGTCTTGAGGCCGATGGACATGCCGATCGCCTGAAAGAACGCAAGCGCAACCGTAAGATACCGTGTGACCTTCGTCGTCTTTTTCTGCCCCTCTGCGCCCTCTTTCGACCATTGCTCAAGTGTCGGAACAACGACGTTGAGCAGCTGGATGATGATGGCCGCGTTGATGTAGGGCGTGATGCTCATTGCAAAGACGGAAAATTTACTGAACGCGCCGCCGGAGAAAAGATCCAGAAGACCGAACAGCGTCCCCTGTGCGAAGAGCTGTTCAATCGCTGTCGGATCCACGCCGGGCACGGGGATATGCGTCCCCATGCGGAATACGGCGAACATGATCAGTGTGAATACGATCTTTTGCCGCAGCTCGGGAATCTGGAAGATGTTTCCAAGGGCTTGGAGCACCTTAGATCACCTCGACTTTGCCGCCTGCCGCTGCGATTTTCTCAGCCGCCGCATGGGTAAATCCCTGCGCACGGACGGTGAGGTTCTTTGCCGTGAGCTCGCCGTCACCGAGAATGCGGATGCCGTCACGGACATTCTTTAGGATGCCCGCCTCGATCAGCGCAACGGGATCTACCGTCGTGCCGTCCTCAAAGCAGTTCAGGCTGCCGACATTCACCTCAGCAAAGGTCTTTGCCCAGACGTTCTTGAAGCCGCGCTTTGGGAGACGACGGTAGAGAGGCATCTGACCGCCCTCAAAGCCGCTGCGGACACCGCCGCCGGAGCGGGACTTCTGTCCCTTCATGCCGCGCGTCGAGGTCTTGCCCATGCCGGAGCCGATGCCGCGGCCGACGCGCTTGCGTGTCTTCTGCGAGCCATCAGCCGGCTGTAATTCATGCAGTTTCATAGATTCTTGCCTCCCCTCTTCAGTCTGCAATCTCTTCCACCGTAATGAGGTGGGAGACCTTGTGAAGCTGTCCGCGCACGGCGGGCGTGTCGGGAAGCTCGGTAACGGAGTTGCGCTTGCGCAGTCCGAGGGATTTCACAGTCTTGCGCTGCGTCTCAGGACGACCGATCAAGCTGCGTGTCAGCGTTACTCTGACTTTTGCCATGTTCGTTCCTCCTTATCAGCCAAAAATCTCACGCACGGTCTTGCCGCGGAGAGCTGCAACATCGGCAGGGTTCTTGAGGCCGATGAGGCCTTCCATCGTCGCACGAACCATGTTGTTCGGGTTGGACGAACCAAGCGACTTCGTGAGGATGTCACGTACGCCTGCGAGCTCGAGCACTGCACGCGCCGGGCCGCCGGCGATGACGCCGGTACCTTTGGCGGCGGGCTTTAAGAGCACGCGGCCGGCACCGAAGATGCCCGTGATCTCATGCGGGATCGTGCGCTCTTCGCGCAGCGGAACCTCGATGAGGCTCTTCTTCGCATCCTCGACGCCCTTGCGGATCGCCTCGGGAACCTCAGCAGCCTTGCCCATGCCAAAGCCGACCTTGCCCTTCTTGTTGCCGACGACAACAAGCGCACTGAAGGAAGAGCGTCGGCCGCCCTTTACAACCTTCGATACGCGGTTGATGAATACGACACGCTCCTCAAACTCCGGCGTCTCGTTTTCGTTATGTCTAGCCATGCTTTCCCTCCTTTAGAATTTCAGACCGGCCTCGCGTGCTGCCTCAGCGAGAGCAGCGACGCGGCCATGATAGATGTAGCCGCCGCGGTCAAAGACGACCTCGGTGATGCCCTTTTCAAGAGCCTTCTTCGCAACAGCGGTGCCGATGGCCTTTGCGGCCTCAACATTGCCGCCGTACTGCGAGAAGTCCTTATCCTTAGAGCTGGCGGAGACGAGCGTCACGCCCTTTTCATCGTCAATGATCTGTGCGTAGATGTTCTTGAGACTGCGGAACACATTGAGACGCGGACGGGCCGCAGTGCCTGCAATGTGGTTGCGCACGCGCAGATGGCGCTTTTGACGCGCCTTATTCTTATCCTGCTTGATAAGCACAGTGTGTCACTCCTCTCCTTCTTATTTCTTGCCCTTCGCGCCGGCTTTGCCTTCCTTGCGGCGGACATGCTCTCCGGCGTACTTGATGCCCTTGCCCTTATACGGCTCCGGCTCACGATGCGCGCGAATCTCAGCTGCAGTCTGACCGACGGTTTCCTTATTGATGCCGGAAATCGTGATGACCGTAGCAGAGGGACACTCGAACGTGATGCCTGCGGGCGGCTCAATGACAACGGGATGCGAGAAGCCGAGCGAGAGGTTCAAATTCTTGCCCTGCTTTGCCGCGCGATAGCCGACGCCGCTGATCTCAAGGGTCTTCATAAAGCCCTCCGATACGCCGACCACCATGTTGTTGATGAGCGCACGGGAGAGGCCGTGGAGCGACCTGTGCATTTTATCGTCCGAAGGACGCGTGACTGTTACGACGCCGTCCTCGACGGTTATTTTCATATCCGGATGGATTTCACGCGAAAGTTCGCCCTTCGGGCCCTTCACTTTCACGAGGTTATTCGCACCGACCGTGACGGTAACGCCAGACGGAATGTGAATCGGTGCTCTTCCAATTCTTGACATTGTTACACCTCCTGCCTGTGCATTACCATACGAATGCGAGAACTTCGCCGCCGAGGCCGGCTTTCCTTGCATCCTTGTCGCTCATGATCCCCTTTGAAGTGGAGATCACGGAGATGCCGAGGCCGCCGTAGACGCGCGGGAGCGCATCGTGCTTTGCGTACTGACGAAGTCCGGGCTTGGAAACGCGCTTCAGGCCGGAGATGACGTGTTCACGCTTTGCTCCATACTTCAGCGTGACGGTGAGGACGCCCTGCTTGCCGTCCTCCTGGAAGGTGTAGTCCTTGATGAAGCCTTCCTTTTTCAAGACCTCGGCAATTGCCGTCTTGACCTTTGACCCGGGGATCGCCACGCTCTCGTGGTAGACCGAGTTCGCGTTGCGGATGCGGGTCAGCATATCTGCGATAGGATCAGTCATTGCCATGAATCGATATCCTCCTTATATCAGTATTACCAGCTTGCCTTCGTTACGCCAGGGATGGCGCCCTTGTAACTCTGCTCACGGAAGCAGATACGGCACATGTCAAATTTGCGGATATAGCCGTGCGGACGTCCGCAGATTTTGCAGCGGTTATATTTGCGCGTCGAGAATTTGGGCTCTTTGCTCCACTTCTCAATCATTGCCTTCTTTGCCACAGTTGTTCCTCCTTGTCCGTTACGCGCGGAACGGCATACCCATAAGACGCAGGAGCTCTTTTGCCTCCTCGTCCGTATGCGCGCTCGTAACGATGACGATGTTCATGCCGCGGATCTTGTCGATCTTATCGTAATCAATTTCGGGGAAAATGAGCTGTTCGCGCAGCCCCACGGCGTAATTGCCGCGGCCGTCGAACGCCTTCTCGCTGACCCCGCGAAAATCGCGGACGCGCGGAAGTGCGACATTCATGAATTTATCGAGGAACTGATACATGCGCGTGCCGCGCAGGGTAACCTTGCAGCCGATCGGCATGCCCTCGCGGAGCTTCCACGCAGCGAGCGATTTCTTCGCGCGCGTGAGCTGGGGCTTCTGTCCGGAGATGGCAGTGAGATCCGTCACGGCGGCGTCAAGTGCCTTCGGGTTGCCGACGGCCTCGCCGACGCCCATGTTGATGATGACCTTCTCTACCTTCGGGAGCTGCATGACGTTCTTATAGCCGAACTTTTCCGTAAGGGCAGGAGCAACTTCCTTCTGATACTTTTCCTTGAGTCTTTCCACTTTGCGTATTCCTCCTTTCCGCTGAAGATTACTGCTCGATGGGCTCGCCGCACTTCTTGCAGGCGCGCACCTTGCGCTCGCCGACGATGCGGTGCGCAACGCGCGTTGCCTTGCCGCATGCGGGGCAGACCAGCTGCACCTTGCTTGCAAACAGCGGTGCTTCCTTCGTGATAATACCGCCCTGCGGTGCACTCTGGCTGGGCTTCGTGTGACGCTTCACCTTGTTGACGCCCTCAACGATGACTTTGCCCTTCTTCGGCTGCGCCTCGATGACCTTGCCCTGCTTTCCCTTATCCTTACCGGAAAGAACGACGACGGTATCGCCCTTCTTGACGTTCAGTTTTGCCAGCGACAAAATAACACCTCCTCCTTAAAGAACTTCGGGAGCGAGCGAGACGATCTTCATAAAATCCTTCTCGCGCAGCTCGCGTGCAACAGGTCCGAAAATACGCGTTCCGCGCGGGGTGTGATCGTCCTTGATGAGGACAGCTGCGTTCTCGTCGAAACGGATGTAAGAACCGTCCGGACGGCGCAGGCCCTTGACGCTGCGGACGACGACGGCCTTGACAACATCGCCCTTCTTCACCGTGCCGCCCGGCGCTGCCGCCTTGACGGAGGCGACGATAACATCGCCGATGTTGGCATACTTGCGGTACGAGCCGCCCAGTACGCGAATGCAGAGGATTTCCTTCGCTCCTGTGTTATCGCCGACATTCAGGATTGTTTCCTGCTGTATCATTGATCCATTTCCTCCTTACTTTGCGCGCTCGACGATCTCGACCACGCGCCAGCGCTTCGTCTTGGAGAGCGGACGCGTCTCCATGATGGATACGCGGTCGCCGACATGCGCGTCGTTCTTCTCGTCATGCGCGTGGAACTTTACCGTCTTCTTGACCGGCTTCTTATACATTTTATGCTGCTCGAGCTCCTCGACAGCCACGACAACGGTCTTTTCCATCTTGTCGGATACGACCTTGCCGACTCTCACTTTGCGTACGTTTCTATCGCTCATGTGTGTATGAGCCTCCTTCCTGCGTATCATCCCGCCTTCTTCTTTTCCGGCCTCTCTGCGTCAACAAATCTCTGCAGAGCCGCACTCTGCGTTCGGATTGTTTCCTTGACAGGACGAAAAATCTGTGTGAATCCGGCAGGGCTCTTTCACCAGTTGTTATAACTGAGACTTAGGCGTTTGCCTGCTCGCGCTGAATGGTCTTGATGCGGGCAATCGTCTTCTTTACGTCCTTGATACGCATCGGGTTATCGAGCTGTCCGGTGGCGTGCTGAAAACGGAGGCCAAAGAGCTCTTCCTTGAGCGACGCAAGTTTTTCCGTGAGCTCGTCGGCGCTCAGGCCGCGGATCTCATCAACCTTCATTCACTTCACCGCCCTCTACTTCTTCGCGTACGACGAACTTCGTCTTGATCGGGAGCTTGTGCCCCGCGAGACGCATCGCCTCTGCTGCAACGTCGCGCGCCACGCCGTCCATCTCAAAGAGGACGCGGCCCGGCTTTACGACAGCGACCCAGTACTCGGGCGAGCCCTTGCCGGAACCCATGCGGGTCTCCGCCGGCTTCGCCGTAACCGGCTTATCCGGGAAAATCTTGATCCAGACCTTGCCGCCGCGCTTGATGTAACGCGTCATCGCGATACGCGCAGCCTCGATCTGGCGGTTTGTAATCCATGCCGGCTCCAGAGCGACGAGACCGTACTGGCCATGGCTGACCGTGTTGCCGCGCTGTGCCTTGCCCTTCATGCGTCCGCGGAACTGCTTGCGGTACTTTACGCGCTTTGGGAGTAACATTACGCCTCGCTCCTTTCCTTACCGTTTCTTGACTGCTGCTTCTTGTCGTGGAGCACCTCGCCCTTGAAGATCCAGACTTTGATGCCGATACGGCCGTAGGTCGTGTGTGCCTCAGCTGTGCCGTAGTCGATGTCTGCACGCAGTGTGTGCAGAGGAATGCTTCCCTCGCGGTAGGACTCGCGGCGTGCGATTTCCGCACCGCCGAGACGACCGCTGACGGCGATCTTAATGCCCTTTGCACCGAGACGCATCGTGCGTCCGACCGCCTGCTTCATCGCACGGCGGAATGCGATGCGGCGCTCAAGCTGTGCCGCAATGTTCTCTGCGACGAGCGTCGCGTCGAGGTCCGGCTGCTTGATCTCTGCAATATTGATGTCAACGCGCTTATCCGTGAGGTTCTTGAGTCCCTCTTTGATCTGCTCGATGCCCGAGCCGCCGCGTCCGATGACCATACCCGGCTTTGCCGTATGGATCGTGAGCTTCAGGCGGTTCTTGCTGCGCTCCGTCTCCACGCGGGGAACACCTGCGGTCTGGAGGCTCTTCTTGAGGTAATCGCGAATTTTGATGTCCTCATGCAGATTCTGCGCGAAGTCTTTGTCTGCGTACCAGCGGGCATCCCAATCCTTGACGATGCCAAGGCGAATGCCATGGGGATTTACTTTCTGACCCAAACTGTTTCCCTCCCTATTACTTTTCGTTTACGGCAACCGTGATATGGGACGTGTGCTTCAAAATCTTGAACGCCTGCCCGCGCGAACGCGGATGAATGCGCTTCAAGGTCGGTCCCTGGTCAACGAAAGCTGAGGAAATGAACAGTCGGTCCACATCCATGTCGAAGTTGTTCTCCGCGTTTGCAACAGCAGAGCGGAGCACCTTCTCCACGGCATCCGCGCCGATCTTCGGCGTGAACTTCAGGATTGCAAGAGCGTCAGCAACGCTCTTGCCGCGCACGAGGTTCATAACAATGCGAACCTTGCGCGGTGCGATACGGATGTATTTGGCGGTAGCCTTTACTTCCTGTGCCACGAATCGTCCTCCTCTCTATCAGCGCAGCGAGGTCTTGCGCTCTTCGCCTGCGTGACCTTTGAATGTACGTGTCGGCGCAAATTCGCCGAGTTTATGTCCGACCATGTCCTCCGTCACGTAGACAGGAACATGCTTGCGTCCGTCATGGACAGCGATCGTATGTCCAACGAAATCCGGGAAGATCGTGGAGCTGCGCGACCATGTGCGCACAACCTTCTTCTCGTTCTTCTCGTTGAGCGCCTCGATCTTCTTCATCAGGCTCTCTGCGACGAAGGGCCCTTTCTTAATCGATCTTGACAAAGTTTTTCCTCCTTTCGCCGGACTGTAATCAATCCGACGAGGTTCTATCTGCAAGTTACGATGCTATACCGCTTTCTTGGGCGGTGCTCAGATTGGAGCAAATTTTTCGTTCTGTCAAGGCAGCAAACCGGACGCATAGATTATGCTATGTGGAGGATTTGCTGTCCGCAGGCAGGGCGGAAAAGATGCCCAAGATGGGTGCCGCCCTCATGAGCCGTTAATTACTTACGGCGGTGAACAATCAGACGATTCGACGCCTTCTTCTTGCGGCGCGTCTTCTTGCCCATCGCAATCTTGCCCCACTTCGTCATCGGGCTCTTGCGTCCGACCGGCGAACGGCCCTCGCCGCCGCCGTGCGGATGGTCATTCGGGTTCATCGCAATACCGCGCGTCTCCGGACGGCGTCCGAGCCAGCGGCTGCGGCCCGCCTTGCCGATGGTGATGTTCTCATGTTCGAGGTTCCCGACCTCGCCGATCGTTGCACGACAGTTGATGTGCACACGGCGGATCTCACCGGACGGCAGACGCAGAAGCGCGTAGTCGCCTTCCTTCGCCATGAGCTGTGCCGATGTGCCCGCACTGCGTGCCAGCTGCGCGCCCTTGCCGATCTTGAGCTCTATGGCATGAATAACCGTACCGAGCGGGATATTCTTGAGCGGAAGCGTGTTCCCCGGCTTGATGTCAGCCTCGGCACCCGACTCCACAACATCGCCGACCTTGAGGCCGTTCGGTGCGAGGATGTAGCGCTTCTCGCCGTCTGCGTAGTTCAGCAGCGCGATGCGCGCACTGCGGTTCGGATCGTATTCGATCGTCGCGACACGGGCCGGAATTCCGTCCTTCGTGCGCTTAAAGTCAATGATGCGGTAGAGCCGCTTGTGTCCGCCGCCGCGATGGCGCACGGTCAGTTTGCCCTGCTGGTTGCGTCCGCCCGTCTTTGTCAGGCGGACGGTGAGGGACTTCTCCGGCTTATCTGTCGTGATCTCATCGAAGGAAGAGACCGTCATGAAGCGTCTGCCGGCAGAATACGGCTTAAAACTCTTTACTGCCACGTTCGTACCTCCCTTTCGTCTCAGCCTTCAAAGAACTCGATGGTCTCGCCCGGAGCGAGTTTCACGATGGCCTTCTTGTAGTCGGGGCGCTTGCCCTGCGTACGGCCCATGCGCTTTTTCTTGCCGAGGACGTTGACCGTATTGACCTTTGCGACCTTCACCTTGAAAATCTCAGAGACCGCCTTGGCAATCTCGATTTTATTGGCAGCCTTCGCAACGACGAAGACGTATTTGCCCTCAGCCATGAGCTGCGTCGTCCGCTCGGTGATGAGCGGGCGAACGAGAATATCACGTGCTTCCATTATGCGAATACCTCCTCGATACGGGTGATGGCATCCTTCGTAATGAAGAGCTTGTCGTGATGGAGAATGTCAAAGACATTGATTCCACTTGCCGTGATGGCTTTTACACCCGGAATATTGCTGGTGGAGCGCTCTACGTTCACAGCTTCGTCCGCCGTGATGAAGAGGCTCTTTGCATTCACGCCGAAATCGCTCAGGAGCTTGACTGCTGCCTTCGTCTTCGGTGCATCAAAGTCAAGCTGATCGAGGACGATGAAATCGCCCGTACGGACCTTGTCCGAAAGCGCACACTTGAGTGCGAGACGGCGCTGCTTGCGCGGCATCGTAAATCCGTATTTGCGCGGATGCGGTCCAAAGACCGTGCCGCCGCCGACCCACAGCGGGCTGCGCGTCGAACCTGCGCGGGCACGGCCCGTGCCCTTCTGACGCCAAGGCTTGCGTCCGCCGCCGCGCACGAGGCCGCGCGTCTTCGTGGAATGCGTGCCGAGGCGCTGCGATGCGAGCTGGAGGACAACCGCCTGATGAAGGAGGCCGGCATTCATTTCGACATTGAAAAATTCGTCGTTCAGGCTGATTTCGCCAACCTGGTTGTGCGACATATCATATACTGCTACATTCGCCATGCTGCGATTCCCCCTTCCTTATTCTTTCGCTGCCTTTGCAGGCTTTACGGTATCTTTAATGACGACAAATCCCTTCTTCGGGCCCGGAATCGCGCCCTTGATGAGGATGAGGTTGCGGTCGGCGTCTACACGGACCACCGTCAGCCGCTGGACTGTGACACGCTCGCCGCCCATGCGTCCCGGGAGCTTCTTGCCCTTGAGGACACGTCCGCCGGGACCGGAGATCATTGCACCCGTCGAGCCCGGCTCGCGGTGCGACTTCGAACCGTGGCCCATGGGACCGCGTGCAAAGTTGTGGCGCTTGATTCCGCCGGCAAAGCCTTTGCCCTTGGACGTTCCGACCACATCGACGAGATCGCCCGCAGCAAAGATGTCTACGCCGATCGTATCGCCTACATTATATTCCGAAGGAGCCGAGAGGCGCATTTCACGAATGAAGCGCACTGCCTTGACGCCCGCCTTCTCAAAGTGTCCCTTGAGCGGCTTGTTGACGTTCTTCTCCTTTACCTCGCCGAACCCGATCTGCACAGCATTGTAGCCGTCCGTCTCGTCGGTCTTGTTCTGCAGCACAAAGTTGTTGCCGGACTCAACGACCGTCACGGGAACGACGCGGCCTTCCTCTGTGAAGATCTGGGTCATGCCCAGTTTTCTTCCTAAAATAGCCTTAGCCAAGGCTTCCACCTCCTATTTTAGAGCTTAATCTCGATGTCAACGCCGGCAGGCAGATCGAGACGCATGAGCGAATCGACCGTCTTGTTCGTCGGCTGCAGGATGTCGATGAGACGCTTGTGCGTGCGCATCTCAAACTGCTCGCGCGAATCCTTGTTGACGTGCGGAGAACGGAGAATCGTGTAGACATTCTTCTCCGTCGGAAGTGGAATGGGCCCGGAGACCATTGCGCCCGTCTTCTTCGCCGTGTCGACGATCTTCGCCGCACTCTGGTCGAGAGCCTTGTGGTCATAGGCCTTCAAACGAATTCTGATTTTCTGCTGTTTCGCCAAAGTAGTTTTCCTCCTTCGTCCGGGGTCCCGCCCCAAACATTTCTCCACGGCAGTTCCCTCTGCCCCGCCGGGGCATAGCCATCTGCCATGTCATCGCATGGAGTACGTCGTCTGTCGTATGATTCCAAAAGATGAAAAGAAGTTTTATCATATTCCCCATCGGGAAATTTCAGTCGGACTTTTCGTCAAACCGTCATTTCCCTCGAAAAGGAGCGACGCGAGCGCCGCTCCTCCTCTTTGGGAATATCAATCAGCTATTTTATTAGCCCTCAATCGCCGTAACACGACCCGCGCCGACCGTATGTCCGCCCTCGCGGATAGCGAAGCGGAGGCCCTGCTCGATCGCGATCGGGGTGATGAGCTCGACTTCCATCTCGACGTTATCACCGGGCATGACCATCTCGGTGCCCTCGGGGAGACGGACAACACCCGTCACGTCCGTCGTACGGAAGTAGAACTGAGGACGATAGTTCGTGAAGAACGGCGTATGACGGCCGCCCTCCTCTTTCGTCAGGACGTAAACCTGCGCCTTGAACTTCGTGTGCGGGTTGATAGAGCCCGGCTTTGCGAGAACCTGTCCGCGCTCGATGTCCTTGCGGTCCACGCCGCGCAGAAGTGCGCCGATGTTGTCGCCCGCAACCGCGCTGTCGAGCAACTTGCGGAACATCTCGATGCCCGTAACAACTGTGCTGCGCGCCTCATCCTGAAGGCCGACGATCTCAACCGTATCGTTCAGCTTCAGCTCGCCGCGCTCCACACGGCCCGTTGCGACCGTGCCGCGACCCGTGATGGTGAACACGTCCTCAACCGGCATGAGGAACGGCTTCTCCGTGTCGCGAGTCGGTGTCGGGATGTACGAATCAACCGCATCCATGAGCTCGAGGATCTTCGCCTTCATCGCCTCGTCGCCCTCGAGCGCCTTGAGTGCAGAGCCTGCGATGACGGGGATGTCGTCGCCGGGGAACTCATACTGCGAGAGCAGCTCGCGTACTTCCATCTCAACGAGTTCGAGGAGCTCGGGGTCATCCACTTGGTCAACCTTGTTGAGGAAGACGACAAGCGCCGGAACGCCGACCTGACGAGCGAGCAGGATGTGCTCACGCGTCTGGGGCATCGGGCCGTCAGCTGCGGAGACAACGAGGATCGCGCCGTCCATCTGCGCAGCACCCGTAATCATGTTCTTGACATAGTCCGCATGGCCCGGGCAGTCAACGTGCGCATAGTGACGGTTGTCCGTCTCGTACTCCACGTGTGCCGTATTGATCGTGATGCCGCGCTCGCGCTCCTCCGGAGCCTTGTCGATGTCCGCATAGTCCTCGAACTTCGCATAGCCCTTCTCGGAGAGAACCTTCGTGATCGCAGCCGTCAGCGTCGTCTTGCCGTGGTCAACGTGGCCGATCGTGCCGATGTTGACATGGGGCTTGCTGCGGTTAAATTTTTCCTTTGCCATTTAAAATTGCCTCCTTATTCGCCTTTGTTCTTGGCGACTACAGCGTCAGCTATATTCTTAGGAACTTCATCGTAGAAGGAAACCTCCATCGAGTAGTTCCCGCGGCCCTGAGTTTTGGAACGGAGATCCGTCGAATAGCCGAACATCTCCGAAAGCGGAACGTAGGCGTTGATGACCTGTACGCCGTTGCGCGGCTCCATGCCGTCAATGCGCCCGCGGCGCGAGTTCAGATCGCCGATCACGTCGCCCATGTACTCCTCCGGCACCGTGACCTCGACCTTGACGTACGGCTCGAGAAGGACCGGGTTTGCCTTCTCAGCGCCGGCCTTGAACGCCATCGAACCTGCCACCTTGAATGCCGCCTCGGACGAGTCGACTTCATGGAACGAACCATCGTAGACGATGACCTTGATGTCGACCATTGGATAGCCGGCGACGACGCCGCCCTCCATGGCCTGACGAACACCGGCCTCGATCGGATTGATGAATTCCTTCGGAATCACGCCGCCGACGACCTTGTTCTCGAAGCTGAAGCCCTCGCCCGCCTCCTGCGGGATGAGCTCGAGCCAGCAGTGTCCGTACTGTCCGTGACCGCCGGACTGACGGACGAACTTGCCCTCTGCCTTGACGGACTTGCGGATCGTCTCGCGGTATGCAACCTGCGGCTCGCCGACCTTGCAGTCGACCTTGAACTCGCGGAGCATGCGGTCAACGATGATCTGCAGATGCAGCTCGCCCATGCCTGAGATGATGACCTGTCCCGTCTCCGCATCCGTATGAACGCGGAACGTCGGATCTTCCTCGGCAAGTTTCTGGAGCGCGATGCCCATCTTCTCCTGGTCATTCTTCGTCGCAGGCTCAACCGCAACGGAGATAACCGGATCCGGGAACTCCATCGACTCGAGGATGATCGGGTTGTTCTCATCGCAGAGCGTATCGCCCGTCGTCGTGTTCTTGAGTCCGACAGCCGCCGCAATGTCTCCGCTGTAAACCACGTCGATCTCCTTGCGGTTGTTCGCGTGCATCTGGAGGATGCGGCCGATGCGTTCCTTGTTGTCCTTCGTCGCGTTAAAAACGTAGGAGCCGGAATTCAGCGTGCCGGAGTAAACGCGGAAGAACGCGAGTTTTCCGACGAACGGGTCCGTCATGATTTTGAACGCGAGTGCCGAGAACGGTGCCGTATCGGAAGCCGGACGGCTGTCTGCCTCTCCCGTATCCGGGTTGACGCCTGCAATCGGCGGGATATCCGTCGGTGCGGGCATGTAGTCGACAATGGCGTCGAGCAGGGGCTGAACCCCCTTGTTGCGGTACGAAGTACCGCAGGTCACCGGGGTCATCTCGCAGGCAATCGTCGCCTTGCGGATCGCGCGGCGGATTTCCTCCTCCGTGACCTCCTCACCGCCGAGGTATTTCTCCATCAGCTCGTCGTCCACCTCAGCGCACGCCTCGAGGAGTTTGTCGCGGTACTCTTCCGCCTGTTCCTTGTACTCAGCCGGGATCTCGACCTCATCGGTTACCTTGCCGAGGTCATCCTCATAGACGATCGCGTCCATCTTCACGAGGTCGATGATGCCTTTGAATTCGTCCTCTGCACCGATCGGCAGCTGAATCGCTACCGGGTTCGCATTGAGACGCTCGCGCATCATATCCATAACATTGAAGAAATCGGCGCCTGTGATGTCCATCTTGTTGACATACGCCATACGCGGGACATTGTAACGCTCTGCCTGACGCCAGACCGTCTCCGTCTGCGGCTCAACGCCACCGCGGGCGGTCAAAACTGCGACTGTGCCGTCCAGCACGCGCAGCGAGCGCTCTACCTCGACCGTAAAGTCAACGTGACCCGGCGTATCAATGATATTGATGCGATGGTCTTTCCAGTGGCAGGTCGTCGCCGCCGACGTAATCGTAATGCCGCGTTCCTGTTCCTGAACCATCCAGTCCATGGTGGCAGCGCCCTCATGAACCTCGCCGATCTTGTGCGTTACGCCCGTGTAGAAGAGAATGCGCTCTGTGGTCGTCGTCTTCCCGGCATCAATGTGTGCCATGATGCCGATATTCCGCGTTTTTTCAAGGGAATATTCTCTTGCCACTGTTTCCTATCGCTCCTTACACTGCCGGCAGATATTATTACCAGCGATAATGTGCGAATGCCTTGTTGGCCTCCGCCATCTTGTGCGTATCTTCCTTCTTCTTGATCGCTGCGCCCGTATTGTTTGCAGCATCCATCAGCTCTGCCGAGAGGCGCGCATCCATCGTCTTCTCGCCGCGCAGACGCGCATAACTGACGAGCCAGCGGATGCCGAGTGTCATGCGTCGATCCGGACGAACCTCGACCGGAACCTGATAGTTGGCACCGCCGACGCGGCGCGCCTTGACCTCGAGCACAGGCATGACGTTGCGCAGCGCCGTCTCGAACACCTCGAGAGGATCCTGTCCCGTCTTTTCGCGAATCGTGTCAAACGCGTCATAGACAACGCGCTGTGCAACACTCTTCTTGCCCGAGAGCATAACCTTGTTGATAAACTTCGTCACCGTCTTGGAATGATATACCGGATCCGGCAGAACATCCCGCTTCGGCACGGGGCCCTTACGTGGCATAGCCCAACCTCCTAACGATATACTTCCTTACTTCTTCTTCGCGCGTTTCGCACCGTACTTCGAGCGCCCCTGTGCGCGATCCTGGACTCCTGCGGTATCGAGTGAACCGCGAATGATATGGTAGCGAACACCTGGCAGATCCTTCACACGACCGCCGCGAATGAGGACGACGCTGTGCTCCTGCAGATTGTGCCCGATTCCTGGGATATATGCGGTCACCTCGATGCTGTTCGTCAGGCGAACACGAGCAACCTTTCTAAGAGCAGAGTTCGGCTTCTTCGGCGTGGATGTATAGACACGCGTGCAGACGCCGCGCTTCTGCGGGCTGTTCTTCAGTGCTGGTGCTTTCGATTTCTCCTCAAGGCTCTTCCGGCTCTTGCGAATGAGCTGATTGATCGTTGGCATACTGCACCTCCTTCCTTTGTCGTCGTTCACTTCTTTTTTGTATGAAAACGCAGCGCCTGCGTTTTTACCGTAGTGTAGCCACCGCCGCAGCGCTGACATCGAGGCGCGCCCGCTCACCGAGCTCTGCCTTCGTCGCCGTGCGCTCCGGCGCGATTCCCTTTTCTCTGCAGGCCGCAAGCAGCGGCCCAAGCACACGATCGTCGACATCCGCAGCGATGAACACCGTCTCCGCCTCGCCGCTGAGCACAGCCTTGCATACTTGATGAATTCCGGCAACCGAGCGTGCCGTGCGCAATTTCTCCAGAGACATCGTGCACCTCCAAAAAGGGGACTGTCACATAATATCATCCGTCAAAAAGCTTGTCAACGCATATTTTACAAAGTTTTATATTTACACCTTTTCTAGCGTGTCTTTCTTTCCAAAATCTCATAACGGGGTTTATTCTTTAGGAAAAATATGGATATTTCGCTCGCATTCTCTCAAGACTTCTTCACCATAAGCAGCTCCGGATGGCGTGCATAATACGCCGTCAGCTCGCAGCAGGCATCGCGTTCAGCGGTAAATCTCTCCGTATCAAACTGCAGCGGCGGTTCCCCCGCGGCATCATCGGTCAGCGCCTGTGCCGTACGATCCTGATAGCGCCCGATCTCCTCCCGTGTGAGCCATGCATAGGGTGTCACGACGTGGTCGATCGGCTCGGTCAGCGGCTTTTCGACTGCATAGTAAGAGAAGCCCTTCGGTGCGATCAGTTCAAAGATCGTCGGCAGGATATTCATATGTCCGCCGATGCTGGTCTGCGCAAAACGATCTTTTGAGAGTTCCGGATGGTGCATTGAAAATGACGTCAGCAGCCGCTCACGCAGGAGCAGCTCGGAGCGATCCGTCATTCCGGGAATGAGGGGGTATTCACCTCCGACATGGTCGCCTGTCACAACGAACAGGCTGTCGGGGAAAGACTCCCGCATCTCTGCGATGAAGCGGCAGAGTGCCTGGTCCGCATACCATGCGCAGCCGAGTCCGCGATACTTCAGCGAGCCTTTTTGCAGGGCATGTGCCGCATCGCCCATCAATCGCTCCGCATCGAATCCGTACTCCTCCAACGGGAGCAGATAGGGGCCGTGATTCGACGTTGTATAGAGGAAGTGAAAGGACCGTTCTTCCTCCTCCGCACGAATGCGCCGCGCCGCTTCCGCGAGGAAAATATGATCGTATACGCCGAGCCATGTACGCGGTGCATCCGCAGGACAAATATCCGGCCCGCCATACGCTTTGTCAAATCCAACCGCAGGAATAAAATGTGCGAGGCTCCCCCAGTTCAGTCCGCCGCCGTACCAAAAGGCAGTATGATAGCCGAGGGATTTCAATTGAAGCGGAAGCGAGGTCGGCAGTGTTCCGTTCCAAAACTGCACATTCTCGTTCAGCTCCAAATCCGCATCGTAGATGCCCAAAAGAAGGCTGACGAGAGCCGGCTGCGAAATCATGCCGCTTGAGAGGAAGTGATCGACGCATACGGTATGCGGGTGGGCACGAAAGCGTACACCCGCCTCCATGAGGTTCAGCCCCGCATAGGGCGCATCAAAATGGACCTGCCCATAACTCTCCCCCAAGAGGAAGAAAATATGGCGCGGCGGCGTAATGCCCCCGCCTTGTGCAGTTCGTTTGAACGCCTCCAGAGGTGCACACCCGACAGAATGCTCCGGCGGAAGAAGCGTGCGAAGAATCGCACGCGATTCTTCGTCAGAATGCTGCAGCATCTCATTGACCGGACGTTTCCATACCATCTTGAGCGCAATCAAATCGTCAATCGTCGCCTTGCCCAGGAAAGCGTCTTCCTTGACAATGAGCGGCACCTCGTCCCATTCAGGCTTCAGCCGATGGCGCAGCGTACCGCCGTAGCGCAGCCAGTAAAAGAGGAGCACCGCACCGATGAACACGAGTGTATTAACGGCATACTGCCCCGCCCCGTCCGTAACGATCGGATAGGCAAGAGGCGGCAGCGAGAGCAGCGCATTTCCCGCCGCATAGCAGAGTGCAAGATAGGGCAAATAGCCCAGCAGCAGCCACGCTCCATGATTCTGATGAAAGAAAATATCCGCAAAGTTCCGCTTGTCCGCATTTCGCCCCAGCCAAATCGTCTGGTTGAAGGTATCGTGAAAATATGCATAGAAAACCATCTTGGCAATGAACGCCGTGTAAAGAGCCGCCGCATAGATCAACAAGAGCGCCATGCGCACCGTATCGCCTGCAGCAAAATACGCCGGAGAAAAGGTGCCCGGCACAGACACGGCGAGCAGAGGTACGAGATATGCATATGCATTGATATCCATGCCCCACCAGAAAGCATATCGAAAACATGCCAGCCACTTTCGCCATTCCCCGCGGGGCGACTTCTTCGGTCGATACGCCAAAATGAAGATGAGGCGAAATACGGCGCAGATAACCGGCGGCAAAAGCACCAGCTTCAGATCCTGCTGCATGCCCAAAAAGAAATTGCTAAACATCTGATATTCCTATGATAATTTCCTTATAAACAACGATGGGACCGACGTATTCGTACGCCAGGTCCCTTAGCTATCGTACCACATGCATGCGCCTGCGCCGCATCTCCGGCGCCTCCGGCTCCGGCGGCCGCTTCTTTTTCGCAGTATCCTCCGCGCGGCTGCGGTCAGCAATACCGAGGAGCATGCCCATGCCCGCCATCGTCACAATCAGAGACGAGCCTCCGTAGCTGATGAACGGCAGAGGCACGCCGACCACAGGGAGCAGCCCCGCAACCATCGCCAGATTTGCAAGCGCCTGCCCGAGCACGAGAAAGATAATGCCAAGCGAGAGCACCTGCCCGAACGTATCTTTTGCGCGCGCCGCGACACGCATGCATATAATGAGCAGCACGGCGAGCAAAAAGAAGATCAGCAGTACGCCGAAGAATCCGTGCTCTTGGCTGAAAATCGCAAATGCAAAATCTGTATGCGCCTCCGGCAGATACTCATACTTGCTCACGCCGTCGCCGAACCCCATGCCGAAGATGCCGCCCGAGCCGATCGTCGAGAGGGACTGCACCATCTGATAGCCCGCATCGCGGGCATCCGACCATGGATCGAACCACACCTCGATGCGCTTCATCCGGTAGGGCTGCAGCATCCCGATCGCGAACGCAGCCAAGAGCCCCATCGGCACAATTCCCAGCCAGTAACGCGGCGGAATGAGCAGCACCAACGCCATCAGCAGAGGTACGCCGAACACGATGCACGCCGTTCCGAAATCCGGCTCACGGTAGACAAGAAACGCCATTAGGAGAATCGCGCCGAACGGAACGACCACGCGCGGCCAGTCCCGATCCATGCGGAACCGTTCCTTCCCGAGCACGGACGAGATCGAGAACGCCTCCAGCAGCACCGCCATCAGCTTGGCGAACTCCGCCGGCTGAAAACTCAATGGGCCGACGGCGAGCCAGCGCTGTGCTCCGTTGATCGTCGTCCCGACAAAGAGCACCGCAACGAGCAGAAAGAGCGTCACCGCCAGTCCCACAAGCATCAGCCCGCGCAGACGCTGATAGTTCATCCGCCGGCAGATCCAGCATGCGGCGATGCCGAGCACCAGCCACTGCAGATGACGCTGCAGAAAGTAGTAAGGATTCTCGAAGTCCATTGCCGCAAGCACATAGCTCGAACTGAACACATTGATTGTCCCCGTTACGAGCAGGATCGCCATGATGATGACAATCGGCTCCGTATCGCTCTTAAAGAGCGTATAGCGCGTACGCATTACGCATCTCCCCCCGGATAGCGTGCTATGAGGCGCCCGATCTTCGCGCCGCGCGCGCTGAATTTCCGCTCATACTCCGTCATAATATTATCCGGTTCGCCAAGTGCGTGCAGATCGTGTGTCACACGGGAGAGCTGCCACCCCTCGCGCGTCATCGTCTCGAGAGAGTAGGCAAACAGCCCCGCATTGTCCGTCTTGAAATGAATCTCTCCGCCCGGCTTCAGCACTGCCTGATAGCGTATGAGAAAGGTTTCGCTCGTCAGCCGCCGCTTTGCGTGGCGCTTCTTTGGCCACGGATCGGAGAAATTGAGATAAATGCGGTCAACCTCCCCGGGCGCAAAGAGTTCCGTGAGTCGTGCCGCGTCGAAGACGAGCAGGCGCACATGCGGGAGCGCCTGCTCCGCCGCCTTGCGCGCGGCAAAGTAGAGCACACCCTGCTGTGCCTCCAGCCCGACATAGTTCACGTTGGGATGCCGCGCGGCAAGCTCCGTCAGAAAGGTTCCTTTGCCGACGCCGATCTCCACATGAAGCGGCGCCGTTCGTCCGAACACCTCTGCCCACCTGCCCGCGAACTGCGTCCAGTCCCCCCCGAGCGGCGTTACAAAATCCGCGTAGTCTAAAATCGCCGCATCAATCCACGGCTTTCGCCTGAGTCTCATACGTTCTTTCCGTTCATCTCCGCCTGATTCCCCCAGAGAAACGTATTACCAAATCTTGCCCATCAGGAACCACAGCCGTCCGCGTGCGCTGTTCTTCGCCGCCACCGAGGAATCGAGGCCGATGCGCCGCGCATAGTCGAGCCGTGCGAACCAATCGCCCGGATTGCTGTACGCCGCAGCAACCCCCCAGCCGCGCAGCGTGACGCTGTTGTCATCTGCGATCCGGCTCCTGCTCAGCCGCGCCGTGCCGACATCATAGAACATACTCAGCGTCAGTCCGCGTACAGGCGCATGCCAACGGAGCTCCGCCGTCCCCAGCAGGCCTTCGTCGCCCGCGCCCTCTCCCTGTGCGTAGGCGCGAACGCCGTTCGGGCCGCCGAGATAGAACTCCTCCGAGCTGTCAAGATTACGGCTCGCCTTCTGTCCCGATACCTTGACAAGGAAATCGGTGGTGCTTCCGAGCTGCTGTACAGCTGTCAGATCTGCCTCGAACTTCGCATACGTCCCCTCATCCGTCTGACTCAGCGCCCCCAGGATACTGCTGTACTCGGAATCATAGTTCAGTCTGCCGACGGTCAGATTCGCGTTGTAGTCCAGCGTGGCCCGATACATGCGCTGCGTTCCCGCGACGCCGAGATAGAGGCTGTGCGTATGTTTCTTTCCCTCCAGGCCAAACGCAGTAATATCGTCGTTCAAATCGCGGTAATTGTAGCCGTAGCGCATCGTCAGGCTGCGGTTCGTACGATGATAGAGCGGTGTCTGCCCGAACAGGCTGAACGTCAGTGACTTGCCCTCTGCACCGATCGCAGAGAGCGCGCCGCCGACCTCATAGTTCATACGTGCGACGCCGACGCCGAGCGTCGTGCCGCCGCGGCCGACAACAGTCTCGTAATTCGCATAGAAATTGCGCAGGCTGCCGTTGGAGATCAGCGCCCCCGCGCTCACCTTATCCCCCGTTCCTGACGGATTGTAGAGGGTCTCCTGCAGACCGTAGCGATAGCGCCCCGTATTCGGACTGCCGTAGTTCTCCACATAGAACACCGTGTTGGATTCCTTCGAGTCCTCAATGCGCACCGTCAGCTTGCTCGTTCCGAACTCCGCACCGGGGCTCAGCACGCCGACCGCGCGCGCGCCCGTCGCGTCCGACACCGAGTAGAGTGCCGTCTCCAGCTTTGACGTCGTGATGATGTCGCCCTCTTTTAGGCCTGCAATAATACGCTTTGCCACAGGTGTCTTCAGTCGGCTGTTATTCTCGATCGCGATTTCCCCGTAATGCCCCGGCAGAATGCGCAGCACAACAACACCGTCCGCGCTCTCCTGCGGCGGCAGATAGGCAGCGGCCGCAGGATAGCCGTGCGTACGGCAATAGGTCGTCAGTGCATCCACCGTGCGCCGCAGATCACCAATCGTCTTTCCGTCGCCCATCCCCGCCTCGAGAATCGCGGAGAGTGCTTCCTTATCGAGGGTCAAATCAGGCGCCTCGAGAATAAAATTGGTCACAGAGAACTGCGCATCGTATCCGTCCTGCTGATACGACGGCGTTCGATCCTCGATGCCAATCTCCGACGCCGGCGTCTGCCCGGCAATATCCGCGCCGGGACGTGCGAGCGACGGCGCAGCAAAGGCAGCAGCTCCCGTACACGCAAGGGCTGCACACACAGCCGCCGCCAGCCCCCTGCGCGCAGCAATATGCCTCATATAATACATTTCTTTACGCACGATCGAACCAACTCCCACTAATCCGTTTAGGGCGCCCCTGCTGAGCAGCGCCCGTTCTCTCCATCACGCATAAGAACCCAGTTGTATTCTAACATCTTCATCGGAACATTTCAACTTCCACGCGCGCAGAGTTGCGGCCGCACGATTTTTCCTGTAAACTTGGAGCAAATAGGGAGGATCTTAATCCATGAAGAAAATTTTATTCGTCTGTCACGGGAACATCTGCCGCTCCCCCATGGCGGAGTTCGTCATGAAAGAGCTGGTGCGCGAGGCGGGACGCTCCGACGAGATCCGCGTCGCCTCCAAGGCGCTGCATACCGATGCCCTCGGCGGCGATATGCACTGCGGCACGCGCGCGGTGCTGCGTGCACACGGCATTCCCTTTGCGCGCCGGAGTGCCGCGCTCATGACCCGTGCGGACTACGCCGCCTACGACTGCATCGTCGGCATGGATCGTGAGAACATGCGCGACCTCGGCCGCCTTACCGACGGCGATCCGCGCGGCAAAGCATGCAAGCTCCTGTCATTCACAGGAACAAACCGCGACGTCGCCGACCCGTGGTACACAGGTGACTTCGATACTGCCTACCGCGATGTGGATGCAGGATGCCGCGCCCTTCTCCGTCATCTGACCGAAACAGAATAAGATTTCAAAGAAAAGGAGATTTTCCATGGACTACAACCGCGCCGCCTCATTTTGGACGGAACATGACAAAAGCGCCGCCCGCATGCCTGAACACGAACTCCGCGCCGCAATCGAGGACTTCATTCATGCACATTCGACCTGTGCCCTCGCCGCTGCAAGCGGCGACTTTGTCCGCTGCACCCCCCTCACCTACAAATACCGTGCTGGGAAATTCGCCGTCTTCTCCGAGGGCGGGCTGAAATTCCGCGCACTCAGGGAAAACAAACACGTGGCGCTCGCTGTCTGTGACGAATACAGGGGACCGGGCACGGCAAAGGGGCTGCAGGTCACCGGCACGGCTGCAGTATTCGGCACCGACGACGCAGACTATGCAGTGCAGCTTGAGGCGCTCGGCATCAACGCAGTGCACATGCAGAAGCTGGGGCTCATCCTCATCCTGATCACTCCGCAGGAATTCGACTACCTCGACGGCACTTTGAAGGACAAAGGATACAGTCCGCGCCAGCACCTCGACCTCTCCTAAATGCGATCAAAGAAAATACGCCCCGTCAGCCGCTCAATCCGGTGACGGGGCGTTTCCTTTTACAATTTATTTTTCAATACTCAGCCGAATACCTCGCTGACGATGGCGAATACCGCACGATCCGTCACAAGGATATCCGACTTGCTGAGATCCATGCCGTCCATCGTCATATTGACGGAGGGCGTCCGATAGGCGACCTCTGCCTCGGCGTCGCGGCCGAAGTGTCCGCTTTGATCCATCGAAGCATTCTCGTAGGCGTACTCATTCGGGATCATCCTGCTGGTCTGCGTGAGTTCCTTATAGTACTCCGCATCAGGCGTATAGTAGGCGGGACGCGGCGAACGAATCTCTCCGAGTCCCTTTGCCGCAGATGCAAGGGTATAGTTTCCGGCATCTGCGCCATTGAGCGTGAGATTCGAATAATTGATCCAGTTCTTCTGCGGGGTGCCGTTAATAACAGCCGTTGTCCCGTCGCCGTCGATCTCCGGACTCTGGAACGACTCTGTGTGGGTTGCAAGCGTGAGGTCATCGCCTGCAGCGACAGCCCCAAACTCAAATCCGACTGCGGCAGGATCAACATCCGTCGTGCCGTCGTAGACCTTCGTAATCTTCCGGAACGAACCCGAAAGATCCTTCGGCGTGATCTTGCCCGCCGCCGAAAGTGTGAGTCCATCCTCCGCATTCACGGTCACAGCTCCGTTCTTAAGGGAATAGTTGCGCGCATTGCCGCCCATGATGCCGATCTCATAGCGAATAGCCTTGTCGATCACGTTGTTGAAAGGATCGCGCCGAACATTTTTATCTGCCCTCGCATTCCCATCGTCGAGGTAGTTCGACTTGATATCGAAACGCGTCCCATCCGTGGTGACGAGCTTCTTGTCTGCTGTCGAGCCGTCCGCGTACTTAACGTTGCCGTTTGCGTCAATATCCGTCAGTGCATTCCAGTTCTTTGCACCGTCTTTGAGCGCAGCCCCACCATCATAGACCTTGTCAATGCCGGAGCTCTGCACGAGGTCCAGTTCCAGTGTGCGGCGCTTAATCTTCCCCAGCCCTGTTGCCGATCCTCCGTCTTCGAGATTCATCCCATTCAGCGTATAGTTTCGGAGCAAATTCCTATGCCCCGCATCCGTCGTTGCCGTAAGATCATATGCGACGCGCTCGGCCTCAAAGGCATTGGCCGTCTCCGTCTTCCCGTCTGCCTTTGTGAACCTTGCTCCCTTCCCCGGACGTGTATCCAGGGCAAAATGAATATGAGGCGCATCTGCACCGACAAGTTCTCCGGCACCTGGGGAAATTGCCCCAAAGGGGATATTGTCATACTTGCTCGTTCCGTCGTAAATCTTCTCTGCGATGCCGCCGCTGATGTTGAACGTCCCTGGATTGATCGCCTTGCGGCCGATCGTCCCATTGCCGTAACTGTCCTCATCAAACTCGTAGTTCGAGGCATCCGTGCCAAGGGTATTATTCATTGCCGTGCGAAGTCCCTCATAGCGAACGGTCTTCGTTCCGGCATTCGGATCAGACCTAAATACGCCGTTCTCCATTTTGCCGTAGTTGCTCGTCAGTCCGCCGAGATTGGTAAGCTTGTTGGAGCTGTCAGCAATATTCGTATGATCTCTGTTCAGCACAGCCGCATCGGCAGCCGAAACAAACGGGTTGATCGTTGCATTCGCTGCTGACCCGTCATACTCCTTCGACACATCGGCAAAGTTCACCTTGACTGTACGCTTCTCGATCGTGTTGTTAGCGGTCGAGAATGTGCCGTTGTTGTCTGTGCCGCCGTATTTCAGATTGTAGTTGCCGGCATTCGCAGGATCGATATGCAGCGTGTAGTTCACGCTCTCGCCCGTGCGTACATTCTTACGCGCATATGCCGCAGTTGTCGTGTAGAATGCACCATCATTTCCGGTGAGTCCTGTGAGCTGGATCAGCTCATTCGCATTCGTGACAACATTCCCTGCGGAGTCCTTTGCAACGCCGACCACATCCCGCAATGCGTCGTAGGTCTTCGTGAGGGGACTCTTGACCGTCGCGGTGACGTCCTTTTTCGTGATGATCCCATTGCCGTGCGTCTCGAATGAGTCTGCTCCCTGCGCGAGCGAGAAGTTCCCCGTCCCCGAGGTGTCCGTATAGCTCAGCTTATACGTGACGCGGTTCGCAGCTCTGCCGCCGTCAACGTCCTTCGTATCGTATTTTGCCTCGACGAGATTCAGATTGCCAAGGATGTTCACCGGCGGAGCACTGCCGACCGTCACCGTCGCCCCGGTGATATAGTTGGTCTTCAGGACACCGAGATCGGTCGAATCACCATGCTTGACCGCCATTGTCCCATCATAGACCTTTTCCGCCTGATTCGTCGTAAAGTGAACCGACGAGCCGTTCAGCCGGAACGGGGTGATTTCACCCTGTCCTTTTGCAGTTGCGTTGAGGTGATAGTTCCCCGCGTCTGTGCCCGTGAGGCTGAGATTTGTATAGTTGACCCAGTTCTTCTGCACGCTGCCGTCAATCATCAGGGTTGTGCCGTCACCGTTGACGTTTGCGCTCTGGAACACTTCGTTATGCGTGGCAAGGCTGACGGTATCGCCCGCAATGACCGCACCCGTCTTAAAGCGGACCCGCAAAGAGGGAACATTCGTCGTCCCGTCGTATTCTTTTGTTACCTTGTCAAACGCACCCGAAAGATCCTTCGGCGTGATCTTGCCCGTCGCCGAAAGCTTTAGACCGCTCGCTGCACTTGTAGTGCCATCGAAGGAGTAGTTGTTCACATCCCCGCCTGTAATGGCAATGTTGTACTGAATTTTCTTATCGTCAACGACAGTACCGTTGTACTTGACGTCCTTATCATCTAACGTATTGGCATCGTTGCGGTAGCTCGACGTGATGGCAAAGCTCGTTCCGTCGGTCGTGACAAGTTTATCCTTCGCCGTCGAACCGTCCACATACTTCACATTGCCCAAGCTGTCGTTATCGGTCAGCTTGTTCCAATGCTTCGTATCCGTATCACGCAATGTTGTTTCGCGGTCATATTCCTTATTGATGCCGGTCTTCTGCACGAGATCAAGGCTCAGCACACGGCGCGTGATCTCGCCGTCGCCCGATGCCGTCAGATCACCCGCCTCGAGATTTTTCCCATTCAGCGTATAGTTCCGCAGTGTCTCGGCATTGCCCGCTGCAGTGACATGATAGGCAACCTTCCTCGCATCGGCGACGTTTTTCGTCTCCGTCACGCCGTCGTTTTGGGTAAATTTTGCCCCCTTCGTATGGTCAATGGCAAAGGTGATCACGTCGCCGGCGATAATCTCGCCCGTATCCGCCTCAAGGGTACGTCCCGGCGCGACGGTGTATTTGCTGGTGCCGTCGTAGACCTTCGTCGCCTTGCCGCCGCTGACCTTGAACGTCGCGCCGTTAATCTCCTTACGGGTGATTGTCCCCTTGCCGTAAACGGTCTCATCGACCTCGTAGTTGTCCTTCACCGCGCTGAACTTATTGTCAAACGCAGTCTTCATCTTCTTGTACCGAACATCGTGCTTGGTGCCGTTGCTCGCGTTCACATTCTCGGCAAAGGCAGCACCCGTACCGCGCCCGTAGCTGCTGAGGGTCGGATCACCGGTCAGCTGAGTCCGATACTCCGCCTGCAAATCAGCGGCAGTGACACCGTCCGCACCAAGGATTGTATTGTTGACGGCAATATCTGCCTGCGCCCCCGTGATCTGTGCAACCGAAGCAGAATTATTCGCCGCACTCCGATCATATCTCTTAGAGGTCTCGCCCATTGTGATATTCAGCTTGCGCGGGGTGATTGTTCCCGCATCGGCAACGGACCCAAGTGCTGCCGTAACGGTCTTGTTATCCCCCGAGCCGCTCGCTGTACTGATGACATGGTTGCCGGCATCCACAATCTGATAATCATCCGCATATTTCCCTGTGAGTTGTGCTGTATAGTTGACGGACTTCTTGATGATATTGCCGCTCATATCACGCGCGACATTCTTGTCCGCATAGGAGGCGGTAGAAGTGTTCACCGGCTGACCGCTTGCATCATTGATCAGCGCGAGGTCAACGATGCCGCTCCCGCGTTGAATGTTTCGATTGCCGTCGGTGTGCTCTGCCATTCCGTCGTAAACCTTCGTGATTTCCTTCGTCACCGCCTGAATCTGTGCAGGAGTAATACGCCCTGCTGCTGTCACATGTGCAGGGTTGTTCGTATCAACTCTTTCGAGGTCACGCTCATGACCGGCTGCGCCGAACGTATAGTTCGAGAGCGGGTTGTGCTCCTCATCGGTCGTCTGCGCCACGATATCATAGGCGACGTAATGTCCTGCCGCAACATGGGAGGTCCTGTTCACACCTGCAGCATCCTCGGTAAAGTGTGCTGTCGTATTCGGCACGAGCGCAAAGGTCACCTTGTTCTGATCACGTGCAACGATGCCGGTGTCGCCCAGCGCCGGTGCATTCGCCGAGAGGTAGATCTCATTGCCCGGGGTATATGCCGATGTGCCATCGTAGACCTTCTCCGCCGCGGCGAGCGTGTTGTCGCTCTTCTTGTAAACATTAATCCCACTGGGATCAATGCGGCGGCGCATGATCTTGCCGTTGCCGTATTGTTTATTCGCAAGTGTATAGTTTGTGCCAAGCGAGTTGGAAAGGCCTGCATACTCCACAGAGCGGTCGCCTGCATTCCAATTTTCTGCAAAATTTCCCACTTTGGTATCGCCATAGCGGCTGGTGACACTCGCCGTATTGAGATTTGCAATGCCGAGGTGATCAGCATTCAAAACCTCTTTATTGAGCCCGTCGTCCAGATCATTTGCTGTGATCTCGAGATTCGAAGACGTGCCGTCATAAATCTTCGCAACATCGGCAAATTTCACCGTGACTGCGCGCGGCGTGATAATGCCTGTGTATGTGCCCGTCAGGGTGCTCGATGACTGTGCGGGAAGAGCCCCCTCTGTCCCAAGGGTATAATTGTCTGAGTTCGCACCCGTGCCGGGGTCAAAGGATGCCGTATAGGTTACGGCCTGCGTTGTTGGGCTATTCCCATTCAACACAACATTCTTCGTCGCGTACTTCGCCGTCGAGGTATTTGTGCGCGTATCGGAGCCGACAAAGCCGGAAAGCGCAACAAGTGCATCGCCCTTGATGATATTGCGCCTGCCGTCGGTCTGTGCCTCCATTGCGTCGTAGGCCTTCGTGATCTGGTTGTTCACAACCGTCGCCGTGAGTGCCTTCGGCATGATTTTTCCTACGCCCGAAGCGCTGAATGTATTCTCCAGATTTTTCTTGGTTACGCCGTCCGTGTCGAGCACATAGTAATCAGAGAGCAGATGACCTCCATACGTATCCGTGTGATCGTCCGCTTGTCCCTTCGCCGTATAGGCGACCTTCGCCGACGGCCGCACATCACTCGTACGGTTGCCGCTGCTGTCAGTGAAGTGAGCCCCCCCTGCAAGCTGGAAAGTAATATGCCCTTGATCGCGCGTAACAATGCCCGTATCCGGATCAGTCGAAGCCCCCTCGTTCGAGGACAGGTAGAGCCCCGCGCCCGGCGTATAGGTATCGGTCCCGTCATAGACTTTAGTCGCCGATGCCTCCGTATTGTCGCTCTTATAGACAGTAAAGCTGTCACGCGCAATCTGACGTCGGGTGATATCTCCGTTGAGATAGATTTTCTCATCTGCAACAGCAGTCTTTGTCCCTCCGTCGGGAGTGTAATAGAGGTCGTAGTTCACGCTGTCGGGACGTGCTGCCCTGTCCAGTCCCACATTCGTATACCGGAGCTTGTGGCTGCCGACATGAACCTGCGCTGTCCCTGATGTATCTGTATAGGTCGGATCAGCAATATTTTTAAGTGTGACCGTATCAAGAGCGCCATTGTCATCCGTCATGAGCGTGCCGTCGGATGTACCGTCGGTGATCGTATCATTCAGCTGAATGTTCTTCGTGCCCGTCGACTGCTTCATATCGTCATCTGCGACGACATCTGTCCCATCGTAGATCTTATCCGCCGCCTTCGACTTGGCGATTGTGAGATAGAGCGGTGCCGGCGTGATCATCGCCTTGCCCGTAAGAGTATTGATGGAGGAAGTGTCAAAATGGTAATTTCCCGCATCGGCTCCGCTGAACGTAATCGTTCCGCCAAAGGTAACATCCTTTTTCCCATAGGTGGTGCCGTCGGCGTTGCGGACAACATTCTTATCCGCCATCTCCGCGGTAAAATTCGTTGTATCGAGCATGACGGAGTGCGCGTTAATATCATCTTCCATAAATCCGGATGACGATACACCGCCGTGCTTAAGCGCATGCACGAATGCATCCTTTACGGATTTCTTCCCGTTGTACATCCGTTGGACATCGAGATTGCCGCCCGTCAGCTGTACTTCACGCTGACCGATAGTGACGTTGACTCCGCGCAGATTCGGACCATCTTGATCGGACCAGAGGATCGCCTTTGTCCCTGCGTTTCGGACACCGTTCGCCCTGTCGAAGTCTTTGGTCATTCCTACGTAGTCGTGGACTTTATTCTCATCGACAATCCCGCTGTAGACAACATTCGATTTATCGCCCGCAGATGTATTGGGCGTGCCAACGATCTTGACATAATGGCTGTTGTAGGTCAGTCCCGCGACATCCGCGCCATGGTTCGACTGGATGGCGGCAGCCGATGTATCTGCCGCAGATTGATCCGATTTAAAGTAGCGGTAGTTGTACGTTGCAGTCGCCGTCCCGCTCATAAACGCCGTCAGCATCGGAAGTGTCCGCCCCTCATAGATACGCCACTTTGCGCCGAACTCACCCGTGTTGTTGATATCATTTCCCCATGCGGAATAGGCACCGACTGTCGCAGCGGAATGAGCCGTTGCAGCCGGGTTTTTTACCTCTTTTGCCTGATCTCCCGTAATGAGATAGGTGCCGTATATCGTTGTCCCCGGCGCTCCCGGTGCACCATAAGTTAACGCAGTATCATTGGATACAAAATCAGTGGTCTTCGCATAGGAGTTTGTTATCGTGGTTCCCTGCGCAGGTTGAATTATATGGATAAAGTATGTTCGGGTTCCATTGATAGGTGAAGCCTCTGTATATGTATCACGAATGACGGTTCCCGATTCGGTTCTTCCCGCAATCCCTGCACCGTCAATTTTTACTTTGCTGTAAGAGCCCTCAATCTGCGTATCTCGTGTAATTCCAATAAGTCCGCCATGGCGCTGAGCTCTCCCGGTTACAGTGGAATCCGATACATATACATTTTTTAATGTTGTTCCGCCTTTTGATTCTACCGCAAGGCCTCCGGCCAAAGCACTGGGAGTCCCTTGTATATTTGCCTTGGCTATGCCGAAATTATATATGCTTGCTCCCTCAAGTGTATCAAAGAAACCCGCGCGAGCAGCACTTGTAACTGTAAAATTGCGTACCTGAAAGAAATTGCCTTCCACTTTCCCTTTAAAAGGATCTGTATTGCTTCCTATCGGAGTACGTACCTCGCCCCCAAGATCAATGTCCTGCTCGAGCATGTAGTTGCCCGCAAGGCTGGCTGTATCTGTATTGATTGCATCCAGCTCCGTCTTATCCTTGACAAGCTGATAGTAGTTGTCCGCCGCGACAGCAGCCAAGCCGTTCACCTGGTATGCTGCTGCGGCAGGTATCGTGCCGTTCTTGTATCCGATATGCGCATAGCCGCCGTTGGCAGCCGTTTCCGTATGGAGAACGACGGGATTTGTCGCTGTTACGTCTGCCGCATTGAGGAATCGAATATGCGAGCCGTGTACCTCAACACTCGTCGCATTGATCTTGCCCATATTAACGACATCGGCTTTCAATGCGGCGGTTGTGTCCAGCGGTGACGTTCCGCTCGCTTCGAAGGCCGCTCGATTCAGCGTTCCCGTATCCTGTGTGGAGACATAGAGATTCCCGACGTTGATCTCAGCACTCTTGCCAAAGATCACGCCATTCGGGTTGACAATATAGACATTGTTGCCACCCTCGATTTTCCCGTTGATGTTCGAGGTATTCGCGCCTGTGATGATATTCAGATAGTTGTTGGTTTTTGCGCCGCCGTCATACTGAACAAGTTCTCCCTGCTTGACGGAGTAATCCTGCCAATTGATGACATTGTTCAGTGCGGTTGACGTAATCGTGGTCGTCACGGCGTCCGGACGCTGAATATTGATGTTGCTCGCAACACCATGCTCGCCTGTCGGTCCGGCAAATGCAGCTTGCGGAATCAAAAAAGTGCCCGCCATTCCTGCGAGCAGTGCATAGCGCACACGCTGCGATAATTTTCGTGTCCGATGGTTTTTCATTTCCCGCTCTCCCATGTCCGATTGATTCTTATGTAATATATCGGATATTATACCTAGTTTAATAATAGCATATACAAAGTCTAAAAACAAGAAATTCCTCCAATAGTCCTAGGACCATTGGAGGAATCTTAATTACTGAAGGAGACTGAGGACTGCGCTGGAATTCTGGTTGGCCTGTGCAAGCATTGCCTGTGCCGACTGTGTGAGCACGTTATGCTTCGTATATGCAGTCATTTCCTTTGCCATGTCCGCATCGCGAATCGTGGACTCGGATGCCTGCACGTTCTCCGAAGCAGTGGTAAGGTTGCTGCTGGTATAGCCGAGACGGTTCTGCAGTGCCCCGATCTCAATCGCCTGATCGGTCGCCTTGATAAGGGCATTCTGGAACACATTGATCGCCGCATTTGCAGCTTCCCTCGTGGTCACTTGGACCTTTGGTCCTGCTCCGACCACATCGATCCGGTGGCCGGAGGGATGGATAATGGCGGTGCGGTCCCACCCCTGTCCATTGGGGGCCTGCAGTCCGAGTGCCGCTGAGCGCATATCGGTAAACCCTGCTCTAATCGCCTGGTTCGCTCTTGTCCCCGTCTGAAGTACAAGTGAATTGTCGGGGGATGGGTTCTGTGCCCGCACCGTCTCGCGAAAATCATCGAGAACGGCATTGACTTCGTTCCGCATGTTCCCTCTACTATCCGTCACACGGAAGGTGATCCCGGCGATCTGATGATCCGCCCCTTCATGCGAAGCACGAATCGTAATGCCCGGCTTATTGTCCGGTGTATATACTCTCTTGCCGTATGCGTCTATCCCGACCCAAGCATCGTTGCCAAAGTAGCCGGCATGTGAATTTGTAATAATATCTATGGCATCAGACAGCGTCGTTGTATCCCCGATCGGAGAAATCGATCCCGTATACGTAACACCGTTCATTACCCACGACGCCGTGATCGTGTCCGATGGATGAATACCCACATCGTTGCCGTCGCGGCGTTTCAGCTCCGTCAGGAAGTCGCTGGGATCCGTAGTCGTTGCGAGGCTCATGTTGGTAAAGCTCGTTGCTGTCCCCAACCCGTTGTTCCCGGCCACGAGAGAGTTCTTCGATCCGTCCACGAGATATTTTCCATTATAGGTCGTCAGCGCATTGTCATCGATCTGGTCGATGAGACGATCGACTTCCTTCTGGATGAGCCTGCGGTCTTCGTCGGTGTTCGTATCGTTCGCCGCGTTGATCGCCTTCTCCTTGAGGGTCTTTAAGATCTCGATTGTGGACTGCACAGCACCCTCTGCCGTCCGCAGAAGCGCAGAGCCGTTCATCGTATTGTCGTTGTCCTGATCGAGGGCACGCACCTGCACGCGCATCCGCTCGGAGATCGCCATTCCGGAGGCATCGTCGCCGGCGCTGTTGATCTTCATGCCCGAGGAGACCTTCTGCAGGCTCTTCGACAGTTCGCTCTGATTCTTGTTAAGCGTGTTGAGCGTATTCACCGCCTGCATATTGTTCTTGACCACCATCGCCATAAAGACTGCCTCCCTGACTGTTGTCTATGGTTTTGTTCTATGATTGCACAAATAGACGGAGATCTGCCGTCTTGCAAAATATATCGGAGAAATACGCGTACAGCTTAAGTTTATTCGGAGAGATTTTCCTGCGCTGCAAAGCAAAAAGAGCGATGTCTTCCAAAAGCATCGCCCCCGCAGCAATAAAATCCTTTGATGCAAAAGTCCCCGCCCCAAGAAGACGGCGTCTACGCGAACAGCTCCACTTGATTGCTCTCGGTCATGCCGTCGAGGCAGCCGTGCGCCCGAAGGACGTCAATCGCAGGCGCGGGCACATGTGCGCGCGCGGCGAGATCCTCAATGGAGATGAAATGCCCGTACTTGCGCGCCTCGACGATGGCCTGCGCAGCCTTTTGCCCCATGCCGGGGAGTGCCGTAAACGGCGGGAGGAGCGACTTTTCGCGGAGAATGAATTTCTCCGCATCGGACTCGTACAGATCGACCGGCTCGCAGGAGTAGCCGCGCAGGTACATCTCCCATGCCAGCTGGAGCACAATGAGGATGTCCTGCTTCTTGTTGTCCAGTTTGCCGCGGTGCTCGCGCGCCTCGGCATTCAGCGCATCGATCGCCTGCTTGACCGCCGTCTGTCCCTTCGCGATGATGTTCGCATCGAACTCATCGGCGCGGATGGAAAAGTATGCGGCGTAGTACGCGAGCGGATAGTGCACCTTGCAGAAGGCGATGCGGTAGCCCATCATGACGTAGGCCGTCGCATGGGCACGCGGGAAGAGATATTTGATCTTCTGGCAGGACTCGATGTACCACTCGGGGATGCCGCCTGCACGCAGCTTCTCGACGACATCGGGCGCGATGCCCTTGCCCTTGCGCACGTTCTCCATGGTCTTGAACGAGAGCAGCGGATCGATGCGGTTCTGCATGAGGTAGTTCATGATGTCGTCGCGCGCGGAGATGGCATCCTTCAGCGTGCTGGTGCCTGCCTTGATGAGATCCTGCGCGTTGCCGAGCCAGACATTCGTGCCATGGGAAAATCCTGAGATGCGCACGAGATCGGCAAAGCAGTCCGGGTTCGAATCGTCGATCATCTTCTGTGTGAACGAGGTGCGAAACTCCGGGATGCCGTACGTGCCCATATTTGCGCCGAGTTCCTCGGGACGGATGCCGAGAGCCTCAGTCGAGGTGAAGATGGACATGGTGGCGGGATCGTCGAACGGAATGGTCTCAGGGTCGCGGTGCGTGAGTTCTTCGAGCATCTTAATGACGGTCGGATCATCGTGCCCGAGAATGTCGAGCTTAACAAGGCGCTCGCTGATGGAGTGGTAATCGAAATGCGTCGTCAGCGTGTCCGATTCCATATTGTTCGCGGGGCGCTGGATGGGCGTGAAGTAGTGCACGTCCATATTGCGCGGCACAACCATGATGCCCCCCGCATGCTGTCCCGTGGTCGCCTTGACGCCCATACAGCCGCGCATCATGTGCTCGATGTAGGGGCGCCCCTTTGTCTCGCCCTGTTCCTCATAGTAGTGCATGGCATAGCCGTAGGCGTTCTTGTCCTGCAGGCCCGAGATGGTGCCCGCACGGAAGACGTTCATCTTGCCGAAGAGAACCTCGGTATATTTGTGTGCTACAGGCTGATAGTCGCCCGAGAAGTTGAGGTCGATATCCGGAACCTTGTCCCCGTCAAAGCCAAGGAAGACCGCAAATGGGATGTTGTGTCCGTCCTTGGTGAGCGGCGTGCCGCAGACAGGACAGTCCATGGGCGGCAGATCAAAGCCGCTCCCAACCGAGCCGTCGTCAATGAATTTATTGTACTGGCAGTGCCGGCAGCGGTAGTGCGGCGGCAGCGGGTTGACCTCGGTGACGCCGATCATGGTGGCGACAAAGGAGGAGCCGACAGACCCGCGGGAGCCGACGAGATAACCGTCGTCGTTGGACTTCTTGACGAGGCGCTGAGCGATGATGTAGAGCGCAGAGAAACCATGCCGGAGGATCGGCTTCAGCTCGAGTTCGAGGCGGTCGGCGACAATCTGCGGCAGGTTCTCGCCGTAGAGTTTGCGCGCGCGCGCATAGGACATCTCCTGGATCTCGCGGTCGGCGCCGGGCACAGTCGGCGCATAGAGTTCGTCGGGGATGGGCAGGAAGTGCTCGACCTCGTCGGCGATGCGGCGCGGGTTCGCAACGACGCACTCATAGGCGCGCTCCGCGCCGAGATAGTCGAACTCGGCGAGCATCTCGTCCGTCGTACGCAGATAGAGCGGCGGCTGCCGCTCTGCGTCACGGTAGCCGTTCGCCTTCTGCAGCATCGCGCGGTAAACGGCATCTTCGGGATTGAGAAAGTGCACATCGCAGGTTGCAATGAGGGGTTTGTTCAGTTTCTTTGCGAGTGCGTCCACTTTGCGGTTGATGTCTCTGAGGTCTTCGTCCGTGTGAATCGGGAAACGGTCGTCGATCTTCAGGAAGTCGTTGTTATGGATGGGCTGGATCTCGAGGAAGTCGTAGAATTTTGCAATCTCCTCAAGTTCCTCATCCGGGCGTCCCGCAACGATGCCGCGGATAAGCTCGCCTGCCTCGCACGCAGAGCCCACGATGATTCCCTCACGGTACTGCTCGAGCACAGCGCGCGGCACACGCGGCCGGCCGCGCTTCTTCGTCCCGCGGAAGTAGCGGATATGCGACAGCGAAACGAGTTTGTAGAGATTGTAGAGCCCCGTCTTATTCTTCGCAAGGAAAATGATGTGATAGGCACGCGCGTCGTCGCTGCTGTCGACGAGGTAGCCCTCCATCCCGTAGATGACCTTGATATCGACGCCTTTCTTCTTGAGTGCACGCGCCGTATTCATAGCCTCCGGGAATGCCTGCACGACGCCGTGATCGGTGATGGCAACGGCGGGCCAGCCCCAGCGTGCCGCCGTCTCGACGAGCATCTTCGGCGGAACGACGGCATCGAGCGCGCTCATCTTCGTATGGGCGTGGAGCTCGACGCGCTTTTCCTCCGCGGTATCCTCGCGCTGCGGCACTATGCGCCGCTCCATGCTGTCGATGAAGAGCACGTAGTCGCTGATGAATTTGTCGTATTCGATTTTGCCCTGAATCCGGACGGAACATCCCTTGCCGATCGCCTTCAAGATGCGCTCGACCTCCGCATCAACCTCCTCCTGGGTGGTCTTGCCGCGTGCCCCGATGAATTTCTTGCATGCGATGCCGTTTGTGGCATCGGCAAATTTGAGCAGGAGGATATAGGCGCCGGACTTGAGCTTATTCGCCTGCGGAGCGAAGATCTCGCCCGCGAGCACGACATTCTTGACCTCATCTTCAATCGTGCCGAGTGTCCGTGCCTCGCCCGAAACGCCCCGTCCCACGATGACGCCGGCGGGCAGTTCTTTCTTTTTGCCCGTCTTTGCCCCGCGTGCAGGAGCAGCGGAAGGTTCCGTGCCCTCCTTTTTCACGGGAGCAGGCATGACGGGCGGCGTCCAGTCCGCCCCCGGAAGGTCGCCGTCTACCGCGCACTCCATGCAGACCACGCGGCACGCGCAGCCGATGTTCCCGCGGACGGCATCCTCGATGCGCTTGGCCGCTGCACTCTGCATGAAGAGTTCCGTTCCAAAGTTTCCGGGTACGGAGAGGCGGATGACATTGCCGTCCACTGCATACTCCGATTGGCGCAGCGTATGGAAAAGGGCCGTATCTCCAGCCGCCGCCTCATTGATCACGCGCTCCCAAAGAGGTGCAACGGCGCTTTCGAGAGCAACGACATTCTGCTGAACAAGCGCCTGCGAGAGCTGGTAATTCTCCGCAACCTGCTCAGCGATGCGCTCCAGCAGCTCGTCATCGAGGACGGAGGGGGTGCCGACGACGAGTTCCCACGTATTTTCCTCTGCCGAGACCTCGACATGACGCAGCGTGCACGCACGCAAAAGAGCCCGCTCCGCATCGGAGAGGGCGAGTCCGCGCACAAGGCGGAGGAGCATGTCCTCCGCGCTGGGGAGAATCCGATAGGTCTTGTTCATTCTTCGTAGAGCCTCTTATACTGCTCCCTGTCCTCGAGCACGCGGCGCACATAGAGCCGCGTCTCCGGATAGGGAATCGCCTCGATTTCGTTGAACGTATTGTTCCAGTGCCAGCGCTCCATCCAGTCGCGCACATTGCCGCGTCCCGCATTGTATGCCGCGAGCGCCAGGATATCGTTGCCGCCGAATTCGCGCTCGAGCTCCGCGAGATACCACACACCGTAGCGAATGTTGAACGCGGGATCATAAAGATCGTCCTTGGTGAAGGATTCGCCGAGCTGGCGGGCAATCCACGCTGCCGTCTGCGGCATGAGCTGCATGAGTCCGATCGCGCCGCCGTCGGACTGCGCCTCCGCCTGAAACTTGCTCTCGTGCTTGATGAGCGCTGCGACAAGATAGGGATCCGTATGGTGGCGGGCCGCACTCATCTCAATATAGCTGCGGTAATCGTAGGGATAAATATAGCTGCGCTCCAGCCATGCCCAGCCGCCGAGAAGAGCGAATACGACAGAGGTAACAACCATAAGGCGCAGAAGCAGCCAAAATCCTCTCCGAATATTACGCACGCTCAATGATACGCTCCCTCCAAAGTTCCTTAACGCGCTGCTGCGTCTCTTCCTTCGTCCCGCTGTTGTCGATAATGACATCCGCGCGTGCGCATTTCTCTGCGAGCGGCATCTGCGCGGCAATGCGTGCCCGCGCTTCGCGCTGGCTCATCAGAGGATTCCGCGCACACAGACGCGCAAGCTGCTCCTCCTCCGGGAGCATGACGACCCACGTCTCATCGGGGATCGCATCCCACCCCGCCTCAAAGAGGAGCGGCACATCGAGCACTGCGGCCTTTGCTCCTGCGGCGCGCGCCGCCCCCAACCGGCGCTCTGCCTCAGCACGGATGAGCGGATGTGCAATGGCGTCAACCTCTGCCCGCAGTGCCGGATCGGCAAAGATGAGCCGTGCGATCGCCGCACGGTCGAGCGTGCCGCCGGGGCCCACGATATCTGCGCCAAAGCGCTCCACATAGGCATTAAAGAGCGGCTGCTTCGGCTGGGAGAGCGCATGCGCCGCTGCATCGGCATCGACGATGTATGCACCGAGCGCGCGCAGGGCCTTACTGACGGTGGATTTTCCGCAGGCGATCCCGCCGGTAAGTCCGATGATCTTCACCCGTCACTTCGCCTCCGCCCAGTTCTTTCCGATATGCACATCCACGGCGAGCGGAACGGCGAGCTCCGCCGCACCGCTCATCGCTGTGCGCAGGAGGCCGCTCACCTGCGCGATCTCCGCCTCCGCAGCCTCCAGCACGAGTTCGTCGTGCACCTGCAGGAGAATGCGGCTCTTTACGCCTGCTGCATGCAGGGCATCATGGGCGCGGATCATCGCGATCTTGATGAGATCCGCCGCCGTGCCCTGAATCGGCGTATTCATCGCCATACGCTCGGCAAAGGAACGCTGCATATAATTTCGGCTGTTGATCGCCGAGAGCTCGCGCCGCCGTCCGTAGAGCGTCGTCACATAGCCGTTCGCATGTGCGTCGGCAACCGTCTTGTCGAGGAATTCGCGCACGCCGTGATAGCGTTCAAAGTAGCGCTCAATATACCCCGCCGCCTCCTTGCGCGGGATGCGCAGGTCGCGTGAAAGGCCGTAGTCGCTGAGTCCGTAGACAATGCCGAAGTTGACCGCCTTAGCTCGGCGGCGCTGCTCGCCCGTCACCGCATCGATCGGCACGCCGAACACTTCCGCCGCCGTACGTGCATGAATGTCCTGCCCGTGGCGGAACGCGTCGATGAGCGTCGCATCCCCCGACATGTGTGCGAGGATGCGGAGTTCGATCTGCGAGTAGTCTGCCGAGAGCAGCACATCGTATCCCTCGCCCGGCTCAAAGAGCGCACGTACGGCGCGCCCCTCCTCCGTCCGTACGGGGATGTTCTGCAGATTCGGATCAGAGCTCGAGAGCCGTCCTGTCGCCGTCACCGTCTGGTTAAAGTTCGTGTATACGCGCCCCGTCTCGGGACGGATGAGCGCACCAATACCGTCGAGATAGGTTGAGCGCAGTTTGGTCCACATGCGGTAGGTCAGCACCTTGTCCACGATGGGATGCCGATCGCGCAGCTCCTCCAGCGTCTCGGCATTCGTCGAGTAGCCCGTCTTGGTCTTTTTGATCTTCGTACCCGCCGCCAGTTCAAGGCGCTCAAAGAGAACTTCTCCGAGCTGTTTGGGGGAGCTGATGTTGAACTCCATGCCTGCAAGCGCATGGATCTCCTCCGCGAGCGCATCGATGCGCGCATTCGCCGCTGCGCGCTCCCGTTCGAGCGCCGTACGGTTCACATAGATGCCCGTCTGCTCCATCGCCGCGAGTACGGGGACGAGCGGCAGCTCCACATCCTGATAGAGCGGCAGGAGGCCCGCCTCCGCGAGCGCGGCCTGCAGGGGAGAGTGCAGACGCGCGGCAAGCTGCGCCTCGCGCTCGGCTCTCTGCTCATCCGAAAGATCCGCGGGTGCCTCCGCGGCATCCCCGCACAGCGCAAATGCTGTGCGCTCGATATCACGCCGACTCTCCTCAGGATGAAGGAGATAGTCGCCCAGCTCGAGGTCAAAGGCATCTGCACCGATCGAAAGTCCTGCATGCACGTAGCGCTTTGCGTTCCAAAGGACAACGGGGCGCTCCGCAAGCAGCGCAGTCACCGCATCGAAATGCGCCGTCCCCGCGCGTACAATTCGGCATGCATCCTCATAGACAAGGGCAAGCGCTTCAAGGCGCACAAAAGGAGCTGTTCCGCCGAATACGGCACCGACGGCGATCTCCTCCGCCGCACGGAGTGCCTCCATGTCCGCGGCATCCAAGTCCGCCGCCATAAGATCGGGCACGGCTGCTGCCGTGTTCTCTGCAAAGAGGGACTGCTCCACCGCAGCAGAAGCAGCCGCAGTCGGTTTCAAGTAGTCCGACAGCGTGCGCCAGACCGTGCGCAGTTCGTATTCCCGGCAGAACGCCTCAAGCGCACCAAGATCAGGCCGCATGCGAAAATCCTCCGCCTGATAACGGAGTTTAGGCACATTGCATTCAATTGTCGCAAGCGCTTTCGAGAGAAGTGCCTGATCGCGGTATTCGATCAGCGAGGTGCTGAGCTTTTTCCCGCTGACTTCCGCTGCATGATCGAGAACATTCTCGATGCTCCCGTATGCGATCAGCAGTTTCGTGGCGGTCTTTGGCCCGATGCCCGGCACGCCCGGGATATTATCCGAACTGTCGCCCATCAGCCCCTTCATATCGATGAGGCGTCCCGGCACAAATCCGTACTCCTCCTCAAACACCGCAGCATCATACGACTTCATCTCACTGATGCCCTTTTTCGTCAGCATGACCGTGAGATGCGGACGAATGAGCTGCAGCGCATCGCGGTCGCCCGTCACAACGGCAGTCTCTGTCCCCTCATCTACCGCCTGCGTGCCGAGCGTGCCAATGATATCGTCTGCCTCGTAATGATCGCGCTCCAGGAAAGGGATCCCGAGGGCCTCTGCCAGCTCTTTCAGCAGCGGGATCTGCGCGGTCAGCTCCTCCGGCGTCTTATCCCGCGTTCCCTTGTAGTCCGGGTAGATTTCTGTGCGGAATGTTGTACGGCTCTTGTCAAAGGCAATGACAATCTGCTCCGGCGCAAGCTCCTTCAGCAGCTTCACCAGCATCATGGCAAAGCCGTGCACCGCATTCGTATGGACGCCGCGCGCATTCGGCGGCAGCTGCAGAGCATAGAACGCACGGAAAAAGAGACTGCTCCCGTCCAGGATCGCAAACTGTGTCTTCACCGGCGCGGAATATCCTCGTTCTCAAGGCGCATCAGGATAAAGAGATAGTCCGAGATGCGGTTGAGGTAACGCAGGTCGATGTCCTCCACCGTGCCGCGGCGGGAGAGCGACCATGCACGCCGCTCCGCCATCCGCGCCGTTGTGCGCGCAAAGTCGAGGAACGCCTCCGCCTTCGTCTCGCCCGGCACGAGGAATTTTGTCAGCGGCGGGAGACTGCCCTCGATATTCGTGATCTCAGCCTCGATGGACTGCAGCATCTCCTCCGTAATCATCGGTTCCTGCCCGCGGCTCGCGAAGTCCGCCATGAGTATGCCGAGCTGCTTCTGCAGCTGAAAGAGCAGCTCCTTCACGCGCGCATTCTGAGCGAAGGCGCGTGCCATGCCGATCGTTGCAGTCAGCTGATCGATCGTCCCGTATGTCTCGACACGCAGATCGTCCTTTGCGATCGACTGCCCTGTAAAGAGGCGCGTCTGCCCCTTATCGCCTGTCTTCGTTGTGACGCTCATCCTATTTCCTCCTCTTGCGGATGAATTTGCCCAGCCGCACAGGATGCGTGCAGCCGGGCAGTTAAACTCACTTTTTTTAGAAAATCTCTGTCTCACTGAAGAAGATATGAATCTCGCGCGCAGCGCTCTCCGGACTGTCCGAAGCGTGTACAGCGTTCTCGCTTCCGTCCTTTGCAAAGCGCTTGCGGATGGTTCCCTCCGCCGCATTCGCCGGATTCGTCGCACCATGAAGCTCGCGCACGCGCGCAATCGCATTCTCGCCCGCGAGCACCATGGCAACGAGAGGCGCTCCCGTCATGAACGCGGAGAGCTCGCCGTAGAACGGCTTTGCGAGATGTTCCTCATAGTGGATGCGCGCGATGCGGTCTGTCATCTGCATCATCTTCATCGCGCGGATCTGAAGCCCCGCCTCCTCGTATGCCTTCGTAATATCTCCGATGTGACGCGCCCGTACGGCGTCCGGTTTAATGAGAACCAGTGTCTGTTCCATTACTTCAACTCCTCAACGATACGTTTGTACTCCACGCCAAGATTGGCATAGTTCTCTGCTGCCTCCTGCAGCGCTTCGATTTCATCGTCACGCAGTGCGCGCACGATCTGAGCGGGATTGCCGAACACAAGCGAGTTCGACGGAATCTTCTTATGCTGCGGAAGGAATGTGCCTGCCCCGATCACAACATTTTCGCCGATCTCGGAATAGCCCATCACAATCGAGCCCATGCCGATCAGCGTATTGTCGCCGACGCGGCTGCAGTGCACGACCGCATTGTGTCCGATCAGCACGTTGTTCCCAATGTGGACGGGTACATCGCGCATCACGTGAATGGTCGCATTGTCCTGGATATTCGTATTCTGCCCGATTGTAATCGGCTGAAAGTCACCGCGTACGACGGCGCCGAACCAGACGCTCGAGCCCGCACCGATCGTCACGTCCCCGATGACCGCAGCCATCGGAGCAAGGAATACCGTCGGATCAATCACTGGGGCTTTGCCGCGATAGGGCAGGATCATCTTGTCCATCAATACGCGCCTCCTACTCAGCTTTTACTCTGCTCCGTTTTATTATACCACGCCGATTACTTCTCCAACAAGAATTTTTTCAGCGTGCGGATACGCTCATCGCGCAGCCATCTTCCGATCTCAGCATTATGCAGCGCCGGCGGCGCATTGCTCCCGTCGACGCTGCGCATGACGGCAAGGTATTCCTCCCCGTCTCGGAGGTAATCCGGCAGGCTCCCATGATCCGCACGGATAATGACGTTAAACTCCCGCATCGAAAGCCCCGATGCTGCGACACCGAAAAGAAGATCGACAATTTTGCCGAGATGCGTGAGGCGCGGCGCACGCATATGCTGACGAATGACAAAGGCAGCCGCTTTCTTCCACATGCGCGGGAGCGTCATGCGGCGGTCCCATGCTGCAAGCGCATCGAGGCCCGTCTTCTCATGTCCGTAATGATGCGGCAGCAGTTCCCTCGGCGTCAGGCCCTTGCCGAGATCATGAACAAGCGCAGCAAACCGCGTGCGCACATCCGCCGTCTCCTTGGCAGCGGCATCGACCATCGCCATCGTGTGAGCGAAGGCGTCGCCCTCCGGGTGAAAATCGGTCGGCTGCGTCTGCCCCTCCAGCGCCGCGATCTCCGGAAAGGTCACCGAGAGGAGATCCGCCGCCTGCAGCACGCGAAAAAAGGAGGAAGGACGCTGCGCGGCAAGCGCGCGGTGCAGCTCACCCATAAGGCGCTCTGCCGGTTCATCCTGCAGCTCATCAGCGCAGCTGCGCATATACGCGATGGTCCGTTCCTCTACCATGAATCCGAACTCTGCCGCCTGCCGCGCAGCACGCAGCGCGCGCACCGGGTCCTCTGTAAAGTGTTCGGAGACGGCGCGTATGACGCCCGCCGCAATATCCGCACGGCCGCCGTAGGGATCGAGCAGCACCTCCCCGGGCAGTTCCAGCGCCATCGCGTTCATCGTCGTATCGCGCCGATAGAGATCCTCTTCGATCGTCACAGACGGATCAAATGCAACGGCAAAGCCGCGGTACCCCGTCCCCGCCTTGACCTCTCTGCGCGCAAAAGAGACCTCGCGGCGGCTGCCGTCAATGCGAACATGATAGACCGGAAATGACTTGCCGATCTTCTCCGCGCGCGGGAAAATCGCGCAGAAGTTCTCCTCTGCCATGCCCGTCAGAACATAGTCGACATCCTTTGCCTCCGCATTGCGGAAGCGATCGCGCACGCAGCCGCCCACGCGAAAGACGCGCGCGCCCGCATCCCGCACGGCGCGCACAAAATCTGTTTCCCGCAGCATTGCATGCACCTCCCCGCGAGAAATAAAAAAAGCATCACCTGCGCGATGCTCTCATTTCGATTGGTGGGCCCACTTGGACTTGAACCAAGGACCGACCGGTTATGAGCCGGTTGCTCTAACCAACTGAGCTATAGGCCCCAAACAAATTGGAGAACGCCGAAGAGCTCTCTTCTTCAAAAAAACCTGCGCAGTGCGCAGGTATGGAAAGCGATGGAGCGGAAAACGAGGCTCGAACTCGCGACCCCCACCTTGGCAAGGTGGTGCTCTACCACTGAGCTACTTCCGCAAAATGGAGCGGAAAACGAGGCTCGAACTCGCGACCCCCACCTTGGCAAGGTGGTGCTCTACCACTGAGCTACTTCCGCATCCTACGACAGTTGTGTCAATGAACAGATGTTATTCTAACAAGGGAACGATTTTCTGTCAAGATTATTTTTCGCCGGCCGCACGCCGCTTCGGATGCCAAAGGCGCACAAATTTTCACGCCCTCAGCCGATCGCCTCCGCTTTCCGAACCGATCCTTAGATTTTGATGATTGCTTCGCCGCTCTCAAAAACCATATGGCGGCAAAGTTTTATCTGTGCTATACTGACAACATTATACAATAAATCATCAAAAGGACGGACAGATATGGCACGAATGTTAAGGAAACTGCAGCACAAGGTCGCCCCCCAGGAAAAGAACCCCGCGGAGCGCCCTCCCAGCAAAGACTATATCCTCATCTTCCTCATTATGCTCTCGATTCTGGTCATCGGAGCATCGTGGGAAATATTTGACACCGTCATGCTCTCGATGTATATTCTGCTGACGATCTCGCTCATCCTCACCTATACGCGCCGTCACGCAGCGCATCGTCTCTCCGAGGTGCAGATGATGCTCGTCACGCGCGGCAGCTTCGTCACCATCGGCATGGCCGCCGCCCTCTTTCTCCTCGACGCCTACCGTCGCTACATCGCGTAGGAAAATCAAAATCATCCGTTGAATCGGCGGTTCGAACATCCCCTATAAGGGCCAACTGCTTGTGCAGCACCTTAAAAGGTGCATCGAAGCACACTATTATCGCGGGCTTTACGTCTCCATTTACTGTGTGATAAAATTTTTGCATCATGCATTGACAAGCGCCTCCTATGCTGTCCTTCATTCGTGGTTGTCGGGCCACTCTGGTTCAGCATAGGAGGCGCTCCCTTTTTCTATAAGATTTTTCTCCCCCAGTTAGTTGAACTGGGGGATTTATCATGCCTATTCGGCCTCCATCAAAAAACCGACCTGCGCACGCAGATCGGCTGGATTTTTTCAAAGGCTGAAATTTTCTCCGAGGTAGAATTTCCGCGCGATGGGACTCTCGGCGATGGTCTTGCTGTCGCCCTCGATGAGGAGTTTGCCCTCGCTGAGAAGGTAGACGCGGTCGACGATGTGAAGGGTCTCGCGCACATTGTGGTCGGTGATGAGGATTCCCATGCCGCGCTGGCGCAGGTACTCAATGATCTCCTGGATATCTGCGACGGCAAGCGGGTCAACACCCGCGAACGGCTCATCCAGGAGGATGAATTGCGGCTCAAGCGCAAGGCAGCGTGCGATCTCGACGCGGCGGCGTTCGCCTCCTGAGAGCTCTGTGCCGCGCCGGTCGCGAACATGGCCGATGTGGAACTCCTCGAGGAGACCGTCGAGGCGGTGTTTCTGCTCTGCCTTCGAGAGCTTTGTCGTCTCGAGAATTGCAGCAATGTTCTCCGTCACAGTAAGCTTGCGAAAGATGGACGGCTCCTGCGTTAGGTAGCTGATGCCGAGCTCGGCGCGCCGATACATGGGATAGTCCGTGATGCAGATGTCCGAGAGATAGACATCGCCGTGCGTCGGCTTCTCCAAACCGACGATCATGTAAAACGTCGTCGTCTTGCCCGCGCCGTTGGGGCCGAGGAGGCCGACGATCTCGCCCTTGTCGATGCGGACAGAGATGCGGTCAACGACGGTGCGGCTGCCAAATTTTTTGATGAGATTACGGGATTCGAGATGCAAGACAGCGCCCCCTCACTCGGTCACGGCTTTGCCGTCATCCGCGAGGTAGACGGTCATGTGATTGCTGCGCGCCATGTTGTTGCCCTGAAACACCCACGCATTGCCGTCGAGCACGACGTACGGCCTCTCCGCATTGCCGAAGTAGTTCATGCGGTCGCCGCCGCCCTCCAAATCGCGCGGCGGACTCACAAGGTGCGCATTGCCGACACCGGTAAAGCGGTTCTCCTTGAGCCAGCCCTCGAGACGATCTGCCGAAAGCGTGCCGTCAGCGCTCGTGATTGTGCCGCCCGATGCGGCGAGGAGATAGTCGTTCTGGGCAGGATAATAGTCGGCCTGCGGTCCCGTGAAGGTGCGGTCCGCCTTCACCATGCGGACGCTGCCCGTTGCCTGCCAATGATTCTGTCCCTGCGCAAAGAGCCGGTCGCAGGAAAGCTGCATATCCTCGCGCATCGCACGGACGCCGCCTTCGACGGTGCCCTCCTCGGTCCGTGTGTTGTAGGTGGCACGCGCTCCCTCAACCCAGCCTGTGCCCTGCTCCATGCGGACATTCGCCTCCGCCGTAACAACGCCCGTGCGCGTATCGTAGGTGAGGCTGTCCGCCGTGAGGTTCGTCGGCTCTCTGCCCGGCTGCGCTGCCGATGCCGCCGTGCCGACAGCAGCTGCCGCAAGCAGCAGAAGGACGCCGCGGTACAGTTTCTTCGTCATCATTTTGCCCCACCCTTTTCTACACGTGCGTTTCCTGTAATCGTAAACCTCTCGAATTCATCGGTGCTCGCGATGCGGTCGCCCGTTGCGCGAATGTCGTCGCGCGTAATCTCGGCATCCCCCTCGGCAGTGAGCACGCCCTCTGCCGATGTCCACTTGAGTTCCTGGGCGCGCAGGCTGGCTCCGTCGCTCGTGGTCGCCTCGATGCTGCCCGTGAGCACAATATTGCGCGTCGCGCTGTCCATATGCCCCTCATCCGCCTGCAGTGCGAGCGTACGCCCATCCGCGCTGTAAAAGGTGCCCTCGATCCCCTGCATCGTCGTATCGTTCGTGTCGATGTCGACATTCACGCGCTTTGCCGTGAGCGTCCAGACGGTGCGTCCGTCGCGCTCTTCATGAATCGTATTATTTTCGTAGGACATGATGCGCGGTCCGGACGGGGCATCGGGAGACGGCGTCTCCGGCACGGTCACGATCGCCCAGATGATGAGGCCGAGCAGGAATACGGCGGCGCCGCCGTAGATCATCTTTTTGTGCGTCATCAATCCCCCTCCTCCTGTGCGGCCGATACATGGTGCTTTCCGATCTTCTGCTCCGCAGGAGGAGTGTTCCAACGCTTTTGGAACCAGATCCACTGCGTCGGATTCTCGCGAATGATGCGCTCGACAATCGCCGTCATCTGCACGGTGAATTCATGCAGATCGCGGTCGCTGTCCCCCGTGTTCGGGCAGCGCATGATCTCGCCGACAACGACCCTGTGCTTTCCGTTCGGCTGGCGCAGGATAAATGCCGGAACGACGGGTGACTTGAACTTGCGCGAGAAAACTGCCGGGCCGAGCGGCGTGGACGCCGTACGCCCGAGGAAGTCGATGAACGCGCCGCCGGGGCCTCCGTCCTGATCGGCGAGAAAGCCGAGGAGGCGCCCCCTCTTGAGCGCGCGTGCCGCAGCGATCAGCTCACTCGTCCCGCGCGAGAAGATCTCGACGTGAATGGTCGCACGCAGATCATCGAGCGCGCGTGTATACTGGATGTTCGGCTGCGGCTTTGCGATCGCGCTGACGGGCATCCCGTTCAGTGTAAACGCCGCCGAGAGCCACTCCCAGCAGCCGACATGCCCCGTGAGCACAACGACGCCGCGCCCCTCGGCGAGAGCCTCCTGCATGCGCTCGAGATGGTCGATCTCGATGTAGTCGCTGAGGTTTTTCTCGTTCAGCATCGGCATGGCGAGAATATCAAGAACATTGCGCGCCATATTGATAAAGGAGGCACGCACGAGTTTCTTTGCCTCCGTCTCGTCGATGCCGAGTGCGGGCATCATGTGCTCGACTGCGCGGCGGCGCATCTTTGCAATAAAGAAATAGTAGAGATTGCCGAGCACCCAGCCTGCACCGAGCAGGATCGGCCGCGGCGTGCGGCAGGCAAGCCAGCTCAGGAACATCAGTGTACGATACAGCACGTCTGCCGCACCTCCTTTCTTTGGGAGATTCCATGGTTATTGCGCGATGCCGTCGGCATCGTTCTGAAATGCTGTGAGAATACGCTCCCACAGCCCCTGCGTCTTGAGTATGATCTCGTAAATCTCGCGCACGGCGCCGCGGCCGCCGGGTGCCGCGGCAATGATCTGCGCGGTCTCGCGTACCTCGGGTACGGCATCCCCCACGGCGCAGGGCAGTCCGACCTCGCGCAGGATGGGCAGATCGACGATATCGTCGCCGATGTAGGCGATCTCCGCATCGCCGAGCCCCGTGCGCCCCTTAATGTCCGCATACGCCGCGCGCTTGTCGAGGCTGCCCTGGTAGACGAGGTCGATGTGCAGCTCGCGCATGCGGTTCTCCACGATGCTCGATGCGCGCCCCGTAATCACAGCGGTTGTGACGCCGACCTTGCGTGCAAGCGAGATAATGAGTCCGTCGCGCGCAAAAAACGGCTTATAGAGCTCGCTCCCGTCGGGCGCAACGTAGATGCCCCCGTCCGTAAGCACGCCGTCTACATCAAGGATGATGCATTTGATCTTCTTCGCGCGTTCAATGGCCTGTTCGCGGATCGGCATCAGACGACTCCCTGCCGCAGAAGGTCCGTGAGATGGACAATACCGACGGGGATGCCCGTCTCATCCACGACGGGCAGAACCGTGACGGGGCGCGGCTGATGCTTCTCCATGACGGAAAGCGCCGCCGCCGCCATCTTGTCCGGTGTGATCGTGAGCGGCGTGGCGAACATGATGCTCTCGACATCCTTGTCGAGAAAGTTGTAATCCTTTGCCAGAGCGCGGCGGATGATGCCGTCGGTGACAAGCCCGATAAATTTCCCGTTCGCATCCACAACGGAAGCGGCACCGAGTCCCTTGTCCGTCATGACGAAGAGTGCGTCCTTTGCCGTGGTGTTGTAGGAAACGACCGGGTTCTCCTCGCCCGTATGCATGACGTTGGCCACTGTGAGGAGGAGTTTGCGTCCGAGTGCGCCGCCCGGATGAAAGAGGGCATAATCCTCCTTCTTGAAATCGCGCGCCTCCATGAGCGCCATTGCAATCGCATCGCCCATCGCAAGCGTTGCAGTCGTGGAACTGGTCGGTGCCAGTCCCAGCGGACATGCCTCTCGCTCTACGCCGATGTCGATGTAAAAATCCGCACTGCGGCCGAGCTGCGATTTTCGCCGTCCGCACATGGCGATGATGCGCGCGCCGATGCGGTGGATGATCGAGAGGATATTAACGACCTCATTCGACTCGCCGCTGTTCGAGATGGCAATGACGATGTCGTTTTCCGTCACCATGCCGAGATCGCCGTGGAATGCCTCCGCCGGATGCATGAAGAAGGCGGGGGTCCCGGTGCTCGCAAGCGTCGCGGCGATCTTGCGGCCGACATGGCCGGATTTGCCCATACCCGTGACGACAATACGCGCCTTGCAGTCCAGGATCGCCCGCACCGCCGCCTCGAAGTCATCGTCGATGCGCTCTGTGAGCTGCGCGACTGCCTTTGCCTCAAGCTCCAGCGTCTCGATTGCTTTTTCTCGGATTGTGCTCTTTGCCATGTGATTCTCCTAGTTCAGCTTCCTGCGCACAACTTCATAGATGGCGAGGGCTTCCTTCAGCAGCTCCTCAAGCTTATCCAGATAGACCATATTCGGGCCGTCCGAGAGCGCCTCGGGCGGATTGTCATGCACTTCGAGGAAGAGGCCGTCAACGCCCGCGCCGACAGCAGCGCGCACGAGATACTCGACGTATTCGCGCTGCCCCGAGGAACTCGTTCCGGCGCCTCCCGGCAGCTGCACACTGTGGGTGCCGTCAAAGATAACCGGATAGCCGAAGCTGCGCATGATCGGAAATGCCCGCATGTCCACGACGAGATTGTTGTAGCCGAAACTTGCGCCGCGCTCCGTGAGGAGGATGCGCTCGCTACCGCTCTCGTGGATCTTGTCGACGACGTTGCGCATATCATTCGGTGAGAGGAACTGTCCCTTCTTTACGTTGACAATCGCGCCGGTCTGTGCCGCCGCGTGCAGGAGATCGGTCTGGCGCGAAAGAAATGCGGGGATCTGCAGGATATCCACGGCCTTCGCCGCAGGCTCTGCCTGGCAGGTCTCATGGATATCGGTCACAACGGGGACGTTCAGCTCCCTGCGGATTTTCTTGAGCATCTTGAGACCATCCTCCATGCCGGGGCCGCGGAAGCTGTGATAGGCAGAACGGTTTGCCTTGTCAAAGGATGCCTTGAATACATAGGGGATGCCGAGACGATTCGTAATCTCCTTGATGCCGCGCCCGATCATGAGGGAGCGCTCCAACCCCTCGAGGACGCAGGGTCCCGCGATGAGAACGAGCGGCTCACCGCCGCCGATTTCAAAATTCGCCAGCTTCACTTTGTTCATCTTCATGGCTCCTTTCAGCGATCATGCAGTTCTTTTGTATGGGGAATTTATATTCATTATTATAAGGATTTCGCGCGCAATGGTCAATCCGGGGTCAAATCCCGATACGCCGCATTGGCAGCCGCAAGATCTTCCTCTGTGTCGACGCCGATGAACACGGCGTCTGTCTCAATGACGCGGATGCGGTGCCCGTTCTCGAGCGCACGCAGCTGTTCGAGCGACTCGGAGAGCTCGAGCGGCGTCTGTGCCATGCGCGCATAGGCCAGCAGGAAGTCGCGGCGGTAGGCGTAGATGCCGATGTGCTTATAGACCTTCGCGCCGGGATTCCGCGCATAGGGAATGCGGGCACGGGAGAAATAGAGCGCATTCCCTGCACGGTCGACAATGACCTTGACGTTGTTCGGGTTCTCCATCTCCGCCTCGTCTGTGAGAAGTGTCTTTGCCGTCGCCATTGGAAGTTTTTCATCTGCAAGGAACGGCTCGACAAGCGCATCGATCACGCCGGGATCGATGAGCGGCTCATCGCCCTGCACGTTGATGATGAGATCATAGTCCCGCATCTTCTCCGCAACCTCAGCAAGACGATCCGTCCCCGTCGCATGATCGGCGCGCGTCATAACGGCGCGCCCTCCATGCTCCTCAACAGCGGCGCAGATGCGCGCATCGTCCGTTGCTACAACAACATCCTGCACAAGCTTCGCCCGGGCCGCCCGCTCGCAGACGCGCACAACCATGGGTTTCCCGGCAATATCGCGCAGAGGCTTGCCGGGCAGACGCGTCGATGCATAACGCGCCGGGATAATGCAAAGAACTTTCACGTTATTCACCTGTTTTCATACGACATCAGCCTCCTGCGGCATATGGCGTCCGTTGCCCAGTTTCGCCGCAAGTTGCTCCTTGAGTGTGCGGAAGAACGCCTCCCGCCCTTTCTGAAATGTGACCTCGACGGAGATCACATAGATGGGTACGCGCCACTTCGCGCGCACGACATCGCCCGGCACCTTCACCGCGTCCTTCTCCGTAATGACGATCGCCTCGACGCCGAGCGTCTCCGCACGGTAGAGCACCTCTGCCATGTCGCGCTCGCCGTAGTCGTGGTGATCCGGATAGCGCATGCTCTCCACCATCTCGACGCCGAGATCGGTCAGCGTCTGCTCAAACGAAGCGGGGTTGCCGATCGCCGAGACGGCGAGCACCTTTTTCCCCTCCATCTCAGTGGCGGGAATGCCGCCTGCGCCGATGTCCTCATACCAGTGGGAAAGGCGGACGAACTGGCGCGGCTGGTGGATGCTCTCAATGATGAGCCCGTCCTGATTGTAGCTGCGGAACGTCTCCCAGATATACGGAATCGCGCCGGGCGCCGCCTGATCGACCTTCGTCATCAGGCAGACGTCGGCGCGGTCAATATGCGAGAGCGGTTCGCGCAGGGTCCCGCGCGGCAGGAGATAGCCGTTGCCGAAGACGTTCACGGCGTCCACAAGCAGGATGTCCATGTCGCGTTCAAGCTGCCAGTGCTGGTAGCCGTCATCGAGGATGGCCACCTCCGCGCCGAAATGCTCAATTGCATAGCGCCCCGTGACCGCACGCTTCGGTCCGATGAGGACAGGAACGTTCGGCAGATGCTTTGCCAGCATAAATGCCTCGTCGCCCGCCGTCTCGGCATCCATCTTCAGCGCACGTCCGTCCGAGACAATGCCGACATCGCCGCGCCACTTCGCACGGTAGCCGCGGTTGAGGATCGCAACGCGGTAGCCCATCTCGTGAATCGCACGCGCGAGGTGCTGTGCCGTCGGCGTCTTGCCCGTACCGCCGACCGTAACATTGCCGAGACTGATGACGAAGCAGTCCAGCTGCTCTTTTTTAACCCAGCCCCAGCGATACATGGTCAGCTTGAGATTAACGAGCTGTTCATAGATGAGTGAGAACCCGTAGAAGATCGCCATGATGAGCCTGCGCGAGACGCCGCGCACCTCTTTGTCATGAACGAGATCGATGAAGTAGGTCTGGAAGTTCGCGACTTTCTGCGTCGCCTGCACGCGATGGTTGCTGATGCCCTGCTGTGCGCGGAGAGCACGGCGTGCCTCGTATGCCGCGAGCATATCGACAAGGATCTGCGCGGACTTCTTCGAGGCGCCCTTATTCTCGTTGATGATGGCAAGTGTCTCGCGCTCGAGCCGCTGCCGCTCAGCATCGTCGCCGAAGAGGCGCAGGGTCTCGCGTGTCAGTTCCGCACCGCTCGTGACCGTTACAACGGCGTTGCGGTTGCGGAAGAGTGCGTGGATATCCTTGAAATTAAACATCTGACTGCCGACGATGATCGCCTTGCCGTGCGCCGCGGGCTCCAGAATATTATGTCCGCCGTGCGGGATCAGGCTGCCGCCGATGTAGATGACATCTCCGAGCCCATAAACGCGCCCGAGCTCGCCGACCGTATCGAGGACGACGATATCCTCGCCGCCCGCAGCACCCTTCTGCAGGTTCTTTCGCGTATTGACGGTAAAGCCCGCCTTGCGGCAGAGATGCTCCACCTCCATCGTGCGCAGCACCTCACGCGGCGCGATGATGAGCCGCACGTTCGGATCTTTTGCACGCACGGCGGCAAAGGCAGCGAGCACCAGCTCCTCTTCGCCGCGATGCGTCGAGCCTGCGATCATGATGCGGCTCGCGCCCTCCAGGCCGAGCTCCTTGATGAGCGCGGCCCGTTCCTCAGGGCTGACACTCGTATACGCCTGATCGAACTTCGTATTGCCCGTGACTGTGACGAGCTCACGCGGCGCGCCGAGGCGCATGATGTAGTCCGCGTCGATGCTCGACTGCATGGCGAAGCATTTCACCGTTCCGATCATCTCGCGCAGCATGCCGAACAGATACTTATACTGCTTGACGCTGCGGTCGCTGATGCGCCCGTTGACCATCATGACGGGAACATCCAGCTGTTTTGCCTTCTTGAGAAAGTTCGGCCAAAGCTCCGTCTCCACGGGCAGGAATACGCGCGGACGGATGCGCCCCACAACGCGTGAAGCGAGGAAGGGCAGATCGAGCGGGAAGTAGATGATTGCGTCCGCATCCTTAATGATGCGGTGCGCCATCTCATAGCCGCCCGTCGTAACAACGGAGACGAGAATGGGGCTGTCCGGGAACGCCTTGCGGAATTCGCGCACGAGCGGGCTCGTCGCCACGATCTCGCCGACGGACGCCGCATGCACCCAGATGGCGTTCTTGCCCGCCACCTTGTCGATGGTTTCCTGCGGATAGAAGCCGAAGCTCTGTTTGATGCGCTCAACAAAGCCGCGCTCGCGTGTCGCGCGCAGCATAAAGATCGGTATGATGATGGTGACGATGAGGATTGCTGCTAAATTATAGAGAAATCGCATGCGTCACTCTCCCCGAAACTGAATGTCATAAAGATGCTGATAGAGCCCGCCCTTTGCAAGAAGCTCCTCGTGCGTCCCCTGCTCCACGATGCGCCCGCCGTCGATGACATAGATACGGTCGGCGTTGAAGACCGTGGAGAGACGGTGCGCAATAACGAAACTCGTGCGGCCGACCATGAGGTTGTCCAGCGCTGCCTGCACAATCTTCTCGCTCTCCGTATCGAGCGCCGAAGTCGCCTCGTCCAGGATGAGGATGCGCGGATCCTTAAGGATCGCGCGCGCGATGGCGATGCGCTGGCGCTGTCCGCCGGAGATGCTCACGCCGCGCTCGCCGATCTCGGTATCGTAGCCGCGCTCGAGCTCCATGATGAAGTTATGCGCGTTCGCTGCGCGTGCCGCCTCCTCGATCTCCGCGTCCGTCGCGTCGAGGCGCCCGTAGCGGATATTCTCGCGGATCGTCGTGGAGAACAGCATCGTCTCCTGCGGCACGAGTCCGATCTGCCCGCGCAGCGATGCGAGCGTCACGTCGCGGATATCGTGTCCGTCGACCGTAATCACGCCGCTGTCCGCTTCGTAAAAACGCGGAATGAGATTTGCAATCGTCGACTTCCCCGCACCCGACGGGCCGACAAAGGCAATCATCTCGCCCGGCTGTGCCTCAAGGGTGATGCCGTCAAGCGCAGGGCGTCCTTCCTTATACGAGAACGTGACATGATCAAAGCGCACATGCCCCTTTACCGGAGGGAGCGGCTGCGCACCGGGCCGGTCTGTGATGCTCTCCTCGAGATCAACGACCGTAAATACGCGGTCCACTGCAGCCATCGCCTTCTGCAGGTTTCCGTAGATGCGCGAAAGCCGCTTGACGGGATTTGCGAGGTTGACTGCGTAGGTCAGGAACGCGACGAACGCACCCGCCGTAATCTCACCGTTGACAACCTCGTAGCCGCCGAACCAGACGATGAGTGTGACGGCAATCGCCGCGAGAAACTCCACCGTCGGCGTGAGCATACTCGTCTGCTGGACGTTCTTCATCACCGCCTCGAAGTTGCGCTGATTGCTGCGTACGAAGCGGTCGATCTCATAGTCCTCGCGCACGAAGGACTTCACCACGCGCGTCGCGGAGAAGCTCTCCTGCAGGAGCGCCGTGATCTCGGCGAGGCGTTGCTGAATGACGTTGCTGGACTTCTTGATCTTGCGTCCGAAGATCTTCATCGCCTGCCCGACCATCGGGATAACGACAAGCGTCAGGAGCGAGAGCTTCCAGTCGAGGTAGAACATGAGGACAAGCGATCCGATGAGGATGCAGCCCTCCGTCACGAGGTCGATCAGATTGTCCACGAGCGCCGACTGGATCGCCGCTACGTCGTTCGTGACAAAGCTCATGATCTCGCCCGTCTGGTGCCGGTCATAGTACGCGAGCGGCATCCGCTGGAATTTGCGGAACATGACCTCGCGCACGTCAATGATAACCTTCTGCCCGATGTAGGAGACGAGATAGGACTGCCCAAAATAAAAAATCCCGCGCAGGAAAAAGATGACGACAATGCCGATGCAGATGGCATTCAAAAGTGCCATGTTCTTATCTGCGAGGACATCGTCGATCATGTCCTTGATGATCCACGGGACGTATAGATTCGCCGCTGAGGCGAGGATAATGAACACAATCGCCAGCCCGAGCTTATTGACATAGGGCCGCATGTAGGTCAGCAGTCTCTTATAATTCTTCATAGCTCTCCCATTGGAAAGGATATATTATACACGTCTGCCCAGCGCGATAATCTTTTCCGCAACACGGCGTGCCGCATGGGGTTCGCCCAGCATCTCCACCGCGCGTGCAAGACGCTCCGTTACATAGGAGCGTGCTTCGCCGTCCGCGATGATCGGTTCCATCGCCGCGGCGATGCGCTCCGGCTGTACTGCTCCCTGCAAAAGCTCGGTCTCGAACGTCTCGCCGAGCAGAATATTCGGCAGGGAAAAGCGCGGCACATCAACGAGCAGACGCCCGACGAAATAGGAGAGCGCAGACATCCGGTAAAGGACAACGGCGGGCAGTCCCATAACGGCGGCCTCCATGACAACCGTCCCCGAGGCCGCAATTGCTGCGCGTGCAGCCTTCATGAGGGCATAGCGCGCGTCATGTGTCAGCGTAACCTCCACCGGAGACGCTGCCAGATGTTCCTCGATACGCTGCTCATCGACCCCGCCCGCCACAGGCAGGAAAAAGCGCCGCGCGGGATCCCGCGTCTGCAGGATCTCTGCCGCACCGAGCATGGGAGGAAGGAGGCGCTCAATCTCCTCGCGCCGACTGCCCGGCATGAGGAGAATCGGCACATCGTTCTCTTCGATGCCAAAGTGCCGGCGCGCCTCCTCCGGCTCCATCTCTGCACGCACCGTATCGATGAGCGGATTGCCGACAAAGGAGATGTTCGCCCCGGCCGCCTCATAGGGCGGAAGCTCATGCGGGAAGATCGCGACAATTTCATCGGCGAGCGCCGCGCAGGACTTTGCACGCCCCTTGCGCCACGCCCATGCAGAAGGCGGAATATAAGAAAAAACGGGGATCCCCCGCTCTTTCGCCCGCGCCGCGAGCCGCCAATTAAAGTCCGGATAGTCGATGATGACGAGAACGTCCGGACGCTCCTCCTCCATCAGATGTGTGAGATCGTCCAAAAGAGCGAAGATGCGGCGCAGATTCAGGAGCACCGCTGAGATGCCCATGACGTTGTAGTCCGTATAGTTCTGACGGAGCGTTACCCCCGCCGCTGCCATCTCCGCCCCGCCGAAGCCGATCAGAGCAATGGAGGGATCCAGCGCACGCAGTTCGCGTGCGAGTGCCGCTCCGTGGAGATCGCCCGAGGTTTCCCCCGCCGAAAGCATGATTTTCAAAAGGGGACTCCCTTACATCGCCGCAATTGTAATTCCGTTTGCCTCGGCGAGCGCCACTGCGCGCTCCTTGTCGATGAAGAGGGTCTTATCCGCCTCGAGCACGAGCGCCGATGCCTTTGCCGCGACCAGCGACTCGATCGTATCAAGTCCGACTGTGGGCACGTCAAAGCGGCTGTCCTGCTGGGGCTTTGCCGCCTTCGCGACAACGGCGCCGCCGCCTGCGAGCGCCCCGCCGCGGCGGATGCACGCATCCGTCCCCTCGATCGCTTCGAGCGCCATGACGGCACGATTTTTTACAACGGCGGTCTGCCCGATATCGAGGCGCCCGATCTCGCGCGCCATCTGAAGACCATACTCCATATCCGCGCGCTCGGCATCCGTCGGCAGGCGGCTCGTGAGTATCCCTGCCGCCGGCATGAGCGGACGGATGAGCGCCGTCTGATCGAGCGGCGTCACGCCGATCTTCATCAGCGCACCGACAAACATCATCATGATGGTATCGTCATTTTGGTTCGGCAGCTGCATGAGCATTCCGCGCAGCATCTCATCCGGCTGGATCGCCCCCGTGAAGAGAAGCTCCTTCGTCACCTTGCCGATCATGGTGACCTTCTTGATCTCCTCCTGTCGGAGATAGGCCAAAATCTCAGCGATCGAGCCAATGCTGATCGCACGGTAGACCGACGCCGCCTCCTGCAGCTCCGGATCGACATCCGGCAGGAGCGCGATCGCGTGTACCTCATAGCCCTGCGCACGCGCCGCACGCGCGCACGCAGCGGGCAGATGCCCGACGCCCGCGAGCAGACCCAGTTTTTCCATAGATTTCTCCCTTACTCGTCCTCATGACGCTCGCGGCAGATTCCGCGCTCCGCATTGCGGAGGAAACGCAGGAGATGATCGATCTCCTCGCAGGAATCCACCTCCTGCTCAATCACGGCAATCGCCTGCGTGAGGTTCAGCCCCGAGCGGTAGAGGATCTTATATGCATGCTTAATGCGCCGCCGCACGTCGAGCGGTATGCCCGCACGCGAGATGCCGACGCTGTTGAGTCCTACCGCACGCGCCGGATGCCCGTCCACCATTGTGAACGGCACAACATCCTGCACGAGCTTCGACGTGCCGCCGATCATCGCATTGCGGCCGATCTTCACAAACTGGTGTACGCCCGCCATGCCGCCGATCACGACGCCATCCTCGACGGTCGCGTGTCCTGCGAGCATCGCAGCGTTGCTCATGATGATGCGGTTGCCGAGCACACAGTTATGCGCAATGTGTGTATATGCCATGAGCAGGCAGTCGTCGCCGATGCGTGTCTCCTCGCTCTCGCCCGTCGCGCGGTGCACGGTTGCACACTCGCGGATGGTGGTCCGGTCACCGATGAATGTATAGCTTTTTTCGCCCTTGAACTTCAGATCCTGCGGCACCTCGCCGATGGACGCACCCTGGAATATGTGGCAGTCACGACCGATCTGGGTCCACTCCTTGATCACAACGTGCGGGCCGATCTTCGTTCCCTCACCGATCTGAACATGGTCAGAGATGACCGCATAAGGACCGATCTCCACGTTTCGCGCAATGCGCGCTGTCGGTGCAATGACAGCGGTTTCATGGATATAGGCAAGAACCTTGCTGCTGCTTGTCATCTGTCTCAACTCCTTCAGCCCCACACGATTCGGGGCAGACATTTTCCACTCTCTGTTAGAATCCGGCAGAAGCGATTTTCTTTCACTTCGGAAAATCAGCCGTAAATTCCGAATAATTCTCTTCTGTGGCGGAATATGTCCATTTTTTCAGTATTTATCACTATTTCTTAGATTTCATCCCCGTTTTTCAGTGCGAACTTGAAATCCGCCGCGGCCACGAGCTCATCCTCCACATAGGCATCCGCATGCAGCACGCCGAAGACACCGCGCACGCGTACGAGCTCCGCCTTTGTCACGACAACATCGCCGGGTACAACGGGGCGCTTGAACTTCACATTCTCCATGCCGCCGAAGAGCGCAATCTTGCCGCGGTGTTCGGCCGGATAGAGCATGGCCACGCCGCCCACCTGCGCCATTCCCTCGAGGAGAAGGACGCCGGGCATAATCGGATGCCCCGGAAAATGTCCGAGGAAGAACGGCTCATTCATCGTCACGCATTTGATCCCCGTTGCCGACTTGAACGGCACCAGATCCGTAATGCGGTCTACGAGAAGCATCGGCGGGCGATGCGGCAGAATCTGCTGAATCTCATTGATGTCCAAAGTCATGCTTATTCCCTCTTCCCTGCAATCTGTTTCGCCAGCGCCGTATTGAGCGCGTGTCCCGACGCCACGGCGATGATGTGTCCGCGAATCATGCCGGCCAGCCGGATGTCCCCGATCACGTCGAGGATCTTGTGCCGCACGAGCTCGTTCGGGAAGTTCAGCGCGTTCATCCATCCCTCGTCGTTGTAGACGATCACCGTCTCGAGCGAGCCGCCGAGGCCGAGACCGTTTGCACGCAGCGCCTCGATTTCCTTTTCATAGGCGATCGTCCGCGCGGGCGCGATCTCTTTTTCGTATGCCTCCGGCGTAACCTCGATATCGTAGTACTGAACGCCGACCAGCGGATGATCGTTGAGCGATGTAAACGAGACACGCAGCCCGTCATAGGGCACAGCCATAACGAAATGGCCGCCGTCGTCCGCACGGTAGACGCGGTCAATCACCGTCACATGGCGGTCCGTATCCTGTTCGACCGTCCCTGCCTCAGCAATGAGGCGGAAGAACGTACGCGCGCTGCCGTCCACAACGGGAGGCTCCTCAGCATCAAGCGTCACGCGGCAGTTATCGACGCCATGTACATGCAGTGCACTCATCAGATGCTCAATCGTAAAGAATTTCAATGCGCCCGCGCTGATCGTCGTCGCGCGGAGCGTCGCCGTCACGTTGGCCGCCGTCGCCGCAACGGGCGGCTCCTCCGGCATATCCGAACGCGCAAACAGGATCCCCGTCCCCGGCGGTGCCGGAGCAAGTTCCATGTGTACCGGCCGTCCCGAATGCAGTCCGATGCCGTCATAGACCACACGCGACGCCAGCGTTCTCTCTTTTTGCAAGCAATATCCTCCCGGAAATCTGTCACATACGAATTCATGCTATATGATACTAAAAATTTTTCGAACTTGCAAGAGAATCGCTGATAAAATGAACCGATTTGACAGGCTTCGTTCGTTCTGTTATGATATATGCAGGCACATGTGCTTCCATTATCGGGGATGTAATGGTCTCGACGGGGATGGGCAGCATGTGGACAGCGAGCCGGGGGGTCATCATCCCGTCAGTAAGGTGAACACTTTTATTAAACATAAAAGCAAACGAAGACTACGCTCTGGCGGCTTAAGCCAGCCCCTTTCCGTCTGTCTCCCGCACGGATGGATACAGGGGTCAAACGCGGGATACCTGAGAGCCACTGCACGATAACTCTCACGGGAACACAATCGTGATCGGAACTGCGCACCCTGTCTGCGGGGGACGCGGCGCTTAAAGCAAAACACAGACTGCGCTCGGAGAAATCCATGTGACGTTATCTTCGGACAGGAGTTCGATTCTCCTCATCTCCACCAATTCGACTATACGAGCCGCCCGTGGGGCGGCTTTTTATTGTGCATACAAAAAGAGCATCTTTGAAGATGCCCTTTTTCTTACAAGTTCTTTTTCAATTTCTCGAGATCCGGAAAGAGGTCGCCTATGGAGTTCGAGAGGCCTTCGCTGGGCGCGAGGATCTCGAGTACGGGGCGCATGGTCTCGCGGAACTTCGCATCGTCCTGCATGAGAGCGAGGACGGCGCTCGTGTTGACTGCATCGGCGAGCGCCGAGTGCTGACTGCCCTCGAACCGGCGTCCCATCGCGCCGAGTGCATGCTTCAGTGCGAGGCTGTTGTGGAGGCCGAGGCGGTCGTCGAATTCCTGCTGCAGATCGACCCACCGCGTATCGAGCCAGTTTACATCAAAGTCAGGGAGCTTCAGCCGGCACTCTTTTCGCAGCTGCTTAATGTCGGACATACTCCAGGAGTATATCTTCGTCTCCGCCGCGCCGATCCACGCGACAAACGAATGGAAGCTGTCCGAGAACGCCGGATGTCCCTCGACCTTCTCCTGTGTGATGCCCGTGAGCTCGGTAATATGTTTCTTTACCATCCCGTATTCGGGACAGACATAGCACTGGAATTCGTCTTCCTGCTCATAATTCTCATTCAAACGCACGGCGCCGATCTCAATGATCTCCCCGTTCAGCTTTCTTCGTACCTCTCTGTATTCCTTCGAGACGGGGTTCATCTCCAGATCTACGACGATGTGTTTCATGAGCAAACCTTACTTTCAAAAAAATCTGCCGTAAGTGACGCGCGGCAGACAGTGTTGCGGTGTTTTGTGGCGCTGCCGTATCGGCGCGCTTTTTCAAATATCGAGTTCTTTCGTGTCTTTGCTATCATAACACAACGAGCCTTGAAAATCAACGTTTAGGAAATAGGTCCCCTTCCCCTTATTCCTTTTTCCGAAAAACGTGGTAGAATACAGAAGACATATTTTTTGAGAAAGGAATGCCGCGCATGAATTGGAAGGTCGTACTCGCTCTGCTCACCTGCAATGTGCTCTTCATGTCCGCAAGCTATACGATGATCATACCGTTTCTGCCGATGTATCTGACGAACGAGCTGGGTGTGGATGACACCTCTGTAAGTCTCTGGGCAGGACTTTCGTTCTCGGTGACTTTTTTCGTCTCCGCTGTTATGGCTCCGATCTGGGGACGTATTGCCGACCGCAAAGGGAAGCGCCTCATGGCGATGCGCGCGAGCCTTCTCATTGCCATCAGCTATCTGCTCGGCGGTATTGTCACCTCGCCCGAGCAGCTCATCATCGTGCGCGTCTTTCAGGGCTTTGCCTCGGGGCTATGGCCGATGGATCTCGCCATCATGACGCTCTATGCGCCCCAGGAACGCCTTGGTTTCTCCCTCGGCATTATGCAGGGCACGCTGACTGCCGGCGGTGTCGTCGGACCTCTGCTCGGCGGCGTTCTCGCAGAGCTGTTCGGGATGCGCACGAGTTTCTACATCGGCGGTCTGGCGCTCTTCATCAACTTTCTTGCCTTTACATTTATCATCAAAGAACCGCCGATGCCGAAAAGTACCGTGCCGCTTACGGCAGAGGAAAAAAATCCGATGCACCTCTGGCACATCCCCATCCTGCGCACGATGATGATCGTGAGTACGCTCGCACAAATGGTGCTCTATATCCTCATGCCCGTCATCACGACCTACATCAAGGCACTTGCGGGCTCAATGGACAACATCGTCTTTGTCGCGGGTGCGGTATTCTCTCTCAGCGGGATCGCGGGGGCAATTGCCGCACCGCTCTGGGGCATCTACGGCACGCGGCGCACCTACTTCAACTCCATGTTCCTCGCCATGCTGTTCGGAGGAATCATGTTCACCCTGCAGGGCATTCCCGATACGCTCATGCCGTTCGCCGTCATGCAGTTCGGCGTGGGGCTCTTTATCGCAGGGATTCAGCCCTCGCTGAACGCAATCATTGCCCAGCATACACCCCCGCAGCTCAAAGGCAGCGTCTTTGGGCTTCTCTTTTCCGCCCAGCAAATCGGCGGCGCAGCGGGACCGCTCCTCGGCGGCGTTGTCGCAACCTACCTCGGCATGCACTATCTCTTCCCGACGGCAGGCGCGATCCTCCTCCTGCTCGCGCTGTTTGTCCGGTGGAGATATATCATGAACAGGCACGCGGCGGCGGAGTGATTTTATGGACGCAAAAAAGGGAATGCCCGCACGGGCATTCCCTTTTTGTTGCGGATGAGATGAGTAAAGCTCCTAAGCGAATCCTAGTGGAGCAAGTGAGTAAAGTGTGCGTTCTGCCCCAGCGAATTTCTTTCGTTCGAGCGTAGCGCGTTTAAGAAGTCCGCAGGTATTTCGGCAGATAAGTACACGATCACTTGCGCAACGAGGTGTTCGCGTGGAGCTTGCTCGTAATTTCTATAAATGTGCAAGCACAGCGTCGGTCATCTCTGTCGTGCCGACCTTCGTGCAGCCGCTTCCCTCGATGTAGATGTCTGCCGTGCGCCTGCCCTCGGCGAGCGCCGCGTCCACCGCTGCCTCAACGGCATCCGCCGCTTCCTCCTCGCGGAGTGCGTAGCGCAGCAGCATCGCCGCCGAGAGGATCGTCCCGAGTGGGTTTGCGATGCCCTGCCCCGCGATGTCGGGCGCGCTGCCGTGAATCGGCTCAAAGAGACTCGTCCCCGTACCGATGGACGCCGACGGCATGAGACCGATCGAGCCTCCGATCACCGCCGCCTCATCGGAGAGGATGTCCCCGAAGAGATTGCCCGTCACAATCACATCGAACTGTGTCGGACGCACGGCAAGCTGCATGGCACAGTTGTCCACATAGAGATGATCAAGCGCCACATCCGCATACTCCGGCGCGAGCGCCGTCACCGTGCGCCGCCAGAGGCGCGAGGTCGCAAGCACGTTCGCCTTGTCCACAGAGGTAACTTTTCCGCGGCGCAGGCGCGCCGTCTCGAACGCGAGACGTGCGATGCGCTCCACCTCGGGCACAGAGTAGTTCTCCATGTCCCATGCGCGCTCCGCGCCGTCTACCTGCTCGGACTCGCATTTCTCTCCGAAGTAGATGCCGCCGATCAGCTCACGCACGATGACAAGGTCGACGCCGCGCACGAGTTCCGGCTTTAAGGGGGAATGCTCGATCAGTGCGTCCGCGACCTTCACTGGACGCAGATTCGCATACAGTCCAAGCCCTTTGCGGAGGCCCAAAATCGCGCGCTCGGGACGAAGCGCAGGCTCTGCACTGTCCCACTTCGTTCCGCCGACCGCGCCGAAGAGCACGCCGTCCGATTCCCTGCAGACCGCGAGCGTGTCCTCAGGAAGCGGTGTGCCGTACTTATCGTATGCCGTGCCGCCCGCGTCGCGCGTCTCGTACGTCAGCCCGAGCGCGAATTTCGCGTCGACGGCGCGCAAAACGCGCACGGCTTCCTGCGTGATCTCCTGTCCGATGCCGTCGCCGGGAACGACTGCAATCTTATACGCCATGACGGAAGCCCCCATTCTCGCGGATGTAGTTCAAAAGGCCGCCCGCCTGCGCAATCTCCTGCACGAAGCCCGGCAGCGGATGCGCGCGAAACGTATCGCCCGTCGTGAGGTTCTCGATTGCCCCCGTCGCCGTGTCGACGCGCAGGCGGTCACCCGCGCTGATCTTCTCCACATCGTCGCCGATCTCAAGGAGCGGCAGGCCGATGTTGATGCCGTTGCGGTAGAAGATGCGCGCAAAGCTCGCCGCGATGACGACAGGGATCCCCGATGCCGCAATCGCAATCGGCGCGTGCTCGCGCGAGGAGCCGCAGCCGAAGTTGCGCCCGCCGACCATGATGTCGCCCGCAGCGACCTCCTTGGCAAACGTCGTGTCGATGTCCTCCATACAGTGCTCCGCAAGGGCCTTCGGCTCAAATGTATTGAGATAGCGCGCAGGAATAATCACGTCCGTATCGATGTTGTCGCCGTAGCGCCAGACCTTCCCCTCGAACATCACACCACCTCCTCGGGAGCCGCAATCCGCCCCAGTATCGCGCTCGCGGCCGCCACGTGCGGACCTGCAAGATAGACCTCGCTGTCGACGTGCCCCATGCGTCCGCGGAAATTGCGGTTCGTCGTTGAGACGCAGCGCTCGCCTGCCGCGAGAATGCCCATGTAGCCGCCGAGACACGGCCCGCAGGTCGGTGTCGAGATCGCCGCGCCCGCCTCCATGAAGATGTCGAGGTAGCCGCGCCGCATCGATTCCTGATAGACCCACGGCGAGCCCGGGATGACGATGCAGCGTACGCGCTCGTGCACCGTATGTCCCTTCAGAATCTCCGCTGCGATCTCCATGTCCTCAAGACGCCCGTTCGTGCATGAGCCGATGACCACCTGATCGATCTCGATCGGCTCCGCAATGTCCATCACACGCTTCGTATTCTCCGGCAGATGCGGGAAGGACACAACGGGACGCAGTTCGCTGAGGTTGATCTCCACCGTACGCGCATAATGCGCGTCGGGATCGGCATGTACCGGCTCAAAGGGCGCCTTCATGCGTTCCTCGACGTACGCTCTGCACACATCGTCATACGGGAAGATGCCGTTCTTTCCGCCCGCCTCGATCGCCATGTTGGCAATCGTCAGACGATCGGTCATCGTGAGATCCGCAACGCCCTCGCCCGTGAACTCGAGGCTCTGGTAGAGCGCGCCGTCCACGCCGATCATGCCGATCAGCGTCAGGATGACATCCTTGCCGCTGATGTCAGCAGGCTTCTTCCCCGTCAGGCGGACATTGATCGCCTCGGGCACCTTGAACCATGCCTCGCCTGTCGCCATGCCGACCGCGAGATCAGTTGTGCCGACGCCCGTCGAGAAACCGTTCACGGCGCCGTAGGTGCACGTGTGCGAGTCCGCGCCGATCGTCAGCATGCCGGGACCGACGATGCCCTTCTCCGGCAGGATGACGTGCTCGATGCCGACGCGGCCCTGCTCATAGTAGTGCAGAATATCGTGCTTGCGTGCAAAGTCGCGCATGATCTTCGCCAGCTCCGAAGACTTAATGTCCTTTGCCGGCTGAAAATGATCGGGAATCAGCGCGATCTTCGTCCGATCAAAAACGGGACGGCCCGTCTTTTCAAACTCCTTGATCGACGGCGGTCCCGTCACATCGTTTGCGAGCACCATGTCGAGGCGGCACGTCACGAGCTGCCCTGGCTCGATGTGATCCAGACCTGCATGGCGTGCGAGAATCTTCTCGCTCATATTCATGCCCATATGCCCTCCAAATGTTCAAAATACGCAAAGAGGGACGCTGCACAGACAACGCCCCTCTGATATTTGCCCCTATTTCTGTGCAATTTAGTCCTTACGCAGGTCAGCGCCGTCCTTGAGCCACGACATCATGCCGCGCAGCTCCGCACCGACCTCTTCGATCGGGTGCTCCGCATGGATGCGGCGCTCCGCAAGGAAGTGCGCACGCCCTGCCGCATTGTTCTCCGTAAGCCACTGACGTGCAAACGTGCCGTCCTGGATCTCGCCGAGGATCTTCTTCATCTCCGCTTTCGTCTCCTCGGTGATGATGCGCGGGCCGCGCGTGTAGTCACCGTACTCCGCCGTGTCGGAGATGGATTTGCGCATCTTCGCCATGCCGCCCTCATACATGAGGTCGACAATGAGCTTCATCTCATGGAAGCACTCGAAATACGCGATCTCCGGCTGATAGCCCGCCTCGATCAGCGTCTCGAATCCGCTCTGGATGAGGTGTGTCACGCCGCCGCAGAGGACGACCTGCTCGCCGAAGAGATCGGTCTCCGTCTCCTCCTGGAATGTCGTCTGGATGACGCCCGCGCGCGTGCCGCCGATGCCGCGTGCATACGCAAGCGCGAGGTCAAAACATTTGCCCGTCGCGTCCTGTCCGACCGCGAACACATCCGGCACGCCGCCGCCCTCGCGGAACGTACGGCGTACGAGATGGCCGGGCCCCTTCGGCGCAACCATGAACACGTCGATATTCTCTGCGGGAACGATTTGGTTAAAGTGGATGTTGAACCCGTGCGCAAATGCGAGCGCGCTGTTTGGTTTCAGGTTCGGTGCGATCTCGCTCTTGTAGAGCGCCGCCTGCTTCTCATCCGGAATGAGGACCATCGTAACGTCCGCAGCCTTGACCGCATCCGCTACGGGGAGAACCTTGAGCCCGTCTTCAGCGGCGAGCTTCGCCGACTTCGAGCCCGCATAAAGCCCGATGACAACGTTTACCCCGCTGTCCTTCAGGTTCAGTGCATGCGCGTGGCCCTGGCTGCCGTAGCCGATGACCGCAACCGTCTTGCCCTCGAGCACGCTCCAGTTGACATCCTGATCATAGTAAGTTTTTGCCATAGTACTCCCGCTCCTCACAATGTTCATAAATGGTGTGTTCCCCCCGCTCGAGCGCAATGAGACCCGTGCGGATGACTTCGACGATGCCGTAGGGCTTGATCACCTTCAGGAACGCCGTCACCTTGTCATCGCTGCCCGTGATCTCAAAGATGATCGAGGAGGACTCCACATCGACAACGTGTGCGCGGAACAGCTCGCCCATCTTCAGCACGTCGAGGCGATTGTCGTCATCTGCCCGCACCTTGATCAGCGTCATGCCGCGGCATGCCGCGTTCTTTTCGTCCAGCCGCTGAACCGCCCGCACGACGGGAATCTTCTCCAGCTGCTTGATCATCTGCTCAACGAGATTCCCGTCCCCCTGCATCACAACGGTGATGCGCGAGAAATCCGGCGACTCCGTCACGCCGACCGACAGACTGTCGATGTTGAACTCCCGCCGGGAAAACATGCTCACGACGCGCACCAGAACTCCCGTCTGGTTCTCAACAAAGACGGACAGCACATGTTTCATTGCAAACAAACTCCTCTCCGCCGCGCCGCAAAGTGTCTCTGCATGGGGAAAACTCCTTCATTATCGCCCGCACATGAACATTTGTCAATGTTTTTTTGACGGTTGCATACATCGGACGCTATACGCGCACTTCAAAACGCGGCATCTCCTCCGCATCCTCCTGCGTCGGCGATGTTTTCGCCGTGGTCGGCGCAGATTTTTGTACTGCTGCAGGCTTTGGGTGAGCAGCATGCCGCACATCTGCAGGCGCATCCTGTCCGCGCATCTGCGCGCGCGGCACTTGCTCCTCCTCCATCAGACGTTCGAGCGCCTCCCCTGCGGTCAGCCCGGTGTACTCCGGAAGGATTTCACCGCGCGTATCGCGTGCGCGCCGCGTACGCTCTGCCGCCGCAAGGAGATCGTCATACGCCCCCATCGTCTGCGTTGATGCGGGAGCATTGCGCGCCGCGGCGTTTTTCTCGCGCGCGAGAATGCGTTCCCCGAGCGACGGCCCCTCCGCGCGCGCCTGTGCCGATTTTTTTTGTAAAAAGCGGCGGAAAAAGAAGAGACCAAGCACAAGGGCAAGCGCAATCATCCCCGCCCAATAGAGCGCGCTTGTCGCCGTATAGGACGCGGGGACCTGCGGCTGTTTCTGCTCCGTTCCCGCGAGCTGCTGCCTGAGGGCAGCATTCTCCTGCGCCATATCAAGTCCGTTTGCAACATCCGCGCCCGTCCGCCCCTCTGTCTGTGTCCCGCGGTCCACCTTTGACGCCGAGGTGTTCACCGCGTCGCCCTTCGCCGCATCCGTACGCGCGGCAGCATTCGGGCGCTCCTCCTGCCCCGTACGGTCACGCGGTGTCCCTGTCGTTGTCTTCGAGAGCGCGCCGTTTCCCCGTGCCACCGAGTCGCGCGCCTGCTGCTCCGCCTGCGCGTCGCCCGTCGTATGCGTCGTATTCGCCTGCGCCTCATGTGCCGCCTCCCCAATCGAAATCTTTGGCGGAGTCGGAGGCGTCGGCAGGGTCGGCGGTGTAATCGCCATGACAGGTCTCCTTTCTCAATCGAATCTTTCCCTCTACTATAACAGAAAAATCTTCCTGGTGAAATAGCAAAAGCGTCCCTCGATCATGGGACGCCTTCTTCATTTGCAAAGGAACAGGATCTCATGCTCGATACGCCCGCACACTGAGGCGATCCGCCTTCCTGTCCTCGTCGATCTCCACCTGCGCAAAGCCTGCGTCTATGAGCAGCGCCTCCAGCTCTTCGCCGGTGTAGACGGTCATGCCGTCGACGATCTTCAGCCACTTCTCGTGACTCTTCGTCCTGCCGGTGGCCTCATTGGTAATCATGAATACGCCGCCGGGCTTCAGCACGCGATGAATCTCGGCGAAGCAGCGCACGAGCTCCGGCCAAAAGTACACCGTTTCAAATGCCGTAACGGCGTCAAAGCTGCTGCTTTCAAACGGCAGCTCCAGCACATTGCCCTGCACTACTGTACAGCGTCCCGCGTCGATTGCCGCGCGGTTGACTTCGCGTGCCTTCTCCACGGAGATGGGAGAGTAGTCCAGCCCCGTGACCCGGCCTTTGGGGAGCAGCCGCAAAAGCTGTGCGAGATTGGCGCCGCCGCCGCAGCCGCAGTCGAGTACATCCTCATCCCCGCGAAAGCGCAGATGCGTAAAGCCCCATGCCGCGATTCCCGCGTGGCCGCGGTTCATCATCGCGACGACAATTCTCCCCATGACGCCCTCGGGTTTCCCCGTATTGCTGAAAAATTTCCGAAGCAGTCCCATAACTGCGCCTCCTTTCTTCGAACGCCGCAGCGCCGATACAAAAGTGCCTCGTGCAAAGCTGCACGAGACACCCGTGATTACAATATGATTTTACAACAGAGCCGCACGCAGCTCCGCACCGCTCTTCGCCGAGAGATAGGCAGGAGCGATGTCAAGCACCGTCTTGCAGCCTGTCACACCCTCGGCAGCGAGACGATGCGCTGCACGCGCATAGGCGGCGAGCACGCACGCCGTGAACTCGGGGTTCGAGTCAAGCTTCAGACTGAACTCGATCACATGCTTGTGCTCGCCGTTCCTGCCCGTTGCCCCGGAGCGGATGACGAATCCACCATGCGCGAGTCCTGCATGATCGCGCTGCAGCTCTTCTTCGGTGATGAAATGCACCGTCGTATCATAGTCTGCGAAGTAGTTCGGCATCGTCACGATCGCCTTCTCGACTGCGGCCTTATCCGCGCCCGCCTCGAGCACGACATAGCACTCGCGCGTATGCTTTTCGCGCGTCGAGAGCGCCGGATTCGCGCCGCTGCGCACCGCCGCAAGCGCGGCCGGGACAGGAACGGTGTACTGCTTGGCATCCTTGACGCCCGGAATGCGGCGAATCGCATCCGAATGCCCCTGGCTGACGCCGCGTCCCCAGAACGTGTAGTCCGCGCCGTTCGTGAGAACCGCGTTCGCATAGACGCGCGCGAGCGAGAACATGCCGGGATCCCAGCCGACCGAGATCACGCCGACATGACCCGTTTCCTTTGCCGCCGCATCCACCGCAGCGAAATGCGCAGGAATCTTTGCATGCGTGTCGAAGCTGTCCACCACATTGAACAGCTTTGCGAATGCCGGCGTCTGCTCCGGCAGATCTGTCGCCGAGCCGCCGCAGAGAATCAGAACATCGATCTTGTTCTTCCACATCTCCGCGTCATCGACAGAAACCACAGGCACATTCATGCGGGGCTTTACCGACGCGGGAGCGCGCCGCGTGAACACGGCGACGAGCTCCATATCCTCATTTGCCTCCACGGCGTACTCCACGCCGCGGCCGAGATTGCCATAGCCAAGAATACCAATACGAATCATAAAAACTCCTCCCGCCATCCCCCCGGACGGCGTAAAACCTTTGAGAAATTCCGCACGATGCAGCGTCTCTCAGTAATGCGGGTGCGCCTTCACATAGTCGACCGGCCGCGACCAGTCCACCTGGACGCCCGTCTCATTCCACAGGCGTGTCAGAGCCAGTTCAAAGCTCTCCCGATCCGCGAGCGGAGTGACGTTCTCCTTCGTAAAATCCATCAGCGTCTCGTGCGGCACCTCGACCTCATGATCCTGCGCAAGGAAATGATCCACTGCCGCGCGCCCCTTCTCATCCGCGAGATTCACCGTCGCCGAACGGGAAGCCGCATCGTAGTCAATCCAGCCAAGAACGTCGCCGTAACTGATGGCGACGCTGTACGTATCACTCACTCGTATCACCTCTTTTATATCCTGCCCTTATAGGCGTTCCTTATTATAAAACGATTCGCCCGCAGGCGCAACTGCACGATGAAAATAATTCTGTATACAAAAGAGGCAGCCCGGAGGCCGCCTCTTTGCATACAGTTGATATTTCCTCAGAACGCCCAGTTGATCTGAACGCTGCCGGCAAGACCTCTGCGCTTGCCGGTCATGCCCATAAGGTTCACGCCGTAGCGCACGCGTCCGTCCTGCGGAGCGAATTGATAGCCGAGCTCAAGGAGCCCCGTGCCGCCCTTGAGGCTCGGGCTCGGTGTGCTGTACCCCAGATACGTCGCCCCGGCATCGCTGCCGAACTCGTACTCGTAGGCAAGCCCCGTATAGAACTCGCTGCGGTTGCTGAACTTCTTCGTGTAACGGCTGCCGACTTTGATGCGGTGCGAGTTCACTGCATCAAAGTCGTAGGTCTCGCCCGTGTGCAGCTTCGTTGTATTGCCTCCCTGATGCGAGTAGAAGTACTTCGCATAGGTCTCAATCTTATTTCCGCCCTTCAGTTCCTTCTCCTGCCCGACGCCGATATGCGCGGCATAGTATGTGCTGCTGTTGTCGTAGCCGGTACGAATGCCGGAAACGGTGCCTGCATAGTCGCTCTTTACCCGGCCGACGCGCACGCTGCCCTCGACATAGGCACCGCTGACATTTTTCGACTTCGCCATGACGCCCGCGCCGAAGTAGCTCATCTTTCCGTCGCCGTGCGTCCCGTCATCCAGATAGGAATCGTACGTACTTCTGCCGTACTCCAGGAGCGGACCGTAGGTGACGGTGTTGCGGCCGGCGGTCTTTTGCTTGGCAAATCCGAGGTTGAGATTCCACCCCTTCGTATCCACATGAGATCCGGAGTTCAGGCGAATCGAGGAGCCGCCCTGCGCCGCCCACATCTGGAAGCTGCTGCCGCCGGACACGGAGGCCTGCGCCCCTGCCAGCCCTGCAGAGATCGCCTCCTCCGCCGCACGGAACCCGTTGTCGGCAAGGAAATCGATGCTGCTGTTGATCATCGCCGTGGCAGCGGCTCTCGTCTCAACGAGCGACTTCGTCTGCTCGTTGAGCTCGATATTTGTCACCTGAGCAATGAGCTCATTACTCAGATGGCTCGGATTCGTGGTATTGGCGTTCGCCTCGTTCTGCGCCTCGCGCGTAAGGAGATCGAAGTTGTAGCGGAGGCTGACACCCTGCATGCCCGTCGTGTTGTTGACGAGCGGTGTATTCGATGTAATTTCGACCGCCCTGCTGTCGCCGGCATCCACCTTATATGCCTTCATCAGGCTGACCGTGTCGCCGACGCTGAGTGTCGGACGACCGCCTGCAAGCTGAACGCCGACATTGACATTGGTCAGATCTTTTTTGCCGTCCGTCAGATACGCGGCATCCGTCAGACGAAGCATCGTCGCCGCGGCTGGATCTGCCGTCGTGCCTTCCGGGATGTAAAAATGGAGATTCTGTACGCCCGTGAAGTCCGCCGCCCTCGTTCCGCGGTCACGAACGGCAAGGGTGTTGCCTACGCCGTTTGCGACCTTTTCGTTTGCGTTGTTCTTTGCCGCGCCGCCGTAGATCGTTCCGCTGATGTGCGTCCCGTAGAGATTGATCGTGTTGCCGTTCGTCACACGAGCATCGGCCGCCGGCACTGTATCGCTGTACCCGCCGATGACATCGCCGCCGACATCTGCGCCGCGGAGTGTGACCGTATTACGTGCAGCATCGCCGGTACCCTTCGTATAGCCGCCGTAAACAGTTCCGCCGACGCTTCCGCCCTCAACCAGAACACTGTTGCCTTCGACAGCGGCATCGCTTCGCGTGCTGTCAATGTAGCCGCCCATCAGATCATGAACGGTCTCGCCGCGCAAGAACCGCAGCGTATTGCCGCGCACGACGCCGGCGCCCTTGGTGTAGCCGCCGTAGGCAGAATCAAGGTGACCCGGGGTTGCATTCGTGACATTCACATGAACCATGTTGCCCACAGCGCCGCCCTGCGCACCGCCGGTATAGCCGCCGTACGCCTTTAGGCTGTTTGTGCCGGTCGCAACGCCCGTGATGCTGAGCGTATTGTTTTCGGTCGTATGGCCGATGTGCCGACCGTTGACTTGCTTCGTATCGTCATACGCAGAATATCCGCCGTAGACCTCAGCGGGCGATGTTGATCCGTCATGCGTTACTGTGCCGTCCTTGTAGCGGTTCAGCTCAAGCAGCACAGCGTTCGCATCAACATCCGCACCATTCTTTACGGCAGATGAATTCACATGCAGCTTCTTCTCGTAGACACGGTCAACATCCGCATAGACCGTCTCCGTATAGCCGCTGAAGCGAAGATTGTTCGGGCGCTGCGGCGGCGGTCCCGGGACCAGCGTCTGCAGCAGCGTAAACGTGTTCCTGCCCTGGATGCCGGCGTCGATCTGCGCGGAGAGCCCCGCTGTATCGGCGGTGAGGTTCTCCCACTTCATACGGACTTGATCGCCAGAATCTGTGACCGTGCCGAAGCCGCCCTCATCGGAGAGGGTCAGCATGGTGCGGCCGTCTTTAAAGCTGTCCGCCAACGTAAAGTTCAGCTTCTCGAAGTTGCGAATGCTGCTGGCCCTGATATCGGTCGCCGCAACATGCAGCGTATTGCCGGCAATCCTGTCGCTGTCATTGGCAAGGATCAGCTCACGGCTGTTCGCGGTATCATAATAACTCGTTCCATAGACCGCAGCCCCGGCGATATTCGGCCCCGCAGAACTGTTCCCCGCGCCGAGCGTGACGACATTGCCGCGCGAGTTCTGCGCCGCATCATAGGAGCGTCCGCCGGCAATCTGTCCGCTGACCGTTCCTCCGGCAACCGTGACATGATTCTCCGATGCCGTCCCCTGCGTCGCTGCAGCGGCAGATCCGCCGTAGACATTCACGACTGTACCGCCATAGACGAGGGCGCTGTTGCCATTCGCCGCACCGCCCGCCATTCCTCCATAGACCGTGCCGACCTGTCCGTTGTAGACATGGACCTCATTGCCATTCGCCGCACCGCTTGCCGCTGCGGTATAGCCACCGTAGACGTTCGTAATCTGCCCCTGCTGGACAGGGCTGGAGGGATTGACGTTTGTGCTGTAAATAAGGACGTGGTTATTTTTCGAATGCGCCGCGCCATTGGTCTTTCCGCCGTAAACGGCATTGAGGTTCGCTGCCGGGACCCCCGTCACCGCGAGTGTATTCTCCTCAGTGTCGCTGCCGTCCATGTAAGAAATGCCGCCGGAGACTTCGTTCGTGTCTGCAGGATTCGTTCCGTTATACGCCCATGTGTTGTTCTTGAACTTCGCATAGATCAGGAGCACCTCCTGCGCCTCGCGCGCCGCCGTGTCCGTCTCCAATACATATTCTGTATCGCTTGTGCTGTTGTTGCGCCGCACAGAAGCCGTCTTAAACTTCAGCGCGCCCGCCGCGTCGCCGCGGACGAGCGTAATCCTGCCGCCGGGGTTTCTTCCTTGGAGATCCGGCAGATTCTCAACCGTCAGCTTATTCCAGTCGATCTCCCTGCCGAATCCGCCGCGCCCTATCGTCAGCATGGTCGACTGATCGGTAATCAAAGGGTTCAGCTGGAATGTGTAGTTGTCAAAATTTTGAACGCTTTTGACCGCAATATTCTTCGCCCGAACGTTCAGCGTGTTGCCGTTCTCTGCATTGGCGGCAGCGTTGTCGCCGTAGATGTTCGCATGGACGAGATCCGCGGCATATGTACCGTCGGCACCGCCAAGCGTGACTGTATTCGCTCTCGCTGTGCCGTTCGCCGCATAACCGCCGTAAACACTGCCGTCGGTTACCGAATTGCCGATTGTTCCGCCCGTAATGGTGACGGCATTGCCCTCTACGGCGCCGCTTCCTGCGCTGTATCCGCCGTAGACATTATTGACCGTGCCGCCTGCAATCGTGATGACATTGCCCATGCCGTCCGCCGCACCGCCGACGGTTCCGGCATTCGCCGCGTTCATGATCGCACCGCCGTATGCCGATGCGATGGCGTGCACGGTATTCGGCGGAGCCGGCTCGTCAGTGCCTGTGATTGTCAGATGATTTTTCGTGACATCGCCGCCCGCCCCCTCATTCTTTCCGCCGAATGCAGCGGCAAGATCAGTGGCGAGGCCCGTCACCGTCAGCGCATTGTCCGTCGTCGTATGACCGGTACGGGAAAGTCCGCCGTAAAGTTCACTGACTGCCGCTGCTCTTCCGTCGTGAGTCACGCGGCTCCCGTTGAAGCGGTTGTAGTTCAGCAGCAGCGCATTTACTGTATTCATACCGCTGTCTGTGCGCAGTTCCAGCTCATGCGTCAGCGTTGCGGCAAGCTCACGCACGGATGCGTCGAACTTCAGCTGTGTCGCCGCCTGCCCCTGAAGAAGAGTAACGCTCCCTCTCCCATGCTGATCAATCGAGCCGATTTTGATATTCTCCAGCGAAACGCCGTTTCCTGCCGGATCGAACGCTCCTGCATTGACAACCTGGAGCATGGTATCACCGGCGCCGATCGCATCGCCGAGGTTAAAGCGATACGTGTCGAACCGATCGACGGATTTCACCGCGGCCCCCTTGGCATTGACCGCAAGAATATTGCCTGATGCACTGCCGCCGGTCTCAGCGCCGCGAAGATCGGCGTCGGTGAGCGCCGCAGCCGAAAGGTCGCGGTGACTCTCATCCCCCAGATGAATGGTATTGCCGCTGACGGCGCCCATGCCGGCCGATGCACCCGCCGTAATGTGTCCGTGCACAGTGCCGCCCGTAACAGTAACGGCATTGTTCTGAACCCTGCCCGCACCGGCCGTATATCCGCCGTAGACATTCGTCATGTGCCCGCCGACAATGCGGACAGCATTGCCCGTCACCGAGCCGGTGTCGCTCCTGCCGCCGTAAACGGCTTTTCCGGGATCAAGGGCAATCATGCTCCGGATCGTAACGGTATTGTTCGCCGTATCCCCCGCAGCTGCATATCCGCCGACAACATCCCCGTTGATGGCAGGACCCGCAGCGCCGGTTTCGCCGATCGTTACGTTATTGCCGTCCTTTCTTCCCGTTTCTGCAGTGCCGTTAATCCCCGCTCCATGCGCCGTGTCCGTTGACGGAATCGTCACATCGCTTGCATAGGCTGCCGAGGCATCCATGAACACGCCGCTCCCGGCGGACAAGCCCAAGGCCACATAGAGTGCCAGCCGACGCCGGCCCTTCAATCCGTTGAACATATCTCCTATCCCCTCTCATACAAGAACCCCTTCACAGCAGCGGAATGATACACACCTTTCGGCTATGTATAAAAGAAGCATTGTATATCTATTTATCATGATACATGAGCGTTTTCATCGTGTCAACACGATTTCTAATTGTATTCTTTTCACAATATTTATTTATCACAGCAAATCAACATTTCTCCTAATCTGTATACAGTTTTCATTTTATATGCTTAACTATATTTTATGGGCGCGTGCATTTTCGATTCCTCTGGACATCCATGCGCACGGCGCTTATAATGATGACAGATCAAAAAAGGAGCGGATCACATGGACTTTACAAGCAGTATCGCCGTCGGCATGACGCACGAGGCGCACGGGAAAGTAACCGAAGAGAATACCGCAGCGACGGTTGGAAGCGGGTCTCTCGCGGTGTATGCGACACCTGCCATGGCGGCCCTGATGGAACGCGCGGCCGCAGAGCTCTGCCAGCGCGAATGCCCCGACGGCTGGACGACGGTCGGTACGGAACTCCACATCAAGCACCGCGCAGCGACGCCGGTTGGTCTCGCCGTGCGCGCTGTCGCCGAGGTAACGGCAGTTGACGGACGCGCCGTCGCGCTGAGCGTAACGGCGTACGACGAGCGCGAGGAGATTGGTTCCGGCACGCACACACGCTTCGCTGTCACATCCGATACGTTTATGGCAAAGGCAGAGGGGAAACGATAACACCGTTCATAGACACAAAACGGGACCGATGTACAGAGGTCGATTTTGACTTTGTACATCGGTCCCGTTTTCTCGTTGCTTCCGGTTCTTTAGATACTGCCGCCGTAAATCTCACGGATCTCAGCGGTGTAGTTCCCCTCTGCGTCGCGCACGATGAGCGCGGGCTCGTGACGCATTCCTGCAAGAGCTGCGCCCTTCACTGCCTCGAGGAGGAGAAGATTCGGCGCCTTGTCCGCGCGCGGCTGTACCATACGCAGTCGTTTGACGGCGAGTTCCTCGGCCGTGAGCGCGAGCACAAGCTCTCCGAGCCGCTCGGGGAGATGAACCATCGCGAGCCTTCCCCCATGCCGCAGGGCATATGCCGCCGCACGCACGGTATCGGCAAGCGTCGCCGTGATCTCGTGCCGCGCTGTCGCACGTCCGTCTCCTATGCTGACAGCACCGCTTGCAACAGGGCGATAGGGCGGGTTCGCAAAGACGAGGTCGAATACCGCACATGCAAAAAGTGCGGAAGGGTCGCGATAATCGCCCTCCCGCACCGTAATTTTCTCCGAAAGGCCGTTCAGCTGTACGTTCCGTGCAGCGAGCGCCGCCTGCACGGGATTCAGCTCAACCGCTGTGATCTGCGCAGCTCCGTCCGCAGCGAGAAGGGGAATGACCCCCGTGCCCGTGCCGAGATCAAGGATATGCTCCCGTCCTGTGAGCCGCGGGAAATGCGCAAGCAGTACGGCGTCCATCGAAAAACAGAATTCGTCGGTCCGCTGGATGATCCGGCGCCCGCCTGTACACAGATCATCGATCCGTTCATTTGGCCGCAGAGCCTCCGCGTCACTCATAGACTTCGTCGCTGTGCTGCGGGCGCGGCGTGCGCCGCGGCTTCCGCTTCGGATTCTGCGCGCGGCGATTGCCGTCCGATGCCCGCTCGCTCCGGTCACGCCGATGTTTGGCGCCGGAACGGCGCTCGCGCGGTTCTCTCTGTTCTTTCGGGAGCGTATGCTGCGCGCTCGCCTGCAGCCGATGCGGGCATGCGCAGCCGCCCGCTCCCTCCGCGGCATCCGCCTTGGCAATGTCGTCCCACGAGGCAACCACCGTTTTCCCGTCATCCATGAGGATGGTCGCCATATGACGCTGCTCGTTCAGCGCGACAATGCGCCCCTCGCCGCTCTCTGCGACGACGCGGTCATTCTGCACGGGGGTGTATTCTTCTTTCTTCTCCTTCATGCAGCCGCCGCATCCGTAGCCGTCGTTCTCATATTTCAGGCAGCACATGAGGCGCCCGCAGATGCCCGAAATCTTTGTCGGGTTGAGCGAGAGGTTCTGCTCCTTTGCCATGCGGATGGAGACGGGAACAAAGTCGCCGAGGAAGGTCGCACAGCAGAGCGGCCGCCCGCAGCATCCCATGCCGCCCATCATCTTCGCCTCGTCGCGCACGCCGATCTGACGCAGCTCGATGCGCGTGCGGAATACGCCCGCAAGCTCGCGAACGAGTTGACGAAAGTCTACGCGCCCATCCGCGGTGAAGTAAAACGTCATCTTCGAGAGATCGAACGTCAGCTCAACGTCAACGAGTTTCATCTTGAGCCCGAGCTCTTTGATCTTCTCCTCGCAGACCGTACGCGCTTCGCGCTCACGCGTCCGATTCTCATCGATGCGCGCAAGATCGGATGCGTCGGCAATACGGTGCACGATGCGCAGATTCGGCGGCACGGATTCATCCGGCACCTCGCGCGGGCCCGTCACCACCTTGCCGCACTCCATGCCGCGCGCCGTCTCCACGATGACATGGTCGCCCTCGGCGACAGCCAGCGATCCCTGGCCGAATGAGTATATCTTGCCCGCCGATTTAAAGCGGACACCAACAATCGTTTGCAAAACTTCCTCCTCGATATATATAAACAATTCATATGAATTGCTGTCGTGCTCGTATCAAAAATGCCTCTGCCTGCAGCGCCGGATTCACGTTCGCATCGAAGCGCCGCAGGAGCTTCCTGCTTTCATCCAAGAGCGCAAAGATCTGCGGCCGCAGCATATGCGCAAGGAGTACGCCAAGATCAGCGCGGCGATCGGGATGAAAGAGCTGCGATGCCGTCCCGTCTTCGAGAAGAAGCAGCAAGTCGCGCATGGCCGTCTGAAAATAACCCAGCCAAGCCCTTCGCTCCTCATGGGTATACGCGCCGATCTTCTCTGCGTACCGCCAAATATCCTCCATGCTGAGCGCAGGCAGCTCCGCCAAGACGCGCAGCGCATCATCGCGCAGAGAAAGCCCCTCTGCCGCAAGCGCATAGGCGCGCCCCAGGCTGCCGTCCGCGAGGGCAGCAATCGTCTCCCCGTTGTCTGTTCCCCGCTCCGCGAGCGCAGTCTCGAGCTCCGTGCGCGGCAGCGCACCGAACGCAATGCGCACGGCACGTGAACGAATGGTCGGCAGGATCGCCTCGCAGGCGCTTGTCACAAGGATGAAAATCACCTCGCCCGACGGCTCTTCGAGCGTCTTGAGCAGACGATTTGCCGCCGTCTCATTCATGCGGTCGGCATCGTCGATGAGAATGATGCGCCGACGCGCACTGATCGGCGCGCCGGATGCCGCGACGAGAATCTCGCGCACAGCATCGGTACGGATCGCAGCTGCGCCCTTGCCGCGCGCCTCCGGCACCGCCTCAAAATAGTCAGGATGCACCCCCGCCTCCATCGTACGACAGGAATCGCAGTGTCCGCAGGGAGCATCGCCCCCCTTCGCGCAGAGCAGGGTTCGCGCAAGCACGTGCGCCGTACGCCGTTTGCCGACGCCCTCCGCGCCCGTAAACAGCAGCGCATGCGGCAGACGCTCTGCCGCGGCGAGGAAGCGCAGGCGGCGAATGATCTCCGCATGTCCGCGGATATCCGACCAGTCCTTCGGGAATTCCTCGCGTACGCTCCCTTCCTCCGCCGGCAACGGTGATTTTTTGATGCGCGCCATCACATATAGAGATCGACGAGCAGTCCGCGGATGGCGTCATGGCTCGCAATGATATCGAGCTGACTCGCCTGTCCGAGCCGGATCTTCTCGGCCATCTCCTCGAGCTTCTTGTCAATCTTGCGCACAGAGGTATAGACCTTTTGGCGGCCGAGGCGGTCCCATCCCGCCTGCGTGTGCAGCTCGTACATACCGTCCACGGCCTCGCCGATAAAGCTCTGGATGAGCGAACGATAGGAACGCAGCTCCTCATAGGTCGGCGACTTCGAAAGACGCGCCCCCTGCTCGTCGATCTGTTCGAGCAGGCGATCCATCGCCTCACGCGACATCGACGACTCTTGATCTGCCAGTTCCGTGCTGAAATCTGCTGCAGCGCCGCGTACCCCCGTCTCACTCTCTGTGCGCGGCATCGTGAGCGAGGTGCTCCGCGAGATGCTGCTGTCTATCTTCATCGCCATCGCGTCCACCCAATTCCTTTTCCTGTATTTTGAATACGATGATATAATTCACCGATTGTTATTATATCCCGAACAAACGGCAAAGTCAAAGGAATCCGCTCCTTCTTGCGCTGTGAAATTGACTTTGCCGTCATACTTTGTTATCCTTATTTAATATAAAAATATTTCATCATGGAAAGGATCTGACACCATGATCGAGGGGGACAAACTCACCGCGCTTCTAAAGCACGGGGCTTCGATCCACATCATCGAACCGGGGCTCGGCATCGACTACTACGGGTCACTCGAACGCAGTGAGGAGGAACAAAAGGCCGGGCATCCCATCGGCGCCCTTGCCGTGCGGCTGGATATCCCCGTCGGAAAATTTGTCGACACGCCCCAGCCCGGACAGGTATTTCAGTGCCACCTCACGGGAGCCGGCTGCGTCTATCACTTCTTCTCCGCCTATCATGCGGCTTCCCAGCTGCCGGATACGATCTGGTATCTTGACCTCCCGAAAAGCGCCGAGCGGATTCAGCTGCGCGAGTTTGTCCGCGTCCCCATTCCGATGACAATCGAGGTAAAACTGCCGGGAGAGCATGCGAGCCTCACGGACTACCGTGAGGTACATCTCATCGATATCAGCGGCGGCGGCCTTTGTTTCGTCCATGACGAACCGCTGATCCTGGACGAACGCATCGTCGTGCGCGTTCCCGAACTCCCGCACATCGGAACGCTCGAGACCGAGGGCACGATTCGGCGGGCGACGCCCATCGAGACCAACCTCGGCATGACCTACCACATCGGCGTAGCCTTCGGCGATGCGCTGTCGACACGCGAACGCGACCACCTCGTCCAGAGCATCTATCAGCTCCAGCAAAGCTATCTGCGCCGGGGGCTGAAAATCCCGCAGATCGACCATACAAAACGAAGCTAATCGCGCATAGAAAACGGGCTGCATCCTAAGGATGCAGCCCGTTTTCTATCAAAGCTCACGCCCAGCGCAGCTTCATCAGTTCCGGATAGACCTCCTCGAGCACCTGCAGCCCGACGCCGACCATCGCCATAAAGCTGTCCGCCTGGAACACACCTACGTGCAGATCAAGCGGCAGATCGATATCCACCACGACATCGCGGTCGTCATCGACGACAAATTTTACGTAGCGGTACTGACTGTTCCACTCGTTGAGTTTTTCATGAAAAACCTTCGGATCTGAGTTCTCCTCAAGACGTACAAGTCCAAAATATTTGATCTTGATAAAATCGTTCGTATCGCCGTTCTCCGTGACAACGATCGCAATACTCACGACGCTGCCGTTGTCAAGCTGTTGGCGCATGCGGATGATGTGGTCCTCGCCGTCCTCCGTCACATCCTCGCCGTATTTCATATCCTGCTTGTCAAGCTCTGCCTTGATCGCTTCAAACGCGCTGTTCTTGAGCCCTTCCTCACTCCCGCTGAAGCCGTCAAAAAGTCCCATTGGATTCCTCCATTCAACCTGCGTATTTCGAATCTCTTTTTACTCCTGCGGGCGCGGCTTGTGTCCGCGCGTGCAGAGGCCCATCAAATCATCGTAGACCTTCTCCACGATATTCATGCCCAGTGCCATCATTGACATGATGCTCTCCGGCTGAAAGGTTCCCTCATGAAGATCAAGCGGAAGATCAATATCGACCACCACATCCTGATCGCGATCCAGGCAGAATTTCGCATAGCGGAACTCACCGTTCCACGCATTGATCTTCGCAAGCAGCGCCGCGCAGTCGCCGTCCTCCTCGAGATAGGCGATGTCGTAGATCTTGATCTTGATAAAGCCGTCCGCATGATCATACTCGCGTATTGCAATGACTACGGTCACGGGCTCGTCGTTCTCGAGCTCGTTGCGCATATAGATATACCGCTCTCGGCGATTCTCCCCGCTCTCTTCGCTTTCCTCGTAATTCCACTCGTGCCGGTCGAGCTCCGCCTTAATCGCGTCGTACATACTCATCACGGCAGTTTTTTCACCGCCTTGAAATCCGTCAAAAAGTCCCATCGGTCCCCTCCAAATTCGCCCTGCTCTGAGGGCATTGTCCCCATATCTTATCGCGCCGGAACGACCAAGCCGATCGCGTCAAGCGTATCGATCGCCGCGGCGCCGCGTGCGTTCAAAAAATCAAGATGCGAGACGACGACTTTTCGAATATACTGCTTCTCGCCGCCTTCATAGTAGCTGCTGATGTCATGAATCACAAACGGAGTCCCTCCCGCATCCTGCCCGAGATAGAGCATGACATGACCGGGCCGGAACAGCAGCGCGCCCGGCGGAGCCTCCGCAATCCGGCGATAACGCTCCTCCCGTGTCAGCCCCGTAAGAGGCACGAGCGTACAGGCCTTCTCCTGCAGATCCGCATCCCGCGGCAGTTCAATCCCCATCGCGCGATAGATGTTCTGCACGTAGGAGGAACAATCCATTCCCTCATTGGCTCCGCCCCATCCGTACTCCGTGCCAAGTGCGGAGAACGCCAATCGCACCATGTTATTGTGCGTCAGCGGCAGGCGCCCCTCGGGCAGCATCTCATCTATCGACATGCCTTCAGTGCGGACCCACATGTGTCCGTTGACGAAATGCTCCCCGACATCTCTCAGCGGAACAATGATACGACGCGCTGCCTCAGAGGATTCGCTCGTTGGAATCTTTGCTCCAAGCTGATAGAGCAGACTCCGTTCTCTCGCCCACAGCTGCAGCCGGGGCATTGCCACTGTAACAAAGTGCTTGGGCGCAAGAAATGAGAGCCATGGCTCCCGCTCTGCATATGCAAGCTTCTCTGTTACTGCCCAGCCGTAATAGTCGCGCGTCTCGACGAAGGCAAACGCCCCGTCCTGGGAGGTATGCAGCACCAGAACCGCTTCGCCGGGGTCAATCACCGTCCCCTGCAGCGAATCATACCTCGTATCATCGGGCGATTCGTACCATCCGGCAGCGGTGGGGAGCAGGCGGATGTCGGCACGCTCCAGAGCGATCGCATAACGCACGTCCACGGTCGCTTCGACGGCATCGAGCGCACGATTTTCCCGCACGGCGTTCCACTCCGCTGCAGAGAGCGGCTGCCCTCCAGCATAGAGTTCCGGCAGGGTCTCCTCTGCGAAATCCTGCGCTGCCTGGCGGATGCGCATCTGCACATCCGCGCCTGGAAGGCACGCAGGAACAGCGGTCAGATCATGCACTCCGCCGCTCTTCTCTGCAATCCTGCGGTTGACCTCCGCGATCTCTTCCAACGTCAGAATCGGCCGATCACCGTCGGCCTGCAGCCAGTATTCAGGCGTCGCCGCATCTCCCCCGATCGCTAGATCCGCATGCACGGGAACCGGCATCGACAGAACGGCTGCTGCGCACAGGTATACGACATATCTGACCAGTCGGAAGGACTCAGGCATGTTCCTGCTCCCCGCGCAGCTCGCTGAGCCCCCATTCAAAGAATGCTTCCATCCCGACAAAGGCAAAACGGTTGTCCGTTACGGCCTCCCCAAACTCCTCCATTGTCCCGATGGCAAACGAGCCCGCATGCCGTCCCGGAGCGCGCCTCGGCAAATCGCCGGCCGCACCGCGCGCAAAGAATGCCTCGGTGTCATGGTTGACGGCCGCAAGTTCATTGAGGAAATTGCGGGCCATCTTCATCTTGCCGAGGCGATAGAAGAGCATCGCCAGCGGCAGATACATCATCGCGACGCCCTCTTCGTAGCGCTGATACAGCTTGATCGCCGCATCGCCCTCCTCAATCGTCGCATAGATGAACATCAGCTGATAGCGGCGGCCGAGCCCGTCATTCTCCGAGAGGCGCAGCATCTCCTCGCACTCCTTCGCCGCGAGGCGCAGCTTGCGTGCCTCGGCAAGCGCATCGATGTACGAGAGGCGCAGGAACATGTAGGGCTTCGTCGCGGGCATCGACCAAAATTTGCCGATATTCTCCGCGCTGAACATCCCCTCCGCCTCGAGACGAGCCGTCGCTTTGCGGGTCAGATCCTCATAGTGGCGCACGCGGTCGTCCGCATTCTTGGCGAGATACTCGACCGCCATGCACGCCGCCGTGATATTGTCCGGCTCGATGCGGAGCGCCTCTTTGATGATCTGATAGCGCTCCTCTCCGGTCGTTTGACGAGCGCGCGCGATCAGCTCGTCGGCTGTGGGCGCATTCTCCTCGCGCGGTAAATTCGGATTCTCGCGCAGGCGCTGGTTGAGCTCCGAGACAATCTCCGTCATCCGCTCGACACTGACCTTACCGCCTTCGGCCTTTACCATGCGGCTCAGTTCAAGCTGCATCCATTCCTTGTCTGTCATGCGGTGCCCCTTCCTTCACTGTATTGTTTTTGTTTTCATTATACCTTGTTTTTGCGGAAAAAGCCAGAAAAAACAACTGCCGCCCCTTGTTTTTGGAGCGGCAGTTTATCTGCTATTCTTTCTTCTTCTTTTTCTCTTTTTTTGCCTTTTTCGATGCCTTTCCCGTGGTCTTATCGTGTTCCTTTGCGAGTTTCTTCTTCTGCGCCTCAATCTTCGCACGGTCGGACTCGCTCAATATCCCGTGCGAGCGCTGGATCAGCTCGTCCTGGTGCGCAGCCGCGTAGGCGATGATCGCGTCAAAAAATTTCTTCTCGACATCCTTGTCCGAAAGTGAGGAAAGGGTAAACTCCTTCGTATTCTCCTCGCGCGAAAGGGTTCCCCATCGACTGTCCAGATCTTCATGCGCGGTGACATGGACAACGCCTGCGCGCAAATCGATCAGAAGATACTCCGCAGCACCCGAGAGGTCGCCATAGCCGTCGAGCGGCAGCATCCGCCAGCGCCGCTTGGAGACGACGTCCTGAATCTGGATATTGTCATAGATGCGCAGGGTCGGCACTACGAGCTTCGTGAGATCGATGTGACCGTGTGCATCCGAAGCATACTGGATCTGTTCTTTGTTAAAAAAATAACCCTGCCGTGCGGTGGACTGCACCCATTCATAGATGTGCTTCGGAACCTCCTCGGCATCGGCCGGACGGGTCCCCATCAACAGAACGGCGCAGACAGAAAATACCGCACCCCATCGTTTTTGCACGCAAATCGCTCCCATCAAATCAGTGTCATCAATGCTGTCTATGGTATTCTTAGAAGCTGAATTTTTACTGAATAGGAGTTCGTGCAGCGACCGGAGGCCGCGGCTAATCTTCCGTATTGTCAAGGCTGTCGAGTTCATACGGCGTGCCCTGGTAGACGTAGTAGTTCAGCCAGTTCGCAAAGAGAAGATGCGCGACGCTGCGCCAGCGCACGATCGGCGGCCGGCTCGGATCATCCTTCGGATAGTAGTTGAGGGGAATGTCCGGATGCATCCCTGCCGCAAGATCGCGGTCATACTCCGCCTTGAGCGTCAGCGGATCATACTCCGCATGCCCCGTGATAAAGAACTGCCGCCGCTTCAGATTCGCAATGATGTAGGGACCTGCATCCCCCTCGGAGAGGATCGTCAGCTCAGGCACACGCTCGATATCGGCGCGCCGCGTCTCCGTATGGCGTGAGTGCGGCACGTAGAACGTATCGTCAAAGCCGCGCAGGAGGCTCTCATGCTGAACGCAGAGGCGGTGTTCATAGACACCAAAAATCTTCTTGTCCATCCAGTATTTCGGAATCCCATAGTGGTAGTAGAGCCCCGCCTGTGCGCCCCAGCATACGTGAAATGTCGAGTAGGCATGCTTGCGGCTCCACTGCATGATCTCAGAGACCTCATCCCAATACGCAACGCCTTCGAACGGGAGCTGCTCAACCGGCGCGCCGGTAATAATAAATCCGTCGTATTTTTTATGCCGTACCTCGGCAAAGGTTCCGTAAAACTCCGTAAGATAGTCGCGCGGCGTGTGCGACGGGATGTAGGACTCCGTGTAGATAAAGTCCACCTCTACCTGCAGCGACGTATTGCCGAGGAGGCGCAGGAGCTGCGTCTCCGTCACATCCTTGATCGGCATGAGATTCAGTATGAGAATCCGCAGCGGACGGATGTCCTGGCTGTACGCACGCGCCGCATTCATGACGAATATATTCTCGCCCTCTAGAATGTTGGCCGCAGGCAGATTATTGGGTATCTTAATCGGCATATTGTATGTGCTGCCCTTTCACTCAAAACTCATCGGATCTGATATCGCGTGACCCATGTGCTGTAACCGTTCGCAAAAGCGCGCAGGCGAATGAGCCCGCGCTCCTCGGGGGCGCCGCGCGTGATCATGCGATAGGCGCCTTCATAGCCGTCGTCAAGCGTCTGCCATCCGCCCGCCGGCGTCCAGTAACGGCCCGTAACGATGCGCTCCGTGCCCTGGGGCAGGTTCACTGCACGTTTGTCAAATTTGATCTCGACTGCTTTGCCGTCCGCATCACGCACCTCAGTCCACGCCCAAAAGATAAGGTTGTCCCGCATGCGGCGCATCGTCGAGGTGTCTGCCGTCACCTGCGTCTTGACGCCTTTCGCGTTCTCATCCGACCAAAGCACAATCCAGCGGTCGTCGGCACGCAGGCGCTTCATCTCGCCCTGGTGGAAGACGGTGTCGATAATGGCTGCATAGAATTCCTCATCAAACTGCTGAGAATTCATTTCCTTTTCCGTCCCCTTGCCTTTGGACCAGAGGACTTTGCCGGCCTTATCATAGAACGTCTCTCCGAGATACTGCAGAGTCCGGTTCTGCGGAGACACGCGCACCTGCGCAACAGCATAGGAAAGCTGCCCCGGGTTGGAGATCACATGCCCGATCTTATAGTTGCGGATAGTCTCCTCCGCGCCCTCATAGCTGAACGAGGTCTTGATCTCCGCCTCGATTGCCGTCGCCACCGTCTTGCCCGTGCCCGCTGCCGTTGCCCCCTGCATCACATGCACCGAGGCCGGCGCGTAGAATTTCGAATACTTGTCATTGGAGCTCAGCCACGTCCACGCCCGGCCGTCCTCAGCAAAGGCCGAGGGACACAGAACGAGCAGGAAAAACAGCGCCAGCAGCAGCCCCGTTCCATATTTTATCTTTGTGCTCATCTCTTGCTCTCCTTTCTCATGGAATCAGCGGAGTGCGACCCGCTCCCGCCCGCGCGCGCCTGTAAATCGGATCTGCTCCCGATAGCCAAAGGAGCGCGCATACTGCACCGCTTCCTCGTTGTAGCGCGCGCAGTCCTCAGGCTTATGCGCGTCCGAAGTCGTGATGATCGGCAGCCCGCAGGCGTTCGCCATGCGCATGAAATCCGGATACGGCGAGAACTCCTCGATCGGATAGCGGTAGTACGTCCCCGTATTGAGGTCGACGATCATGTCCGCAGCCTTCATTGCACGCGCTACACGCGCAAGGTACGGCGTCACATCGAAATCGGGGAAATACCG